>NZ_JBVJTD010000024.1:0-111510 GCF_055605965.1 Streptomyces sp. NPDC037126
GGTTGATAGGCCGGATCTGGAAGCCAGGTAACTGGTGGAGGTGACCGGTACTAATAGGCCGAGGGCTTGTCCTCAGTTGCTCGCGTCCACTGTGTAAGTTCTGAGGCAACGAACAGTTGCCGGCTTTGAGTAGAACGCATAACAGAAAAGTGTGCTTGTTCGCTCGAAACCATTAGGGTTTCGGTGGCCATAGCGTGAGGGAAACGCCCGGTTACATTTCGAACCCGGAAGCTAAGCCTCACAGCGCCGATGGTACTGCAGGGGGGACCCTGTGGGAGAGTAGGACGCCGCCGAACAATCTTTGGAGGACCCCTGGTCCCAGCGTTCAGCTGGGACCAGGGGTCCTTTTGTTTTTACAATGCTTGCGGTACCGAAGACAGGAGTCACCATGTCCACCAACTCTCCCGACGATCGACCGGAGCGCGACCAGCGGCGACGGGACAGTGGTGACCGGGGCGACCGCGGCGGCGACCGCGGCGACCGGGGCGGCTTCCGTCGCGACAACGACCGTGGCAGCTACGGCCGGCGCGACGACCGCGGACCGCGCCGTGACGACCGGGGCGACCGGGGTTCGCGTCCGGGCTTCCAGCGGGACGACCGCGGACCGCGTCGCGACGACCGGCGTGATGACCGTCGTGACGACCGGGGTGGCGACCGGGGTGGCGACCGCGGTGGTTACCGGGGTCGCGACGACCGTGGTGGCTACGGCGACCGTGGTGAGCGTGGCAGTTACGGCCGCCGCGACGACCGTCGTGAGGGCGACCGGGGTTCGCGTCCGGGCTTCCAGCGCGACGACCGCGGACCGCGCCGTGACGACCGGGGCGACCGCGGTGACCGTGGTGGCTTCCGTCGCGACGACCGTCCCGCCTACCGCCGTGACGACGAGCGTCCCGCGCACCGCCGCGACGACGACCGCGGCAGCTACGGCCGCCGCGACGACCGCGGCGGCGAGCGTCGCGACGACCGGCGTGGTGGCTACGGCGACCGGGGTTCGCGTCCGGGCTTCCAGCGGGACGACCGCGGACCGCGTCGCGACGACCGGCGTGATGACCGTCGTGACGACCGGGGTGGCGACCGGGGTGGCGACCGCGGTGGTTACCGGGGTCGCGACGACCGTGGTGGCTACGGCGACCGTGGTGAGCGTGGCAGTTACGGCCGCCGCGACGACCGTCGTGAGGGCGACCGGGGTTCGCGTCCGGGCTTCCAGCGCGACGACCGCGGACCGCGCCGTGACGACCGGGGCGACCGCGGTGACCGTGGTGGCTTCCGTCGCGACGACCGTCCCGCCTACCGCCGTGACGACGAGCGTCCCGCGCACCGCCGCGACGACGACCGCGGCAGCTACGGCCGCCGCGACGACCGCGGCGGCGACAGCCGTGGCGGTTACGGCGATCGCGGTGGCTTCCGCCGTGACGACCGCCGTGACGACCGGGGCGGCGACCGTCGTGACGACCGGGGTGGTGACCGCGGTGGTTACCGGGGTCGCGACGACCGGGGCGGCCGTGGGCCCCGCAGGGACGACCGCGGTGGTCGGCCCGGTGGCTTCCGCGGGCGGGACGGCCGTGACGACCGGCGCGACGACCGCCGTGGCGGTGGCCGCTTCCGCGACGAGCGGGACCGGGACCGTGAGCCGATCAAGCGGCTGCCGATCCCGGAGGACGTCACCGGCGAGGAGATCGACAAGGACGTCCGGCAGGAGCTGCTGAGCCTGCCCAAGACGCTCGCGGAGGACGTCGCCAAGAACCTGGTGATGGTCGCACGGCTCATCGACGAGGACCCCGAGGGCGCCTACGGCTACTCCAGGGTGGCCCTGCGTCTGGCGTCCCGAGTGGCCGCCGTGCGCGAGGCAGCCGGGTTCGCCGCGTACGCCTGCCAGAAGTACAGCGAGGCGCTCGCGGAGTTCCGGGCCGCCCGGCGCATGACCGGCACCGTCGACCTGTGGCCGGTGATGGCCGACTGCGAGCGCGGGCTCGGCCGTCCGGAGAAGGCGCTGGACATGGCCGGTGCCCCGGAGGTGCAGAAGCTGGACAAGGCGGGCCAGGTCGAGATGCGGCTCGTCGCGGCCGGTGCCCGGCGTGACATGGGTCAGCTGGACGCGGCCATCGTGACCCTGCAGAGCCCGGAGCTGGCCTCCAACTCGGTCCAGCCGTGGACCGCGCGCCTGCGCTACGCGTACGCCGACGCCCTGCTGGCGGTCGGCCGCGAGGGCGAGGCGCGGGAGTGGTTCGCCAAGGCCGTCGAGGCCGACCGGGACGGCAGCACGGACGCCTCCGACCGCCTCGCCGAGCTGGACGGCGTGGAGTTCGTCGACGCTTTCGACGAGAGCGAGAACGACGACGAGAACGACGACGAGCCGGAGAAGGGCGCCGAGGCCGGCGCCGTCGACGACGGTGAGTCCGCCGGTGGCTCCGAGGAGCACGGCGACGAGGACTGAGCGCTGACGCCGGTCGAGTGAGAAGAGGGCAGGCTCCCTGTGGAGCCTGCCCTCTTTCGTGTTTTCCGGCCCTTCGCGGCCGGCTCAGATCTCCAGTGCCCGCAGCACCAGGCCGGAGGCGGGCTTGGGTCCGAACGACGTGGACTTGCGGGGCATCGTGACGCCCTGGCGGGCCAGGTCGCGGACGACCTCCTCGCGGACCGGGTGCATCAGGACGGCCGTCCCTCCGTCGCGTTCCGCCTTCGCTACGGTCGCCGCGGTGTCGTGTATGTAGGCGATGTGCGCCGTGGAGTCCTCAGGGATGTGCCAGACGTGCTCCAGCAGCGTGGCGTGCAGGACGGTGGCGTCCAGGGACCGCCAGGCGGCCGGACGGTCGGCCGGGATCGTACGGGCCAGGAGGCCGGGGTCCGGGCGGTCGATGAGGTGGAAGGCACCGTCTCCGGCCAGCAGGAAGGCGTTGCCCGCGCAGGACGCGTCCGCCAGTGCCGCCAGCGCCTCGGGGAGGTCCCCATCGAGGTGTCGTACCCGGAACAGGCCCCTCACGGCCGTCAGCGCGTCCGCCACCGGCAGCCCGTGCAGCAGGCGGTGGATGGCGCGGACGCGCAGCGGGTAGCGGACGGTGTCGACGAGGAGGACCAGGCCGTAGTCCCAGGGGCTGGGGGAGGGGTGTTCCGCGCGCAGCCGGAGGTAGGTCGCCCAGCGGTGGTGGCCGTCGGCGATCAGGGCCTGGTGGTGCGCCAGGTCGGACTGGATGCGGGCCACGTCGGAGGGGTCGGTGATGGACCAGAGGCGGTGGCCGAAGCCGTCCTCGGTGGTCGTGGCCAGCAGTGGCGGCTTCTCCGCGGTGCGTTCGACGACCTCGGCGGCCGCGCCGTTGCCGCGGTAGGTCAGCAGCAGCGGTTCGAGGTTGGCGCGCGTGGCGCGCATCAGGGCCGCGCGGTCGGCGACCACGGGCGGCATGACGTCCTCGTGCGGCAGCACCACGCCCTCGGCGGGCTCCGAGACCCGCAGCGCGCCGATGACACCGCGCTGCAGCATCCCGTTGCCGTCGCGCTGCTCGTACACGTACAGACCGGGTTCCGGGTCCGCGGTGAGGATGCCCTCGTCCAGCCAGCGGTGCAGGGTGTCGGCCGCCTGCTCGGTGCCCGCGCTGGGCGTTCCCGCCTGGGGCAGGATCAGCCGGACGATGTTGTGCGGGTCGGCCGACTGGAGGTGGTGGACCCCGTCGGGCCGTACGACGACGTCGTACGGCGGGGAGGTGACGGAGGCCAGGCTGCCGACCCGGTCGGGGTCGTAACGAAGGCCTCGGAACGGGTTGAGTTCCAGGCCCCGGTGCGCCGTTGCTTCCGAGTGACCTGCAGTGTTCATCCCGGCATCGTACGTGTGTCAGTGGCATGCGGGATGATCGGGGGAAAGGCGAATGAACGAGGAGCGATGCGGATATGAGCCACGGCGTCAGGACGAGGCCCGAGGGCAACGGCCGCCCCCTGAGCGAGGCGTACGACACGGCGCTGCTCGATCTGGACGGGGTGGTGTACGCGGGTGGCAACGCGATCGCGCACGCCGTCGACTCGCTGGAGCGGGCCCGGGCGGGCGGGATGCACCTGGCCTACGTCACCAACAACGCCCTGCGCACCCCGGACGCGGTGGCGGAGCACCTGACCGAGCTGGGGATGGCTACGGGGGCGGATGACGTCATCACCTCGGCGCAGGCGGTGGCGCGGCTGATCAGCGAGCAGGTGCCGGCCGGCGCCCGGGTGCTGGTGATCGGCGGGGAGGGGCTGAAGGTGGCCCTGCGCGAGCGGGGCCTGACCCCGGTGGAGTCGGCGGACGACGATCCGGCGGCGGTCGTGCAGGGGTACGGCGGACCCGATCTGACCTGGGGGCGGTTCGCGGAGGCGTCGTACGCGGTCGCGCGCGGGGTGCCGTGGTTCGCGTCCAACACGGACCTGACGATCCCGAGCGGCCGTGGGATCGCGCCGGGGAACGGTGCGGCGGTGGAGGTCGTGCGGATCGCGACCGGCGCGGAGCCGCAGGTGGCGGGCAAGCCGCTGCCGCCCATGCACAAGGAGACGATCATCCGGACCGGTGCCGAGCGGCCGCTGGTGGTGGGGGACCGGCTGGACACCGACATCGAGGGTGCGTTCAACGGCGGGGTGGACTCGCTGCTGGTGCTGACCGGTGTCACCGACGGGGCGCAGCTGCTGGCCGCTCCGCCGCAGCACCGGCCGACGTATGTGGACGCGGATCTGCGGGGGCTTCTCACCGGCCAGCCCGAAGTCACCCCCGCGGGTGACGGTTTCCGTTGCGGCGGGTGGACGGCGACGGCCGGGGCGGACCGGCTGGAGCTGGAGGGCGACGGCGAGGCCCTGGACGGCCTGCGTGGCCTGTGCGCGGCGGCCTGGTCGGCGGCCGGAGAGGGTTCCTGCCGGCTGGACGGCGGCAAGGCGCTGGCGAGACTCGGGCTCTGACGCCGTACCGGCTTCCGGGTACCCGGGGATCGAGATCCTGAGCGAGGGTAGGCTAACCTAACCTCGTGTTGGTCGACAGTCCTCCGGAACCGCGCGCGGAGACCGCCCCCGCGCCCCCAACCCGCCGGGCGGCAAGGGCTCTTGGGCTCCTGCTCTCTCTCGCGATCCTGGTGCTCGTCGCCCTGGCGAGCATCGCGATCGGAGCCAAGGCGCTCCCGCTCGACCAGGTCTGGCACGGCCTGTTCCACGACACGGGCACGTACGGCGACGTCGTCGTGGACGAGCGGCTCTCACGCACGCTCCTCGGTCTGCTGGCCGGGGCCGCGCTCGGTCTGTCGGGCGCGGTGCTCCAGGCGCTCACCCGCAACCCGCTGGCCGACCCCGGACTGCTCGGCATCAACGCCGGCGCGTCGGCGGCCGTCGTCACCGCCATCACCTACTTCGGGGTCACCAGCCTCACCGGCTACGTGTGGTTCGCCTTCCTCGGGGCGGCGGCGGTGGGCGCGCTGGTGTGGTTCCTCGGCGGCAGCCGGGGCGCCACCCCGGTACGGCTGGCGCTCGCCGGTACGGCGATCAGCGCGGCCCTGTACGGCTATCTCCAGGCCGTGATGATCATGGACGGCGCGGCCCTGGGCCGGATGCGGTTCTGGACGGTGGGCTCGCTGGCCTCGGCCACCGGCTCCACCATCGCGCAGGTGCTGCCGTTCATCGGGGCCGGCACGGTCCTCGCGCTCGGGCTCGCCCGGCCGCTGAACGCCGTGGCGATGGGCGACGACACCGCCCGCGCCCTCGGCGCCGATCTCACCCGCACCCGGGCCCTGGCCATGCTGGCCGCCACCGTGCTGTGCGGCGCCGCGACCGCCGCCTGCGGGCCCATCGTCTTCGTCGGCCTGATGGTCCCGCACGCGGTGCGCTCCTTCACCGGCCCCGACCTGCGCTGGATCCTGCCGTACGCCACGGTCCTGTCGCCGGTGCTGCTGCTCGGCGCCGACGTCGTCGGCCGGGTCGTGGCCCGCCCCTCGGAACTCCAGGTCGGCATCGTCACCGCGGTCATCGGCGGCCCGGTCTTCATCTTTCTCGTACGACGGCGGAGGACGGCCCAGCTGTGAGGACACACACCAGGAGCCGTGCCGTACGGGCCCCCGGCGGGCTCTCCCTGCGCCTGGACGTCCGGGCCCTGATCGTCGTCGTACTGCTGCTGGCCGCGGCCTGCGCCGCGGGCGTCGCGCTGATCGGTACCGGCGACGCGAAGATCCCGGCGGCCGACGTGCTGCGGACCCTCGCCGGGCACGGCACCGCCTACCAGGACTTCATCGTGAACGAGCTGCGGCTGCCGCGCGTCCTGGTCGGGCTGCTGGTGGGCGGCTCGCTGGGCCTGGGCGGCGCACTGTTCCAGGCGGTCTCCCGCAATCCGCTGGGCAGTCCTGACGTGCTGGGTCTCTCGCAGGGCTCGACGGCGGGCGCGCTGGTCGTGATCGTGCTGATGTCCGGCAGCGCCACCCAGGTCACCGTCGGTGCGCTGATCGGCGGTCTCGCGACCGGTCTGGCCATCTACCTGCTCGCCTGGAAGCAGGGTGTGCACGGATACCGCCTGGTCCTGGTCGGCATCGGGGTCTCCGCGGTCGTCACCGCGGTCAACGGCTATCTGCTCACCAAGGCCGACCTGGTCGACGCGGCCCGCGCGGTCGTCTGGATGACCGGCTCCCTCGACGGCCGTGACTGGGACCAGGTCCGCCCGCTGCTCGCCGTGTGCGCCGTCCTCGTCCCGCTGGTCCTGTGCAACGCGCGGGGCCTGCGGATGACGGAGATGGGCGACGACACCGCGAACGCCCTCGGGGTGCGGGTGCAGCGCGTCCGGCTGCTGCTGATGGTCTGCGCCGTGCTGCTCACCGCGGCCGCCACCGCCGCCGCCGGCCCGGTCGGCTTCGTCGCGCTCACCGCCCCGCAGCTCGCCCGCCGCCTGACCCGCTCGCCGGGTCCGAACCTGGTGCCCTCCCTCTGCATGGGCGCCGCCCTGCTGGTCGCCGCCGACTGGGCGTCGCAGCGCGTCTTCGGCGCCGACCAGATGCCCGTCGGCGTGGTCACCGGGGTCCTCGGCGGCGGCTATCTGCTGTGGCTGCTGGTCACCGAGCGCAGGGCGGGCCGGATATGAACGGCACGCACCCGAACACCCCTAGGAGCACTGTGAACCGCCTGTCCGCGGAGAACGTCACCCTCGCCTACGACCGGCGCGTCATCGCCGAGCAGCTGTCGGTGGAGATCCCCGACCGGTCCTTCACGGTGATCGTCGGCCCGAACGCGTGCGGCAAGTCGACGCTGCTGCGGGCGCTGTCACGGATGCTGAAGCCCACCGAGGGCCGGGTGCTGCTCGACGGGCAGGTCATCCAGTCGCTGCCCGCCAAGAAGGCCGCGCGCACCCTCGGCCTGCTTCCGCAGTCCTCCGTCGCGCCGGACGGCATCACGGTCGCCGACCTGGTCGGCCGGGGCCGCTACCCGCACCAGGGCCTGCTGCGCCAGTGGTCGGCCGAGGACGAGCGGGTCGTACAGGAGTCGATGCGGCAGACCGGCGTCGCCGAGCTGGCCGACCGGTACGTCGACGAGCTGTCCGGCGGACAGCGCCAGCGCGTCTGGATCGCCATGGCGCTGGCCCAGCAGACCCCGCTGCTGCTCCTGGACGAGCCGACCACGTACCTCGACATCCAGCACCAGATCGACGTCCTCGACCTGTGCGCGGAGCTGCACGAGACCCAGGAGCGCACCCTGGTCGCCGTCCTGCACGACCTCAACCACGCGGCCCGCTACGCCACCCATCTCATCGCCCTGCGCGACGGTGCGGTGATCGCCGAGGGGGCCCCGAACGACATCGTCACGGCCGAGCTGGTCGAGCGGGTCTTCGGGCTGCGCTGTCAGGTCGTCGACGACCCAGAGACGGGGACCCCGCTGGTGGTGCCGGCCGCGCGCGGGGCCCGCACGCGGCGGGTCACAGCAGCTTCCTGAGCCGGAACAGGTCCAGCAGGCTCGCCTCGAGGCGCACCCGGCCCCTGCCCCACGCGGTGGCGAAGTTCAGCTCGCCCGCCACCAGGGCCACCAGGTCGTCGCCGGCCAGGGTGAGCCGTATCTGCGCCCGCTCGCGCGGGGGGCCGGGACGGGTCTCGTCCACCTCGATCCGGCCACCGGTCATCCGGCCGACGAAGGTGACGTCCAGGTCCGTGATGTGGCAGCTCACCGAGCGGTCCATGGCCGCCGCCTCACGGACGTCGCCCTCGGCGCCCTGCATGTTGTCCGAAAGCTTTCCCAGTGCTGCGCGGCACTCCTCGATCGTGGCCATCGCCACCGACGGTACCGCAGCTGTTCGGGGTAGCGTCTGGGCATGAGCGAGTCCGTGTCCGAGACCCCCGCGCCGGCCGCGGCGGAGCCCGGCCCCGAGTACGATCCCGCCGCCCCGGCCCCCCTGGACGTCCCGCGCGCGCCCACCGGCAACGCCGAGGTCGACGCCCAGCTGGCCCGGCTGGCCGACGCCGACCACCTCGCCACCGACGGACACGTGGAGGTGTACGAGGATGTACACCGGGGGCTGCGCGACGCGCTGACCGCGCTCGACGCCCGCCCGGGACCCCCGGCGCCCCCTACGTCCCACCAGAGCAGGAGCTGAACCGAACGTGGCAGGAGTCGCACGCCGCCGTCTGGACGCGGAGCTGGTCCGCCGGAAGCTCGCGCGCTCGCGCGAGCACGCCAGCCAGCTGATCGTCGCAGGCCGGGTCACCGTCGGCAGGACTGTCGCGACCAAGCCGGCCACCCAGGTGGAGACCGCCGCGGCGATCGTGGTCCAGAGCGACGACGGCGACCCCGACTACGTCTCCCGGGGCGGGCACAAGCTGGCCGGCGCGCTGGAGGCCTTCGTGCCGCGGGGGCTCGTGGTCGAGGGCCGGCGGGCGCTGGACGCCGGCGCGTCCACCGGAGGCTTCACCGATGTCCTGCTGCGCGCAGGCGCCGCGCACGTCGTCGCGGTGGACGTCGGATACGGCCAGCTCGCGTGGTCTCTGCAGAACGATGAACGCGTCACCGTCAAGGACCGTACGAACGTACGCGAGTTGACGCTCGAGGCGATCGATGGGGAACCTGTGGATCTTGTCGTGGGTGATCTGTCCTTCATCCCGCTCGGCCTCGTGCTGCCCGCCCTGAAAAGGTGCGTGCGGCCCGACGCCGACCTGGTGATGATGGTCAAGCCGCAGTTCGAAGTGGGGAAGGAACGGCTCGGCAGCGGGGGTGTCGTACGGAGTCCGCAACTGCGGGCGGAGGCCGTGCGGGGAGTGGCCGAGAAGGCCTGGGAGCTGGGGCTCGGGGTGCGTGGAGTCACCGCCAGTCCACTGCCGGGCCCCTCGGGGAACGTCGAGTACTTTCTGTGGCTGCGGTCCGGCGCCCCCCGCCTGGACCCGGCCGATGTCGACCGTGCAGTGGCGGAGGGGCCTCGTTGACACAGAACCGGGCGCGTACTGTTTTCCTGCTGGCCCACACCGGGCGGCCCGCTGCGATCCGCAGCGCGGAACTCGTCGTCAAGGGCCTGCTGGGGCATGGCATCGGTGTGCGGGTGCTGGAGGAGGAGGCGCGCGACCTGCCGCTCCCGGACGAGGTGCAACTCGTCGGGGAAGCGACCCCGCAGTGCCTCGACGGGTGTGAACTGCTGATCGTGCTGGGCGGCGACGGGACGCTGCTGCGGGGGGCCGAGTTCGCGCGGGCCTCCGGGGTGCCGATGCTCGGCGTCAACCTGGGGCGCGTCGGGTTCCTCGCGGAGGCGGAGCGCGACGACCTCGACCGGGTGGTCGACCGGGTGGTCGCACGGTCGTACGAGGTCGAGGAGCGGATGACCGTCGATGTCGTCGTGCACCGCAACGGGGACATCGTGCACACCGACTGGGCGCTGAACGAGGCGGCCGTGCAGAAGGCCGGCGCCGAGAAGCTGCTGGAAGTCGTGCTGGAGATCGACGGGCGGCCGGTGACGGGCTTCGGGTGCGACGGGGTGGTCCTGTCCACGCCCACCGGGTCCACGGCGTACGCCTTCTCCGCCGGGGGGCCCGTGGTGTGGCCCGAGGTGGAGGCGCTGCTGATGGTGCCGATCAGCGCGCACGCGCTGTTCGCGAAGCCGCTGGTCACCTCTCCGGACTCGGTGCTCGCGGTGGAGGTGCTGCCGCACATCCCGCCCGGCGTCCTGTGGTGCGACGGGCGCCGGACCATCGAGCTGCCGCCCGGGGCGCGCGTGGAGGTCCGGCGGGGCGCGGTCCCGGTGCGCCTGGCCCGACTGCACCACTCCTCCTTCACCGACCGCCTGGTGGCCAAGTTCGCCCTGCCCACCACCGGCTGGCGGGGCGCGCCGCACTGAGCCGTCGTTGACGGCCCGCGTACGTACTCCATCCCGGGCAGGGTCTGCCCTGTCCGGGTGGCCGGAACACGGCTGGCATATTTTTCTGGCAATGTCCGGATATATCTCGTCGTGCAGCCCCGTTCCCACGCGAGCCGGCCGGCCCGGCTGCGAGGCGAGCCGGCACCAAGGAGACGACGATGAACCATCAGCACGTGGCGCTGGCCGGCAGCACCCGCCCCGCCAAGGCCGACGCGACCCGGCTGCGGGACGCGGACCCCCAGCACCGGGTGGACGTCACCCTCACCCTGCGCGGCAAGGTGGCCCCCACCGACCAGATCCCGAACGAGCGGCACCAGGACGCCGAGAAGACCAAGGCCGTGCTCGAACGGTACGGCCTGTCGGTCGACCAGGTCCGGCTCGAACCGGGCAGCATCGTGGCCAGCGGTCCGGTGTCCGCCATGAACGCCGCCTTCAAGGCGGACCTCGGCATCTACCACAGCGCCGAGCAGGGCGACTTCCGCGGCCGCGAGGGCGAACTGCAGATCCCCGCCGAACTCGAGGGCATCGTCACCGGCGTCTTCGGCCTGGACGAACGGCAGATGGCCCGGCGCAAGTCCGTCCAGGGCTCCGGCTTCCACGGATCGATGACGCCGGACGATCTGGAGCGGATGTACAACTTCCCCGCCGGTGACGGGGAGGGGCAGAGGATCGGCATCGCCGAGTTCGGCGGCTTCTACTTCGACGACGACGTCAAGGCCTTCTGCACCGCGCACAACCGGCCGGCGCCGCAGATCGACGTGGTCCCCCTGGACTTCGATCCACCGAGGACACTGGAGCAACTGCGGCAGCTGCCACCCGAGGAGCAGCGGTTCGCGGCCGAGGCGGGCGGCGAGGTGATGATGGACGTGCAGATCGTCGCCGGACTCTGCCCGCAGGCCCGGATCTCCCTCTACTTCGCCTCGTTCGACCAGCGCGGCTGGATCGAACTGCTCGACCGGGTCATCGCGGACCGGCCGGTGACCGTCCCCATCAGCTGGGGCATGACGGAGGACCACCCCAGCTGGTCGGCGAACGCGCTCCGGGAGATCAACAAGCGCCTCGAGGGCGCGGCGGACGCCGGCATCACGGTCTGCGTCGCCTCCGGCGACGACGGCTCGGGCGACCAGATCCCGGACGGCCGCTCGCACGTCGACTTCCCGAGCTCCAGCCCGTTCGTGCTGAGCGTCGGCGGCACCATGATCGACGAGTCCGGTCAGGAGGTCGCCTGGTGGGAGGCGCCCGGCCACCGGACCAGGCACGGCGGCGGGGCGAGCGGGGGCGGGGTCTCCACGAAGTTCGACCGCCCGGTCTACCAGCAGAACATCCCCGTCGACTCCCAGAACCCGGACAGCATCAAGGGCCGGGTGGTGCCGGACGTGTCGGCGCTCGCCGGCCCGCCGTTCTACGACCTGACGCTCCTCGGGCAGCCGGCACCCAACGGCGGCACCAGCGCCTCCACCCCGCTGTGGGGCGCCCTGATCGCCCGTGTCGACGCCCTGCTGCCCCAGGACAAGCGGCAGCGCTTCCTCACGCCGCTGCTGTACGACAGCGGCACCAACGGCCGGCCACTCGGCGAGATCGCCTGCCGGGACATCGGGGCCGGCCACGACAACGGCTCCCACCCGCCGGCGGTGGGCTACCCGGTGAAGACCGGGTACGACGCCGTCACCGGGTTCGGCGTGTGCGACGGTGTGACCCTGCTCAAGGGACTTCACTGAGGCGCCGCGACCGGCGCGCCGCAGTGACGGTGCTGCACTCGGCCGGGTGACAGCGCGGGGCCGAGACACCTTCGTCACCTGCTCCTTCACAGAACGTGTCCGGGGCCCGTCGCACTCCGGGCCCCCGACCTCGTAAGGTCTTGTCCGTGTTGGAGGAGATGCGGATACGGTCGCTCGGGGTCATCGACGACGCCGTCGTGGAGTTGTCGCCCGGGTTCACCGCCGTCACCGGTGAGACGGGTGCGGGCAAGACCATGGTGGTCACCAGCCTGGGGCTGCTGCTCGGCGGGCGGGCGGACCCGGCGCTGGTGCGGATCGGGGCCGAGAAGGCGGTCGTGGAGGGGCGGATCGCCGTCCCCGCGGGTGCCGCCGCCGTCGTACGGGCGGAAGAGGCCGGGGCCGAGCTGGACGACGGTGCGCTGCTGATCAGCCGTACCGTTTCCGCTGAGGGCCGGTCCCGGGCGCACCTGGGCGGGCGCAGCGTGCCCGTGGGGCTGCTCGCCGAGCTGGCGGACGACCTGGTGGCCGTGCACGGGCAGACCGACCAGCAGGGGCTGCTGAAGCTGACCCGGCAGCGGCAGGCGCTGGACCGGTACGCGGGCGACGCGGTCGCCGTGCCGCTCGCCAAGTACGGCGAGGCGTACCGCCGGCTGCGGTCGGTCTCCACCGAGCTGGAGGAGATCGTCACGCGCGCGCGTGAGCGGGCGCAGGAAGCCGACATGCTGCGCTACGGACTCGACGAGATCGCCGCCGTGGAGCCGCGCGCCGGGGAGGACGTGGAGCTGGCCGAGGAGGCGGAGCGGCTGGGGCACGCGGAGGCCCTGTCGTCCGCCGCGACGGCCGCGCACGCCGCTCTCGCGGGCAATCCGGAGGACCCCGAGGGGATCGACGCCTCGACCCTCGTCGCGGGCGCCCACCGGGCGCTGGAGGCCGTGCGGTCGCACGATCCGGCGCTGGCCGCGCTCGCCGGCCGGATCGGGGAGATCGGGATCCTGCTCGGCGACGTCGCCGGCGAGCTAGCGGGATACGCCGACGACCTGGACGCCGACCCGCTGCGGCTGGCCGCCGTGGAGGAGCGCCGGGCCGCGCTCACCGCGCTGACGCGTAAGTACGGCGACGACGTGAACGCCGTCCTCGCCTGGGCCGAGCAGAGCGCCACGCGGCTGACCGAGCTGGACGGCGACGACGAGCGCATCGACGAGCTGACCGCGGAGCGGGACGCGCTGCGCACCGAACTGGGCGGACTGGCCCAGGCGTTGTCGGACGCGCGGGCGGAGGCCGCCGAGCGGTTCGCCGCCGCCGTGACGGCCGAGCTGGCCTCGCTGGCCATGCCCCACGCGCGCGTGTCCTTCGACATCCGGCAGACCGAGGACCCCGAGGGCGTCGAGGTCGGTGGTCGCACGGTCGCGTACGGGCCGTCGGGCGTGGACGAGGTCGAGCTGCTGCTCGCCCCGCACCCGGGCGCCCCGCCGCGGCCCATCGCCAAGGGCGCCTCCGGCGGTGAGCTGTCCCGGGTGATGCTGGCCGTGGAGGTCGTCTTCGCGGGCACCGACCCCGTCCCGACGTACCTCTTCGACGAGGTCGACGCCGGTGTCGGCGGCAAGGCCGCGGTCGAGATCGGCCGGCGCCTCGCCAAGCTGGCCAGGACCGCGCAGGTCGTCGTGGTGACCCACCTGCCCCAGGTGGCGGCGTTCGCCGACCGGCAGCTGCTGGTGGAGAAGACCAACGACGGGTCCGTCACCCGCTCCGGTGTGAAGGTCCTGGAGGGCGAGGAGCGGATCCGCGAGCTGTCCCGGATGCTGGCGGGCCAGGAGGACTCGGAGACCGCCCGCGCCCACGCC
Organism: Streptomyces sp. NPDC037126; assembly: GCF_055605965.1. Taxonomy (NCBI): domain Bacteria; kingdom Bacillati; phylum Actinomycetota; class Actinomycetes; order Kitasatosporales; family Streptomycetaceae; genus Streptomyces; species Streptomyces sp. NPDC037126. Next base: position 13,863 of record NZ_JBVJTD010000024.1, read on the forward strand.
GAGGAACTGCTGGCGACGGCCCGGGGGGACGCGTAGCCGGAGCCTTCCGGGCCCGATGCCTGCCGGGCGGGGCCTAGGGCCTGTCTGACCACTCCCGTCTGCCGCGCGCGGCGCCATGCACGCACGCTCGCCGCGCCGGTCCCAGACCTGAGCACGTCGAGTACGAGGGCCTGGGGCCGGCACGCCGAGAGCACGCGCCTGACGCCGGGCGGCCGCCCTTCGGGCGACGACGCGCATGGTCAGACAGGCCCTAGGGTGACGGGATGATCCGCATGCCGAAGGCCCGCTCCTTCCTGCTGTCCGCCGTGCTCACCCGCACCGGTTTCGTCCTCCTGCGCGCCAACCCGCCCGGCGGGCCCGCGCGTTGGGAGCGTGGGAACCACGCCGGGCGGAGCGTCGGGCTGTACTCCGGGCCGGCTTCGGCGCTCGGTGCGGCGGCCGCCGCGGCGCGGGTGTGCCCCGCTGCCGGGGCCGCCGTGCTCGCCGCCGGGGCCTGCGGGGCGTACGACGACGTCGCCGGGGACGACCGGCGCGGGTTCCGGGCTCATCTGCGGGCGTTGCGCGCAGGCGAGATCACCAGCGGGTCCGTGAAACTGTTCGGGATCTCGGCCGCCGGGCTGGTCGCGGGGGCGCTGATGAAGGAGCGCGGGCTGGACAGGGCGCTCGCCGGGATCGTGATCGCCGGTGCCGCGCACTTCGTCAACCTGGTCGACGTACGGCCGGGGAGGGCGCTCGGGGCGGTGCTCGCGTTCGGGGCGCCGGGGCTGCTGCGCGGGGGCCCGGGCGGGGAGCTGGCCGCCGTCGCGATGGGCGGCGCGTCGGCCGTGCTGCGCGAGGACGCCGGCGAGCAGACCATGATCGGGGACACGGGGGCGCACGCACTGGGTGCCGCGCTGGGGGCGGCCGTGGTGGCGGGCAACCGGCGCGCGGGACTTCTCGCGCACGCCGCCGCGGTGGTGGCCGCCGCCGTGTACGGGGACCGGGTCACCGCCTGGGCGCGCTCGCTGTGACCGTCTGACCTGGTCGTACGCGGACGCACGGGACACGGCCGGGCCGGCCCCTTCTTCACCCGTGTGGGTGACGTGCTCCGGCGCATTGCCCCGGCCCGTCGCACCGTGCGCCCTCCCGGTTTTCCCGCAACGAGCGTGCCTCCTGGCATGCTTGGACATGAACACGGTCCGCGCGGGAGGCGCGCGGGGTACGACCTTCCGCCCCTGTGAGCCCGCTACCTTCTGTACGTTCTCTCGTGACCGCCCACGCCGAACCAGGAGCCCCGGCCCCGTGAGCCCCCTGAGCAGCAATGCGCCGCACGGCCAGTCGCCGCTGCGCACCGTGCAGGTGCTCGGCGGAGGCAACGCCGGCAGCAGCGCGCACGTGCGCTCCCTGGCCGAGGGGCTCGTGGCGAGGGGCGTACGAGTCACGGTGTGCGCCCCTTATGAGGCCGATCGCGCCTACGACTTCACCGGGACCGGCGCCGAGCACGTGCACGTGCCGCGCAGCAGCGACCCGGCCTCGGTGGCCGCGCTCCGGGCGGCCTGCGCCGACGCCGACCTGGTGCACGCGCACGGGCTGCACGCCTCCTTCCGCACCGTCCTCGCGCTCGGCGGACGCACCACTCCGCTGGTCGTCACCTGGCACAACCGGGCGCGCGCGGAGGGCGCGAGGGCGCATCTGCTGCGGCTGCTGGAGCGGCGCGTGGTACGGACGGCGGCCGTGGTTCTCGGCAGCAGCCCCGACCTGGTCGACCGGGCCCGCAGGACCGGCGCGCGGGACGCCCGGCTCGCGGCCGTCGGCCTGCCCGGGCAGCACCGGCCCGCCGCCCCGCCGGACGACCCCGACCGCCTTCGGCCCAAGGTGCGGGCCGAACTCGGCGCCACCGGGCGCCCGTTGCTCATCGCGGTCGGCTCCCTCGACCGGTACCGGGGCTACGAGGTCCTGCTCGACGCGGCACGCGCCTGGCGTGACCTGGATCCGGTGCCGCTGGTCGTCGTCGCGGGGGAGGGGCCGCTGCGTGCGGTGCTGCAGGCGCGCATCGAGGACGAGGAGCTGCCGGTGCGGCTCATCGGGCGCCGCGAGGACGTGCCCGAACTGCTCGCCGCCGCCGATCTGGCGCTGCTGACCAGCAGTTGGGAGTCGCGGTCCGTCCTCGCCCAGGAGGCGCTGTACGCGCGGGTGCCGCTGGTCGCGACCCGCGTCGGCGGTGTCCCCGACCTCGTGGGCGACGCCGCCGAACTCGTTCCGTACGGCGACCCGGCAGCGCTCGCCGACACCGTCGTACGGCTCCTCGCCGATCCGGAGCGCCGGGAGGAGCTGCGCGAGGCGGGTGCCCGGCAGGCCGCCGAGTGGCCGACCGAGGACGAGACGGTGGCCCAAGTGCTCAGCGTGTACGACGAGTTGACCCAGCCGAGACCGCTGGCCTAGGGCCTGTCTGACATTTCGCGGCAGACGGGAATTGTCAGACAGGGCCTAGGGGACGTGCCGGCGGGCCCGCAGGGCCAGGCTCAACGCCAGGACCGTCTGCGGGTCGTCGAGGTCGGTGCCCAGCAACTCCCCGATGCGGGCTAGCCGGTTGTAGAGGGTCTGCCGGTTCAGATGCAGCTCGCGGGCCGTCTCCGCCTTGCGGCCCGCGTGCGCGAGGTAGGTCTCCAGGGTCGGCAGCAGCGGCGGCTTGGAACGGTGGTCGTGGTCGCGCAGCGGGCCGATCGCGCGGTCCACGAAGGCGGCGAGGTCCGGATGGTCGCGCAGCCGCCACAGCAGCAGGTCGATGTCGAGGCGGCGGGCGTCGTACCACGGCCGGTCGGTCAGGCCCTGTGCCGCCGTCGCGGTCTCCGCCGCGTGCCGCAGCCCGGCCGAGGCCGCCGCCCAGCCGCCCGCCACGCCGACGACCACGACCGGCGGCGGGGAGCCCGGCCGCCGCATCCCGGCGCGCTCCACGCCCGCCCGCAGCGCCGCCGCCACCCGGTCCGCGACCGCCGAGCGCTCCGTCTCCGAACGCAGCCCGAGCAGCACCAGCACCCGGCCCTCCACCGGCCGCACGCCCAGCAGCACCGGGACCCCCACCGAGGCCAGCTCCTCGGAGACCGCGCGGGCCAGCACCGCCCAGCCACCACCGGGCGCGAGGGGGTCGCCGACCCGCATCACCACCGGCAGCAGCGGACTGCTCCCCGGCTTGAAGCCGAGCACACGGGCCTGGGCGGGCGCGTCCTCGGCCGAGATCCGCCCCTCGGCGAGGTCGGTGAGGAAGTCGCCGCGCCCGCGCGCGGCCAGCTCCTCCTCCTGCCGGGCCTGCATCAGCACCACGGCCAGGATGCCCGCGGCCCGCTCGGCGGCGATCCGGTGGACCGGGGCCAGCGGGGAGAGCACCGGCAGCAGCACCAGCCTCGCGCGGACCGAACCCGCGGTGCCGGGGCCGCCGCCGGGCACGTCCACCAGCACCGAACCGGCGGGCGGGGTCGCGTCCTTCTGCGGTCCCCGCAGCCCCTCCCACACCTGCAGCGGATCCGTGCCCTCCGGCCCCTCCCCGGCGGCGTACAGCAGCCGGCCGTCCGCGGTCTCCAGGAACACCGGGTTGCCGCTGAAGCCGGCCAGGATGCCCAGCACCTGGGGCACCCCGCCGCCGCCGAGCAGGGCCTCGGTACAGCGCCGGTGCACCTCCTCCGCCCGCTGCAGCAGCGCGTAGTGGCCGTTGACGATCTCGGTGTGGATCTCCTCGGTGACCGTCACGAACGGCACCTCGCGGTGCAGCTGGACCAGCGGCAGCCCGGCGCTGCGGGCGGTGTCCACGAGGGCGGCCGGGAGCCTGGCGAAGCGCGGGCCCAGCTCCACCACCAGGGCGGCGATCCCGCGCTCGGCGAGCGTGCGCACGAACGCCCGCTGCTCGGCCGGGCGGGTGCCCAGCCCGTATCCGGTGGTGAGCAGCAGCTCGCCGCCCTTGAGCAGCGAGGCGATGTTCGGCACCTCGCCCGCGTGCACCCAGCGCACGGTACGGCCCAGCCGGTCCGTGCCGGCCAGGATCTCCGGCAGCCCGCTGCGCAGCCCGGGCAGTTCCAGCGCCCGCTGAACGGTGATCCCGGCGCCCTGCGTGGCGAGTCTGCTCTCCGTGCCGCTGTCCATGCAGCGGACGCTACCTGCGCGGACGCCCGAAGAACATCTCCGGACTACACGGGCCTGATGTTGTGGTTGAAGCGGAACACGTTGTCGGGGTCGTACCGCCGTTTCACCTTCTCCAGGCGCAGCGTGTTGCCCTCGCCGAGGCCCGCCCGCACCCGGTCCGGGCCCTCGTCGCCGATGAAGTTGAGGTGGACCGCGCCGGTGCTCCACGCCCGTACCCCCGCGCGCACGTCCCGCACCCAGGCCGCGGCCCGCTCGTCACCGGCCGGGTCCGCCCAGGCGCCGAGCGGGTGCGCCGCCCACGCGGCGTCCCGGAACGGCACCGGGTACCCGTGCGGACCGGCGGTGACCGCCCCGCCCTGCGGGAACAGCAGCTGCCGGCTGCCGCTCGGCACCGGCATGTCCTCCGCGCGGGCGCAGAAGACGTCCACCAGCTCGTCGGGCAGCTCGGCCAGGTGCTCCGCCGACCAGTGGTTGCGCAGCCCCGGCGGGTCGTCGAGCATGCACTGCACATCGGCGTACGCCATGTCCCCGGCCAGTTCCACCTCGTGCGGCAGCGCCAGCAGCGGCTCGGCGAGCTTGCGCAGATCGTCCTCGCCGCCCGCGTACGTCAGCAGGACACCGCACAGCAGCCGGCCCACCAGCTCCGGGGGCACGAACTCCTCGGCCGGGCCCGTCTCGTACAGGATCGCTCCGCTCAGCTCGTCGGGGCCGGTGCGGATGATCTCGCGGAAGGTGCGGACGGCCGCGGGACCGAACCGGGGCAGGCACATCAGCAGGACGACCGAGAACTCGGGCAGCTCGTACAGCCCCAGGGTGAGCGCGGTGGCGACACCGAAGTTGCCGCCCCCGCCGTGCAGCGCCCAGAACAGCTCGGGGTTCTCGTCGGCGTTCGCATGCACCCGCTCCGCGTCGGCGGTCACCAGTTCGACACCGAGCAGGTTGTCGACGGCGAGGCCGAAGGCGCGGTCCAGCCAGCCGGTGCCGCCGCCGAGCACGAAGCCCCCGACACCGGTGGTGGAGGCCCGCCCGCCCGTCGTCGCGAGGCCGTACGGCTGGGTCGCCCGGTCCAGGTGGCGCATCGTGGCACCGCCCTCGACGCGGGCCGCCTCGCCCGCCGGGTCGACACTCACCCCGTGCATCCGGCGCAGATCCACCACGAGCGCTCCGTCGCCGAGGGCCGCGCCGGACACGCCGTGCCCGCCGCCGCGCACCGCGATCGGCAGGTCCAGCTCCCTTCCGAAGCGCACGGCCCGTACCACGTCAGCGGCGTCCGCGCACCGGGCGATCACGGCCGGGCGCCGGTCGACCATCGCGTTGAACACCGTGCGGGCCTCGTCGTAGCCGGCGTCCCCCGGCGCGAACACGTCGCCGACCAGATCCTCGCGCAGCGCGGCGAGGGCCGCGCGAGCCTTCGAGGGGGAAGCCATGGCGGCCCCCCTTCCGGAAGGGGAAGTCATGCGCTTCCACACTAGGCGGGCGCGGCCGGGCGGGCGCGCTCAGCCGCCGTACGCCCCCGACGCCGTCAGCCGCAGCGCGGTGTCGATCAGCGGCACGTGGCTGAAGGCCTGCGGGAAGTTGCCGACCTGGCGCTTCAGGCGCGGGTCCCACTCCTCGGCGAGCAGGCCGAGGTCGTTGCGCAGCGCGAGGAGCTTCTCGAACAGCTTGCGGGCCTCGTCCACCCGGCCGATCATCGCCAGGTCGTCCGCCATCCAGAAGGAGCAGGCGAGGAAGGCGCCCTCGTCGCCGGGCAGGCCGTCGACGCCCTCGTCCTCGCCCTCCGTCGGGTAGCGCAGGATGAACCCGTCCGAGGTGGACAGCTCGCGCTGGATCGCCTCGATGGTGCCGATCACCCGCTTGTCGTCCGGGGGCAGGAAGCCCATCTGCGGGATCAGCAGCAGCGAGGCGTCCAGCTCCCGGGAGCCGTACGACTGGGTGAAGGTGTTGCGTTCCTTGTCGTAGCCCTTCTCGCACACGTCCCGGTGGATGTCGTCGCGCAGCTCGCGCCAGCGCTCCAGCGGGCCGTCCGCGTCACCGGACTCGATCAGCTTGATCGTGCGGTCCACCGCGACCCAGGCCATCACCTTGGAGTGCACGAAGTGCCGGCGCGGGCCGCGCACCTCCCAGATGCCCTCGTCCGGCTCCTGCCAGTGGTCCTCCAGGTAGCGGATCAGTTTCAGCTGGAGCAGGGAGGCGTAGTCGTGGCGGGCCAGACCGGTCATGTGGGCCAGGTGCAGCGCCTCGGTGACCTCGCCGTACACGTCCAGCTGGAGCTGGTGCGCGGCGCCGTTGCCCACCCGGACCGGGGCCGAGTTCTCGTAGCCGGGCAGCCAGTCCAGCTCGGCCTCGCCCAGCTCGCGCTCGCCCGCGAGGCCGTACATGATCTGCAGGTTCTCCGGGTCGCCGGCGACCGCGCGCAGCAGCCACTCGCGCCAGGCGCGGGCCTCCTCGCGGTAGCCGGTGCGCAGCAGCGAGGACAGCGTGATCGCCGCGTCCCGCAGCCAGGTGTAGCGGTAGTCCCAGTTGCGCACGCCCCCGATGTCCTCGGGCAGCGAGGTGGTGGGGGCCGCGACGATCCCGCCGGTCGGGGCGTACGTCAGCGCCTTCAGGGTGATCAGCGAGCGGACCACCGCCTCGCGGTAGGGCCCGTGGTACGTGCAGTGGTCCACCCACTCGCGCCAGAAGTCCTCCGTCGCCTCCAGCGACTGCTCGGGCTCCGGCATCGGCGGCGGCTCCTTGTGCGAGGGCTGCCACGAGATCGTGAACGCGATCCGGTCACCCGGGGCGACCGTGAAGTCGGCGTACGTCGTCAGCGCCTTGCCGTAGGTCTCGGCCTCCGTGTCGAACCACACCGAGTCCGGACCGGCCACGGCGACCGTGCGCGCGTCGTGCTTGTGCACCCAGGGCACCACACGGCCGTAGGAGAACCGCATCCGCAGGGCCGAGCGCATCGGCACCCGGCCGGTGACGCCCTCCACGATCCGGATCAGCTGCGGGGCGCCGTCACGCGGGGGCATGAAATCGGTCACCCGCACGGTGCCGCGCGGGGTGTCCCACTCCGACTCCAGGATCAGCGAGTCCCCGCGGTAGGTCCGCCGGGCGGCCGAGGGGGGCTGCGCGTCGGCCGCGTACGCCGGGCCGAGCCGCCAGAAGCCGTGCTCCTCGGTGCCCAGCAGGCCGGCGAAGATGGCATGCGAGTCGAAGCGGGGCAGGCACAGCCAGTCCACCGTGCCATCCCGGCAGACCAGTGCCGCGGTCTGCATGTCTCCGATGAGTGCGTAGTCTTCGATGCGCCCGGCCACGTGCAACTCCAGTCGAACGGCCACGTCACCCCCGCGCAGGGGGGCTGTCGCTAGTGCGGTCAAGGGGTCGTTGTTGTGCGTCTATGAGCGGTGAAGCAAAGCAGTCCGCGAGCCCTGAGGCAACACGACAGTCTCTGCTCAACGAACTGCCGCGCTCTCGTTGTTCCGGTTGGTGCGGGCGGGGGTGTGCCGTCGTTCCGGCCGGGCCCGGCAGTGAATGTCCGAGCAGGATACGACGCACGTAGATGATCTGCGTGCCGCTCCGGGCAACCGGTGTGAGCCGAACGAGTGAGCCGCCGGTGATGACCGTGTGACCGGTGTGCACCTGTGCTGCCACCTGTGACGACCCGTTCCGTGCCCGCCCGGGCGCGGAGCGTGGCCGGAAGCCATCGCCTCCGGGCGCTGATACCCTGGTAGCCCGTGGACCGGTGGGCCTGAAACCCCCGAACCGCAGCGACGGCGCCTCCGCCCGGAAGCACACCCGGGACGGCAGCCGCACCGCACGACAGCCAGCGACCACGGGAGCCCCCTCTTGGCCATGCCGCCGAAATCTACGACGACCAAGCACATCTTCGTCACCGGGGGTGTCGCCTCCTCGCTCGGCAAGGGCCTCACCGCCTCCAGCCTGGGCATGCTGCTCAAGGCCCGTGGCCTGCGCGTCGTGATGCAGAAGCTGGATCCGTACCTGAACGTCGATCCGGGCACCATGAACCCCTTCCAGCACGGTGAGGTCTTCGTCACCAACGACGGTGCCGAGACGGACCTCGACATCGGACACTACGAGCGTTTCCTCGACCGTGACCTGGACGGCACCGCCAACGTCACTACAGGGCAGGTGTACTCGACCGTGATCGCCAAGGAGCGGCGCGGCGAGTACCTGGGTGACACGGTGCAGGTCATCCCGCACATCACCAACGAGATCAAGCACCGGATCCGGCGCATGGCCACCGACGAGGTGGACGTCGTCATCACCGAGGTCGGCGGCACCGTCGGCGACATCGAGTCGCTGCCCTTCCTGGAGACCGTCCGCCAGGTCCGCCACGAGGTCGGCCGGGACAACGTCTTCGTCGTGCACATCTCGCTGCTGCCCTACATCGGCCCCTCCGGCGAGCTGAAGACCAAGCCGACCCAGCACTCGGTCGCCGCGCTGCGGAACATCGGTATCCAGCCCGACGCGATCGTGCTGCGCTGCGACCGCGAGGTCCCGACCGCCATCAAGCGCAAGATCTCGCTGATGTGCGACGTGGACGAGGCCGCCGTCGTCGCCTGTCCCGACGCCCGCTCGATCTACGACATCCCGAAGGTCGTGCACACCGAGGGCCTGGACGCCTACGTGGTGCGCAAGCTGGACCTGCCCTTCCGGGACGTGGACTGGACGACCTGGGACGACCTGCTGGACCGCGTCCACAACCCGGACCACGAGATCACCCTCGCCCTGGTCGGCAAGTACATCGACCTGCCCGACGCATATCTGTCGGTCACCGAGGCGCTGCGCGCGGGCGGCTTCGCCAACAAGGCCCGTGTGAAGATCAAGTGGGTCACCTCCGACGACTGCAAGACCCCGGCCGGCGCCGCGGCCCAGCTCGGTGACGTCGACGGCATCTGCATCCCGGGCGGCTTCGGCGACCGCGGTGTGCTCGGCAAGGTCGGCGCCATCCGCTACGCCCGCGAGAACAAGATCCCGCTGCTCGGCCTCTGCCTCGGCCTGCAGTGCATCGTGATCGAGGCCTCCCGGAACCTGGCGGGCATCCAGGACGCCAACTCCACCGAGTTCGACCCGGCCACCGCCCACCCGGTCATCTCCACGATGGCCGAGCAGCTGGACATCGTCGCCGGCGAGGGCGACATGGGCGGCACCATGCGCCTCGGCATGTACCCGGCCAAGCTGGCCGAGGGCTCCATCGTGCGCGAGGTGTACGACGGCAAGGAGTACGTGGAGGAGCGGCACCGGCACCGCTACGAGGTCAACAACGCCTACCGCGCGGAGCTGGAGAAGAAGGCCGGCATCCTCTTCTCGGGCACCTCGCCGGACGGCAAGCTCGTGGAGTACGTGGAGTACCCGCGTGACGTCCACCCCTACCTGGTCGCCACGCAGGCGCACCCGGAGCTGCGCTCGCGGCCGACCCGTCCGCACCCGCTCTTCGCCGGCCTCGTGAAGGCCTCGGTCGAGCGGAAGATCTCGAAGTAACACAGGAGTTGTACGGTGGCCGGGGCGCGCGCATTCACATGGATCGCCGCCCCGGCCACTTGCGCACGTGTGGAAGGACAGGGCATGACGACGATCAAGGACACCCCCGAGGAGTGGGAGGTCCGGGCCACCGCGACCCCCTTCACCGGGAACAAGACCTCCGTGCGCACGGACGACGTGGTCATGCCCGGCGGCTCGGTGGTCCGCCGCGACTACCAGGTCCACCCGGGCTCGGTCGCCGTCCTCGCCCTCGACGAGGAGGACCGGGTGCTGCTGATCAACCAGTACCGCCACCCGGTGCGGCACAAGCTGTGGGAGATCCCGGCCGGCCTGCTCGACGTGCCCGGTGAGAACCCGCTGCACGCGGCCCAGCGGGAGCTGTACGAGGAGGCGCACGTCAAGGCCGAGGACTGGCGGGTGCTGACCGACGTCTACACCACGCCCGGCGGCTGCGACGAGGCGGTACGGATCTTCCTCGCGCGCGATCTGTCCGAGGCCGAGGGCGAGCGCTTCGAGGCGGAGGACGAGGAGACCGACCTCCAGCACGCGCGCGTGCCCGTCGAGGAGCTCACGCGCCGGATCCTGGCCGGCGACGTGCACAACAACTGCCTCGTCGTCGGGGTGCTGTCCCTGGTGGCCGCCCGCGGCGGGGACGGCCTCGACGCCCTGCGCCCGGCCGACGCGCCCTGGCCCGCGCGTCCCTTCGAGTCCTGAACCCGCACCGTCACGCATTGGTGTGACCATCGCCTGATCCGATCGAGGGACCTGCCCGCCGTGCTCCTTCGGGAACGTCGCAGAGCGTGAACTAGGCTCGTCGCGAGCGAGCCGAAGGGGCGCGCCGGCGTCGGGAGCGCGCACGCGCGAGAGCCCTCACGGGTGAGCGTGGAACGCGCTCCCGGCGCCGGCCCGGCCCCGCAGGCGAGGGAGCCGATAAGCAGGTGAGAGGCCCGTACCGGGGATCCGGCGGGCTTGCGCGTGCTGTGTGGACGGGAGTGTGGCCCGTGACGGACCAGGCGGTGGACACAGGCGGTGCGCGGCTGACCGCGCACCCGGCCCTGGAGGACCGTTTCCTGGGCCGGGCACGCGAGTTGAAGGAACTGCGCGCCGACATCGAGCGCGCCGGGCTCGACACCCTCTCCGGCCGCAAGGCGCCCCGCGCGCGGGTGCTGCTGATCGCGGGCGGCCCGGGCTCCGGCCGGACCTCGCTCGCCGGGGAACTGGCCCGCCGGATCGCCGACCGCTACCCCGACGGGGTGCTGCGGGCCCGGCTCAGCGAGCCCGACGGCACGCCGGTGCCGGTCGAGCGGGTCGCGCGCGAACTGCTCGGCGCGCTGGACGAGCCCGCCCCGGCCGGTGCCGCCGAGGACGACCTGGCCGCGGCGCTGCGCGCGGCCCTCGCCGGCCGGCGCGCGCTGCTGCTGCTGGACGACGCGGCAGGCGCCGAACAGGTCGACGCGCTGCTCCCGGACGCCCCGGACTGCCTGGTGGTGGCCGTCTCCGGGGGCCCGCTGACCGGCATCGCGGACGTCCGCCCCTGCACGCTCGGCGGCCTCGACACCAAGTCCGCGGTGGAGCTCCTCACCCGCTACGCCGGCTCGGTCCGCGTGACCGTCGACCCGCGCTCCGCGGAGAGCCTGGTGGAGGCCTGCCAGGGGCACCCGGCCGCGCTCGTCCTGGCGGGCGGCTGGCTCGCCGCCCGCCCCAAGGCCGCCGTCTCCGACCTCGCCAAGCGCATGCACGCGATGCCGGACGACAGCACGGCGGGCACCCCGCTGGCCCGGGTCTTCCGGCTGGTGTACGACGAGCTGCCCGCTCCGGCCGCCCGCATACTGCGACTGCTCTGCCTGGCCCCGGCCGGGCTGATCGACACCCACACCGCCTCCGCACTGGCCGGCTGCTCGGTCGAGGCCGCCCGCGCCACCCTGGACGACTTCGTCGCCCTCGGCCTGCTGCACGCGGCGGACTCGCCGCTGCCCGAGTACGACGTCCCGGGCCGGCTGCACCCGCTGCTGCGCGCCCTCGCGGAGAGCCAGGAGCGGCCCGGGGAGCTGCAGCTGGCCCGGGCCCGGATGCTGGAGCGGACGGTACGGCTGCTGCAGTCCTGCCGGGCGATCACCGAGACGGACAGCCCGCAGTCCCGGGAGAAGCTGCAGGGCATGCCCCCCGCGGTGCGCTTCGCGACGCCCCGGGCGGCCGCCGACTGGCTGCGCATCCGCAGGCCCGCGCTGCTGGCCTCCGCGCGGCTCGCGGTCGCCGACGGGGAACTGGACACCCTGGCCAGGCGGCTGCTGTCCCAGCTGGTCAGGGCCATGGCGGCGCATGTCGGCACCCAGGCGGCCGCCCCCGACCTGTACGGCGTGCACCGCCTCGTGCTGGATGTCGCCGAGCGGCGCGGGCTGCCCCGGGAGAAGGCCGCGGCCCTGCTGAACCTGGGCGATCTGGACGCGCAGACCGGCCGCACCCGGGATGCGCTGGCCCGCTACCGGGCCGCGCTGGACGCCGGACGGGAGGCGAACGACCCGTACGCGACCGGCCGCGCGATGGAATCCGTAGGCGGCACCTACCAGGAGCTGACGGACTACGACCGGGCCGCCGACTGGTTCGGGCGGGCGCTGGCCGAGCGGCTGGCCAGGGGCGAGCGGGCGGAGGCCGCCCGGCTGTACGGCCGGATCGCCACCGCCCACACCTACGCGGGCCGCTACGGCGAGGCGCTGCGGAACTGGCGGGCGGCGGCGTCGGCCTACCGCAAGAGCGGCGATGTCGCCGCCCACGCCCGGGCGTTGAGCGAGGTCGCCCGGGTGCAGGAGTACGCGGGCCGGCCCCAGGAGTCGCTGCGCACCTGCCAGGAGGCGGTGGAGTGGGCCCGGCGCGCGGAGGACGTCCGGCTGCAGGCCGCGCTGCAGCTGCGGCTGGCCGACACCCTGGAGCACCTCGGCGATCCGACGGCGGCCCGGCTGCACCGCTCGGCGGCCGGACATCTGCTGAGCGAGGAGCCGTCGGAGGGCGATTCCGCCCCTGATCAGGACGGTAATGCCTGCGAAATCCGCAGTGGGTCCGCTGAAGATTGATGCAATGAAAGGCTAGACAGCCGGAACACCTTCATTAAACTGGCTCTGCCGCATGTTCCTGACGGGTCTCCCGGTATGCCCCCGCATGTCTGGGTACGTCTTGTAATGCACCCCCATACCCTCTGAGCCAAGGACCGTGATCCACGTGAAGGTCGGCATCCCCCGCGAGGTCAAGAACAACGAGTTCCGGGTGGCCATCACCCCCGCCGGCGTGCACGAGCTGGTGCGCAACGGCCACCAGGTCGTCATCGAGCGCGGCGCCGGCCTCGGCTCCTCGATCACGGACGACGAGTACGTGGCCGCCGGTGCCGAGATCCTGGGCACGGCGGACGAGGTCTGGACCGCCGCCGATCTGCTGCTGAAGGTCAAGGAGCCCATCGCGGAGGAGTACCACCGCCTCCGCAAGGACCAGATCCTCTTCACCTACCTGCACCTCGCCGCCTCCAAGGAGTGCACGGACGCGCTCATCGAGTCCGGCACCACGGCCATCGCCTACGAGACCGTCGAGCTGCCGAGCCGCGCCCTGCCGCTGCTCGCCCCGATGTCCGAGGTCGCGGGCCGCCTGGCCCCGCAGGTCGGCGCCTACCACCTGATGCGCGCGCACGGTGGCCGCGGCGTGCTGCCCGGCGGTGTCCCCGGTGTGACCCCCGCCAAGGCCGTGGTCATCGGCGGCGGTGTCTCCGGCTGGAACGCCACCCAGGTCGCCGTCGGCATGGGCTTCGACGTGACCCTGCTCGACCGCGACATCAACAAGCTGCGCGAGGCCGACAAGATCTTCGGTACGAAGGTCAAGGCGATCATGTCCAACGCCTTCGAGCTGGAGAAGGCCGTCCTCGACGCCGACCTCGTCATCGGCGCGGTGCTCATCCCGGGCGCCAAGGCCCCGAAGCTGGTCACCAACGAGCTGGTGGCCCGCATGAAGCCCGGAAGTGTCCTTGTCGACATCGCGATCGACCAGGGCGGCTGCTTCGAGGACTCCCGTCCCACCACGCACGCCGAGCCGACCTTCGAGGTCCACAACTCGGTCTTCTACTGCGTCGCCAACATGCCGGGCGGTGTCCCCAACACCTCCACCAACGCCCTCACCAACGCGACCCTGCCGTACATCGTCTCCCTCGCCAACAACGGCTGGGTGGAGGCGCTGCGCCGGGACGCCGCGCTCGCCAAGGGTCTCAACACCCATGACGGCAAGGTCGTTTACAAGGAGGTCGCCGAGGCCCACGGCCTGGAGCACGTCGAGCTGGAGACCCTGCTCGGCTGACCACGGCCAACGGTGGCGACCGGGTGAGTCGCCAAGTCGCCACCAGGCAAAAGGCGATACGTCAACACGCTTCGTCAACACCACGCACCCGGCCGGACCTTGCCCGACAAGGTCCGGCCGGATGTGTGTATGGTCACTTTGCGCCGCTCGGTCAACTCGCCTCGAACGCAACCCTTCGACCGATTCGTACACCGGTGAAACCTGCTGTGCGACGGCCGTACGCCCTTGACAGCGAGATGTTTCATTGCCGACACATCCTGCCGGGTCCGGCGGATTGTGTTGCTGCGGACCGCCGACACGCCATAGAGTCGCCAACCGTCGGCATGGTGCCACGCTGACCTTGTCTAGAAGTTTCCTGGTCACCAAGGAGGTAAGACGACTTGTGAATGAGTCGACATTTTCTCCCGGGGGTGGTCAACCAGGAATGCCTGCACGGGGCCAGGGCTCCGGGGGATTCGAGGCTGTCGGCTCCGTAGCTGTGCGCACCTTCGCAGCCCACCAGAGTCCGGGTCCGCAGACCGCCCGGACAGCACACCAGAGCATGGATGGCCATCACGTGAACGCCATGGCCGGCGACGGAAGTGGCGCGCCCCACAACCACTTCGCCGACTACGACGAACTGCCCGAGGGGCACTTCTACGACCCCGACGCCGAGTACGAGCCCGATCCGGAGTACGCGGCCACGCTCGCGCCCGACGCGGCCCGCCAGCGCCGTGAGCGCATCGGTCCGACCGGACGCCCGCTGCCGTACTTCCCGATCCCGGGCCCGCTGACCGACCACGGCCCCGCGAAGATCATCGCGATGTGCAACCAGAAGGGCGGCGTCGGCAAGACGACGTCGACCATCAACCTGGGTGCCGCGCTCGCGGAGTACGGCCGGCGCGTGCTGCTCGTGGACTTCGACCCGCAGGGCGCGCTGTCGGTGGGTCTCGGTGTCAACCCGATGGAACTCGACCTGACGGTCTACAACCTGCTCATGGAGCGGGGCATGTCCGCCGACGAGGTCCTGCTGAAGACCGCGGTCCCCAACATGGACCTGCTGCCCTCCAACATCGACCTGTCGGCCGCCGAGGTCCAGCTGGTCTCCGAGGTCGCGCGCGAGTCGACGCTCCAGCGGGCGCTGAAGCCGCTGATGTCCGACTACGACTACATCGTGATCGACTGTCAGCCCTCGCTCGGCCTGCTCACCGTCAACGCGCTGACGGCCGCGCACAAGGTGATCGTGCCGCTGGAGTGCGAGTTCTTCGCGCTGCGCGGTGTGGCCCTGCTGACCGAGACCATCGAGAAGGTCCAGGAGCGGCTCAACCCCGAGCTCGAACTGGACGGCATCCTCGCCACGATGTACGACTCGCGCACCGTGCACAGCCGTGAGGTGCTCGCGCGTGTCGTCGAGGCGTTCGACGACCACGTCTACCACACGGTCATCGGGCGCACGGTCCGCTTCCCGGAGACCACGGTCGCCGGTGAGCCGATCACCACGTACGCCTCCAACTCCGTCGGTGCCGCCGCCTACCGCCAGCTCGCCAGGGAGGTGCTCGCCCGGTGTCCCGCCGAGTGAGTCTGCCGGGGGCCGACGAACTCTTCCGTACGACAGGGGGGATGGCGCTCCAGCCGTCGACTCCACGGCGCACGGCCAACGGTGAGGCCCGGGTGCCGGCTCCCGCGGGGGAGAGCGACGCCGTGGCCGCCGAGGACGCACCGACGTCCGTGCCCGTCCAGGGCGGCGACGGAGAGGGCGCGGAGCACGTCGCGGCGGAGGCGGAGCCCGCCGACGCCGGCGAGTCCCGCACCCGGCCGTCCCGGCGCCAGTCGCCGCAGGAAGGTTCTGCCGCCGCCCAGCCGCGCAAGAAGGGGCGCGCGGCGGCCCGGCGGCCCAGCGGGCGCGAGCGCCACGACGAGAAGATCACGGTGTACGTCTCCGCCGAGGAGCTGATGGACCTGGAGCACGCCCGCCTGGTGCTCCGCGGCGAGCACGGGCTCGCGGTGGACCGCGGCCGCATCGTCCGCGAGGCGGTGGCCGTGGTCCTGGCCGACCTGGAGTCCCGAGGGGACGCGAGCATCCTCGTGCGACGGCTGCGCGGACGGTAGCGGTAGCCTGCGGGGGCTATGACCTCCTCCGACGGCCCTGCTCCCGGCGCGAACGCCGGCCGCAGGCGTGCCCTGGGCCGGGGCCCGGGGACGGCACCGTCCGAGCCGGGCGCGGCGCCCACGGGGACACCGGAGCCTGAGCCCGCCGGGCCCGAGACTGCCCGGCCCGAGGCGTCCGAGTCACGGGATGCCGCCCGGCCCGAGGCACCCGAACGGGAGGTCTCCGCGCCCGAGCCGGACCCTGTGGCGGAGCGCGAGGCGGCCGAGCCCGTTGCCGACGGTGTCTTCAAGGTCCGGCTGGCCAACTTCGAGGGGCCCTTCGACCTGCTGCTCCAGCTGATCTCCAAGCACAAGCTGGACGTCACCGAGGTCGCCCTGTCCAAGGTCACCGACGAGTTCATGGCGCACATCCGGGCCATGGGACCCGACTGGGACCTGGACCAGACCACCGAGTTCCTGGTCGTGGCGGCGACGCTGCTGGACCTGAAGGCGGCCCGGCTGCTGCCCGCCGCCGAGGTGGAGGACGAGGCGGACCTGGCGCTGCTGGAGGCACGCGACCTGCTCTTCGCGCGGCTGCTGCAGTACCGCGCGTACAAGCAGATCGCGGACATCTTCAACGCGCGCGTCGACGAGGAGGCCCGCCGCTGGCCCCGTACCGTCGGCCTGGAACCCGAGCACGCGGAACTGCTGCCCGAGGTCGTCATCAGCATCGGGCCCGAGGGCTTCGCCAGGCTGGCGGTCAAGGCGATGCAGCCCCGACCCAAGCCGCAGGTGTACGTCGACCACATCCACGCCCCGCTCGTCAGCGTGCAGGAACAGGCCGGGATCGTGGTCGCGCGGCTCCGGGAGCTGGGCGAGGCCAGCTTCCGGGCGCTGGTCGAGGACACCGAGGACACCCTCACCGTCGTGGCCCGCTTCCTCGCGCTGCTGGAGCTGTACCGGGAGAAGGCCGTCGCCCTGGAGCAGGAGGCCGCGCTGGGGGAGCTGCTGGTGCGCTGGACCGGCGGGGACACGGAGACGGCCCCGATGGTCACCGACGAGTTCGACCGGCCGCCCGAGGTGCC
The DNA here is from genome assembly GCF_055605965.1 of Streptomyces sp. NPDC037126. Lineage (NCBI taxonomy): Bacteria > Bacillati > Actinomycetota > Actinomycetes > Kitasatosporales > Streptomycetaceae > Streptomyces > Streptomyces sp. NPDC037126. The sequence continues at coordinate 30,944 of NZ_JBVJTD010000024.1, forward strand.
CAAGGAGGACAAGAAGCCGTGAGCGAGACCACCGAGGCCCCCGCGGGGCCGGACGCCGTGGCCGGGCTGGACCTGAAACCCGCCCTGGAGGCGGTTCTCATGGTCGTGGACGAACCCGCGACCGAGGACCACCTGGCCAAGATCCTGGCGCGCCCGAAGCGGCAGATCGCGGACGCCCTGCGCGAACTGGCCGACGAGTACACCGTGCAGGGCCGCGGCTTCGAGCTGCGGTTCGTCGCGAACGGCTGGCGCTTCTACACCCGGGCCGCCTACGCGCCCGCCGTCGAGCGGCTGGTCCTGGACGGCCAGACCGCCCGGCTCACCCAGGCGGCACTGGAGACCCTCGCGGTCGTCGCCTACCGCCAGCCGGTCAGCCGCAGCCGCGTCTCGGCCGTGCGCGGAGTCAACTGCGACGGTGTGATGCGCACCCTCCTGCAGCGGGGTCTGGTCGAGGAGGCGGGCACGGAACCCGAAACAGGTGCGATCCTGTACAGGACGACGAACTACTTCCTGGAGCGGATGGGCCTGCGCGGCCTGGACGAGCTCCCGGAGCTCGCGCCCTTCCTCCCGGAGGCGGAGGCGATCGAGGCCGAGACCCAGGAGGGCGTGCCGTCGTTCGATCCGGACGCTCCGGATTCCGAGGACGCAGACGACAAGACGGAACTTTGATGCGAAGCAGCAGCGGCAGGAACAGCAGCGGAAACAACGGCGGGAGCCGTGGTGGCAACAGCGGCGGCCGCGGCGGGAGCAGCGCTGGCCGCGGTAACTACCGCGGCGCCGGCAATGCCCGCGATGACAAGCAGGGCTCCGGCCGGCCGAAGAAGCCGCGCCCGGAGGAGCGTCGTTACGACGTAGGCCCGGCCGCCACCCAGGACGGCCCGAAGTCCGGCCGTGGCGCCTCGGCGCGCGGCGGCGCCAAGGGCGGCCCCCGGCAGAGCCAGGGCACCGGGCGCGGCCGTACGGCGCCGGCGAGTTCCCGTGAGTACGACGCCCGCGCCGAGGAGCGCAACCGCGAGCGGTACGCGGGCAAGAAGGACGTCAAGCTGCCCAAGACCTTCCCGGGCGCCGAGCAGGAGGGCGAGCGGCTGCAGAAGGTCCTCGCGCGCGCGGGCTACGGCTCCCGGCGTGCCTGCGAGGAGCTCATCGAGCAGGCGCGGGTCGAGGTCAACGGCGAGATCGTCCTGGAGCAGGGCAAGCGCGTCGACACGGAGAAGGACGAGGTCAAGGTCGACGGCCTGACGGTCGCGACGCAGTCGTACCAGTTCTTCTCGCTGAACAAGCCCGCCGGTGTCGTCTCCACCATGGAGGACCCCGAGGGGCGGCAGTGCCTCGGTGACTACGTCACCAACCGTGAGACGCGGCTCTTCCACGTCGGGCGGCTGGACACCGAGACCGAGGGCGTCATCCTGCTCACCAACCACGGCGAGCTGGCCCACCGTCTCACCCACCCCAAGTACGGCGTGAAGAAGACCTACCTCGCCGCGATCGTCGGCCCGATCCCGCGCGACCTCGGCAAGCGCCTGAAGGACGGCATCCAGCTGGAGGACGGTTACGCGCGCGCGGACCACTTCCGGGTGGTGGAGCAGACCGGCAAGAACTACCTGGTCGAGGTGACGCTGCACGAGGGCCGCAAGCACATCGTGCGCCGCATGCTCGCCGAGGCTGGCTTCCCGGTCGAGAAGCTGGTGCGCACCTCCTTCGGCCCGATCACCCTGGGCGACCAGAAGTCGGGCTGGCTGCGCCGCCTGTCGAACACCGAGGTCGGGATGCTGATGAAGGAAGTCGACCTCTAAATCGCCTTGCCGCGATCACCGTCCCCCTTTATTGTCATGATGACGATAAAGGGGGACGATTCACATGCCGAAGCAGCCGGCGACCGGAGCACTCCTGGGCCTCGCCCTCGGGGACGCCCTGGGCTTCCCGACCGAGTTCCACGACGTGCCCCAGATCCTCGCCAAGTGCGGGCCCTGGCGGGACATGGAGTTGCCCGGGCGCGCCTTCGTCTCCGACGACACGCAGATGACCCTCGCCGTCGGCCGGGCGCTGCGGACGGCCATGGAGCGCGGCTACCTCGCCCCGAAGCGGCTGGAGCGGCCGCTGCGCGAGGAGTTCGTCGAGTGGTACCAGTCGCCGGAGAACAACCGGGCCCCGGGCCGCACCTGCCTGACCGCCTGCGGTCTGCTCAAGGAGGAGGGGCGTGCCTGGCAGGACGCGAGCCAGGTCGGCTCCAAGGGCTGCGGGGCCAACATGCGGGTCGCCCCGATCGGGCTCGTCCCCGGCCTGAGCGACGAACAGCGATCCGGCGCCGCCCAGTTGCAGTCCGCGCTCACCCACGGCCACCCCACCGCGCTGGCCGCCTCCGACCTCACCGCGCGTGCCGTCCGGCTCCTCGCCGAGGGCACCGAACCGGCCGCGCTGCTCGGACGGCTGCGCTCCTACGCGCTCGACAACCGCACCCGCTACGACCACACGTGGCTCGGCGACCTGTGGACCCGGTCCCAGGACCCCGGCCCCGAGCACTTCATCGCACGCGGCTGGGACGAGTGCCTGGAGATCCTCGACCGGCTCGACGACGCCGTGCGGACCGCCTCCCCGGAGGCCGACCCCTGCCTGGCCACCGGCGAGGGCTGGATCGCCGAGGAGGCCTTCGCCACCGGGCTGCTGTGCTTCCTGTTCTTCCCCGACGAGCCCGTCACCGCCCTGCGCCGGGCCGCCTGCTCCTCCGGGGACTCCGACTCCATCGCCTGCCTGACCGGCGCCTTCGCGGGCGCGTGGCGGGGCGTGGACGCCTGGCCCGCCGACTGGGCCGAGCGGATCGAGTACCGGGGCGACCTGTTGGCGCTGGGCACGCTCTGGGACGCTTAGGCCCGTGATCGAAGACCTCGACATCGACCTGACCCCCGTGGTCGCGGAGCAGCCCCACCCCCTGCTGTTCGCGACCGTCTCCGGAGCACACCTCTACGGCTTCCCCTCGCAGGACTCGGACGTGGACCTGCGGGGCGTCCACCTGCTGCCCGCCGCCGACCTCCTCGGGCTGCGCGAGCCGGAGGAGACCCGCTCGCGGGCCTGGGTGCGCTACGGCGTCGAACTCGACCTCGTCACCCACGACCTGCGCAAGTTCGTACGGCTGATGCTGCGCCGCAACGGCTATGTGCTGGAGCAGCTGCTCTCGCCGCTCGTCGTGCACACCGGCGACGCGCACCGCGAGCTGGCCGCGCTCGCCCCCGGCGTCCTCACCAGCCACCACGCCCACCACTACCGGGGGTTCGCGGTGACCCAGTGGCGGCTGTTCGAGAAGACCGGCGAACTCAAGCCGCTGCTCTACACGTTCCGGGTACTGCTCACCGGCATCCACCTCATGCGGACCGGCGAGGTGCAGGCCCATCTGCCCACGCTCCGGGAGCTGGTGGACGCCCCCGCGTACGTGCCCGACCTGATGGCCGCCAAGGCGGAGCGCGAGCACGGGACGGCCGCGGTCGACCACGCGCGCGCGGAGGCCGACGTGGAGCGGCTGCACGCCGTGCTCGACGAGGCGCAGGCCGCCTCAGCCCTGCCCGACACGGCCGGCGCCCACGACGCCCTGCACGACTTCGTGGTGCGCCTGCGCCTCCAGCGCTGAGTCCCGGCGCACCCGGAACAGGAAGTCCGCCACGCGCGCGTGGTCCGGCTCCGGCGGCAGCGGGGTGCCCCGCAGGGCCTCCTCGGTCTGTGCCGCCAGCCGGGCCATCCACGCCTCGGCCTCGGCCCACGGGACCTCGCCCCGCTTCACGGCGAGCAGCGGCTCCCGCTGGTCGCCCACGTCGACGCGCAACTCGCCGGTGCGCAGCAGGTCGCGGGCGCTCATCAGCAGGCGCAGCAGGTGCATGGCGTGCTTCCAGCGCGGGGCGCCCGTGGTGCGCACGTCCGCGTCGAGCTTCCTGCGCTGGCCGAGGGCGTAGCGGGTGAAGGTGTCGTACGCGCGGCGGGAGAGGAAGGCGCCGCGCAGGGACAGCAGCTCGCGGCCCGTGTCGTCCACGTGCTCCACCAGCGGGGAGTGCAGGCACTCCAGGATGTTCGGGTTGCCGCGCAGCGCCAGTTCGCAGAAGCGCTCCAGCTCCCAGGAGAACCGCTCCTCGCCCGGCCCCTCCACATGCGCCGGCGGCTTCGCGAACCGCCAGAACAGGGCCGTGGGGGCCAGGAACACCCCCCGCCGGTCGGTGTCGCTCCCGTCCGTCGCCAGGCCGAAGGCACGTGACCCCATGACACAGGCGTAGACGGTGTGGTCGCGTACGAGATCCTCTGGCCCCATGCCCGGAGCGTACGCGGGCCGGTCACGACAGCTGGATCGAATTTCCCTCCACCGTGATCGTCTTCTGCGGCAGCGGCTTGGTCGCGGGGCCGTGGGCCACCGAGCCGTCGGCGATGTGGAACCTGCTGCCGTGGCAGGGGCAGTCGATGGTGCCGTCCGCGACCTTGCTCACCGTGCAGCCCTCGTGGGTGCAGATCGCGGAGAAGGCCTTGAAGTCGCCCTTGGACGGCTGGGTGACCACGACCTTGCGCTCCTTGAAGATCTTGCCGCCGCCCTCCGGGATGTCGCTGACGTTCGCCAGCTTCGCGCTCGCGGACTGCGTCAGTGCGCCCTGGGTGCCCATGGTGCCGGTGGTCGCGGGGCTGGTCGCGGGCTGGTTGGAACTGCTGGTGCTCTTGCCGCCGCAACCGGTGGCGAGCGCCGCCGCGCCCGTCGCGATAACCGTGCGCCTCGTCGCGCCCTGGGTCATGTCACCACTCCGTACACACATCGGGATGAAGGCCTGAAACCGGAGGTACCGGAACCCCGGCATCGTCTCAGTGATCGGGCGCCGCGCGACCCGGGCACGCTGGCTGACTACGCTGGACGGGCGAGCACGAACACACATGTCAGCGAGGAGCAGCGCCGTGGCGGTACGAGCGGTCCGGGGGGCCGTCCAACTGGAGCGGGACGAGGCCGGGCACATGGACGAGCAGGTCGGAGCCCTGCTCACCGCCGTCCTGGAGCGGAACGGGCTGACCGGCGAGGACCTGATCAGCATCTGGTTCACGGCCACCCCCGACCTGCACAGCGACTTCCCGGCGGCCGCGGCCCGCAAGCTCGGCATCGTCGACGTCCCCCTCATCTGCGCCCAGGAACTGGACATCGAGGGCGCCATGCCCCGAGTCGTCAGGATCCTCGCGCACGTCGAGTCGGACCGGCCCCGCGCCGACATCGCCCACGTCTACCTGGGGGCCGCGGGCGCCCTGCGCAAGGACATCGCCCAGTGAGAACCGCACTCGTCATCGGCACCGGACTGATCGGCACCTCCGCGGCCCTGGCCCTGGCCCAGCGCGGCGTCACCGTGTACCTCGCCGACCACGACCCCGCGCAGGCCCGCACGGCCGCCGCACTGGGCGCCGGCACCGACGAGACCCCCGAGGGCCCGGTCGACCTGGCGATCGTCGCCGCACCGCCCGCGCACGTGGCCGCCGTCCTCGCCGGCGCCATGCGCCGCGGGCTGGCGCGGGGCTACCTGGACGTGGCCAGCGTCAAGGGCGGCCCGCGCCGCGAGCTGGAGGAGCTCGGCCTGGACCTCTCCGCCTACCTCGGGACGCACCCGATGTCCGGCCGCGAGAAGTCCGGCCCGCTGGCCGCGACCGGCGACCTCTTCGAGGGCCGGCCCTGGGTGCTCACCCCCACCCGGGACACCGACACCGAGGTGCTCAACCTGGCCCTGGAGCTGGTCTCGCACTGCCGGGCGGTCCCCGTCGTCATGGACGCCGACGCCCACGACCGCGCCGTCGCCCTCGTCTCCCACATGCCCCACCTGGTGTCCAGCATGGTCGCCGCGCGCCTGGAGCACGCCGAGGAGGCCGCCGTACGGCTGTGCGGGCAGGGTATCCGGGACGTGACCCGCATCGCCGCCTCCGACCCGGGCATGTGGATCGACATCCTGTCCGCCAACCCGGGCCCGGTCGCCGACCTGCTCTCCGACGTCGCCGCCGACCTGGACGAGACCGTGCAGGCCCTGCGGGCCCTGCAGTCCTCCGACGAGGACAAGCGGCGCGTGGGCGGCGTGGGCATCGAGGACGTGCTGCGCCGCGGGAACGCGGGCCAGGTGCGGGTACCCGGCAAGCACGGCACCGCGCCGCGGGTGTACGAGGCCGTGGTCGTGCTGATCGACGACCAGCCGGGCCAGCTGGCCCGTATCTTCGCGGACGCGGGCCGGGCCGGGGTCAACGTGGAGGACGTGCGCATCGAGCACGCCACGGGCCGGCAGGCCGGTCTGATCCAGCTCTTCGTCGAGCCGAGGTCCGCCGAGGCCCTGAAGGAGGCGCTGCGGGAGCGCGGGTGGGCGCTGCGCCAGTAGCGCGCCGGGTGCGGGTGGCACGCGTGCGTCCGGACGAGTGACCCGCACCCAGTAACCTTGTGCGGGGCGCTCTCGCTCCCCGCACCCCGCCCGCACCGCACCAGGAAGGTGTCCCCCGTGGAAAACGGCGCCGCCCCGACCGACAAGCCCGTGATCGTCGCGATCGACGGTCCCTCCGGCACGGGCAAGTCGAGCACGTCGAAGGCCGTGGCCGCCAAGCTCGGCCTGAGCTACCTGGACACCGGAGCCCAGTACCGGGCGATCACCTGGTGGATGGTGACCAACGGCATCGACCTGGAGGACCCGACCGCCGTCGCCGCCGTCGCGGGCAAGCCGGAGATCGTCTCCGGCACCGACCCCGCCGCCCCGGCCATCACGGTCGACGGCGTGGACGTGGCCGGCCCGATCCGCACCCAGGAGGTCACCTCCAAGGTCAGCGCGGTCAGCGCGGTGCCCGAGGTGCGCACCCTGATCACCGAGCTGCAGCGGTCGCTGGCCGCCACGGCGGAGCACGGCATCGTGGTCGAGGGCCGGGACATCGGCACCACCGTCCTCCCGGACGCCGACCTGAAGATCTTCCTCACCGCCTCCCCGGAGGCCCGTGCGGCCCGCCGCAGCGGCGAGCTGAAGGGCGCGGACGTCCACGCCACCCGCGAGGCGCTGATCAAGCGGGACGCCGCCGACTCCAGCCGCAAGACCTCGCCGCTCGCCAAGGCCGACGACGCGGTCGAGGTCGACACCACCGAGCTCACCCTCGCCCAGGTCATCGAGTGCGTCGTCACCCTGGTCGAGGAGAAGCGGGCCGGGAAGTGAGCGTTCCGCCGGTCGCTTCGGAGCGGGGCGCCGAGGTCGGGCGGCGCATCGGCGTCGGCCTGATGTACGGGCTGTGGAAGCCGCGCGTGCTCGGCGCGTGGAAGGTGCCGGCCACCGGCCCGGTGATCTTCGCGGTGAACCACTCCCACAACCTCGACGGCCCGATGGTCATGGGTGTGGCGCCCCGGCCGACGCACTTCCTGATCAAGAAGGAGGCGTTCACCGGCCCGCTGGACCCCTTCCTGACCGGCATCGGCCAGCTGAAGGTGGACCGCACCTCCGCCGACCGCACCGCGATCACCCAGGCCCTCGGCGTGCTCGGGGCCGGGGGAGTGCTGGGCATCTTCCCGGAGGGCACCCGGGGCGAGGGCGACTTCGCCTCGCTGCGCGCCGGGCTCGCCTACTTCGCGGTCCGCGGCGGGGCACCGATCGTGCCCGTCGCCGTACTGGGAAGTGCCGAGCGGCCCGGCCGGTTGATAAAGGCGCTGCCCCCGCTGCGCTCCCGTGTCGACGTCGTCTTCGGCGACCCCTTCGAGGCGGGCGACGGCAGCGGGCGGCGGACGCGCGCGGCGCTGGACGCCGCGACCGAGCGCATCCAGAAGCAGCTCACCAGCCACCTGGAAAACGCCAGGCGCCTGACCGGGCGCTAGGCGACACTTGAGTAGTGGATCAGCCCGCGGGGATCCGCCCGGCAGGGACTGTTCCACCGATCACCACGATGAACGACGAGGTACGGACTTCATGAACGACGACATCCAGCCCGACGGCTCGGCCGCGCACGAGTACGAGCACGGGGCTCTCGGCGACGCCGAGTACGCGGAGTTCATGGAGCTCGCCGCGGAAGAGGGCTTCGACGTCGAGGACGTCGAGGGCGCCATCGAGGCGGCGGGCCACGGTCCGCTGCCCGTGCTCGCCGTCGTCGGCCGCCCGAATGTCGGCAAGTCGACCCTGGTCAACCGGATCATCGGCCGCCGCGAGGCGGTCGTCGAGGACAAGCCCGGCGTCACCCGCGACCGTGTCACCTACGAGGCCGAGTGGGCCGGCCGCCGCTTCAAGGTGGTCGACACGGGCGGCTGGGAGCAGGACGTCCTCGGCATCGACGCCTCCGTGGCCGCGCAGGCCGAGTACGCGATCGAGGCCGCCGACGCGGTCGTCTTCGTCGTGGACGCCAAGGTCGGCGCGACCGACACCGACGAGGCGGTCGTCCGGCTGCTGCGCAAGGCCGGCAAGCCGGTCGTGCTGTGCGCCAACAAGGTCGACGGCCCGAGCGGCGAGGCCGACGCCTCCTACCTGTGGAGCCTGGGCCTCGGCGAGCCCCACCCGGTCTCCGCCCTGCACGGCCGCGGCACCGGCGACATGCTCGACGCCGTCCTGGAGGCGCTGCCCGAGGCGCCCGAGCAGAGCTTCGGCACCGTGATCGGCGGTCCCCGCCGGATCGCGCTCATCGGCCGCCCGAACGTCGGCAAGTCCTCCCTGCTGAACAAGGTGGCGGGCGAGGAGCGCGTCGTCGTCAACGAGCTGGCGGGCACCACCCGCGACCCGGTCGACGAGCTGATCGAACTCGGCGGTGTCACCTGGAAGTTCGTGGACACCGCGGGCATCCGCAAGCGGGTCCACCTCCAGCAGGGCGCCGACTACTACGCCTCGCTGCGCACGGCGGCCGCCGTGGAGAAGGCCGAGGTCGCGGTCATCCTGATCGACGCCTCCGAGAACATCTCGGTGCAGGACCAGCGGATCGTCACCATGGCCGTCGAGGCGGGCCGCGCGGTCGTCCTCGCCTTCAACAAGTGGGACACCCTCGACGAGGAGCGCCGCTACTACCTGGAGCGGGAGATCGAGACCGAGCTGGGCCAGGTCGCCTGGGCGCCCCGGGTGAACGTCTCGGCGCGCACCGGCCGCCACATGGAGAAGCTGGTCCCGGCCATCGAGACCGCCCTCGACGGCTGGGAGACCCGCGTCCCCACCGGTCGGCTGAACGCCTTCCTCGGTGAGCTGGTCTCGGCCCACCCGCACCCGATCCGGGGCGGCAAGCAGCCGCGCATCCTGTTCGGCACCCAGGCCGGCACCAAGCCCCCGCGGTTCGTGCTCTTCGCCTCCGGCTTCATCGAGGCGGGCTACCGGCGCTTCATCGAGCGCCGGCTGCGCGAGGAGTTCGGCTTCGAGGGCACCCCGATCCACATCTCGGTGCGGGTGCGCGAGAAGCGCGGCGCGAAGAAGAAGTAGCGGCGGTACGACGTGAGGGGCGGCCCCTGGTTCTCCAGGGGCCGCCCCTCACGCACGTGTGTCACACGCCCCGGCGCGGCCCCGGCGGCAGGGCCGCCGGCACATGGTGCATCTCCGAGTCCTGCTGCGGCCGCCCCAGCGTGCCCACCCGCTGCCACTGGGACTGCTGCCGTGCGCTGTACGCCCCCGCGCTGTAGGCGCTGTAGGAGCTGCTGAACGACCCCGCCCGGTGGCCGCCGTACGACCCCGGACGGTCCGGCAGCGGGCCGAAGGGGCTGAACCTCAGCTCGTCCTCGCCGCTGCGGTCACCCGGCAGCGTGCGGAAGGTCTTGACCCACTCCGCGTAGAGCGAGTCGTAGATCGGCGTGGCCGAGGCCCCACCGGACCCTTCCTGTCCCGCCCGGGCGGACGGGATGGAGGAGAAGGAGGACCGGTGGGACGGAGTGTCGTATGCGTGCACGTATGTCCAAACGACCGCGTCTCCAAAGAGATGCGGTCCGGCGGCGGGGCTTCGGGGGCGCGGGGCCCGGACGGTCAGGTGCCGGCGAGGGGCAGCGCGGCCGCCACCAGCTGCCCGTTCGCGGCCGCCTTGTCGAGGGAGTCCCGCAGCAGGTCCTCCCGCGGCTGACGCCCGATCGACCCGACCGGCGCCGCGAACATGAGGACCTGCTGGTGCTTGTTGGCGGCGGCCCGCCAGCTGTCCGTGACCTGCAGCGGCTGGTGCGCCTGCCACCAGGCGACCGGGCGGCTGCCGTTCGGGCCCGGCTGCAGGACCGCGTGCAGCTGGCCCACGGCCAGCAGCACCGACCAGCCGTGCAGCACCGGCGGCACGGAGACCAGCTCGGTCACCGGCATGAAGCCCTGCTCGATGAGCAGCGGCAGGAAGTCGTCGCCCGCCCCGGTGCCGCCCGGGCGCATGATGGGCGAGGTCGGCTCGACGACCAGCGCGGGGTGCAGTTCGCCCTCCACGAGCACGAGTCCGCTGGTCACGCCGAGCACCGCCTGCTCGGGCACGGCCCCGTGCGGCTCGCCGCCGGCCGGGGCGCCGCCGGTGCCGCCGATGGAGCGGACGGCACCCTGCAGCTGCTCCTCGGTGACCTGGACGACCTGCGAGGGCAGGCAGCTCGCGTGGGCGAAGGCGAGGACCGCGGTCTCCTCGCCGACGAACAGGACGGTGCTGGTGCGCTCCTGTTCGGAGTCGCCGGGGGTGCGGCAGGACGTGCAGTCGTAACTGCCAGGGGCGTTCTCTCCGGCGAGCAGCCGGTCGGCTTCTTCGTCGCCGATCTCGGCGCGTACGGCGTCGCTGACGTCGAGCATGCGCGGCACGGGTGGCTCCCTCGGGATGCTGTGCTGGGTCGGCCGGGTGGCTCCCGGCCGCCGAGTCCCGGGGCTCCGGGGCTCATGAAGAAGACAACGGGCGTCCTGTGGTGGGAGTCACGCCCGAGCGCGTACCGGTTCGCACCATCCACCGCACACGGTCACCTAAGGTGCAGAATCGGCCACTCACCGTCAACTACGCGCGGAGTCAAGCAACTTGAATGGGTGAAGTGGGTCACAGATCGCTTCAGTCGCTGGTCGAAAAATCAGGAAATCAGGGAATGTAGTGGGTGGCCGGAAATCGCCGATACCTGGGGTAACGGCCAACTGGCCTGGAACGACGGTCAGTTGGTTGATGGCGGGCGCCCGTCCTCCATACATTCCTCCGCCGTGTGCAACGAGCACCGCTCGGGTACGTCCGCCGGCCGGCACCAGGCAAGCACGATCACGGGACCGGCCGTGGCGGACGGGGCGGGCACGAGGAACCGCGGCCATGCGCGGCGAGACGTGCTCCGCCCGGGGGAACCCGGGTTCGTGGAGAGGGAATTACATGTCCGAGTGTGCCGATACCACCCGCAGGACCGCCCGTGACGACAGCGCCCGCAAGGGCCGTACGACGGCCGTGCTCGCCGGAGCCGCCCTGCTGGCCCCGCTGGGGCTGCTGGCCGCGACCGGCAACGCCGCGGCGGCGGACAACGGAGTGTGGGACCGCATCGCCCAGTGCGAGAGCGGCGGCAACTGGCACATCAACACCGGCAACGGCTACTACGGCGGGCTCCAGTTCTCCGCCGGCACCTGGCGCGCCTACGGCGGCGGCGCCTACGCCGCGACGGCCGACCAGGCCTCCAGGAGTGCGCAGATCGCCGTGGCCTCCAGGGTCCAGCAGGCCCAGGGCTGGGGCGCCTGGCCGGTCTGCTCGGGCCGGGCCGGCGCCGCCGGGCCCGCCCCGGCGGCCGCGTCCACCGGTTCGAGCTCGTACAAGGGCGACGTGACGACGAAGTCCGCCCCCGCGAAGACCCCGGAACGCACGAGCGGCCACACCAACCGCAGCGCCTCCCGCGGCGGCAGCGGCGACTACACCGTCCGCGAGGGCGACACGCTGAGCGTCATCGCCGCCCGGCACGGCACCACCTGGCAGCGGCTCTACGCCGCCAACAAGGCCGTCATCGGCGGCGACCCGAACCTGATCGTGCCCGGCCAGCGCCTGTCGGTCTGAGCACGCGTCACCGCGCGCCGGGGCAGCCGCAGTTCCCGCCGGGGACGGCGGCTGCCCGCGCGCGGGCCCCCGGACGGGTCACCGGTCCGCCTGGTGCCGCTCCGGCTCCGGCCGCGGAGCCCGGGCCGCGTACTGCGGGCGGTGCAGGTCGAAGGCCGGGGACTCCGAACGGATCCGGGGCAGGGTGACGAAGTTGTGCCGGGCGGCGGGCAGGAAGGCGCCGATCGACGACATCGTGTTGAGCGTGGTGAAGCCGTCGGCAGCCAGGTAGTCGGCGTACCTGCGGGGCATGCCCTCGGCGCCCAGCCAGTGCTGTACCAGGAACGTGGTGTGGAACCCCACGAACAACGTCCAGAACTGGACCACGAAGTACGAGTCCGTGACGTGGAAGTCCATCGGCGGCGAGGCCAGCAGCACCGCGCCGGTCGCGAACATGTGGTGCGCCCAGACCACGACCGACAGCCCGGTGATCGCCATGGTCGCGCCGACCAGGGTCAGGTAGCCGAAAACCGGCTTGCGGCTGAAGACCGGGATGATCTCGGTGATGATCCCGAAGAACGGCAGCGCGATGATGTACACCTCGGGATGCCCGAAGAACCAGAACAGGTGCTGCCACAGCAGCGCCCCGCCGTCGGCCGCCTCGAACACCCGCGAGCCGAACCGCCGGTCCGCCTCCAGCACCGGGAACGCCAGCAGGATCAGGACCGACGTGAACAGCGTGTTCCAGGTGAAGATCGGCATCCGGAACATCGTCATGCCCGGCGCCCGCATGCCGATGATCGCTCGCCCCTTCGCCGCGTCGCCCCCGGGTCCGCCCAGCCCGCGGCACGCGTACCCGCGAGCTGCCGCCATGATGCTCGCGGGCCGTCCGCGCCGACAGGGGGCCGACGGCCCGGTTGTGCCGAATCCGTGAATTGCCTATGCGGTGTCAGCTCCCGGCGCAGCACGCCGGATTCCGTGGGGGATTCGCGCTCCGGTACCGTCCCGGTCATCGCTCGGGCGCTTTAGGGCGGGTAATTGGAAGCGGCGCCGCGACACGCGTGAATTCTGTTCGATTACCCCGGCGGGCGGTACGGAAACCCCCGTTCGTGTGACGGAGTTCGGGGTGACGGGGGCCGGGAAGCTGTGACCGAAGTGTGACGGGAGCCGGATCCTGCTCTTACCCGGCCGTGCCCGGCTTCCGCCGTCGCGGGATGCGGCCTAGCGTGGCCGCATGGCACCGATTCCCACTCCGCCAGCGGAGCCCCAGGACAGTCCGGACGGGTACGTCGGCCTCGACGCCGAGAACGCCGAGCGGCTCGCCCGGGAGCGCGGGTGGCCGACGGTACGGTCGCTGCCGCCGGGCGCGATCATCACCATGGAGTACCGGGCCGGACGGCTCAACTTCGAGGTGCGGGACGGCCGGGTGGCCCGCGCGTGGAAGGGCTGACCACCCGACTCCCTGCCGTGTACACGACGAAGGCCCCGCTCCCGGGTGAGGGAGCGGGGCCTTCGTCGTGGCGCGGGGGCGGTGTGCGTACCGGGTTCCCGACGCCGTCCCGGCCGTCAGCCGCCTGTCAGGGGGCGGGCCGGCTGGGAGGTGCCGCGCGGCACCCGGTCGGCGCCCGCCGGGCGGCGGCTGCCCGCCGGCGTGACCGGGCTGCGTTCGGAACGGGGCGTGTGCGGTCCGGGGGCCAGGTGCACCAGACCCCGGGAGGCGCGCGTCGAGGAGACCGGCTCGCGGGCCGGTGTCGGCTGCTCGGCCGCGCTTCCCCGTGGCATGAGCACCACCGGTGCGACCGGGGCGACGGGTTCGGGCAGGGGCAGGCTGCGACGGGCGCGCCAGCGGTCGCGCAGGTCGAAGAGCCAGACCTCGGTCCTGGCGATCAGCGGCTCGAACCACGGCAGGGCGAGCAGGATCAGCAGACCGGCGGCCCAGCCCAGCAGCACATCGCTCAGCCAGTGCGTACCGAGGTAGACGGTGGTGAGGCCGACGCCGAGGGAGGTGACCGCCGACAGCGCCGACAGCCAGCGGCGCGCCCTCGGGGTCGAGGCCAGATACGCCAGGATGCCCCAGGTGACCACCGCGTTGGCGGTGTGGCCGCTGGGAAATATATCGCCGCCCAGACCCATCTCGTTCGAGCCGATCACGGTCGCGTAGTGCGGACCGAGCCGCCCCATGCCGTACTTGGCGGCGCCGACCGTGGCGTTCAGCAGGAGCAGCGAGGTGGCCAGGGTCAGCAGTGGGCGGAGCGTGTGCTGCCGCCAGGAGCGCCAGCCGAGCCAGGCCGCGACCATCACCGCGGTAGGGCCGCGCTGGCCGAGCACCACGTAGTAGTCGAGGAAGGCGTGGATCTGCGGCCACTGCTGGTACGGCCGGAAGAACATGACCTGCCAGTCGAGCCGGACCAGCCAGGAGGTGATCACCACGGCCCAGACGATCGCCAGGTAGAAAGCCAGGGTCGCGGTGAACAGAACGACCCGGTGCCGGCTCATCCTCGGCACGTCGATGTGAGCCGGCCGTTCCGGCTCACGGTCCAGCCTGGCGAACACCCGGTCCAGACGCCGGGTGAGGTTTCGTTCGGTACGCACCCAATCGACGTTACAGCGAGTGAGCTGTGTTCCCGGTCGAAACAGGGGCTTTGTGATGACGATGTGATGTGGGAAACCTCTCAAGCGCGGTCCGAATTCAAGGGATTCCGCAATCCTGTGAGGGTCGCCACCCGCAATTCCTTTGATCATGCCGGGCGTTGTTTATATGGCGCTTATGAATGCGTTAACCCGGTCCTGGCGCCGAATTCTCCGGAGTGTCATCGCCCGCTTGAGTGGATCATGGCGGCCCGGAACCGTTCAGCCAGAACGCGCCGTACACCGCCGAGGCGGCCGCCAACCCCGCCGTCACCAGGGTGGATCGGGAGGTCCGCAGCCGGGCGAGGGCGCGGGCGAGCGGGAACAGCACCGGGAAGGCGGGCAGCAGCAGCCGGGGCTTGGAGCCGAAGTAGCTCGACGCGCACAGGGCGAGCGCGAGGACGACGCCCGTGTACACCAGCAGCGCGAGCGGCTGGCCCTGGCGCACACAGGTGACGTACAGCCAGATCAGCAGGCCCACCCCGATGATCAGACCGACGCCCGCGAGGGCGGACGGAAATGACGTGAACTTGTCGGCCACGAAGCGCCCGAAGGCGTAGCCGCCGTCGAAACCGTTGCGCCATCCGGCCTGGACGTCCAGATAGCCGAGCGGGCCCTTTCCGGTGCGGTGGCCCACCCAGAGCACATAACCCGCGGCCCCGAGCGGGGCGATCGCCATGCCCAGAACGCGGCGCCACCCCGGGGCCTCGCGCGCCGGAGAGGGGGCGCGTGTCGTCTCGCGCGCGCCGTCCGCGCGCGACGCGCTTCGGTCCCGCCCGAACGAGACCACGGCCGCGACCCACACCGCGGCGACCACCGCCGCCCCCACCGGCCGGGTCAGCCCCGCCAGCGCCGCCAGCAGGCCTGCGCCGATCCACCGCCCGGTCAGCACCGCGTAGAGCGACCAGGCCGCGAGCGCCGTGAACAGTGACTCGCTGTAGGCCATCGACTGCACGATCCCGACCGGCAGCACGGCCCAGACGAGCACGGCGCAGACGCCCACCCGGGGGCCGTACACATGGTCGGCGACCGCGAAGATCCCCGCCGCCGCGGCGAGCGAGGCCACCAGGCTCACCGCGAAACCCGCGTCCGCGTACGACAGCGGGGTGAGCGCGTGCAGCAGCCGCTCCAGCCACGGCAGCAACGGGAAGAACGCCAGATCCGAGTGGACGTCCCCGTTCGGGAGCCGCACCTGGTAGCCGTACCCGGCGTCGGCGACCCGGGTGTACCAGAGCGAGTCCCAGCGCGCGGTCAGCAGTTTGTAGGCGCTCCTGCCGCGCGCGTCGCTCCACAGCGCCAGCACGACCAGCCCCAGGGCGCGGACCGCCGCGAAGCCCAGCAGGGCCGGAACCGCCCGGCGCAGGAGTGGGGCGTGGGGCGGGGCCACGCGCGTCTCGAGATCGGTCACGGGCTCGATTATCGACCGGACGGTGAACCGGACCGGCCGCCGGGGCGTGGTCAAGAGGAGGGGAAGTGGCCTACGCCACACGGGTTCGCCGAGGCGCGTGAGATGTCCGCCACGTGTCCGTGCGGCGAACTCGCGTACGCTGGCGAGTCACCTCCGTGGGTTTCGCGCGGGCCGGCGACACCGCTCCTCTCCGGCCGAACGACAGGGAGTCCCCGCCCCGTCCGTCCGCACCACACGAGGGATCATCTGGGAGGTACGTACATGTCCGGGACGACCACGGCTGCCGCACGGCAGCGCCGTCGGGCGGCCGGGGCCGGTGCCAACCGCTGGGTCGTCCTCGTCGTGCTCTGCGTCAGCCTGCTGCTCGTCGCCCTCGACGCCACCGTGCTGCACGTGGCGGTCCCCGCGGTCACCAAGGACCTCAGGCCCGGTGCCGTGCAACTGCTGTGGATCGTCGACGTCTACCCGCTGGTGTGCGCCTCGCTGCTGATCCTCTTCGGCACCCTCGGCGACCGGGTGGGCCGCAGGCGCGTCCTGCTGCTCGGCTACGGCCTCTTCGGTGTCGCCTCCGGCGTGGCCGCGCTCGCGCACTCGGCCGGGGCGCTCATCCTCGCCCGCGCCCTGCTCGGCGTGGGCGGTGCGATGATCATGCCCGCCACGCTGTCGATCCTCCGCCAGGTCTTCCCCGACCGGCGCGAGCGCGCGGTCGCCATCGGCATCTGGAGCGCGGTCGCCGCGGTCGGCGCGGCGGTCGGGCCACTGCTCGGCGGCTTCCTCCTGGAGCACTTCTGGTGGGGCGCGGTCTTCCTGGTCAACATCCCGCTGATGCTGATCAGCCTCCCGGTCGGCCGGCTCCTGCTGCCCGAGTCCCGGGGCGACCGCGACGGCCCCTGGGACGTGGCCGGCGCGCTGATGGCGGCGGCCGGCCTCTTCGGCATGGTCCTCGGCGTGAAGCGGCTCGGCGGCGGCGAGGAGCCGGCGGGCCCCCTGACCGTGCTGTCGCTGGTGGCCGGCGCGACCCTTCTCCTCCTCTTCGTGCGACGCCAGCGGCGGCTGCCGCACCCCCTGGTCGACCTGCGCATGTTCCGCAGGCCCGCGTTCAGCACCTCGGTGGGCTGCATCGTGCTGGCGATGCTCGCCCTGGTCGGCCTGGAACTGATCGCCGCGCAGTACCTGCAGCTGGTGCTCGGCCTGTCGCCGCTCGCGACCGGCCTGCGGCTGCTGCCGCTGACCGTCGCGGCGATGGCCGCGGGCCTCGCGGGCGCCCGGATGCTGCGCCGGTTCGGGCCGCGCCGGATGGTGTGCTTCGGCTTCTGCCTGACGGCGGCCGCGGTGCTGACCCTGACGGCGATGGGCGCCACCGACGACCCGGCGCTGCTGCTCTCCGGCTTCGTGCTGCTCGGGTTCGGCCTGGAGACCACGCTCTTCGGCGCCTACGAGTCGATGCTCAGCGAGGCCCCGGTGGACCAGGCCGGCGGCGCGGCGGCGATCGGCGAGACGTCGTACCAGCTCGGCGCCGGCATCGGCATCGCGCTGCTCGGCAGCGTGATGAACGCGGCCTACGCCCCCGGGCTCCGCTCGGTGCACGGGGTCCCGTCCGGGGCCTCGCACGCGGCCGGACGCTCGCTGGGCGAGGCCTACGACATCGCCGGACGCCTCGGCGGGTCCGCGGGGGCGGCACTGCGCAGCGCGGCACGGGACTCCTTCGTGCACGGGCTGCACGTGACGCTGATGGTGAGCGCGGGCCTGTTGCTGCTGGGTGCGGTGATGGCGCTGCGGCTGCCGCGGATCATGCAGTGCGGCGAGCCCCCGGCCGTGGTGGAGCTGCCCGCGCCGAGGGAAGTGGCGGAGGCGGAGTCCCCGGTGTCGGTCTGACGTACTGGACGTGCGGGAGACTGCACCGTAACGTCGGCACCGACAAGTAACTAGCGGTGCTAGTTTTCGGTGTGCCGGAGGATGTCCCATGTCCGCGTCCACGAAGTTGCCCCCCTTCGATCCCGCCGACCCGCTCGGGATCGACGATCTGCTGGAGCCGGAAGACCTGGCCGTGCGGGACACCGTGCGCGCCTGGGCGGCGGACCGCGTGCTGCCGCACGTCGCCGAGTGGTACGAGAACGGGGAGCTGCCCGGCATCCGCGAGCTGGCGAAGGAGCTCGGCGGGATCGGGGCGCTCGGGATGTCCCTCACCGGGTACGGGTGCGCGGGGGCAAGTGCCGTGCAGTACGGGCTCGCCTGTCTGGAGCTGGAGGCCGCCGACTCCGGGATCCGGTCCCTCGTCTCCGTGCAGGGCTCCCTCGCCATGTACGCGATCCACCGCTTCGGCAGCGAGGAGCAGAAGCGGGAGTGGCTGCCGCGCATGGCGGCCGGCGAGGTCATCGGCTGCTTCGGCCTGACCGAGCCCGACCACGGCTCCGACCCCGCCTCCATGCGCACCTACGCCAAGCGCGACGGCGGCGACTGGGTGCTCAACGGACGCAAGATGTGGATCACCAACGGTTCGGTCGCCGGGGTGGCCGTGGTCTGGGCGCAGAGCGAGGAGGGCATCCGCGGCTTCGTCGTCCCGGCTGGCAGCCCCGGCTTCTCCGCCCCGGAGATCAAGCACAAGTGGTCCCTGCGCGCCTCCGTCACCAGCGAACTCGTCCTGGACGACGTACGGCTGCCCGCCACCGCCGTGCTGCCGGAGGGCACCGGTCTGCGCGGCCCGCTCAGCTGTCTGTCCCACGCCCGCTACGGCATCGTCTGGGGCGCGATGGGCGCCGCGCGCAGCTGCTTCGAGACCGCGGTGGACTACGCGAGGACGCGGGAGCAGTTCGGGCGGCCCATCGGGGGCTTCCAGCTCACCCAGGCCAAGCTCGCCGACATGGCGGTCGAACTGCACAAGGGGATCCTGCTCGCCCACCATCTGGGGCGGCGGATGGACGCCGGCCGCCTGCGTCCCGAGCAGGTCAGCTTCGGCAAGCTCAACAACGTCCGCGAGGCCATCGAGATCTGCCGTACCGCGCGGACGATCCTCGGTGCCAACGGGATCTCCCTGGAGTACCCCGTGATGCGGCACGCCACCAACCTCGAGTCGGTGCTCACCTACGAGGGCACCGTCGAGATGCACCAGCTCGTGCTGGGCAAGGCGCTCACCGGGCTCGACGCGTTCCGCTGAGCCCCCCGCGGGGGCAGGGCCGGTGAGCGGCCCTGCCTCAGCTCTGGTTGAAGAAGCCGTCCTCGCGGTGCGCGGACGCGTCACCGCTGATGATCTCCGTGTCGGCGGGCGTCAGCAGGAACACCCGGTTCGACACCCGGTCGATGGAACCGCGGAGCCCGAAGATGAGGCCGGCGGCGAAGTCCACCACCCGCTTGGCGTCGCCGGGCTCCATGTTCGTGAGGTTCATGATGACCGGGACCCCGTCCCGGAACAGCTCGCCGATGGCGCGGGCGTCCCGGAAGCTGTCCGGGGTGACCGTGCCGATCCGGCGGCCCTTCTCCTCGGCCGTGTCCGTGGCCACCTTCACCCGGGGGTCGGTGACCCAGGCGTCCCCGGACTCGGTGCCCTCGGAGTAGTCGTCGTCGTAGTAGCGCTCGTCATCGTTGTCGTCGACGAGGCCGAGCCACGCACTCGCCTTGCGTACCGATCCCATGGACGCCTCCTCTCACAGCGGTCTCGCGTGCTTTCCGCACCCCTATGGTCATCCATGATGCTGACAGCGCGCCAAGTGGATAGTCGCCGCGCGGGGGGTTTGTGACGGTACTGGTGCACAGCGGATCCGTCGAGAGTCCTTGTGCCCCAAGGGTTGCGACTCATACGGCTGCTGACTGTGAGTGAAATATGATTGTCGGCGGCGGATGGGTGACGCGCGGTGCGTCCGGGTGAAGCCAACGTCATGTCATCACACGGGGGATCGCTGTGTTCGGAATCGTCAGACCCTGCGCGCACCGGCTCGGCGAGCGCTTCAAGGCCGAGTGGATGGCGCATCTGTGCGGGCTCTGTCTCGCCCTGCGCCGCGACCACGGACAGCTGGCACGCATC
Source organism: Streptomyces sp. NPDC037126 (assembly GCF_055605965.1). NCBI lineage: Bacteria > Bacillati > Actinomycetota > Actinomycetes > Kitasatosporales > Streptomycetaceae > Streptomyces > Streptomyces sp. NPDC037126. The sequence continues at coordinate 50,905 of NZ_JBVJTD010000024.1, forward strand.
GTCACCAACTACGACGGCCTGCTCGTCTCGGTTCTGACGGAGGCTCAGGCCGGCTCGGCCGGCAAGAGCCGTCGTACGGCCGGGCCGTGCGCGCTGCGCGGGATGCGCACGGCGTCCGTGGCCCAGGGCGAGGGCGCCCGGCTCGCCGCCGCCGTCTCGCTGGTGCTCGCCGCGGCGAAGGTGCGCGACCACGTCGCCGACCGGGACGGGCTGCTGGCCCGCCGGCCCGCGGCCGCCGCCGCGCGCCGGGTCGCCGCGAGCTGGGGCCGGGCGGGCGCGCACAGCGGGGCGGCGGTCGGGTTCGACACCGGTGTCCTCGTCGAGGCCGTCGACCGGCAGCTCGGCATCGAGACCCTGGCCGGGCCCGGCACCCCGATCCTCACCGTCACCGAGCCCACCGAGACGGCCACCGCCGCCGCCTTCGCCCACACCGCCCGGCTCGCCGGCCGCCCCGGCAACGCGGAGCCCCTCGCGGAGGCCGGCCGGCTCTTCGGGCGGCTCGCGCACCTCCTGGACGCGGTGGAGGACCAGGACGCCGACGCCCGCTCCGGCGCCTGGAACCCGCTCACCGCCACCGGCACCTCCCGCGCCGAGGCCCGGGGGCTCGCCGACGACGCGGTGCACGGCATCCGGCTCGCGCTGCGCGAGGCCGAGTTCACCGACGGGCGGCTCGTCCATCTGCTGCTGGTGCACGAGCTGCGGCGGTCCGTGGACCGGGCGTTCGGCACCGCGTCCTGCGGGCACACGCCCGGGGCCGCCGTGCCCGGGGACCACGGCGACCACGGCCCCGAGGGCGTCTTCGGACCGGGGGGCGGCCCGGGACACCGGGTGACCGGGGGTCCGGACCCCAGACAGCCGTGGGCCCCCGGGCCGCCGTACGGCGCCCCCTTCGGCGGCGGGCAGCCGCCGCGCCCGGACAAGCGGGGCTTCTGGGCCGGCTGCGCCGCCGCACTCGGCCTGTGCTGCACCTGCAAGGTGTGCTGCGCGGACGAGTTCGAGGGGCCCTGGTCGCGCAAGAGGCGTGAGGGCTGCTGCGGTGCGTGCGACTGCAACTGCGACTGGTCGTGCTGCGAGGCCCTGGAGTGCTGTGAGTGCTGTGAGTGCTGCGACTGCGGCTGCTGATCCCGTTCCGTTCGCAACTCCTGCGGCGAGGTTTCCGACTTGGAGAGCGGCGGGCGGGCGTACGGGTCTACGACCCCGGCGCCGGGGCGCGCCGGGCGTTCCGGGGGCATCGAGGCCACCCCGTACCACCCGCGCTGGTCGGTGCCGGGCCCCTTCACGCCGTACGAGGAGCAGCGCAGCGTGTGGGTCGGCAACGCGGACGGCCGCGAACGCGGGCTCGCCCTCGCCGGCGAACTCGCCTTCACCCCGGACGGCCGGGAGCACACGCTGCGGGTGGCGCGGCAGGGCGGCGGGCGGCTGTGGGCGGTGTTCGCCGACGCCACCAGCGGCGACTCCAGCTTCCGGTTCCGCTTCCTCTTCCCCCGGCCACCCGGACGCCGAGGGCCGCACGACCGTCGACTTCAACCGCGCCCAACTCCCGCCCTGCGCCTTCGCCGACCATTTCGTCTGCCCCCTTCCGCCGCCCGGCAACACGCTGGACGTGCCGATCGAGGCGGGGGAGCGCGCGCTGCGTTGACGCCGACGCCGACGGGACGTCAGGAAGCGCGGGGAAAAGGTGGTTTAAAGTCCAACGGCCGAAAGGCACCCTTGTGCCGACCGGTCGTTCGGCCGAATACTCCCCCCAGCGCTTGTCAGGGGCATGAGTGTTCGGAATCCGGCCACCCCCTGGCTGCGCCTCACCGGGCCCCGACCCCACGCGGGCCCCCGACTTCCCTTGGAGGGAACGAAAAGTGAGGATCAAGCGCACCACTCCCCGCAGCGGCACCGCCAGACGGACCCGGCTGATCGCCGTGGCGACCGGCTTCCTGGCAGCGGCCGCGTTCGCCGCCCCCACGGCGAACGCGAGCGACGCCCACACGTTCAGCGCGACCCAGCTCACCCGGGCCGGCGACTCCGTCCTCCAGGCGGACGTCCCCGGTACGGCCTGGGCCGTCGACGGCACGACCGACAGGGTCGTCGTCACCGTCGACAGCACGGTCTCCAAGGCCGAGATAGCGAAGATCAAGAAGCAGGCGGGCGCCGACTCGGGCGCGCTGACCATCAAGCACACCGCCGGCAGGTTCACCAAGCTGATCAGCGGCGGCGACGCCATCTACGGCGGCCAGTACCGCTGCTCGCTCGGCTTCAACGTGCACAGCGGCAGCACCTACTACTTCCTGACCGCCGGGCACTGCGGCCAGGTCGCCTCCACCTGGTACAGCAACTCCAGCCACAGCACGGTGCTCGGCACCAACGTCGGCTACAGCTTCCCGGGCAACGACTTCGCGCTGGTGCGGTACACCAACTCCTCGATCGCGCACCCGAGCGCGGTCGGCAGCCAGTCCATCACCAGGGCGGCGACGCCCAGCGTGGGCACGACCGTCTACCGGCGCGGCTCCACCACCGGTACGCACAGCGGCCGCGTCACGGCGCTGAACGCCACCGTCAACTACGGCGGCGGCGACATCGTGTACGGGCTGATCCAGACCACCGTCTGCGCCGAGGGCGGTGACAGCGGCGGTCCGCTCTACGGCGGCACCACCGCCTACGGGCTCACCTCCGGCGGCAGCGGTGACTGCACCTCCGGCGGTACGACGTTCTTCCAGCCGGTGACCGAGGCACTGAGCTACTACGGGGTCACGCTTCCCTGACGTGTCCGGCCCCGGCGAGCCCCCGCACGCTTCGGTGTGCGGGGGCTCTTCCGCGTCCGGCGGGGAAAGAAACCGGCCATGACGGATCGTCACGTTCCGGTGAATGTTACTTGCGCGTAGTGTTTGCAGCGCGAATTCCCTGGCGTGACCGTGACAGTCAAGCGGGCGAGGGCGCGCACGCGCTCCCCGGGTGCGTCCGGAAGTCGGCCTTGTGTGCTCCCTGTGCGGTTCGGAAGAGTGGGCGGCCGTCAACCAGCCTTCCGGCCCGCCGGGTCCCCACAACCCGGTCGGCCATCCCCCCACAGGAGGACGTGAGTTGAAACACCGACGCATACCCGGGCGGCGGGCCGCTCTGGCCGGTGCGGGAATCGCCGCGCTGGTCGCAGCGGGGGTCACCTTGCAGAACGCGAACGCCAGCGAGCCCGCGAAGTCCACCGCCGAGCCGCGGCTCCTGTCCGCTCCGGCGGCCGGAACCCTTGCCTCCTCGCTCCGTTCGGACCTGGGCTCCGCGGAGGCGGGCAGCTATTACGACGCCCGGACGCGGAACCTCGTCGTCAACGTGCTCGACCGGACCGCCGCGAGGGCCGTCGAGGCGGCCGGGGCCAGGGCGAGAGTCGTCGCCAACTCGCTCGCCGAACTCGACGGCGCGCGCTCGACGCTGAAGGAGGACGCGACCATCCCGGGCACCTCCTGGGCCACGGACCCCGTCTCCGACAAGGTCGTCGTCACCGCCGACAGGACGGTGTCCGGCGCCGGGTGGGCCAAGCTGAGCAAGGTGGTCGACGCGCTCGGCGGCAAGGCCGAACTGAAGCGGTCGCAGGGGCGGTTCAAGCCCTTCATCGCCGGCGGCGACGCCATCAGCGGTTCCGGCGGGCGCTGCTCGCTCGGCTTCAACGTGGTCAAGGGCGGCCAGCCGTACTTCCTGACCGCCGGGCACTGCACCGCGGCCATCTCCACCTGGTCGGACGCCGCCGGCAAGCAGATCGGGCAGAACGCGGAGTCCCACTTCCCGGGCACCGACTTCGGCCTGGTCAAGTACAGCTCGACCACCGATCACCCGAGCGAGGTCGACCTGTACAACGGGTCGACCCAGAAGATCACCGGCGCCGCCGAGGCCACGGTCGGGATGAAGGTCACGCGCAGTGGATCGACGAGCCATGTGCACGACGGCACGGTCACCGGCCTGAACGCCACCGTGAACTACTCCGAGGGCACGGTCAGCGGACTGATCCAGACCAATGTGTGCGCCGAGCCCGGTGACAGCGGCGGCTCGCTGTTCTCGGGCGGCAACGCGATCGGACTGACCTCCGGCGGGAGCGGCGACTGCACCTCCGGCGGGGAGACCTTCTTCCAGCCGGTCACCGCGGCCCTGTCGGCCACGGGTACGCAGATCGGCTGACCGGTTCTGCAGGAAGCCCCGCCCCGGGCACCCGGGGCGGGGCTTCGCCGTTCCGGCGCGGGTGCCCGGCCCAGGCCCCTTCGCGATCTTGGGGACGGGTGTTTGTGCAGGTGGGACGCGTGCGAGCGGATGTCGCACAGATGTTCGAGAATGGAGGTATGGTGGTGACGGGGAAGCTGGGAACTAGTGTTCGATAAATGTTCGGGAGGTGTGCGTGCCGGGCTTCGTGCATCTGCACACCGTCTCCGGGTTCTCCATGAGGTACGGGGCCTCGCACCCGGAGCGGCTGGCCGAGCGTGCCTCGGAGCGGGGCATGGACGCCCTCGCCCTCACCGACCGCGACACCCTCGCCGGCACGGTCCGCTTCGCCAAGGCCTGCGCCGGCGCGGGGGTCCGTCCACTGTTCGGCGTGGATCTGGCGGTGGAGGCGGAGGCCGTACGCGGTGACCGGCGCCGCACCCCGGTGCGGGGCGGTGCCTTCGTCGACGAGTCGGCGCCCCGGGTGACCTTTCTCGCCCGGGACGGCGCCCGGGGATGGGCCGATCTGTGCCGGCTCGTCACGACGGCGCACGCGGGGGAGGGGGCCCCGCTGCTCCCCCGGTCCGGCAACCACGGCGACGGCCTGGTCGTCCTGCTCGGTCCGGGGTCGGACGTCGGGCGCGCCCTCGCCGCGGGCCGTCCCGACCGGGCCGCGAGACTCCTGGAGCCCTGGCGTGAGGTCTACGGGGACGCGCTGCGTCTGGAGGCCGTGTGGCACGGCCGTACCGGCACGGGGCCCGGTTCGCTGCGGCTCGCCGCCCGCACGGTCGGCTTCGCCGCCGAGCAGCGGGTGCGGCCCGTGCTCAGCAACGCCGTCCGGTACGCCGATCCCGGGACGGGGCCGGTCGCCGACGTACTCGACGCCGCCCGCCGCCTGGTCCCGATCGACCCGCGCGGGGAACTGGACTCCGGTGCGGCCTGGCTGAAGGACGCGCAGGCCATGCGGGGGGTCGCCGAGCAGGTGGTGGAGGCGGCCGGCTTCCGGCGGGACACCGCCCACCGGCTGCTGGAGCAGACCCGGGCCACGGCCGCCGAGTGCCGGGTCGACCCCGAGGACGACCTCGGTATCGGCACCGTCCACTTCCCCGAGCCGCACCTCGTCGGCGCCGGTCGCCGCACCGCCCAGCGGGCGCTCGCCTCGCGGGCGGCGGCGGGGATGGTGCGGCTCGGGTACGGCGGCAGGCGCGCGTACTGGGAGCGGATGCACCATGAGCTGGACATCATCGCCCACCATGGATTCGCCTCCTACTTCCTGACCGTCGCCCAGGTCGTGGACGACGTCAGGGAGATGGGGATCCGGGTGGCCGCCCGCGGCTCCGGCGCCGGATCGCTCGTCAACCATCTGCTCGGGATCGCGCATGCCGACCCGGTCGAGCACGGGCTGCTGATGGAACGCTTCCTGTCGAAGGAGCGCGTCGTGCTGCCCGACATCGACATCGACGTGGAGTCCGCGCGCCGGCTGGAGGTGTACCGGGCGATCATCGGCCGGTTCGGCGAGGAGCGGGTCGCGACCGTCTCCATGCCGGAGACCTACCGGGTGCGGCACGCGATCCGGGACGTGGGCGCCGCCCTGTCCATGGACCCGGCCGAGATCGACCGGGTGGCCAAGTCCTTCCCGCACATCCGGGCCCGGGACGCCCGCGCGGCACTGGGGGAACTGCCCGAGCTGAGGCGGCTGGCGGGGGAGAAGGAGAGGTACGGCAGGCTGTGGGAGCTCGTCGAGGCGCTCGACGCCCTGCCGCGGGGGATCGCCATGCACCCGTGCGGGGTGCTGCTCTCCGACGCCTCCCTGCTCGCCCGTACGCCGGTGGTGCCGACCAGCGGTGAGGGGCTGCCGATGGCGCAGTTCGACAAGGCGGACGTGGAGGACCTCGGGCTGCTCAAGCTCGATGTGCTGGGCGTGCGGATGCAGTCGGCCATGGCGCACGCGGTCGCCGAGGTGGCGCGGGCGGCGGGGGAGCGGGTCGACCTGGACGCGGTGCCGCCGGGGGACCCGGAGACGTACCGGCTGATCCGTTCCGCCGAGACGCTGGGCTGCTTCCAGATCGAGTCGCCCGGCCAGCGCGACCTGGTGGGGCGGCTGCAGCCGAGCACCTTCCACGACCTGGTCGTGGACATCTCGCTGTTCCGGCCCGGCCCCGTCGCCGCCGACATGGTGCGGCCGTTCATCGAGGCGCGGCACGGACGGGCGCCGGTGCGCTACCCGCACCCGGACCTGGAGCCGTCGCTGAAGGGGACGTACGGGGTCGTCGTCTTCCACGAGCAGGTCATCGACATCGTCGCCGTCATGACCGGCTGCGGGCGCGGCGAGGCCGACCGGGTGCGGCGCGGGCTGTCGGACCCGGAGTCGCAGGGGCGGATCCGGGTGTGGTTCGCGCAGACCGCGGCGGCCCGCGGCCACGACGCGGAGACGATCGGGCGGACCTGGGAGATCGTGGAGGCGTTCGGGTCGTACGGGTTCTGCAAGGCGCACGCCGTCGCCTTCGCCGTGCCCACGTACCAGTCGGCCTGGCTGAAGGCCCATCACCCGGCCGCCTTCTACGCCGGGCTGCTCACTCACGACCCGGGGATGTACCCCAAGCGGCTGCTGCTGGCGGACGCGCGGCGGCGCGGGGTGCCGGTCCTGCCGCTGGACGTGAACGTGTCCGGGGTCGCCCATCGGATCGAACTGGTGTCTGAATCGCCGAAGCTGTGGGGGCTGCGGCTCGCGCTCTGCGACGTGCACGGCATCAGCGAGGCCGAGGCGCGGCGGATCGCCGACGGGCAGCCGTACGCCTCCCTGCTGGACTTCTGGGAGCGGGCCCGGCCGAGCCGGCCGCTGGCCCAGCGGCTGGCCCAGGTGGGGGCGCTGGACGCCTTCGGCGCCAACCGGCGTGACCTCCAGCTGCATCTGACCGAGCTGCACCGGGGCGCCCGGGGCGGAGGCGGCGGCCAGCTCCCGCTGGCGGGCGGCAGGAGGACCGCGCCGGCCGGGCTGCCGGACCTGACCTCGGCGGAGCGGCTCAGCGCCGAGCTGGGCGTGCTCTCCATGGACGCCTCGCGCAATCTGATGGACGACCACCGGGAGTTCCTCGACGAGCTGGGCGTGGCCTCCGCGCGCCGGCTGCGCGAGGCCAGGCACGGCGAGACCGTGCTGGTCGCGGGCGCCAAGGCGGCCACCCAGACCCCGCCGATCCGGTCCGGCAAGCGGGTCATCTTCTCCACGCTGGACGACGGCACGGGCCTGGTCGACCTCGCCTTCTTCGACGACTCGCACGACGCCTGCGCCCACACCGTCTTCCACTCCTGGCTGCTGCTGGTGCGCGGGGTGGTGCAGCGCCGCGGGCCGCGCAGCCTGAGCGTGGTGGGCTCCGCCGCCTGGAACCTCGCCGAGCTGCTGGAGGTGCGCCGGGAGGAAGGGCTGGAAGGGGTCGCGGCCCGGCTGGCCGAACCGTCCGGTGCCCCCGGGGACGGGCCGGACGGCGGCGACGGCCCGGCCCGGGCGCGGGCCGCGGGTGCGGACGGGCCGCCCCGGCCGGCCGGTTCGGCGGCCCCCGACCCGATGGCGGGCCGGACCATCCGCATGCCCACGGGGTACGAGATGCACCCCTGGGCCGATCTGCGTCCCGCGGGCGAAGGGCCCGCGGTGGGACGGAAGTTGTGGCACCAGAGCCCGGGGAGTGCGGGATGACCATTCTCTGCGTACGTTTCCAGCTGCCGCCGGCGTGCGAGGCCGCCCTGCCGGGGCTGCTCGGGCTGCTGGAGGAGTTCACCCCGGTCGTGGAGGCGCTGCCCCCGGACGGGGCGCTGGCCGATCTGCACGGCGCCGAGCGGTACTTCGGGCGCGGAGCGGTGGAGCTGGCCTCGGTGATCCGGGTACGGGCCCTCGCGCGGCACGGCGTCGACTGTGTCATCGGCGCGGGTCCGGGGCCGATGCTGGCCCGCGTGGCGCTGGGCGACGCCCGGCCCGGCGAGACGTGCGCCGTGCCCAGGGACCCGGACGGCATCGCGGAGTTCCTCGCCGGGCGGCCGGTGTCCGCGCTGCCCGGGGTCGGCACGGCGACCGCCCGCACCCTTTCCGAGTACGGCCTGGACACCCTGGGCCGGGTCGCCGCCGCGCCGCTGTCCACGCTCCAGCGGCTGATCGGCGCGAAGGCGGGCCGTGAGCTGCGCGAGAAGGCGAGCGGCGTCGACCGGGGCCGGGTCGTCCCGAACGCCGTGTCGCGCTCGCTGGTCGCCGAACGGCCCTTCGGCACCGACGAGCTGGACCCCGAGCGGCACCGCAGGGCACTGCTGTCCGCAGCCGAGGAACTGGGCGCCCGGCTGCGCGCGGTGGGGAAGGTCTGCCGCACCCTGACCCTCACCGTGCGCTACGCCGACCGCTCCTCGACCTCCCGCAGCCGCGCCCTGAAGGAGCCGACCGCGCACTCGGCGGCCCTGACCGGGGTGGCCTACGGCATGTACGAGGCGCTCGGCCTCCAGCGCGCCCGGGTCCGGGCGCTCGCCCTGCGCGCCGAGGGCCTGACCCCCGCCGACCAGGCCTCCTACCAGCTCACCTTCGATCCGGTGGACGAGAAGGTGCGCCGGATCGAGGAGGTCGCGGACCGGGTGCGGGCGAAGTTCGGGCCGCGGGCGGTGATGCCGGGGAGGCTGGCGGTCAGGACCGGTTCGGACGGGGTCAGTTGGCCCAGGGCGGCGTGATGCGGGTGCCGTCCGCCAGCTCGGCCGTCAGGCCGACGGAGGTGGTGACCCAGGAGATCGCCGTGTGATCGGCCGGGTTCTCCACGGCCAGGGTCGAACCGGCGTTGACGATCACGGTGTCGCCGGCCGAGACGCGCTCGGTGCGGCCGTCGAGGGTGATGAGCAGGTCGCCGACGAGCAGGTGGAAGATCTCCTCGCGGCTCACGGTGTGGGCCGGCGCCCGGGTGCCGGCCGGGATCTCGCCGCGCCAGGCGGCCAGCTCCTCGCTGCCGGTGAGCGGGGTGGCGTACGAGACGAAGCGGGCGCCGTGGATCTCGTGGGTCGTGGCCTCGGACGAGCGGACGAAGGGCATGGTGGGCTCCGTTCATATGGTCAAGTAGCTTGACTATATGGTCAGGCTGCTTGACCAAGTAGTCAAGGGTGTTTCAATGCCTCCGTGCAGAACTCCGAAGCCATGGCCCTGTCCGCCGCCCTGCTCGCCGCGGCGGGCGAGCTCACGCACCGCATCCACGACGGGGTCGTGGCCCGCGGCTTCACCGATCTGCGGCCGGCCCACGGCTTCGCCTTCGCGCGGCTCGCGCCGGACGGGGCCACCGTCACCGAACTGGCCGCGCACCTCGGGGTGACCAAGCAGGCGGCGAGCCAGCTGGTGGACGAGATCGTCCGCAAGGGGTACGCCGAGCGGCGGCCGCACCCGCAGGACGCGCGGGCCCGGCTGGTCGTGCTGACCGAGCGCGGGTGGGCCTGCACCCGGGCGGCGGAGGAGGAGGCCGCCGGGGTGGTGGGGGGATGGATCGAACTGCTGGGCGAGGGTGAAGTGCGCGCGTTGCGGGAGGGTTTGGCGCGGATCGCGCCCTACGGTCCGGTGAGGCCTGCCTGGTGACGTTTCGTCAGCGCCCCGGTGTGGCTCTGGTTATCACTGGAAGTTTTTACTCGCGCGTAACTTCACACTTGCACTACTCGCCCGTAACTTGACGAGTGAACAGCATCCTCGTGATCCGGATCACAGGGTTAGGCCGTCGTACCTCCCTTGAGCCGCAAGGAGATCACCCGATGCTGCCCTGGAAGCGAGTGTTCAGACCCCTCGCCGCGCTGCTTCTGACAGCCGTCGCCGCCGCCATCCCCGCCGCCACCGCCCACGCCGACACCGCCCCCAGCCGGGGCTGGAACGACTACTCCTGCAAGCCCTCCGCCACCCATCCCCGCCCCGTCGTCCTCGTCCACGGCACCCTGGGCAACTCGGTCGACAACTGGCTCTCCCTCGCCCCCTACCTGGAGGCCCGCGGATACTGCGTCTTCTCCCTCGACTACGGTCAGCTGCCCGGCGTCCCCATCTTCTACGGCCTCGGCCCCATCGACCAGTCGGCCGCGCAGCTTTCGGCCTTCGTCGACAGGGTGCTCGGCGCGACCGGAGCCGCCAAGGCCGACCTGGTCGGCCACTCCCAGGGCGGCATGATGCCCCGCTACTACCTGAAGTTCCTCGGCGGGGCGGACAAGGTCGGGACGCTCGTCGGCCTCGCCCCCGACAACCACGGCGCGACCCTGAGCGGCCTCGCCAACCTGCTGCCGTACTTCCCCGGCGCCGCCGGCCTGATCAAGGCCACCACCCCCGGCCTCGCCGACCAGATCCCCGGCTCCGACTTCCTCACCAAGCTCAACGCGGACGGCGACACCGTCCCCGGCGTGCACTACACGGTCATCGCGACCAAGTACGACGAGGTGGCCACCCCATGGCGCAGCCAGTACCTGAGCGGCCCGGACGTCCACAACGTCCTGCTGCAGGACCTGTGCCCGCTCGACCTCTCCGAACACGTGGCGATCGGCCTGTTCGACCGGATCGCCTTCCACGAGGTGGCCGACGCCCTCGACCCGGCCCACGCCACCGCCACCACCTGCGCCTCGGCCCTGAGCTGACCGCCGCCGGGGCCTGTCCGGCCTGAGCCGCCGGACAGGCCCCGGAACCTCAGCGGCGGCCGGAGCCCGACGCGCGCCGCCGCACCGAGAGGAACAGCGCGGCCGAGCCCAGCGCCAGCGCCGCCGCGCCGCCGATCGCGACGTACGAGGTGCCGTTGGACGCACCGGTCTCCGCGAGGTCCCCCGACGCACCGGCCGCCTTCGGGGCGTTGGACGGGGCGGCGGACCGCGCCGGGGCGCTCGCGCCGTCGCCGCCGTGGTCGTGATGCCGCATGGTCGACCTGCCGGCACCGGCCGAGATCTGCTGCTCGGAGGGCGCGGAGGCGGTCGGGGCCGGGGCGGCGGGGGAGGAACCCCGCGCGCCGGTGCCGCCGAAGTCGACGTCCGAGCACGAGTAGAACGCCTCCGGGCTGTCCGAACGCTGCCAGATCGCATACAGCAGCTGCCTGCCCGTGCGCTCGGGCAGCCTGCCGGAGAAGGTGTAGAAGCCGCCCGACGCCACCGGGTCCGTGGCCGTCGCGACCGGGTGGCCCAGACCCAGCTCGGACCAGGACAGGGGTTTCGCCGGGTCGTAACCCGGCTTGGTCGCATAGACCTTGAACGTGCCCTTGTGCGGGGCGGTGACCCGGTATCTGAAGGTGTACGAGCCGCTGTGCACGCGCGTCGCCGGCCAGTCGGCGCGGGCCAGGTCCAGGCCCTTGAACTCCGCAGCGCCCGCGCTGCACAGCTTGCCGTCCGGGATCAGCTGCCGGTGCCGTCCGGCCGCGTCACCGATCCGGATGCCGTTCCAGTCGTACAGCGCCTGGGTGCCGCCGGCCGCCACGGCCGCCCTGCACGCCGCCGACCGCGGGCTCTCCGGGCCCTCCGCGTAGCACTGCGAGACCCGGCTGACCGGGTCCCCCATCGAGCCGTGCGCCGCCGCCGGAACGGCGCCGAGCGCGGTCAGGGCGAGCGGCGTCAGGCCGAGCACGGTGAAGGCGGCTGCCCTGCGGCGGACTGGCATGCGGAACTCCTCGGAACGGTCCGTGGGGTGGGCTGGATCCCGTGGGGGTGATCCGAAGCTAGCCCCGACAAACCGCGAAACCACCTGCTGGAGGCGGCTGGAGGAGATCCTTATGGTCCCGTTAAGGCCGGACTAACCGGGGGCTGAGGAAGGGGAGGCGGAACCCGGTGGCCCGCCCGCGCCCGAGCAGCGCGGCTGCCCGCGCCGGTCCGGGGTCGTCGGCCGTCGAACGCTCCGGTTGGCTCCTTGATTGGCCCCCGGCCGCTCCTTGTCCAGGAGCTGTCCGAGGGGCACGGGTGGGCGCGCTGAGCGACTCGGTGGAGCCGCTGCAGGGCCGTGTGCTGCTCTCGTGTCAGCAGCCGGGCGGGGCTTGTGTCGACTCGTGTCAGCGGGGCGGACCCGAGGCCGCCGTATAGCTCAGGAGGCGGGAGAAACCGTGTCGGCTCCAGGAGTTCGAGCCCGCAATAGCCCCCGCCCCGGAGAGGGCAGCCGCCGGAGGGCACGGCTGCCCGTCGCCGCGGTGCCGAGGCGTCAGCTCACGGTCTCGCAGGCGCCCTGGCGGGAGGTGTAGGTGAAGGACGTGGCGCAGTAGTACCCGGGCGTCACGTTGGAGTCGAAGTTCCAGACAACGCTGTACCAGCCGCCGCTCTCGTAGAAGTTACCCGTCTGATCGATCACACCCGAGGGGCCGTTGATCTCCATGTTCACCGTGCCGGCGCTGGGGAAGTGCGTCGAATTCTCGATGTAGTAGACGAACTTCCCGCTACCGTTGATGTTGATGCAGACCTCGAAGCTGCCACCCGCGCAGCCGGACGCGGAGAAGGGTCGGACCCCCGCAGCGGAGTCCCGGTAGATGTCGACCGTACCCTGCGCCGTCTTGACCTCCTTGACCAGCACCGAACCCGCGGCAGCAGCCACGGAGTGAGTCGGTGTCATGCTGCTGACGCTCGCCGCGTCGGCAGCCGCGGCCCCGGTCGCACCGACCGTCCCCACCAGGGCCATGGCGACCGTCGTCGCCTTCACCGCGGTCAACGCCCAGCTCTTCGACATGAACTTGTTCGTCATCTGATCCCCGTTTCCTTTCGTTGCGCGGGAACGACTGGATACCGCACGGTGACGCTACGGACACGGGTCCTTCGGTCGTCCTGGATTCGTCCTAGCGCGAGGTCAGCCGGGGGGCGCTGATCGTGAAGTGCCGGGGAACAACATGAGGTTCGGCGCACTGGGGCCGTTACCCGCGCAGATCACCGGGCACGAGGCCCGGCTCGACGGGCGGCGACAGGCTCAAGATAACGGCGCGGCCTGGTCAGGCCTGAACTGCATCGCCCAGCTTCTTGCTTGGATACCGGCTGCGTCCAGGCAGGGACCGCGCGCACCCTCGAGCGGTGAGATGTGGGTCACATCCGGAGGCGTCGGTGTCACACTCCAAGGTCTCGCCTCCCTCTGAGGGTGAAACCGTTGCAAGTCCGGTCAGGCGACGGCATGGATGGCGACACGCTCCCCTGCCTCCTGGTCAACGGCGGCCTCGCTGTTCGGGGCCGCAGCCGCACGGACAGCACGTCCGCACCATCGCAGTTCCGGTGACGCAGTACACCTGCGGAGCCGAGCCTCGGGTCACGCAGGAGAGGTGTTCCTGGAGTTCGAGGGCAGCCTGAGCGGCTCGGGCCTGATCGGCATGGACGATGATTCGCACCCACACAGGAGTCAGGATGAAGATCTCTCGGCTGGTCGCTACAACTGTTGCGGCCGGTGTCGCCGCCGTCATCGCCGCTGTGCCGGCGGTCGCCGCGGACAACATCAGCAGCGACGGCGTGTCGGCGGTCGCTCCGGACAACTTCCACACCGACAGTGTGCCGACGGTCGCTCCGGACAATTTCCACAATGACGGCGTGTTGGCGGTCGCTCCGGACAACTTCCACACCGACAGTGTGCCGACGGTCGCTCCGGACAACTGGATCCCGAACGTATGAAACTAGCGATGAAGGCGTTCCGTGCAGCCTTCCTGGGCACCGTCTTGCTTTCCTCGGCAAGGCGGTGACCGTCCGGCCGCCGACGCTCCGTCGGTGGTGACAACTGTCCCCGCGAGGGACGGTTCGCTGGGAATCTCCACGCCTCAACGCGGGGACCTACGCATGTCGTGAGCCACGTTTCCTTCGGGCCCTTACGGGGTCCCGTGAGGGCGACGCTCAGGCTGGGCTCAGGTAGGCAGTGTGTGCGGTGTGGCCGGTCGTGATCGGGGCGGGGCCTGGCTCAGCTGTCGGGCCACCAGGTTCTCGCTATGTCCTTGCGCACTTCCGGGCGCCCTGCGGGACGGTCCTCCGCCTCTTCGCGGATCCGGCGGGTGTCCGTCCTCTTCAGGGGCTTCTGCACGGTCACACGGCGCATGGCTGCCTCCTTCAGTGCCTACCGAGTTCCGCGTTGTCACGGAGGCAGACCCTTTTGGGGAGAGTTCCTCATCGGTGCACGGTCTGTCAGTGGCGGCTGTCACGTCCGGACTGTCAGTGGCCCGTGTCACTCTCTGGGCATGACGCACGGGAACGAGCACACGGTTGCGGGGACCGCCTCGGTGGACTGGGACACCGAGGCCGCCCGCTTCGACGACGAACCCGACCACGGACTGCGCGACCCCGCCGTGCGGTCCGCCTGGGCCGCCCGGCTGCGCTCCTGGCTTCCCGAGTGCCCCGCCGACGTGCTCGACCTCGGCTGCGGGACCGGTAGCCTGTCGCTCCTCGCGGCCGAGCAGGGACACCGGGTGACGGGCGTCGAGCTGTCCCCGGCGATGGCCGAGCGGGCCCGGGCCAAGCTCGCCGGGCGCGATGCGGTGGTCCTGCGCGGGGACGCCGCGCGACCGCCCGTGGGCGAGCAGCGCTTCGACGTCGTCCTCGTACGGCACGTGCTGTGGACGCTGCCCGACCCCGCACGCGTCCTGCGGCACTGGCGGGACCTGCTGCGCCCCCGGGGCACCTCCCGCGCCACCGGTGGCGCGGGAGGACGTTTCGTGCTGGTCGAGGGCGTCTGGGGGACCCTGAACCCGGTCGGACTGCCCGCCGACCGGCTCGCCACCCTCCTCGGGCCGCTGACCTCGGACCTGCGCGTGGAGCGGCTGTCCGGCGACCCCCTGCTGTGGGGCGCACCCGTGGACGACGAGCGGTACGCGGTGGTGGCGACGGTCTGAGACCGGCCGGCCCCCCGGCCGACCCCCCCCGGGTGGCTCCCGCTGTCGGGACGTCGCCCCCCCGGGTGGCTCCCGCCGTCGGGGGGCCGGTCTCCGAGCAAGGGGCCCAGGTCGTCAGGACAGCAGGTTCTCGAAATCCTCGCCGAGGGCCAGCTCCTCCAGCTCCTCCAGCGCCGCCACCGCGGCGGACGCGGCCCCGGGATCGGTCCGGGCCAGGCCGCTCTCGGCGAACTCGTCCTCGTCCAGCCGCCGTACGTCGGTGCCGTCCGCGGAGCGCCACAGGTCCAGGTCGAGGTCCTCGACGACCAGCTCGGTGCCGGTGCGGACGGCGGGACGGGTGATGTCGCAGTACCAGCCCTTGACGGCGCCGCCCGCGGCGCGGACCTCCTTCACCGCGTACCAGCGGTCCCGCCAGTAGTACTCGGTGAACACGTCACCCGGCTCGAAGCGCACGAAGCCGAAGTCGCGCACGCCGGTGCCCGCCCACGGCGCGCGCACGACGATCAGGTCGCCGTCGTCCCGGATCAGCTCGGCCGGGTAACGGATCTTCGTACGGCCCGCCTTGACGAGGACGACCTCCAACGGGGCCACCGGCTCAGCCGAGTTCGCGGACATGACGCACCTCCGTCGCGCAGATCTCGTACCCGAGCCACTTGTTGACCGCGATCATGGGGTCGTTGCCGGTGTCGTTGCCGGTGAAGGCCTCGGTGATGCCGGCGGCGCGGGCCCGGTGCAGGGAGTGGGTCTTGACGAGCTTAGCCAGGCCGCGGCCCCGGTGGGCGCGGACGGTGCCGGTCATCGCGGTGGAGTAGCGGGTGCCGCCGTCGGTGTAGGCCACGCTGAAGGCGACCGGGCGGCCGTCGACACACGCGGCCACCGTCAGCTCGCGGTCCAGCAGCGGATGCTTCCAGTACTGCTCGACCCAGGTCTCGTAGTCGCTGAACTCGGCTTCGACGTCGCCGGGTTCGTCCAGCATGGTCTCCGCGTCCAGCTCGAACAGCGGGCGCGGGTCGTCCGCGAAGTCCGCGCCCGTGCGCAGCTCCACGCCCGCCGGGGTCCGCGGGAGGGCGGGCAGGGCGGCGGCCGCGAGGTCGAGGCGGAGGAAGTGGGCGGACCGGCTGCCGCGATAGCCGTGCCGCTGCGCGAAGGCGCGGTTGGCCGGCTCGTCGAGGACCCAGCTGAGCAGCCTGGTCGCTCCCCGGGCGGCGAGGTGCTCCTCGGCGGCCCGCAGCAGCAGGGTTCCGGCACCCCGGCCGGTCCGGTCCGGCCGCACGTAGATGTTCAGCAGACCCTGGCCGGGCTCGGGGCTGTCGTGGGCCAGGTGGACCTGCGCGGTGCCGATCACCTCGCCGTCCTCCTCCGCGACCAGCGGGCGGTAGTAGGCCTCGGGCGGCACGTGGACGGCGTTGTGGCGGACGGAGTCCGAGGTGAACAGGATGTACGGCAGGGCGAGACGGCGGACCCGGGCGAACCCCTCGGTGTCGGCCGGGACGTCGGGGTCGAGGTCGCGCACGATCACGGTCATGGGGAGGCACCGTACGGGGATGCGCGCGGGGTGTGCCTCCCATTTTCCGCCGGGTACGGGAGAATCGGCCCGTGAGCCTGAAGATCCGCATCGATGACAGCGCGCCCCCGTACGAGCAGGTCCGCGCGCAGATTTCCGAGCAGGCGCGGTCCGGGGCGCTGCCGGTGGGGTACCGGCTGCCGACCGTGCGGGGGCTCGCCGAGTCCCTGGGCATCGCGGTGAACACGGTGGCCAAGGCCTACCGGGCGCTGGAGGGCGACGGGGTGATCGAGACGCGCGGGCGCCACGGCACGTACGTGGCCGCCGCCGGCTCGGCCGCGGAGCGCGAGGCCGCGGCCGCCGCACAGGCGTACGTCGACCGGGTGCGGCGCCTCGGGCTCGGCGAGCCGGAGGCGCTGGCCGCGGTGCGGGACGCCCTGCGGGCGGCCTACGAGGGCTGAGCGCGCGGGAGTTCACGACCGGCGCCCCGGCGTTCGGCCCCGCCGGGCCGTGCCGGCCCCGTCCCGGCGGCCCGGCTCGACGGTCCGCGCCGCCCCGCCGCGTCCCGGCGACACCGAACGTCCCGCCGCGTCCCGGTGAACCCGCACGTCCCGCCGAGACGGCGCGTCCCGGTGACACCGAACATCCCGCCGCGTCGGCGCCCCCGGCACGCGCCCCGCGGCAGGGGCCGGCTACCGGTGGCCCGCGGGCTCCGGGACCCTCGTCACCGTCAGCCCCGCCCGCCGCGCCGCCCTCCCGAACGTCACCGCGTCCTCCACCGCGGCCCCGCCCGGATCGTTGTTGAAGTACGCGTACACGTCGTCCGCGTCGGACCACGTCGTCGCGATGCGGTCCACCCAGGTCTCCAGGGAGCGCCGGCCGTAGCGCGGCCAGGGCCGGGCGCGGCCCTGGTGGAAGCGGACGTAGCCCCACCCGGCGGTGCGCCACAGCGGGGTGACCGGGCGGGCCAGCACGTCCGCCCAGCACAGGGCCGCGCCACGGGACGACAGCACCTCGCGCACCCGGGGCGTCCACCACGAGTCGTGGCGGGGTTCGACGGCCACCCGGGTCCCGGACGGGAAGCAGGCCAGGCAGGCGTCCAGCAGCGCCGGATCGGCGCGCAGGGTGGGCGGCAGCTGGAGCAGGACCGGGCCCAGGCGTCCGCCGAGGCCCGCCGCGTGGGACATCAGCCGGCCGACCGGCTCCTCGGGATCCTTCAGCCGCTTGATGTGGCTGAGATACCGGCTGGCCTTGACCGCGACCACGAAGTCCCCCGGCACCCGCCCGCGCCACGCGGCGAAGGTGTCGTACGACGGCAGCCGGTAGAAGGCGTTGTTGATCTCGACGGTGGCGAAGAGCCGGGTGTACTCCTCCAGCCACAGCCGGGTCGGGACCCCGGCCGGGTAGACCAGGTCCCGCCAGTCCTTGTACTGCCACCCGGAGGTGCCGACGAACAAGGTCATGCCTTCATCAAAGCACTACAGGTACAGACCCGCGTCCGCGCCTTCCCGCGCCCCCGGCACCGAGGTCGGCGCCGTGCCCCGGCGCAGCGCGTACAGCTCGGCCAGCGTCGCGCCCTCCCGGCCGACGCCCTCCTCGGTGCCGAGCCAGTTCGCCGCCTCCCGGCGGGTGAGCGGCCCCACCTCGATACGGGCCAGGCAGCGGCCGGGGCGGACCACGGCGGGGTGCAGGCGCTCCAGGTCCTCGTTGGTGGTGACACCGACCAGGACGTTGCGGCCCTGGCCGAGCAGGCCGTCGGTGAGGTTCAGCAGCCGCGACAGGGCCTGGCCCGCCGTGTGCTTGGCCTCCCCGCGGATCAGCTCGTCGCAGTCCTCCAGCAGGAGCAGCCGCCAGCGGCCCTTGCCCGCCGAGTCCTCCTCGCCGATCGCGATGTCCATCAGATAACCGACGTCGGAGAAGAGGCGCTCCGGGTCCAGGACGCAGTCCACCTGGCACCAGTCGCGCCAGGAGCGGGCGAGGGTGCGCAGCGCGGAGGTCTTGCCGGTGCCGGGCGGACCGTGGAGGAGCAGCAGCCGGCCCGCGATGTCCTCGGGGGTCGTCTTCATCAGCCGGTCCATCGCGTCCGCCACCGGCCCGGTGTAGTTGGGCCGGACCTCGTCCCAGGTGCCCGCGGAGATCTGGCGGGTGGTGCGGTGCGGGCCGCGGCGCGGGGAGACGTACCAGAAGCCCATCGTCACGTTCTCCGGCTGCGGCTCGGGCTCGTCGGCCGCGCCGTCGGTGGCCTGGTCCAGGATCCGCTGCGCCAGTTCGGCGCTGGTCGCGGTCACGGTGACGTCCGCGCCCCGGTTCCAGCGGGAGACCAGCAGGGTCCAGCCCTCGCCCTCGGCGAGGGTGGCGCTGCGGTCGTCGTCACGGGCGACCCGCAGCACCTGCGCGCCCTCCGGCAGCAGGGTCGCGCCGGAGCGCACGCGGTCGATGTTCGCCGCGTGCGAGTACGGCTGCTCGCCCGTCGCGAAGCGGCCGAGGAACAGCGCGTCGACGACGTCGGACGGCGAGTCGGAGTCGTCGACGTGGAGCCGGATCGGCAGAGCGTCGTGTGGGTTAGCAGACATGCCGCCATGATCCGTCACCGATGCCCTCCGCGCACGGCATTTCCGCCGCTTGTTCCGGGTGTTCCAAGACTGTTCCGGGTGCCTCCAAGACCTGCCGGACGGGTGGATTCCGCGGTTAGTGTTGCCCTTGATGGGACGTCATGGGTGGGATTCGGATACTCGGCGGTGGCGACTCACCGCTCTGCTCGGTGTGGGCGCGGCCGCGCTGGCCCTGGTGGTGACCCTGATCAGCACGCTGTCCGGCGGTCCCAGCACCACCGGCACCACGCGTGACGGCGACAAGGTGCACGGAACCCCGGCCACCGCACAGGCGAAGCCGGAGCCGTACGTCGGCTGGGGCTTCACGCACACCCAGTACAGCGCCGACGAGGGCGCGTCGGCCGCCTCCGCGCGGGTGCGGCAGCTGCTCGGGGGGAACGGCGGGCTGCCGCAGAACCAGCACATCATGGGCTGGGGCGCGGACAACCCCGAACCGGTCGAGGGGCACTACGACTTCGGCGACCTCGACCGCCGTGTCGACTTCATGCGCGCCTCCGGCGGCACCCCGGTGATCACGCTGTGCTGCTCCCCGGACTGGATGAAGGGCGGCAGGGCGGGGGTGGACAACACCGACTGGAGCCAGGCCGCCCTGGAGACCGCGCCCACGCCCGCCCACTACGAGGACTTCGCGAACCTCGCCGCGACCGTCGCCCGGCGCTACCCCGACGTGAAGCACTTCATCGTCTGGAACGAGTTCAAGGGCTTCTGGAACGACTCCCGGGACCGCTGGGACTACGAGGGCTACACCAGGATGTACAACCTCGTGTACCGGGCGCTGAAGAAGGTCGACAAGGACATCATGGTGGGCGGCCCCTACCTGGTGATGGACAGCGTCGATGCGCGCGACCAGAACGCCTCGACCGAACTGAGGGGCCCCTGGGGCGCCATGGACCAGCGGGTGCTCGACGCCTTCACCTACTGGAACACCCACAAGGCCGGCGCCGACTTCGCCGTGGTCGACGGCTCCAGCTACACCCGGGACGACGACCTGCTGCCGAACGAGTTCGCGGCCACCGACAAACTGACGGCGGTCGGCCGGTGGGTGCGGCGCCAGACCCACGACCTGCCCCTGTGGTGGGCCGAGTACTACGTGGAGCCCGGCGACGGCAACGACGACCGCAAGGGCTGGTCCGAACCGCACCGGGTGGCCGTCCAGGCCACCGGCATGATCGCCATGGTCAAGGGCGGCGCCGGCTCCGGCTTCTACTGGAACCCCGAGGAGAAGACCGGCACCGGCTGCGCCGGCTGCCTGTGGACACCGACCGACGGCGCCGGCGGCGGACAGCCGCTGCCCATGTACGACCTGGTGTCCCGGTTCGGCAAGGCCTTCCCGCCCGGCACCAGGTACCGCAGCGTGTCCGTCGCCCCGGACGACGTGCCCAACGTCCGCGTCCTGGCAAGCGACCGGACCGTCCTGGTGGTCAACACGGTGAACCGGACCATCAGCGCCCAGGTGGACGGCAAGCGGTTCGACATGCGGCCGTACGAGGTGAAGTGGCTCGGCCGGTGACCCGGCCGGGCCGCCCTCACTTCATCGTCAGGAACCGCTGCACCAGCGAGGCCAGCACCACCGCCAGCAGCGGCAGCGCGAACCAGAAACTGCCCTGCAGCAGGCGCAGCCGGCGCACGCCCGGCCGGACCGCGACCCGGACCACCTCACGGGCGGCCAGCAGCAGGATCAGCGCGACGGCGGCCAGCGCACCGACCACCGACCAGGGAGTCCACGTCACCCGCGGCCCGATCGGCCCGGGATGCGGCTTCGGCACGGGGCCCGCCGGCTGCCTGCGCAGCGCGTACACGGTGACGTCATCGTTGACCAGGACCTTCGACAGCTCCTGCCGGTCGTCCAGGCTCCTGATGAGCCGGGGCTCCCAGGCCGCGGGGTAGCCGACGTCCATCCGCAGATACGTCACCTGACTCCGGTTGATCATCAGGTACGAGTTCGGGCCCGCGTCCTTGAGCGACTTGACCAGGCCGGACACCAGGACCGGATCGGTCGGCGCCAGGGTCGGGACGTAGTCGACCCGCTCCATGTCCCTCGCGCCCCACGGCATCGCCGGGGTCACGTCGTCGACCGTGTCGTTGCTCAGCCACAGCAGCCGTACCGTCGGCTTGTCGTGGGCGTACACCCAGTCCATCGCCGTGACCTCGCCGGGCAGGGTCCGCTCGAACGGCTCGTTGCCCCAGCGGGCCACCAGGAAGCCGCCCATCAGCAGCAGCCCGGCCAGCAGCGCCGCGAGCGCGCCGAGGCGCCTGCGGTCCTTCTCGCGCTCCCGCGCGTCGACCCCGGCGCGCGGGAACAGGGCGAGGGCGCCGAGCAGGGCCGCGCCCGGCACCGCGAACATGAAGACGCGCAGCGCCATCTCGCCGCCGTACGACTGCATGCCGAAGCCCAGGAACGGCACGAACGTGAGCACCAGCAGCGACCGCTCGCGGTAGCGGTGCAGGCGCCGGCGCAACCAGCCCCAGCAGGCGAAGGTCATCACGGCGCCGGCCAGCAGCACCCGCGTGTACAGCACCAGCTTGTGGGTCGGGTCCCCGCCCTGGATGCGGCCGGATACCGAGGTGGAGACATTGCTGCCGACCCCGCCGACCCCGCCGAAGAGGTCGTTGAAGTGGCCGGACCAGTACGGCTCGGCCATGAAGCCGACCCACACCGCGACCAGCACCGCGAACAGCAGGGGAAGGCCGCGCAGCTCGGACCGGCCGAGCAGGACGAGGACCGCGAGCACGCCCAGCATCACGAACGGGGTCAGCTGGTGAGCAGGGACGCTCGCCGCGTACAGGCCGATCAGCACCAGCAGCAGCACGGCCCGCTGGCGCCGGTCGGCCGGCTCCACCTCGGCCTCGCCCGGGCGGAACTTCGCCCACAGCATCCGCGGCGGACGGAACCAGACCAGCAGGATCGCCACGAACACCAGGTACAGCAGATAGGTGAAGCCCTGCGGGGAGAAGTAGTCCTGGCCGACCCAGCCGCACAGCACGAACAGCCAGACGCCGGTCCACTTCGCCCGCCAGCTCGCCCGCAGCGACCGGGTGAGCAGGAACATCGGCGCGAGATAGGAGAGTTGGATGGCGGTCGGCCACCAGCGGATGACCTCGGTGAAGTCGGTGACCCCGCAGGCCCGGCCGACGAACGCGGCCACCGCGAAGAAGCCCGGCCAGCTCCAGCGGGCGTCCAGGTACGGCACGGCGGACCCGGTGCGGTCGATGTAGTCGAGGAAGCCCAGGTGCTGCCAGGCCGTCGGGAACCGCGGCTCGGTCTCGATGACGGCGGGCAGCGCGTGCAGGGACACGACCGTCGCGAGCAGCGTCACGAGCAGCAGCGTCCGGTGTTCGCGGCGCAGCCACAGCAGCCCGGCGAACACGGTGATCAGCAGGGCCGCTCCGACGAGGGTCGGCAGCGGCAGCACCGAGATCAGGCCGAGGCCGCCCATCCGGTCCAGGTCGGTCTCGCCGAGCCGGAGCGCGGGCACCCAGTACAGCAGCAGGGCCGCGATCAGCAGACAGCCGAGGACGACTCCGGAGCGGGTGGGCAGCAGCCGCTCCCGCAGCGAGGCGGGCGGTCGCGGCCCGCCGGGCACGGGCTCCCCGGCCGTGGACGCCTCCGGTACGGCGGCCTCGGGCATCGCACCGGCCTCTCCCGCGGTCTGCGTGAACGGCCCCTCCGTCCTCGCGGCCGTGAACGGTACTCCCCTCTCGGCGGCCGAGTACGGCGCTTCTGCCTCCGCCCCCGGAGGCAGACCGGCCCGGGCCGGCCCCGGGGAGGCCTCGCTGCCCGGTTCCCGCTCCTCGCCATGGAGTTCCGGCAGGTGTGTGCCCGCGGGCGGGGTGCCGGGCCCCGGGCGGACGTCCGGCCGGCGCTCCACGTGGTCGAAGTCCACGTGGATGCCGAGCGCGAGGGTGTCCGAGTCCAGTGCCCAGGCCGGACTGTGCCGGCGGGGCCGGGAGTCGGCCGGCCCGCTGGTGCCCGTCCCGGCGGAGCGGAGCGCGGAGTGGGGGAGCGCGCCGAGGTCGGCGAGGTCCCCGTCGGGCGCCACCGCTTCGGGCACGGTGTCGGGCACGGTCCGGATCGTCCTCCAGAGCCGCGGCGCGGCGATCGCGGCGATCACCGCGAGGCTCACGGCCTCGGCGACGCCCGCGCCGGTCAGTCCCATCCGGGGCAGGAGCAGCAGCGTCAGGCTCAGTACCAGCACGCACAACAGGCCCTGCAGCCAGGCGAGTCCGGCGGTGCGGCTCCGCGCGCGCAGCACCGCGAAGTACGTCTCGATCACGACCCGCAGCACCGAGCCGAGGGCGAGCCAGCGCAGCAGCGGGGTCGCCGCGTGCGCGTAGCCCCCGCCGAACACACCGAGGATCCAGGGCGCGCCGATGATCCACAGGGCCGCGATCGGCAGCATGATCCGGGCCATCCGCTTCAGCGCGGCCCGGGTGTTGGCGGCCAGCCGCCCGGGGTCGTGCGAGCCCTCGACGGTGAGCGAGGCGCCCATGTTGATGGCGAGCAGGTCGGTCGTGCCGCCGATGGTGGTGGCGATGTAGAAGTAGGCGTTCTCGGCGGAGCTGACCTGCGCGGCGACGATCACCGGGACGAGGTAGATCACGGCCAGCGAGAACAGCGAGCCGGTGTAGTCGCCGGCCAGGAACCGGCCCACCTGCCTGAGCGTCGGCGGCTCGGTGCGCCCCTCGGTCGCCTTCACGTGCCGGGGCACGAGCCGCCGGAACACCAGCCAGCCCAGCGGCACCACCGAGGTGCCGATCGCGGCCACCCAGGAGACGAACACGCCGGCGGTCGGGACGGCGACGGCGAACGCGACGAGGAGGGCCAGCTTGACGGCCGAGAACACGGTGTTGCCCACCGGCACCCAGGTCGCGCTGCGCAGCCCGGTCAGTACCCCGTCCTGCAGGGTGAGCACGTTCCAGGCGACGACGGCCACGATGAACCCGAGCCCGTTGACCGTTCCGTGCAGGAAGCGGTACGACGGCCCCCAGGTGTCCAGGGTCAGCAGGAAGACGCCGCCGGCGAGCGCCACCAGCAGGGAACTGCCCGCGTAGGTACGGAAGATGAGCCGGCCCGTGCGCCGCGCGGCGACCGGGATGAAGCGGGCCAGGGCGCCGGTCAGTGTCACCGCGGTCAGTCCGGCGAGGAACTTCATGGCGGCGATGGCGGCCGAGCCCTGCCCGACCGCCGACTCGGAGTAGTAGCGTGCCGCGGCCAGCCAGAAGCCGAGCCCGAGGACGGCGGAGATGCCGGTGTTGAGCATCAGCGCGTAGGCGTTGCGGAACAGCGGGCTGCCGTCGGAGGACCGGCCGGTCCCGGGCAGCCGGAGGCGGCGCCCGGTCCTCTCGGGCGCCCCGGTGTCGTCGGTCGTGGCGGACTCGGTCGTGGTGGTCGTGTCAGACACGGGAACGAATGGCCTTCCGGCGGACCTGGCGGGCTCTGCGGACGAGGGCGTACCCCTGGGTGAGGGCACGGTCCCTGGCGAAGGTGCGGGCGATGGCGCGGCCCTGGAGCAGCCGCTCGAACTCCTCGACGTCCGTGGTGCGGCGGACGGTGACCCGGCGCAGCGCGTAGGGCCCCTGGCGGCGGCGGGCGAGCGCGTTGCCGACGGCGAGGGCCTGGGCGTACCCGGCCGCGCGCACGGCCTGGCGGACCCGGCGGCTGGAGTAGCCGTACGGGTAGGCGAACGACAGCGGCCGGGCGCCGAGTTCGTCCGCGACGATCTCCGTGCAGCGGGTCAGCTCGGCCCGCAGCGCCTCGTCGGGGATCTGGTCGAGCTGCGGGTGGGTGTGGCTGTGCCCACCGATCTCGACACCGGCGGCGGCCAGTTCGCGCACCTGCCGCCAGTCGAGCATGGTGTCGAGGCCGCCCCCGGTGTCGTGCTCGCCGCGCAGCCAGCCGGTGGAGACGAACAGGGTGGCCGGGAAGCCGTGCTTGGCGAGCACGGGCAGCGCGTGCCGGTGCACGCCCTCGTAGCCGTCGTCGAAGGTGATCAGCACCGGCCTGGCGGGCAGCGGGCGGCCGCCGCGCCAGTGGGCCGCGAGGCCGGCGGTGGAGACCGGGGTGAGCCCGAGGTCGCCGATGAGCGCCATCTGTTCCGCGAACGCCTCCGGCGCGACCGACAGGACCCGGGTGGCGTCGTTGGGAGAGGTCGCGACGGAGTGGTACATGAGGATGGGTACGGGCATGTCGCTCACGCGGGTCCCCCTGGCTCGTCGCCCGTTCCGGGGCCGTTGCCGATCGCTGCGACCGAGAAGGCGGCCGCTGCGCGCCGCGCCCGTACGCTCCCCACCACATAGCCGCCCGCGGCCGTGAGCACCCCGGCGACGATCGCGCCCGCGCGCCCCGCGCCGCCCGGCCGGCCGAGCACCGCGTCGCGCAGGCCTCGGGCGACCCCGGCGGGCAGCACGCGGGTGGTGTACCGGCGTTCGGACTCCAGGCCCTTGTCCGCGCCGACGCTCCTGGCCACCAGGGCCTTGGACAGGCCCTCGGCGTAGGCGCGGGTGCGGAAGTAGGAGAAGTGCTCGCGGGGCGCGGGCACCCTGTGGTGGATCACCGCCCGGTCGTCGATGATGAGCACGGCGTCGGGGCGGGCGCGGGTGAGCCGGATGCACAGCTCCGTCTCCTCGCAGCCGAGCGGCCGGCGGTCGCCGTCGCGGCCGATGCCGGTGGCGAAGCCGCCCGCCGCCTCGAACGCCGTGCGCCGGAAGGAGGCGTTGCCGCCGAGGACGTTGCGGACCTCGACCCGACCGGGCGGCAGGCCCCGGTAGGTGCAGCCCACCACCCAGTCGAACTCCTCCGGGAACCAGGCGGGCCGGCGGCCGGACGCCCAGACGGGCTCGGTGCGGCCGCCGACCGCGAGCACGCGCGGGTCGGCGTACCCCTCGGCGAAGCGGCGCAGCCAGTCGCGTTCGGCCACCGCGTCGTCGTCGAGGAAGGCGATCACCTCGCCGTGCGAGGCGGCGATGCCGGTGTTGCGGCCCGCGGACAGGCCGCGCGGGCCGGCGTTGGGCAGCACCCGGACGCCGTCGGTCTCCTTGTACTCGCGGGCCAGCCGGTCCTTCAGGGCCGGGTTGTGGTCCACGACCAGGAGCGTCTCCAGCGCGGGGTACGACTGCGCGCGCACCGAGGAGACCGCCGCGAGGATGTCCTCCCAGCGGTCCTCGGTGTACACACAGATCACGACGGAGATGCCGGGATCTCTCAAGACACCTCTCCCCGCCCGGTGGTGAGCAGCGGCGAGTGGTGCACCCGGCGGCGCAGGGCACGCCGGTTGGAGCGTTCCTTCAGGATGACCTTCAGCACCCGGATCCCGTCCCGCACGGCCCGCAGATTGCTCGTGCCGTGGATGCGCAGGTACTCGTGGCTGGGGATCTCCTGCACCTTGAGGCCGGCCTTGACCACTCTGATGTTCATCAGGGTCTCGACCTCGAAGCCGGTGCAGTCGAGGTCGATCTTGTCGAGGCAGTGCCGCCAGAACGCGTTGTAGCCGTAGCACAGGTCGGTGTAGCGGGCGCCGAACTTGCGGTTGACGACGGTGCACAGCGCCCAGTTGCCGAGCTTGCGGATGAAGGTCATGTCGTCGGTGCCGCCGCCGTTGGCGAAGCGCGACCCCTTGGCGAAGTCGGCGCCGGAGACCAGGGCGGAGACGTACGAGACGATCTCGCCGCCGTCGGCCGAGCCGTCCGCGTCGACCATCACGATGATGTCGCCGCTGCACGCCTCGAATCCGGTGATCAGGGCATCCCCCTTGCCCCGGCCGTGCTGTTCGACGACCTTGACGTCCGGCCACAGGGACCGGGCGACGTCGACCGTGTCGTCCGTGGAATTGCCGTCCACGAGGACGACCTCGTGAATCCAGTCCGGAAGTGTCTTGAAGACGTAGGGCAGATTCTCCGCCTCATTCATGGCGGGGATCACCACGCTCACCGGCGGGGTGATCGCCAGGTGAGAGGAGATAGGCCGGTAGTGGCTGGCGATTAACGGATCTTGGCCCGAACTCGGCGGGCGCAGAACAGAACTCATGAGTCTTTTCCCTCTCGTCCGGCGGGACCGCCCGCCCCTGGGCGGCCCGGCTGTGTGTCCGGTTCGAAAGGGGGGTTTCTCCTCCACGGCACGGCGGATGGATCTTCGTACCCGCGGACGAGCTGGCAAAGCTGGCCGGACCGCCGGACAAGACGGCAGCCGGTCGCGCGGCACGGCTCGGTCACAGTTGCGGTCACCGAGCACGGCACCCCCCTACCGCGCCCCGCGCCGGCCTCGCCGCGGCCCTGAGCCCTCCCCTGAGCCGTGTGCCGACGAACCGATGCGGGTGAGATCTAGACGGTATTGACGGTTGAACCCGAAAGGCAAGACCTGGAAGGCTGCCTCACGTTTTTGTTGGTTCGGCCGTTACATAACTTTGGCCCACGTTGCTCACCCTTGTGTGCGTTTTCCGGAAATTCGTTCCCGGGCCAGAACCAGGAGCAGGAGCAGCAGGCTCAGTACGGTCACCGCGACCACTCCGCCGCGGACCGACCAGCGGTGCACCGCGAGCATGCCCTGGGCAACCAGCATGTTGACCACGACCGAGCCCGCAAGCGCGCACAGGATCCGGCCGAAGGAATCCAGCCCCCGCAGTGCCGCGGCGATCGCCACGGCCGGCGCCACGAGCAGGAAGAACAGGGTGCACGGACCGCGCAGCGGAGAAGCGGAGCCGATGAGAGCGAGCAGGGCGCCTGTCGCCGCCACGGCGGTCGCGGCCCCCGCGAGCAGCGGCGACAGGTCCCTCCCCGGACCTGGCCGTGCTCCCCGGGCGCCGTCCGCGCCACCGTCTGATGAAGGTGTCTTGATGCCTAAGGTCTGCATTGGCGACTTTGCCCCCCGACGCGCCGGATGCCGGGCTTCAATGTGACGCAGGGCCGGGGAGGGCGTCAAGACGGACGGTCCCTCTTTAAACATTCGTTCTGCTCATCGCCCGTGACGCGGCGTCACCATATTTGGCATGCACGCGCAATAGATGAGCAGTGAACGTTTCGCGTTGATCCTGTTGAGACCGCAAAAGTCTTGGCATGAACACTTCCCGTCAACACGCGTAGTTGGTACGACAGTTGACGCAGAGATCCTGCTAAAGGGAGGTTCCATGAGACGTTCCCGACTTACCGGATTCGTGACCTCGCTCCTCCTCGCCGCCGGCCTCGGTCTCACCGGGGCCGCTTCGGCGCAGGCGTCCGCGACGGCCGCGTCCGGTGGCTACGTGGCACTCGGCGACTCCTACTCCTCCGGAGTCGGCTCGGGCAGCTACATCGGCTCCAGCGGCGACTGCGACCGCAGCACGAAGGCGTACCCGTACCTGTGGAACGCCGCCCACAGCCCGGCCTCGTTCGCCTTCAACGCCTGCTCGGGCGCCACGACGGACGACGTGCTCGCCAACCAGCTCGGCTCCCTGAACTCCTCCACCTCGCTGGTGTCCATCAGCATCGGCGGCAACGACGCCGGCTTCTCGGACGTCATGACGACCTGCGTGCTCCAGTCCGACAGCTCCTGCCTCTCCCGGATCAACACCGCCAAGGCGTACGTGAGCTCCACGCTCCCCGGCAAGCTCGACGCGGTGTACAACGCGATCAGTGCCAAGGCACCCAACGCCCGGGTCGTCGTGATCGGCTACCCCCGCTTCTACCTGCTCGGCCAGACCTGCCTCGGACTCTCCGACACCAAGCGCTCCGCCATAAACGGCGCCGCCGACACGATCGACAGCGCCATCCAGGCCCGCGCCCAGGCCCACAACTTCGTCTTCGGGGACGTCCGCTCGGCGTTCTCCAGCCATGAGATCTGCTCCAGCGACTCCTGGCTGCACAGCGTCAACTGGCTCGACATCGGCGAGTCGTACCACCCCACCGCGGCCGGCCAGTCCGGCGCCTACCTGCCGGTGTTCACCAGCGCCTCCTGACCGGCACGGGTGAGCCCGTCAGGGTGAACTTCCGGGCGAGCCCGAAGGAGAAGCGGAGGCCCCGTCCGACGGGGTCTCCGTCGGTGACACGCACGTCACCGAGAACGGCACCGAGTCCGACGCGGTCCGCACCGGAGCCCGCACCTCCACACTGACCGCGTTGTCGATCGTCCCGCTGTCCGAGTACGCCGACACGGTCACCCGCACCTGCCGGGTCCTGTCGCCGCCGGACGGGAACGACAGCGTCTTCCACCCCGGGTCCGAGACCGAGCCGTGCGCCAGCACCCACCGGTACTCCACCTGCGCGGGCAGCCGCCCCACCGTGAACGTCGCCGTGAACGCGGGCGCCTCGCCGTCCGGCGGCGGACAGCTCCCCGAGTACGCCGTGTGCGCACCGGTCAGCGTGACCCGCACGGACTGGGCGGGCCCGGTGCTCGCCGGAGCGCCGGCGCTGTGCGTGGGCGCGGGCGCCCCGGTGTCCGAGTCGGTGCTGCCGCTGGGACGGTGGGCGGACGTCGTGCCGGCGCTCGCGCCGCCGCCCGCCGTGCCGTTCCCACCGCCCCCGTGGTTCATCAGCGCGTACGCCAGTCCGGCCACCGCGAGCACCAGCGCGAGCACGCCCACCACCAGCACCAGCCCGGCACGCCGGCCGCGCCCCGGCGGGTCCCCGGCCGGCGCCGCCACGGGCAACGGCGGTGTGGCGGGGCCCGGTCCGCGCTGCGCCGCGACCGTCGGGGCGGTGTACGGCGACACCGGCGCGGTCCGCGCGCGGGGCGAGCCGCCCGCCGCCACGAGCCGCAGCTCCCGCTCGGCCACCTCGGCCGGCAGCCGCGCCCCCGGGTCCTTGCGCAGCAGCCCCTCGACGACGGGGGCGAGCGGCCCGGCCCGGCGCGGCGGCGGCAACTCCTCGTCGACCACCGCCCGCAGGGTGCTCAGCGGGGTGTCCTGCCGGAACGGGGAGACCCCCTCGACGGCCGCGTACAGCAGCACGCCGAGCGACCACAGATCCGACTCGGGCCCCGGCGTGCGCCCCAGCGCCCGTTCCGGAGCGAGGAACTCGGGCGAGCCGACCACCTCACCGGTCATGGTGAGCGCCGAACTGCCCTCGACCGAGGCGATGCCGAAGTCGCTCAGCACCACCCGACCGTCGTTCGCCAGCAGCACGTTGGCCGGTTTCACATCCCGGTGCAGCACCCCGGCGGAGTGCGCGGCGCGCAGCGCGGACAGCACCTCGGCACCGATGTGCGCGGCCCGCTGCGGGGACATCGGGCCCTCCGCCTCCAGCCGGTCGGCGAGGGACAGTCCGCGCACCAGCTCCATCACGATCCACGGCCGGCCGCCTTCCACCGCCACGTCGTACACCGTGACCACGTTGCGGTTCGAGACGCGGGCCGCGGCCCAGGCCTCCCGCTCCAGGCGTGCGTACATCCGCTCGACCTCGGCCCCGGGCAGCCCGGCCGGGGCCCGCACCTCCTTGACCGCCACCTCGCGGTGCAGCACCTCGTCGCGGGCGCGCCACACGGTCCCCATGCCGCCCTCGCCCAGCGGGGCCAGCAAGCGGTAGCGGCCCGCGATCACACGTTCACGGCCCGGCTCTTCGGACACGGGCGGCCCCCAAGGCATCTCGCGCGAATTCTCCACAAAAGTAGCTCAACCGAGTGCGGATGCGGCCCCCTTGAGCACCAATCCGGTACCCAGTGCCACGACCAGCAACGCGGAGGCGAGCGGCAGCGTCCGGCGCATCAGAGCGGCCACCGGGTGCGCGGTCCAGCGCGGGCGCCGCTCCAGCACCCGGGACACCCCCGACCCCAGCCGGACCACCGCGAACCCGGCCGCCGTGAGCGTCAGCGCCAGACCGGCCCCGTACGCCACGACGAGCAGCAGCCCGAACCAGGCCTTGCCGAGCGCGGCCGCGCCGACGAGGACGACCACGGCGGACGGGCTGGGCACGAGCCCGCCCGCGAACCCGAGCAGGAGCGTGCCCCGCAGGGTGGGGGCGGCGGGGTGCGAGTGGGTGACGCCGCCGTGGGAGTGCGTGTGTTGGTGCGGGTGGTCATGGGGACGGTCGTGGTCGTGCGGGTGGTCGTGCTCGTGGGGACGGCCGTGGCCGTGGGGGTGTGCGTGCGGGGGCGACCGGTGGCGCCAGGCCCGGCGTACGAGGCCGGTGCCCGCCGCGAGGACCAGGGCGCCGCTGGCGATGCCCAGCCAGGCGATCACCGAGGGCGTGGCGGCGGAGCCGGCGGTGACGAGCAGGCCCAGCGCGACCACGCCGAGGGTGTGCGTCACCGTCACCGAGGCGGCCAGGGGAAGCACGTCCCGCAGCCTGGCCCTGCCCCCGCGCGCGGTGGCGGCCGCGGCCATCAGGGTCTTGCCGTGCCCCGGCGCGAGGGCGTGCAGCGCGCCGAGGACGACCGCGACGAGCAGCGCGAGCGCGGCGAAGCCCACGGTCAGGTCGTGACGGGCGACGAGGCCGTCCAGGGCCCGGGTCCAGCGGTCGGCGCCCCGGGGCAGCACGGCGGCGCCCGGGGCCTCCTGCCGTTCCCGGGCGAGCGCGGGGCCGCCCGGGCGCACCCGCAGGGAGGCGGTGACGGTGTCGGCGGGGGAGGACAGCAAGTCCTTGGGATACGTGGTCAGTTCGTGCGAGACCGACCGCTTCGGCACGTCCGTCGCGGTGAGCGTCATACGGTCGCCGCGCGCGGTGATCTCCCGCCAGCCGGGCCCGCCCGTGTCGCCCGCGCCGCGGAAGCCGAGGGCCACGCCGGTGTTCCGGGGCAGCCCGGCCGTCAGCCGGCACTGAACGCGCAGCGTGTTCAGCCCGGCCTGGCCGGGCCGCAGGCGCGCCGTGCCGCCACCGGATGTCAGCGTGGCCGGACGGCCGTCGACGGTGAGCCGGCTGCCCGCGGCGGCCCGGGCACAGCGCTGCCGGGCCCACTCCGCCATGCCCAGGCGGGCGATGTCCGGCCTGGCCTGGGTGGCCGGGATCTCGGCGAGGTCCTCCACGTGGTCGACGCGGAGCTGCCCGGGGGCGGCGACCAGGCCGTCGTAGCGGTTGACGGTGAAGTTGCCCAGGGGATGCGCGCTCGCGGTGGCGGCCGGGAGCAGCGCGAGGGCGCAGCCGGCGAGGACGGCGAGCAGCCGGCGCGGCCTCACTTCGTGGCCTCCAGCGCCTTGCGGGCCTCGGCGGCGCCCAGCGGCGAGAAGCCGGGGTTCAGCTTCAGGGCCGAGGCGAGCGCGGAGCGGCCGGCCGCGCGGTGGCCGGTGGCCAGCTCGATCACGCCGAGGTGGTAGCGGAAGGAGGCGTTGCGGTAGCCGGTCGCCGTGGCCCGGCGGGCGTACGGCAGGGCCTCGCTGTCGCGGCCGTTGACGTGCAGCGCCCAGGCGAGGGCGTCCGCGGTGTGCACGGTGTGCCGGCGGGCCCATTCGGCGCGGGCCGCCCGCAGCGCGGCCGCCTTGTCGCCGTGCTCGGCGGCGGCCAGCGCGGTGTCCAGGTCCGCGTTGACGCCGTTGGCGCGGGCCAGCGCGATCCAGGCGTCCACCAGGGCGTACTGCTGCCTGGCCCGCGCGCGGTCGCCGGCCGCCCCGCGCGCCTCGTACAGCTCGCCCAGTTCGACGAGCGGTGCGGGCAGCGGATAGCGCGCGACCACCGCCTCCATGCCCTTGACGGCCGCGGCCCGGTCCCCGCTCGCCGCCTGTGCGCGGGCCCGGCCCTCCAGCGCCGGCAGATAGCCGTCGTCGGCGGCCAGGGCGCGCGCGTAGTAGCCGAGGGCGGCCCTGTAGTCGCCCTGGTTCCAGGCGAGTTGGCCGAGCTGCGTGGCCACGTAGGCGACGTCGCCCGGGGACGTGGCGCCGGACAGGGCCTGCTGGAGCACGCGCCGGGCCGCCGTGACGTCGCCGCGCAGCTCGCGTACGTAGGCGTACCGCGTGAAGACCGGTACGCCGGGCTTGCGCGCGTCGGCGGTGTCGGCGGCCCGCGACGCCTCGGCGTACCGTCCGAGTTCGACCAGGGCGTCGATGCGGGACGACAGCGCGCGTTCGCTGTACGGGTTCTGCCGCAGGGCCTGGTCCGCGTAGGTCAGGGCGTCCTTGAACTCGTGCCGGGCGGCGGCGAGGGCGGCGCGGCCGGCCAGGGCCTGGTCGTTGTCCGGGGCCAGCGACAGGGACCGCCGCAGCGCCTTGTCCGCCTGCGGGTACCGGGACGGGTCGCCCTTGGTCCGCGCCTGCTCGACGTAGGCCAGGCCGAGGGTGGCCCAGCTGCCGGCGTCCTTCGGCTGGCCGCGCAGGTGCGCCTGGAGCGCCGCGATGCTCGCGTCCAGGTTGCCGCCGTTCAGCACACCGGGGTCGACGGCGGTGGAGGCGACCGGCACGGAGGCCGGTGCCCGCCCCGCACCGAGCGCGATCGCCCCACCGGTCAGCGCGGTCGCCAGCAGCACCGCGCAGCCGGCGATCCGCAGGGCCCGCCACCGCCGCCCCGCGGCGGCGACCCGCCGCACGGCGGCCACCCGCTCCCCACCGTCCGGGGCCTCCACGCCGGGCGCCTCCCCGGACGTGCCGTCGGCGCCGGGTGCTTCTTCGGACCGGCCCTTCGCCACGGACGTGCCGTCGGTTTCAGGTGTCTCGCCGGACGCTCCCCCGGCGCCGGGCACGTCTCCGGAGCGGCCCTGTGCGCCCGGTGGCCGATCGGGCGTGTCCTCAAGGGCGTGCTCCGACGCGGTGGACGGGGTGCGGTGGGTGCTCGGTCGCCGGTCGCCGGTCTCGGCGTCGTTCGTGCGCGGGGGCATGCCCTCTCCTCGGTCGCCTGGTGGTGGTCGAAAGGGGGTGGCGCGGCCCGCCGTGGGGGTGCGGGCCGCGCCGGTCCGGATGGGGGAGAGGCGTCAGTACGGACGCCGGATGCGCCGGCGCCACCACGCGAGCGCGGTGCCGATCAGCAGGATCCCGGCGGCGCCGGAGGCCGCCGAGGCGGCGATCAGCGTGGTGTTGCCGGAGTCGCCGCCGGACGGCTCGGCGGGCTGCAGCGCGTTCCCCAGCTGGCTGCGCACGTCCGCCCCGGCGGTCGTGCCCTTGGCGAGCTGCCCGCGCGAGCCGGACGTGGGCTCGGCGATGTACGGGAACGACTTCTCGAAGCCCTTGTCGTTCTTGTCGACCGCGTCACCCAGGTCGTTCTTCGAGCCGACCAGTTCGCCCTCCATGACCTGGAGCGCCTCGTCGATCACGTCGTCGGTGAGCCGGCGCCCGTTCGGGAACCCGGCGTTGTCGCCGTCCAGCACGCCCAGCCGTTTGGGATGCGCGCTGGGCTTGATCGAGGTGTTCAGGCGCAGCTCCTCCGCCGGGCGCACGTTCGGCGGCTGGTTGAGGCCCTTGACGCCCTTGAGGAAGACGTCGACCAGGTCGTTGCGCGGAGTGGCGGGCGCCTTGATCTTGTAGATCGCCTCGACGAGCTTCGGCAGCTCGGGATCGGTGACGTTCTTAAGGAACTGCCCGTCGTACAGGGGCTGCGAGGCGTTGAAGCGGTCCTTGTCCTTCTGCGGGTTGACGACCTCGTTGACCAGCGGGTTGCCGAGCCGCGAGACCTGGCTGTAGTAGCCCTGCGCGTTGCGGCGCTGCGTGGTGGACCAGAGGCCGACGACCGGCTGCCCGGCCGACTCGCGGATCAGGTCGTTGGGCACCTGCAGGGCGATGGAGTTGACGTTGTAGCCCTTCAGCGTGTCCCGGCCGACCTCGGACAGGTTCCCGCCGTACAGCAGGTCGAAGACGCGCAGGTCCGCGAAGAACGGGTCGTCCGCCTGCCCCGCGAAGGTCGTGGCGCCGCCCGCCGTCCGGTACACGGCCTGCGAGCGCAGCTTGCCGTAGTCCGGCATGGAGGCCTTGCCGACGTCCGACGGCGCGACCGGCACGTCGTCCGCGAGCTTGGTGTCCGACACCACGTGCTGCTTCTTCAGCCGGATCAGGTCGATGTCGTACGTCTGTGTGATGTTGAGGTCCGGGTCGTCCAGGCTGGTGACCGGACCGGTGTTGTAGAGGAACGTGTTGCCGTTCTTCGTGTGGGTCTTGAAGGTGTAGCGGAACACCAACTCGCCCTGCGCGTCACCGTTGTTGTCGACGTGGATGTCGTACTGGGCGTCGTCCGCGAACGTGTAGAAGTTCGGGCCGCCCGCCGGCTCCTCGAACGGGATCCAGTTCGCCACGATCGTCGTGGTGTCGGGCTTGTCCGGGCTCACGAACGCGTACAGGTCCGTGTTGTCGTACTGCGGGGTCCCGGAGATCAGCGGGGCCTCCCGGTGGGAGGAGGCCGATGCCGTCCCGGGTGCCAGAGTGGCGACGCCGGCGGCCGTGAGCCCCCCGGCGGCCAGCGCACCGCAGATGAGCGCGACGAGGCCCTTGCGCCTCGTGCCGCTCCTGGAGATAAGAGGTGTCATGCCGTCCGTCCTCCGTGCCGTCTTGCCTGACGACCGGGCATTCGGAGCAGGTGGGCGGGCCGGATTGGTCCCCGGGGCGAAATCTTTTTCCGGGGCCCCGACCCGCGTTTTCGGCCCGCTGATCCGTAACACCGTCGGGAGGTGTGTCTCGGTGCGGATGCGCGGTGCGCGAAGAAGGGCCGGCTGCGGCCGTGGTGAAGGGGACCGCATGGCGGCCGACGAGCTGCTGGTGCTCGTGGCGGGTGGCGACCAGCGGGCCTTCGAGGACCTGTACGGACTGGTGTCCGGACCCGTCTACGGGCTCGTCCGGCGGGTCGTGCGCGACCCCGCCCAGTCGGAGGAGGTCGCCCAGGAGGTGCTGCTCGAACTGTGGCGCTCCGCCACCCGGTTCGACCCGGCCCGGGGCAGCGCCCTGTCCTGGATCCTCACCCTCGCCCACCGCCGGGCCGTCGACCGGGTGCGCAGCGCCCGCGCGGCCGGCGAGCGCGAGCAGCGGGAGGCCCTGCGGGCCGGGGAACCCGCCTTCGACCAGGTCACCGAGGAGGTCGAGGCCGGACTCGAACGCGAGTGGGTGCGCCGCTGCCTGAACCGGCTCACCGCCCTGCAACGACAGTCCGTCACCCTCGCCTACTACGACGGCTACACCTACCGCGAGGTGGCCGAGCGGCTCTCGCTGCCGCTCGGCACCGTCAAGACGCGGATGCGCGACGGGCTCACCAGGCTGCGCGAGTGCCTGGGAGGTGCCGCGTGAGCCTCTTCCGCCGACTGCTGGGCGGCGAGGACCCGCACTCCCTCGCCGCGCCCTACGCGCTCGACGCCCTCGACCCCGGCGAGCGGCGCCGCTTCGAGAAGCACCTGCGGGGCTGCGGCCGCTGCGCCGCCGAGGTGCGTGACCTGGCCGAGGACGCGGTGCGCCTGGCCTGGTCCACGGCGGCCCCCGCGCCCGCCGCCCTGCGCGACCGGGTGCTGGCCGCCGTGCGCGCCACCCCGCAGGAGCACGGACCGGCCCAGGCGCGCGCGCCCCAGCTGCCGCCGCACGTCTGGGGCACCCAGCCCCCGCCGGGCCGCACCCGTACGCCCCGGACGCGCCCCCTGTTCGTGCCGTTCGCCACGGTCACCGCGGCGGCGGCCCTCGTGGTCGCCTCCCTCTTCGCCGTCCAGGCGCACCGCGGCCAGGAGCAGCTCGACGCCGTCCGGGGCCGGACACGTGAGATCGCCCACGTTCTGGCCGCTCCCGACGCCCGCGCCACGAGCAGCAGGGACGCCCGGGGCCGGACAATGGGAGTGATCGCTTCCGCATCGGAGCGGGAGGCCGTCGTCACCCTGAGCGGATACGGAACCCCGCCCGCCGGACGCGTACACCAGCTCTGGCTCATGCGCCCCCGCGTGCAACCGCGCTCCCTCGGGCTCTTCGCGGGCGACACGCCCTTGGTCGCCAAGGGCCTCGACACCTCCTCGACGTCACTCGCCGTAACCGTCGAGCCCGACGGGGGCTCAGTCCAGCCCACCGGCCAGCCCATTGTCCAACTCACCCTGAAATCGGTCGGATTCGGAGAGTAGTCAACGGGGGATGGTCAACCCCCTTACAGGGAAGGTGAATCCTGTGGCCGAGATACACGCGTGCCGCCCTGGGGCGATAGGGTTACCCTGCCCGGGCCGGGTGGACTCGTACGGGTGGGGAGTGACATGGAGCAGATAACACGCAGCAGGGCCAGGGTCCCTGCGATCACCTGCGGGAGCAGCGCGACAAGTTCGCGCCTCGACCGCCATCTGTCGGTACTGGCGGGTCCCGCCATACCGCAGCGTGAGACGATCGAGGCGACCTCGCTGATGCTTGAGCTGACGGCACGTGACACCAGGCGCGAGCGCAGTGACCGCCGCGCGCGGGTCAGCCGTGTCTCCCTCTTCGCACCGCTGCGCCGACTGCGCCGCTCGCTGTTCGGCGGCCACTGAGCACCCACCGGGCGAACCGGCGGTCCTGGATCCGTCCAGGGCCCGCGCTCAGGCCACCACGCCGTCCCGGCGCAACGCTGCGATCCCGTCGTCCGTCATCCCCACGGCACGCAGCAGCGCCCCGGTGTGCTGTCCGAGCGCGGGCACGTCGCCCATCCGTGCCTCGTCCCCGCCCGGCAGTGTGATGGGAGGCAGCAGCGCCCGCAGCGGCCCGGCAGGCGAACCCACCTGACGCCAGCGATCCCGGGCCGCCAGCTGCGGGTGCTCCGCCAGCTCGTTGAGGTCCCTGAGCCGCGCACAGGCGATGCCCGCCTTCTCCAGACGTTCGACCGCCTCGTCCGCGTCCAGCACGGCGAGTGCGCGCGCCACCAGCTCGTCCGTCCCCTCCCGGTTCGCGACCCGTGCCGCGTTCGTCGCGTACGCCGGGTCGGTGCCCAGTTCCGGTCGGCCCACCACCCGTTCGGCCAGCCGCCGCCACTCCCGGTCGTTCTGCACCGACAACAGCACCCGTCCGCCGTCCGCCGTCGAATACGCGTCGTACGGCGCGATGACGGCGTGCGCGAGCCCGGTGCGCGCCGGGGGCCGCCCGCCGTGCATGGCGTGGTGCAGGGGGTGGCCCATCCACTCGGCGAGCGCCTCCAGCATGGACACCTCCACCGGCCCGCCCCGTCCCGTGGTGCCACGTCGGACGAGCGCCGCCAGCACGCCAGAGAAGGCGTACATGGCCGCCGCGATGTCCGCCGCCGGGATCCCCGCCTTCACCGGCCGCTCCGGCGTCCCGGTCACCGAGACGAGCCCCGCCTCGCACTGCACGAGCATGTCGTACGCCCGCTTGTCCGCGTACGGCCCAGAGCCGCCGTACCCCGAGATGTCCACGGCGACCAGCCTCGGGTGCGCCGCGCAGAGCGTGGCCGCGTCCAGGCCCAGCCGGCCCGCCGCCCCGTGCGCGAGGTTCTGCACGAACACGTCCGCGTCCGCGACGAGCCGTCGTAC
The DNA here is from genome assembly GCF_055605965.1 of Streptomyces sp. NPDC037126. NCBI lineage: Bacteria > Bacillati > Actinomycetota > Actinomycetes > Kitasatosporales > Streptomycetaceae > Streptomyces > Streptomyces sp. NPDC037126. The sequence continues at coordinate 89,269 of NZ_JBVJTD010000024.1, forward strand.
GACGTCCAGGCCGCGCGGATCCTTCAGGTCCACGGCGATGGACTCCTTGCCGCGGTTGCACCACACGAAGTGCGAGGCGAGACCGGCGGCCGCGGTGTCGTAGCCGCGCGCGAAGTCCCCGCCGTCGACCCGCTCCACCTTGACGACCCGGGCGCCCAGGTCCGCGAGCTGCCGGGTCGCGAAGGGCGCGGACACGGCCTGTTCGACGGCGACGACGGTGATGCCCTCCAGGGGCAGCGGGAGAAGATCCATGGAGTGGATGATCTCCCCTGACCGCCGCCGCTGTCAGTACCCGGTCGGTGCCGGGCACCGGAGGAGGGAGCCCTCGCGCCCTCGCCCCGGAGCACGGCGTCAGATCAGGGTGAACTGGCCCTCGGGGCCCTCCTCGCGGTGGTCGAGCACCGAGGCGGGGCGGCGGGCCGCGGCCGGTACCGGAAGGACGCCGGCGCGCCGGAGGTCGCTCGCCGTGACCGGTGACGCGACCTTCGACCCGCTCCGCCACGGCCGGAGTTGTGCCAGCAGCGCGAGCACGGTGACCAGCTCCAGCAGTTCCGACGTCCAGGACTGCGGCCAGGTGGACGGACGGATCGCGGCGAGGGTGCCCGGCTCGGCGGGGGCGGTGCGGGCCGCGAACCAGGTCTCCAGGACCCGGACTCCGGCCACCTCGTAGTCCCAGGCCTCCGGCGGGACGGGGGAGACGCGGCCCTCGTCGAGGTGCAGGCTCTCCTCGTCGCGGTCGTAGTGGAGGGCCAGGGGACGGGCGGGCAGCGGGGCGCGGACGTAGGGGCGGCGGCCGCCCGGCAGCTTGGGGCGCTCGCCGTCACGGCGCATCAGCCACAACATCCGGCGGCCCGACTCCACCCCCGCGGACCACAGTTCCGGGTCCCCGGTGAGCGGGACCGTGAGGTCGGGACGGGTCGTGGCGAGGATCCAGGCCAGCATGTCGGACGCCGTGGGCCGCAGGCCCAGGCGGGCGCCCAGGTGGTCCAGGAGGCCGGGGGCCAGGTTCGGTTCGGTGCCGCCGGGGCGGCGGTGGAGCGGGCGGATGCGGCCGGTGCGGAGCGTGGGCAGGAGCGACGTGGCGAGCAGCGGCTCCTCGGCGCCCGTCTCCACGGCGAAGACCTGGTGCTCGTCCGCCACCCGCCACAGCTCGGGGCGGGCCGCGTCGATCAGTCGGTGGTCCGGGATCAGCCACTGCTCGTCGAAGGGGGCGGCCAGGACCCGGACCGGTTCCGCGCACGGGCCCTCGGCGCGCGCGAGCCGCTGGGTGTCCGTGGCCCGGCCGGGCAGCTGCCCGACGGCCGAGCCGAGGCCACGGGCGCGGGTCGGCTCGAACAGCGCCTCACGGTCCGGTCCTTCGGCTTTCAGCAGGGCGTCCCAGCGGGCCCGCAGCGAGGCCGGGTCGGGTGCCGTCGGCCAGGCGCGGCCCGGCCGCAGCGGTGCGACGGACCACGGCATGAGGTCCGCGAGCAGCGGAGCGTCGTCGGGCGTCACGCTGGGCATGGTACGGCAGCGCCCCGGAGGGGCGTGGGGAACCGTGCGACCGGCGACCGGCGGCGCCGGGGAGCGCTACGCCTCCAGGGTCACCGTGAAGGAGAAGCGGTCGCCCCGGTAGTGGATGACCGCCACGTCCAGCACCCGGCCCTCGGCGTCGTAGGTCACGCCCGTGTAGTGCAGGATCGGGCTGAGCAGCGGTACCTGGAGCAGGCGCGCGGTGTCCGGGTCCGCGAGCCGCGCCTCCACGGTGTCCGTGATACGGCTGATGTCCGCCTTGACGACGTCCCGCAGCACCTTCGTCATCGGCCAGCGGACCAGGTCGTCCAGGTCGATCAGCGCGGCGAGTTCGGGCCGGACGTGGTTGACGGCGTGGTTGGTCGGCTCGCCGGTCTTCTCGTCGCTGCGCAGGCGGTGGTACGTCGCCACCTGGGGCAGGTCCGGGAAGTACTCGGCGAGCCCGGCCGGTACGGGCGCCGGACCGTGGCCGAGCAGTTCCGTCGTCATCCCGGACTGCTGGGCCACGATGGCGTCCACCGAGCCCAGCAGCCGTACCGGGGTCCCGCGCCGTGCGGCGGGCTCGATGAACGTGCCGCGCCGCCGGTGCCGGCTGATCAGCCCCTCGTCCTCCAGTTCCTTGAGCGCCTGCCGCATGGTCAGCACGCTCACCCCGTAGTGCTCCGCCAGCCGTTCCTCGGTGGGCAGGCGCAGCGGGTCCGCGGGCGACCGGCCGAGTATCGAGGCGCGCAGCGACTGCGACACCTGGTACCAGAGCGGCAGCTTGCGGTTCAGGACGATCGAGTCCGGGGCGAAGGAGGTCACGCGGATATCCGTACCTGTCGATGAACGTTCAGCGCAACGAGGGCGTCACGCCCGGAAGTGACGTTCCAGGCCTTGCCACACGTCGTCGTAGCGCTGCTGGAGGTGGTCGGCCCCGGTCGCGTGCGGGGCGAGGGTCAGCGGCCAGCGGGTCTCGAACATGAAGGCCAGCCCGTCGTCGATCTTCTGCGGCTCGAGTTCGGCCGCACTCGCCCGGTCGAAGGTCTCCCGGTCCGGGCCGTGCGCCGACATCATGTTGTGCAGGGAGCCGCCGCCCGGCACGAAGCCCTCCGTCTTGGCGTCGTACGCGCCCTCGATGAGACCCATGTACTCGCTCATCACGTTGCGGTGGAAGTACGGCGGCCGGAAGGTGTCCTCGCCCACCAGCCAGCGCGGCGCGAAGACCACGAAGTCGACGCCGGCGAGGCCCGGGGTGTCCGACGGCGAGGTCAGGACCGTGAAGACGGAGGGGTCCGGGTGGTCGTAGGAGATGGTGCCGATCACGTTGAAACGGCGCAGGTCGTAGACGTACGGCACATGGTTGCCGTGCCAGGCCACGACGTCGAGGGGGGAGTGGTCGTAGGTGGCCGTCCAGAGGTTTCCGCAGAACTTGTTCACCACCTCCACCGGGCCCTCGGTGTCCTCGTACGCGGCGACCGGCGCCCGGAAGTCCCGGGCGTTGGCGAGCCCGTTGGCGCCGATGGGGCCGAGGTCGGGGAGGTGGAAGGGGGCGCCGTAGTTCTCGCACACGTAGCCGCGGGCGGACTCGTCCAGCAGTTCCACACGGAAGCGCACCCCACGGGGGATCAGCGCCACGTGCGAGGGCTCCACGTGGAGCCGGCCGAACTCGGTGTGCAGCAGCAGCCCGCCGCGCTCCGGCACGATCAGCAGCTCGCCGTCGGCGTCGGAGAAGACCCGCTCCATCGAGGCGTTGGCGTGGTACAGGTGCACGGCCATGCCGGTGCGCTGGGTCGCGTCGCCGTTGCCGCCCAGCGTCCACAGGCCCGCGAGGAAGTCGGTCCCCGCACCGGGCTCGGGCAGCGGGTTCCAGCGCAGCCGGTTCGGGTCGGGCACGGTCTCCGTGAAGGGGGCCGTGCGGATCGCGCCGTTGCCGGTGCGGGTGAACGCCGGGTGCGCCGCCGACGGGCGGATGCGGTACAGCCAGGAGCGGCGGTTGTGTGCCCGCGGCTCGGTGAACGCCGTACCGCTCAGCTGCTCCGCGTACAGGCCGAGCGGCGCGCGCTGCGGCGAGTTGCGGCCCTCGGGCAGGGCGCCCGGCACCGCCTCCGAGGAGTGTTCGTTGCCGAACCCGGTCAGATACGACAGGCCCTCGGCGGTCTTGCGCGCGTCCCCGCTCATGATCGCTCCCACGCTCCTTCGCGCTTCGTGATTCCTATGTAATACCGTAGGAATCAGCGCCGTGCCGCGCAAGAGGGCCTGCGGTCCTCCCCCTGAGGTGGGCCCGGAACCAGACTTCAGGCGGATTCGGGGTGCCGGGCCGGTGACATACGCTCCCGGGCATGTCCTGGACGAAGTGGGCGCGCGGACCGCTCGCCGCGCTCGCGGTGGGCGTCCTGCTGCCGCTGGGCGCGGCGGGCTGTGCCGGTGGCGCGGCGCCCGCGGGCGACGCCTCGCCCTCGCCGGCCGGCACGCTCCTGGACGGCACCGACGACACCGGCCGGCATCTGCGCGAGGTCCCGAGGAAGGACGCCCCCGAGGTCGGCGTCGAGGTGACCCCGGACCCCGCCGGCGGCTGGGACGTCCGGCTGACCTTCCACCACTTCCGCTGCTCGCCGGCCGGGGCGCGGCCGGCCGCGGTGACCGGGCGCGGGCTCGCCCGCCTCTTCGTCGACGGCCGCCGGGTCGCGGCCCTGCGCACCCGCCGGTACCACCTGCCCGACCGCCTCGTGCCGCGCGGCACCCACCACGTCACCGCGCGCCTGTACGCCGACGACGGCACCGTGTGGGCCGTGCACGGCAGGCCCGTGCAGAGCACGGCGGACGTCACCGTGTCGGCCGGGACCCCGGGCGGGACCGCGCCCGCGGCGGGCGGCACCTCCTCGTGATGAGTGCATCACCCACCCTTCTCCGTACTCCGGGGCGAGGTTCACCGGACCCCGGCGGAAAGGCATCATGAAGCCCGTGCCCCACGCGACATCGCTCCGCCGCGCGCCCGTCCAGCGGCGCAGCGCCGAACGGCTGACCAGGATCCTCGACGCCTGCGCCGAACTCCTCGACGAGGTCGGCTACGACGCCCTGAGCACCCGCGCCGTCGCGCAGCGCGCCGGCGTGCCCATCGGCTCGGTCTACCGCTTCTTCGGCAACAAGCGGCAGATGGCCGACGCCCTCGCCCAGCGCAACCTGGAGCGCTACACCGAGCGCGTCACCGAGCGGCTGCGGGGGGCGCGGAAGAGCGACTGGCGGGCCGCCATGGACTCCGTCCTGGACGAGTACCTGGCCATGAAGCGCACCGCGCCCGGCTTCTCCCTGGTCGACTTCGGCAACCAGATACCGGTCGGCGCCCGCCATGCCGAGCCCAACACCCGGGTCGCCGACCGGCTCACCGATCTGCTCGCCGGCTATCTCGGCCGCACCCCCGACGACGAACTGCGCCTGGCCTTCCTGGTCGCCGTGGAGACCGCGGACAGCCTCGTCCAACTGGCCTTCCGGCTGGACCCGGAGGGCGACGAGGCCATCATCCGCGAGAGCCGTGAGCTGTTGCGGGCGTACCTGGGGCGCATGCTCGACTGAGCCCCGCCCGTTCCCCGGCCCCGCAGGGCCGCCGAGCCGTCACCCGCGGGGGCTCCCCAGCATGCCAACCGGTCGGTATGCTCGCCGCGAGCCCGTCCGCGCTCCGGCGACACCGCCGCCGACCCCCCGGGAGGACCCGTGTCCCGCACCGCCCTGCGAATCTGCCCCCTGTGCGAGGCCACCTGCGGGCTGACCCTCACCATCGAGGGCACCCGTGTCACGGGCGCCCGCGGCGACCGCGAGGACGTCTTCAGCAAGGGGTTCATCTGCCCCAAGGGCGCCTCCTTCGGTGCCGTCGACAGCGATCCCGACCGGCTGCGCACCCCGCTCGTCCGCCGGGACGGAGTGCTGCGCGAGGCCACCTGGGAGGAGGCCTTCGACGCGGTCGCCGCCGGACTGCGCCCGGTCGTGGAGCGGCACGGCGGCGACAGCGTCGGCGTGGTCCTCGGCAACCCCAACGTGCACACCATGGCCGGCGCCCTCTACCCGCCGGTCCTGCTCGGCGGCCTGCGCACCCACAGCCTGTTCACCGCGTCCACGGTCGACCAGATGCCCAAACACGTCTCCAGCGGGCTGCTGTTCGGCGACGCCCACGCCATCCCCGTGCCGGACCTGGACCGCACCGACCACCTGCTCCTCATCGGCGCCAACCCCCTGGAGTCCAACGGCAGTCTGTGCACCGCGCCCGACTTCCCCGGCCGGCTCAAGGCCCTCCGGGCGCGCGGCGGCCGGCTCACCGTCGTCGACCCCCGGCGCACCCGCACGGCCCGGCTCGCCGACCGGCACGTGGCGATCCGCCCCGGCGCCGACGCCCTGCTGCTCGCGGCGATGGCGAACGTGCTCTTCGAGGAGGGCCTGACCGACCTGTCGGACCTCGCCCCGCACGTGCTGGGCGTCGAGGAAGTCCGCGAGTCCCTGGGGGACTTCACACCGGAGTCCGTCGCCGGGGCCTGCGACGTCGACGCGGACGTCATCCGCGCCCTCGCCCGCGAACTCGCCGCCGCCCCCACCGCCGCCGTGTACGCCCGCATCGGCAGCTGCACCGTCCCGCACGGCACGCTCGCGAGCTGGCTGGTCGACGTGCTCAACATCCTCACCGGCAACCTGGACCGGCCCGGCGGCGCCCTCTTCCCGCAGGCCGCCACCGGCCGTTCGCCCCGCCCGGCCGGCCCGGGACGCGGCTTCGCGCTCGGCCGCTGGCACTCCCGGGTGCGGCGACTGCCCGAGGCCAAGGGCGAGTTGCCGCTCTCGGCCCTGGCCGAGGAGATCGACACCGCGACCGAGGGGGGCGAGCCGATCCGCGCACTGATCGTCGTGGCCGCCAACCCGGTGCTCTCCGCACCCGACGGCGACCGCCTCGACAAGGCCCTGGACTCCCTCGACTTCATGGTGAGCGTCGACCCGTACCTGAACGAGACCTCGCGCCACGCCGATGTCGTGCTGCCCCCGCCGCCGCCCTCCCAGAGCCCGCACCACGACTTCGCGTTCAACACCCTCGCCGTGCGCAACCAGGTCCGCTACACCCGCCCCGCCGTCCCGCTGGAGCCCGGCCGCATGGCCGAGACCGAGATCCTCGCCCGGCTGACGCTGGCGGCCACCGGCATGCACGGGGCCGAACCGGACGCGGTGGACGCCATGGTCGTCGACCAGACCCTCGGCAAGGCCGTGCGGGACGCGCACTCGCCCGTGCACGGCCGTGACCCGCGCGAACTCGCCGGCCTGCTCACCGGGGACACCGGCCCCGAGCGCAGGCTCGACATGATGCTGCGCCTCGGCCCGTACGGCGACGGCTTCGGCGCACGGCCGGGCGGGCTGACCCTGGCCGGACTGCTGGCCGCGCCCCACGGCATCGACCTCGGCCCGCTGCGCCCGCGCCTGCCCCAGGGGCTCAGGACGCGCAGCGGCAAGGTGGAACTGCTGCCCGGGCCCATCGCCGCCGACCTGCCCCGGCTGCACGCGGCCCGCGACGAGCGGCCCGCGGGCCTCGTCCTCGTCGGCCGCCGCCATCTGCGCTCCAACAACAGCTGGATGCACAACGTGCCCGCGCTCACCGGCGGCAGCAACCGCTGCACCCTGCACATCCATCCCGAGGACGCGGCCCGGCTCGGCGTCCTGGACGGGGCGGACGTGCGCGTCAAGGGCGCCGGGGGAGAGGTGGTCGCGCCGGCCGAGGTCACCGACGGAGTCCGGCCGGGCGTGGTGAGCCTGCCGCACGGCTGGGGGCACGACCGCCCCGGCACCCGGCTCGGCCACGCCTCCGCCGCCCCAGGTGTCAACGTCAACCAGCTCCTGGACGGCAGCCTGCTCGACCCGCTCTCCGGCAACGCGGTCCTCAACGGGATACCCGTCGAGCTGAGCGCGGCCCGGTGACCCGGGGGCCGTCCGGTCCCACGGCGACCCCAGGGCGGGCGCGAGGGAAGCGGCCCGCGCGCCCGGAATTGCGCCGCACGAGCGATTTCTGACGGCGCGCCGGGCGTCGGTGCCGCGAGCCGTGGCGCGCATGCGTGAGAGTCCCAACGAAAGGTCGATTTGTATGAAAATCGTCTAACTCGGAGGAGCTTGCATGCCCACCCTGACACTTCCACGTACCTTCTCCCGCGCGAGCGCCAGTGTCGTCCTCACCGCCCTCGCCGCGGCGGGCGCGTCGTGGGTGGCTGCGCCGAACGCGGCGGCCCAGGGGGAGAACGGCGACATCAGGGTCCACCGCGCCGAGGGCTTTCCGGCAACGGGCGGCAAGGACGACCCGCTGGTCTGCAGGTTCTACCTCGACGCGGTCAACTTCGACGTCCTGCCCAGCATCGGCTACACCATCCAGCCGCAGCCCCCGCTGCCCAGCGCGGCCACCGTGACCGGCATCGTCCAGCTCGCCGGGGGTGCCGGGCACACCGACCCGCTCGGCCTGGCGGACGGGCAGTACAAGATCACGTGGATCGTGGGCGGTGCCACGAAGGAGAAGGTCTTCCGAGTCAACTGCCACGACAGCCAGCACGAGGGCCAGCACGACCCGGCGGGCGGCCCGAACGGCCCGGGCGGCGAGAACGGCCAGAACCAGGGCGGCCAGAACGGCGAGCACGGGCAGATCGAGGACCACCAGCAGCAGAGCGGCACCGGCTGGGGCCAGAACGACAACAACGGCCCGCCCAAGGGCGGTGTGCACGCGGGCGGCGGCGGTCTCGTCGACACGGCGGCCGCGTACTCCCCGGTGACCGCCGCGGTGGCCGTGGGTCTGATCGCGGTCTGCGGCGCCGTGTACGTCCGGCTGGTCCGCCGGCGGCCCAATGGCGCCGCGTAGGCGGGGGCGCAGGCCCTGGTACCGGACCCGCGCCTACCGCCTCACCAGGACGGCCCTGCTCGCGGTCGTCCTGGTGACGCTGGTGGTCCGGTGCGGGGGAGACGGCACACCCGCCGGGCCGGGACGGGCGGGCGACGGCGACGCCGTGGCGGCCGCCGGGACGGACCCCGGCCGCGCCGACGGACGCGGCGTGAGCCGGGAGTCCGGCGCGGCCCGGGCGCTGCCCCCGCCCCGCCCGCTGCCGAGGTCCCGGCCGACCTCCCTCCGCATCCCCTCGCTGGGCGTCGACGCCCCGGTCACGGCCGTCCGCCTCGACGGCGAACGGCGGCTGGAGACACCGCCGGTCGACCGGCCCAAGGTGGTCGGCTGGTACGAGGGCGGCCCCACCCCGGGCGAGTCCGGCACCGCGATCGCCGTCGGCCACCGCGACACCACGACCGGGCCTGCCGTGTTCGCCGCGCTCGCCCAGGTCAGACCCGGCAAGCTCATCGAGGCCAGGCGCGCGGACGGCCGTACCGCCGTCTACACCGTGGACCGGGTGAAGGTGTTCGACAAGTCCGGCTTCCCCGACAAGGAGGTGTACAGCCGGGCCTCGCGCCCGGAGCTGCGCGTGCTCACCTGCGGGGGCCTGTTCAGCCGGCGCACGGGCTACACGAGCAACGTGGTGGTCTTCGCCCACCTGACCGCCACCCGCTGACCGCGCGATGCGGGCGCCGCCGCCCGCACCCCGGGCCCCGGCCCCCTCCCGCCCCGCCCGGGGCGCGGCGCCGGATGCCGGGCCCGCTCTTCCCCGGCCCGGCACATTCCGTTAACTTCCGTGACCCACAGGCCCCGTGCGAACCGCGCGGGGCTCCGGACCACGGAGCAGCCGCGCTCCGTACAGCCCCCGGGGGCGGCAGTCATGACACGCGCCATCGCACTGCACGACGTGAGCAAGTCCTACGGCCGGGGCCCGCGCGTGGTCGACCGGCTCTCGCTGGACATCGCGCCCGGCGAGTTCCTGGTGCTGCTGGGCCCGTCCGGCTGCGGGAAGTCCACCGTGCTGCGGATGATCGCCGGCCTGGAGGACATCGACGAGGGCGACCTGCTCCTGGACGGCGAGTACGCCAACCACTGGCAGCCCTCCGAACGGGCCATGGCCATGGTCTTCCAGAACTTCGCCCTCTACCCGACCATGACCGGCCGCGACAACATCGGCTTCCCGCTGCGCATCGAGTCCCCCGGCGCCGACCCGGGGCCGCGCGTCACCGCCACCGCCCGCATGCTCGGCATCGAGGACCTGCTCGACCGCTTCCCCAGCCAGCTGTCCGGCGGGGAGCGCCAGCGGGTGGCGATGGGCCGGGCCATCGCCCGCCACCCCTCCGCCTTCCTGATGGACGAGCCGCTGTCCAACCTCGACGCCAAGCTCCGCAACCGTCTGCGCGCCGAGATCTCCCGGCTGACCGGGGAACTGGGTGCCACCACGGTGTACGTGACCCACGACCAGGCCGAGGCGATGTCCCTCGGCGACCGGGTCGCCGTGCTGCGCGGCGGGGTCCTCCAGCAGGTCGGCACCCCGCGCGAGGTCTACGCGCTGCCCCGCAACGTCTTCGTCGCCGCCTTCATCGGCACCCCGCGCATCAACCTGCTGCGCGGCCTGGTCCGCGCCCCGCTGGACGGCGCCATGACCGTCAGCCTGGGCAAGCAGGCGCTGCGCCTGCCCGAACCCCTGTGCCTGGACCACCGGTTGCTGCGGGTGCAGCAGGGCCGCGAGGTCGTCGTCGGGCTGCGCTCGGAGGCCGTGCGCATCGCCAGGCACAGCTCCGCCCGGCCCGGCGAGGTGGCGATCACCGGCTTGGTGGAGCACGTCGAGTTCCAGGGGCACGAGACCCTCGTCCACTTCGACACCGGCTCCCGCCCCGCCGGCGTACCGGAGCTGGAGGCCCCGCGCCCGCCCGGCCGGCCCTCGCGCCGGCGCCGCGGGGAGGGGCCGACGGTGCTGGGCCGGCTGCGGGAGCGGGCGGGGTCGCTGCGGGCCGGGCCGGTGGTCGTCCTGGACCATCCGGCCGAGGCCGAGCCCGCACCGCCCGAGGGCCGGCTGCCCGGCGACCTGGTGGTGCGCACCACCCCCGACATCCGGTTGCGGCACGGCATGCAGGTCCCGCTCCTCGTCGACCTGGCCCACCTCTTCGTCTTCGACCGGCACGGCGAGCGCATCTGCCCGTCCCCCGACCGGCTGCCCGACCTGGAGGCGTGAGCGCCGGGCACGGCGGTCATGATGTCCGGGGACGTCTGGCGCCGGAAAACTATCACCGCTAGTTTGTGTGCCGGACGACGCAGACCCCGCCGGGAGGAAGCAGCATGAAGGCACACGACGGCCTGTACATCGACGGCGGGTGGCGCCCTGCCGGGACCGCTGACGTGATCGAGGTCGTGAACCCGGTCGACGAGCAGGTCATCGGACGGGTCCCGGCCGGTGGCGCGCCGGACGTCGACGCCGCCGTCCGCGCGGCCCGCGCCGCCCTCCCCGGCTGGGCCGCCACGCCCCCGGCCGAGCGCGCGGCACGCCTGGCCGCCCTCCGGGACGTCCTCGTGGCCCGCAAGGACGAGATCGCCGAGACGGTCACCGCCGAGCTGGGCTCGCCGCTCGCGTTCTCCCAGGCCGTGCACGCGGCCGTGCCCATCGCGGTCGCGGGCTCCTACGCCGAGCTGGCCGCGTCCCACCCCTTCGAGGAGCGGGTCGGCAACTCCACCGTCCTGCACGAGCCCGTCGGGGTGGTCGGCGCGATCACGCCCTGGAACTACCCCCTCCACCAGATCGTCGCCAAGGTCGCCCCGGCGCTCGCCGCGGGCTGCACCATCGTCCTCAAGCCCGCCGAGGACACCCCGCTCACCGCCCAGCTCTTCGCCGAGGCGGTGCACGAGGCGGGCGTACCGGCGGGCGTGTTCAACCTGGTCACCGGGCTCGGCCCGGTCGCGGGACAGGCGCTGGCCGAGCACCCCGGCGTGGACCTCGTCTCCTTCACCGGCTCCACCGCCGTCGGCAGGCGGATCGGCGAGGTCGCCGGCGCGGCCGTGAAGAGGGTGGCGCTGGAACTCGGCGGCAAGTCCGCCAACGTCATCCTGCCGAGCGCCGACCTGGCCAAGGCGGTGAACGTCGGCGTCGCCAACGTGATGTCCAACTCCGGGCAGACCTGCAGCGCCTGGACCCGCATGCTGGTCCACCGCGACCGCTACGACGAGGCCGTCGAGCTGGCCCGGGCCGCCGCCGCCAAGTACGGCGACCGCATCGGCCCGGTCGTCAACGCCAGGCAGCGGGCCCGGGTGCGCGGTTACATCGAGAAGGGCGTCGCCGAGGGCGCCCGGCTGGTCGCGGGCGGCCACGAGTCCCCGCACGAGAAGGGCTACTTCGTCAGCCCGACCGTCTTCGCCGACGTGACGCCCGGGATGACGATCGCGCAGGAGGAGATCTTCGGGCCGGTGCTGGTCCTGCTGCGCTACGAGGACGAGGAGGACGCCCTGCGCATCGCCAACGGCACGGTGTACGGCCTCGCCGGCGCCGTCTGGGCGGGCGACGAGGCCGAGGCGGTGGCCTTCGCCCGGCGCATGGACACCGGCCAGGTCGACATCAACGGCGGCCGGTTCAACCCCCTCGCGCCCTTCGGCGGCTACAAGCAGTCCGGAGTCGGCCGGGAACTCGGCGCGCACGGACTCGCCGAGTACCTCCAGACCAAGTCCCTCCAGTTCTAAGGAAGTCCGCGAGCCATGGCCGTACGAGCCGCTGTCCTGCCCGCCATCGGTGCCCCCCTGGAGATCACCGGCATCGAGCTGCCCGACCCGGGCCCCGGACAGGTCCGGGTCCGCCTCGCCGCCGCCGGTGTCTGCCACTCCGACCTGTCCCTGACCAACGGCACCATGCGCGTGCCGGTCCCCGCGGTCCTCGGCCACGAGGGCGCGGGCACGGTCGTGTCGGTGGGGGAGGGCGTCACCCACGTCTCGCCCGGCGCCTCCGTCGTCCTCAACTGGGCCCCCTCCTGCGGCACCTGCCACGCCTGTGCGCTCGGCGAGGTCTGGCTGTGCGCCAACGCCCTCAACGGCGCGGCCGACGTGTACGCCCGCACCACGGACGGCACCGACCTCCACCCCGGCCTCAACGTGGCCGCGTTCGCCGAGGAGACGGTGGTCTCCGCCTCCTGTGTGCTGCCCCTGCCGGAGGGCGTGCCGCTGGTGGACGCCGCCCTCCTCGGCTGCGCCGTCCTCACCGGCTACGGCGCCGTCCACCACTCGGCGCGGGTCCACCCGGGCGAGACGGTCGCGGTGTTCGGCGTCGGCGGGGTCGGCCTCGCCACCCTGCAGTCGGCCCGCATCGCGGGCGCGTCCAGGATCGTCGCGGTCGACGTCTCCCCGGAGAAGGAGGAACTGGCCCGCGCGGCCGGCGCCACCGACTACGTGCTCGCCTCCGAGGACACGCCCCGCGAGATCCGGGCCCTGACCGGCAAGCAGGGTGTCGACGTCTCCGTGGAGTGCGTGGGCCGCGCGGTCAGCATCCGCGCCGCCTGGGAGTCCACCCGCCGGGGCGGCCGTACGACGGTGGTCGGCATCGGCGGCAAGGACCAGGAGGTCACCTTCAACGCCCTGGAGATCTTCCACTGGGGCCGCACCCTGTCCGGCTGCGTCTACGGCAACACCGACCCGGCCCGCGACCTGCCGGTGCTCGCCGCGCATGTGCGCGAGGGCCGCCTGGACCTCTCGGCACTGGTCACCGAACGGATCGGCCTGGAGGGCATCCCGGCCGCCTTCGAGAACATGCTCGCGGGCAAGGGCGGCCGGGCACTGGTGGTGTTCTGACGGATCAGGCGACCCTCTCCGGCTTCTCGGGCCGCGGCTCCCCGGCCGCGGCCCGCGCCGCCCGGCCGGCGCGCGCCCGGGACCGGGAGACCGCCACACCGGCGAGGCACAGCACCCCGCCCACCAGGGTGAGCGCCCCCGGCACCTCGCCCAGCGCCAGCCACGACATCAGCACCACCAGCGCGGGCACGGCGTACGTCGTCGCGCCCATCCGGCTGGCCGTGGTCCGGGCGAGCGCGTAGGCCCACGTGGTGAAGGCGAGGGCGGTCGGGAAGACGCCCAGGTAGACCATGTCGAGGGTGGCCGACGCGGGCGCGTGGGCGGCCTGGTGCACCAGCTGCCCCGCGAACGGCAGGCAGCACACGGCGCCGGTCAGGCACCCGAACGTCGTCACCTGAAGGGCGCTCGCCCGCCCCAGCGCGGGCTTCTGCGCGACCACCCCGCAGGCGTACGCGCCGGCGGCGAGCAGGCACAGCGCCACGCCGAGCACCGAGGACCCGCCGCCCGCCGACATCGAGAGATCCACCGTCACCGCGCCGGCGAAGGACACCGCCATCCCCGCCAGCAGTCTCGGCGGCATCGGATCGCCGAGCAGCCGGGCGCCCAGCAGGGCGATCAGCAGCGGGCCGACGTTCACCACGAGCGCCGCCGTGCCCGCGTCCACGCGCTGCTCGCCCCAGTTCAGGGCGACCATGTAGAACCCGAACCACAGCACCCCCGACAGCAGGATCCCGCGCCGGGCGGACCTGGGCGGCAGGCCCTCCCGGCGGACGGCCGAGATGACCCCGAGGGCGAGGGCGCCGGACGCCAGCCGCCCGAGCGCCAGCGCGCCCGGCGAGTACGCCGTCCCCGCGCTGCGGATCGCCACGAAGGCGGAGGCCCACAGCACGACCGTGGCGACGGCGGCGCCGGTGGCGAGTATCCGCGGACGGGTGCTGCTCATGTTCATCATGCTCCCGAGGCTAGGTACGGTCCGCTGTGTCGGCTGGCGGAAATCGGACGCGGAGCGCCCGAGGGACGGCGAACCGCGCGACCGTCCACGGCGGAGTCGGCGGCCGAGATCAGCACAGCTGGTCCGGCGCGATGCCCAGCAGGGCGGACAGCTCCCGCTCGCCCGAGGGGGTCACCTTCACCGCCCGCTCCGACCCGATCCGTACGCACCACCCGGCGTCCAGCGCGTGCCGGCACAGCGCGGCACCGGCCGTCCCCGCGAGGTGCGGGCGCCGCTCGGTCCAGTCCAGGCAGGCACGGGCCAGCGGCCGCCGGCCGGAGAGGTCCAGCGCGATGCCCGCGGCGCCGAACCACTCCAGGCCGGCGTCGGTGAGCGCGAACCCCGTGTCCTGCCGCAGCAGCCCCCGCAGGGTCAGCGCGTCGGTGACCGCGATCCCCAGGCGCCCGGCGAGGTGGTCGTAGCAGGTGCGGCCCCGCGCCATGGCGGACCCGGCGCCCGACTCGCGCAGCGTGCGCGGAGGCCGCCGTACCGCCTCCGGGGGCAGCTGTGCCACGAGGTCCTCGACGAGTCCCGCCACACGCGCGTCGGCCAGCCGTACGTACCGGTGCCGGCCCTGCCGCTCCTCAGCGAGCAGACCGCCGCCGACGAGCCTGCCGAGGTGCTCGCTCAGGGTGGACGCGGCGACCCCGGCGTGCCGGGCCAGCTCGCCCGCCGTCCAGGCCCGCCCGTCCAGCAGCGCCAGCAGGCACGCGGCCCGGGTCTCGTCGGCGATCAGGGCGGCCAGCGAGGCGAGGCCCGCGGCCCGGGAGTCCTTGGTGGTCATGCCTCCCAGCATGCGCCGGGGACGGTTCGGCGCCCGCCGAAGTATCGCTGGACGCCCGGCCGCACCCCCTAGACGCCCTGCCGCACCTCTTCGTACTGCTGCGCCAGTCCGTCCAGCAGTGCCGCGAGGCCGGTCTCGAAGGCCCGCTCGTCGATCTTCTCCTGCTGTTCGGCGAGCAGATGGGCCTGGCCGAGATGGGGGTAGTCGGTGGGGTCGTAGGCGCTCGCGTCGTCCACGAAGCCTCCGGCGAAGGAGCCCAGCGCGGAGCCCATGATGAAGTACCGCATCAGCGCGCCGATGGAGGTGGCCTGGGCCGGCGGCCAGCCGGCGTCGACCATCGCGCCGTACGCGGCGTCGGCCACCCGCAGGGCCGCCGGGCGGCGCCCGGGGCCGCGGGCGAGCACCGGGACGATGTTCGGGTGGTCGCGCAGGGCGGCCCGGTAGGAATGCGCCCAGTCGTGCAGCGCGGTCCGCCAGTTGCGGCCGTCCTCGAACATCGACAGGTCCACCAGCGCGCTCACCGAGTCGGCGACCGCCTCCAGGATCTCGTCCTTGGTGCGGAAGTGGTTGTAGAGCGAGGGCCCGCTCACCCCCAGTTCGCCGGCGAGCCGCCGGGTGGAGACGGCCGCGAGGCCCTCCCGGTCCACGAGTTCCCGGGCGGTCTCGACGATCCGGTCGGTGCTGAGGAGGGGCTTGCGCGGTCGGGCCATGGCGCACATAGTAGGGCTGCGACTGGAAACTAGCAGTGCTAATTTAAATGTACGGCTTTCAAGATCTATCTGGTGTGGGGTGATCCCGTGGTGAACCTGGGGCTCGACGAGGAGCAGACGGCCGTCCGGCAGCTCGCCCGGGACTTCGTGGAGCGCGAGGTCGCCCCGCACGTGGTCGCCTGGGACCGGGCCGAGGAGGTCGACCGGGCCCTCGTGAAGAAGCTCGGCGAGGTCGGCTTCCTGGGCCTGACCGTCGACGAGGAGTACGGCGGCTCCGGCGGCGACCATCTGTCGTACTGCCTGGTCACCGAGGAGCTGGGGCGCGGGGACTCGTCCGTCCGGGGCATCGTGTCCGTGTCCCTCGGGCTCGTCGCCAAGACGATCGCCGCCTGGGGGAGCGAGGAGCAGAAGCGGCGCTGGCTGCCGGGGCTGACCGCGGGCGAGTACGTCGGCTGCTTCGGCCTCACCGAACCCGGTACCGGCTCCGACGCGGGCAGCCTCACCACCCGGGCCGTGCGGGACGGCGACGAGTACGTCGTCAACGGCACCAAGATGTTCATCACCAACGGCACCTGGGCCGACGTCGTGCTGCTCTTCGCCCGCTCGACCGACGCCCCCGGCCACAAGGGGGTGACCGCGTTCCTGGTGCCCACCGACACCCCCGGCCTGAGCCGCCGCACCATCCACGGCAAGCTCGGCCTGCGCGGCCAGGCCACTGCCGAACTCGTCCTGGAGGACGTCCGGGTGCCCGCCTCGGCGATGCTGGGCGAGGAGGGCAAGGGCTTCTCCGTCGCCATGTCCGCGCTCGCCAAGGGGCGGATGTCGGTGGCCGCCGGCTGCGTGGGCATAGCCCAGGCCGCCCTCGACGCGGCCGTGCGGTACGCGGGCGAGCGCGAGCAGTTCGGCAGGCCGATCGCCCACCACCAGCTGGTGCAGGAGCTGATCAGCGACATCGCCGTCGACGTGGACGCGGCCCGGCTGCTGACCTGGCGGGTCGCCGATCTCATCGACCGGGGCGAGCCGTTCGCCGTGGAGTCCTCCAAGGCCAAGCTGTTCGCCTCCGAGGCCGCCGTCCGGGCCGCCAACAACGCCCTCCAGGTGTTCGGCGGCTACGGCTACATCGACGAGTACCCGGCCGGCAAACTCCTGCGCGACGCCCGGGTGATGACCCTCTACGAGGGCACCAGCCAGATCCAGAAGCTGCTCATCGGGCGGTCCCTGACCGGGGTCTCCGCGTTCTGAGTAGCCGATCTGAGTATGTGTGCGGATGTGGCGACGGCCACATCCGCCGATGCTCGCTGTCATGAGTGACACACCGGTCAAGCAGCAGAGCACGGCCGCCTTCTACGGTCAGGCCGTCGCGTCGTTCTCCCTCGCCCTGGTGGCGACCGCCGTCGGCATCCTCCGGCTGGACGCCAACGCCTGGGTGCGCGGCTTCCTCGGCATCGCCGTCCTGTACCTCGTCACCTCCGCCTTCACCCTCGCCAAGGTGATCAGGGACCGCCAGGAGGCGGGACAGATCGTCAGCCGCGTCGACCAGGCCAGGCTGGAGAAGCTCCTCGCCGAGCACGACCCCTTCGAGAAGCTCTGAGCGGCTGCACTAAGCGCTCGCTCACCGTCGGCGGTATGGTGGTGCTCCTGTCACCGAGAGGGGCGAACCAGCGATGAGTACGGCGGCGGAGACGACCGGCGGCGAAGTGGAGCCGTGGGAACAGGTCACCCCGGACGCGGCCCGGCGGCTGCTCGTCGCGGCCGTGGAGGCCTTCGCCGAGCGCGGCTACCACGCGACCACGACCCGTGACATCGCGGGCCGCGCCGGCATGAGCCCGGCCGCGCTCTACATCCATTACAAGACCAAGGAAGAGCTGCTCCACCGGATCAGCCGCATCGGCCACGACAAGGCCCTCGACATCCTGCGCACGGCGGCCGGCCGCGAGGGCACCGCCAGGGAGCGGCTCGCCGACGCCGTCAGCTCCTTCGTCCGCTGGCACGCCGGGCGGCGCACCACCGCCCGGGTCGTGCAGTACGAACTCGACGCCCTCGGCCCCGACGCCCGCGCCGAGATCGTCGCGCTGCGCCGCCAGGTCGACGCCGAGGTGCGCGGGATCATCGAGGACGGCGTGGCCGCGGGCGAGTTCGACGTGGCCGACGTGCAGGGCACCACGCTCGCCGTGCTGTCCCTGTGCATCGACGTGGCCCGCTGGTTCACCGTGAACGGGCCGCGCACGCCCGAGGAGGTCGGCGAGCTCTACGCCGGCCTGGTGCTGCGGATGGTCGGGGCCGCGTAGGCCCCGACCGGCCCGGGGCCTACAGGTAGTACCGGGACACCGACTCCGCGACGCACACCGGCTTGTCGCCGCCCTCGCGCTCCACGGTGAACGCGAGGGCCACCTGGACGCCGCCGGCGACGTCCTCGACGCCGGTGATCCGCCCGGTGGCGCGCAGCCGGGAGCCGACCGGGACGGGGGCCGGGAAGCGGACCTTGTTCGTCCCGTAGTTGACGCCCATCTTCACGTTCTCGACCGAGATCAGCTGCGGGCCGAAGAGCGGCAGCAGCGAGAGGGTGAGGTAGCCGTGCGCGATGGTCGTCCCGAACGGCCCCGCCGCGGCCTTCTCCGGGTCCACGTGGATCCACTGGTGGTCCCCGGTGGCCTCGGCGAACAGGTCGATCCGCTTCTGGTCGATCTCCACCCAGTCGGTGTGGCCCAGCTGCTCGCCCACGGCCGCCTTCAGCTCGTCGGCGGAGGTGAAGGTCCTCGGTTCTGCCATGTTCCCGGCCTCTCGTTCGCGTCTCTAAGCAACTGCTTAGCATGGTCGGGTGCGGGGGCGATGTCAACGGACGGCGGCCCCGTCCGGGTGGGTAGTCTCTGAGGAGTGCCCCAGATTCCCGAGAAGATCCACGAGCTGACCGTCGGCCAGTTGTCCGCGCGCAGCGGTGCCGCCGTCTCCGCCCTGCACTTCTACGAGTCCAAGGGCCTGATCACCAGCCGGCGCACCACCGGCAACCAGCGCCGTTACAGCCGCGACACGCTCCGCCGGGTCGCCTTCGTCCGCGCGGCCCAGCGGGTGGGCATCCCGCTGGCCACGATCCGCGAGGCACTCGCGGAACTCCCCGAGGAGCGGACCCCGACCCGGGACGACTGGGCGCGACTGTCGGAGAAGTGGCGTTCGGAACTGGACGAGCGGATCAAGCAGCTGAACCGGCTGCGCGACCACCTCACCGACTGCATCGGCTGCGGGTGCCTGTCGCTGGACACCTGCGTGCTGTCCAACCCGGACGACGTCTACGGCGACCACCGGACGGGATCGCGGCTGATGGCGGAGCGGCGGTAGGGCCGCGGGCGCGGCCCGGTCCCGCCTACTCGTACTCGGTGCCGCCCTTGCGGGTGAGGTAGGCAGGACTGACCGCCTTCGCGATCGCCCGCCCCCCGGTCACCGGGCTGTACCGCTCCACGGCGGGCCGTACGACCACACCCTCGCGCAGGTGCAGACCCCGCCCCGACACCGTCTCCCGCCCGCTCGCGAACTCCAGCACGCGCCCGATGTCGTACGGCCCCGCGTACAGCCGGGGCACCGCCGGCAGTTCGCCCGCCGTCAGGGCGGCCGCGTCCAGCCAGCGCACGGTGCCGTCCACCTCAGCCGAGACGTCGAACACCGCGTAGCCCAGCGTGTCCCGGCGGCCGTCCGCCCCGTACGTCAGGTCCTGCACCCCCGCGCCGTACACCTCCCCGAAGATCCCGACCCGCCGGGCTCCGAGCCGCTCGGCGAGCCGGGCGGCCGCCTCGGCGACCCCGTGGCCGCGCACCGCCCGCCAGTACAGGTTGCGCGGATCCTCCCTGAGCGCCAGGGACTTGGCGCCGAAGCCCTTGGAGGACACGTACGCCCTGTCCTCGTCGGCCACGTACGTCAGCAGGCACGCCGAACCGTGCAGCTTCTCCGTCAGGACGACCGGCTCGCCCGGCGCGAAGACGTCCGGGTAGCGCTGGATGTTCTCGATGTCGACCCAGGGCAGCAGATCGGGCGCCGACTCGACCTCGCCGCTCATGGTCGGCGGGATCGGCGGCACCCACTTGGTGATGCCCAGCAGCTCCGCGAAGTCGGTGCCGTCCGCGGCCGCCCGTGCCAGGTCGGCCCCGGCGAGCGCCTTCGGCCGGCACACGATGCCCTGGGACAGCTCACCGCGCAGCCTGACCGCCTTGACCCGGTCGGCGGCCGACCCGGCCAGCCGTCCGGTCAGCCCCAGCTCCTCGATCAGCCCGGGCGGCAGCACCGCCTGCTCGGGGATGTAGACGGCGGCCTCACCGGTGCGGTACGCGCCCTTGGCGACGACGGCCCGGTACAGACCCACCTGGGCCAGTTCCAGCGCGTCGGCGTTCGGATGCTCGTGGACGGTCAGCACTTCGGCGGTGACCCGCAGCGTGGACATGGGACTCCCCGTGTTCATCGGTTCGGTTTCATCACCTCCACTGTCCGGACGCGAATGCGGTGGAGCGAACGGGTTTACGGCTGCTAGCGTCACCCCGGGCCGCCGACTCCGGGGCGCGCGACCGCACTTGAGCCGCTACCGCGATCCGTGCCGGACCAGCCCCTCCGCCACCAGTTCGGCGTTGGAGACCGCCCGTCTGCCGTCCGGCAGGAACAGCGTGTCCTCCAGGCCGATCCGGGTGGCCAGGCCCAGCCGGCCGGCGAGCCGCAGCACCGGCCAGGTGCCGCCCTCCTCGCCGTGCAGCAGCACCGGCCGGCCGTGGGCGTCGCCCAGTTCGGCCAGCAGCGCGACCGCCGAGGCCTCGGCGGTCGCCGGGTCCGGGTCGGTCACCTCGGCCAGCACCCGCAGCACCTTAGGCCTGAGCGGCGAGCGCCTGAACCGGGCCGCTCCGTCGGTGCCGGACCACAGGCCCGCCTCGACGCCCACGCCCAGGGCCAGCAGCTGCCGGGCGACCTCCTCGGCCCCCGGTTCGTGCCAGTTGACCGAGGCCGTCTCGGGCAGCACCGACCAGCTGCGCACCCGCGCGACCCGGGCGGCGGGATCGGGCTCGGCCCAGGCGCCCGTGGTCACCCCGACCGGCACCGCCACCCGCGCCCGCAGCGCCTCCAGGACCGGCGCGAGCACCCGCGGGGAGAGGGAGTCGTGCCCGCACGGGCTCTTCGGGTGGACGTGGACCTCCGTGGCCCCCGCCGCGACGGCCTCCGCGGCGGAGCGCGCCATGTCCCTGGGGGACAGGGGAACCGCGGCGCCGTCGGCCGCCGTACGGCTTCCGTTGAGACACACCTGCACCATGTCCCGATGGTGCCAGGCCCCACCGACAACGGCTCCCGGTCCGTCAGCGCACAGGCCGTCATCGCACGGCCCGTCAGCGCACAGCACGGGGGTGCGGCATCCCCTGCGCACCCCCCGAGCGCCCCCGTTCAAGCCCCCCGTTGCGGCCTCTCGCTCAGGCCGACATCAGCAGCCGTGCCCGACTGGCGTACGCCGGAGCACGCGGGGAGAGCACGGGACGCGGGACGAGGATCCCGCACTCCGTGCAGACCGGCCCGGACGACGGCTCGTGTTCGAGGCCGTACTTCCACACGAGGCGTTCGGCCCCGCACACCGGGCAGCACGAGCCCGGCTCCCGCTCCAGTGCGGTGATCAGCCTGCGCAGCACTTCGGCCAGCGGTTCGTCGGGGTGGATCCGGGGGTCGTCGCACCAGGCGACCCCGAACCCGCCCCAGGTCAGCCGGTGCCAGTCGTCCACGCTGCCCGGCCGTCGCAGCCCGTCGTGCTTCTCCTTCCTCCGCCGCTCGGTGAACTCGGTCTCGTACGCGAGCCAGACGGAACGGGCCTCCTCCAGTTCCTCCAGTGCGGCCACGAGCCGCGCCGGGTCCGGGGAGCGGTCCTCGGGGCCGAACCCCGCCCGGGAGCACAAGTGGTCCCATGTCGCCCGATGCCCGTAAGGGGCGAACTTCTCAAGGCACTTGCGCAGCGAGTACCGCCGCAGTGCCAGATCGCAGTCCGGATCGCGTACCTGTCTCGCCAGACTCCGGAAACCGGCCATCGCCCTGCACCTCCGTCACACCTGCACCTGTACTTCGGTCACTTCGGCGTCTTCGCACGGACGTCGCCGAATAGACGTATCGACAGGCGATTCGGCTCCATCTCTTCTCGATGCTCTTCCCGCGGACTCCAAAAAGTGACGCATGCTCATCTTCAAACTCGGGGATACCGGCGGTAACGTTCGCGCACCCCCGTCGCGAGGAGCTGCCATGCCACGGCGAACCCCACGTACCGCCCTCGACAGACTGAGAACGTCCCGCCGACTCTTCGGGTTCCTGAAGACGGCCTCGGTATGCGTACTGATGGCCGGACTTCTCTCCCCGATCACCCAGACGGCGGCAGTCGCCGCCACCGCGTCCACCTCCAACGACTACTGCGGCGGCCAGTGTTCGGACATCCTGCCGCCCGGTGAGAACGGCAACGCGACTCTGGCGCAGATCCTGCTCAACCAGGCCTTCGGCACCCAGCCCTCGCACGCCGAGGACCAGCTCGGGCCGTACGCCAACCTGGCGGGCGGCTACCCGGGTCTGACCGACGCGA
>NZ_JBVJTD010000025.1:0-107346 GCF_055605965.1 Streptomyces sp. NPDC037126
AGGCGAACAAGCCCTACAAGGTTTCCGATGTTGTCTAGGCCTACCGTCAAGCATCACCTGGGACCAGAACGTCAGCCATCAGCTGGGACTAGACACGAATGCTTGGGGCGCCTGGGTTTGAAGTCGTACGCGCAGGCTGGTAGTTCAGCGCTCTGGCGATGTGCGAGCGGCAGGAAGGTCACTGGTCGGATCGTCCATGTGACGCGGGTCTGCTCGTGGGTGACTGACACCGTGCTGGGCTCGGAGCGCAAGAGGGCTCGTCTGGTCTCGATGCGGCCGTCGTACAGCCACTCCCATGCCGCGTCCGATGCGTCCGCGTCGAGAGCTGGGGAGATCGTGCGGAGCGCGACTGCGACCCATCGGTCTGCCTGGGGTGCTGTGTAGGCGTCGAAGGATGCCAAGAGCGCTGGCCGCCGCTGCTCGGTGAGGTCTTCTGTCCAGCACTCGCACCAGTAGCCGCGGCGAGGACCTGTCATCAGCACGGGTCTCCTCCCTGGTGGCCGTCTGCGCGGAGCTCCGCGGTGACCGTGCGGCCGGAGTCGTCGCCCTGGACCGTGACGCTGTCTGCGAGGGCGGCCACCATGCCGAGGCCGCGGCCGTGGGTGGCGTTGAGAGGCGGATGCTGGATCTCAGGGGTGGTCCTGGCCTGACCGGAGTCGGTCACCGCGATCGTGGTGGTGAGCTCGGAGACGGTGAGCGTGACGTGGAAGGCGCCGGCGCGACCTCCGCTGGCCGTGTAGGTGAGGGCATTGGTGCCGAGTTCCGTCACGATCAGCGCGGCGTCGTCGGAGCGGGGGTGGCCATTCAGGGCGGCGTGGATCCAATTGCGCGCGCTGCGGAGCGCTCGGGGGTCCCCCGGGAACGTGCGTTGGTGGGTGCGCATGGCGTCCTCCATGGCGGTGACCTGCTGCTTCTGTGTCTGCCAGACGGACCGGCTGACACGGACGATGCAGAGCCGTACAATTAGTACTAGCACCGTACCGAATGTGCGCGTACTGGGAGTGTGGGTTCGTACTTTTCGTGCGGGCAGGTGGGCGCATAGCGTTCGCCGCACGGTCTGGTGCTGACCTGATGCCGAAGAGGAGGGACTCCGCATGTTCGGACTGTTTGTGCGCTTCACGTGCAAGGACGACGTGGCGGCGGCTGCGTTCGATGACCTGGTGGCGCGGACAGGGGAGCTGATCCGGGCGAACGAACCCGGAACGGTGGTCTACGCCGTGCACCGGGTTGACGGGCGTCCGCTGGAGCGCGTGTTCTACGAGCTCTACCGGGACAAGGAGGCCTTCGGGGAGCACGAGTCGAAGGACTACGTGCGCGCCTTCCTCTCCCAGCGGGATCAGTACCTGTCCGCCGTCGAGGTGGACCGCTTGGATTACGTGTCCGGCAAGGGCGTGGATGTTGAGCACTGAGTACCAGAAGGCTCTTGGTCGCAAGATCGCCTTCAACCGTAAACGCCGGGGGCTGTCGCAGAAGGAGTTCGCCGGCCTGCTGGGGCGCTCGGAAGCCTGGGTCTCCCAGGTCGAGCGGGGCGTACGGCGCATCGACCGAATGACCGTGCTCGAGAAGGTCGCCGACGTCCTGGAAGTTCCGATCGCTGAGCTGGCGGCAGAGGCACCGCTCGTCGCGTCGGTGGCCGAAGGAGAGCCGCCTGGTGCGAGCCGCCTGCGGCTGGTGCTGAGCGCGGCTCACTCACTCAAAGCGGTCCTCGGTCGGCAGGACGTTTCCCCTGACGTGCCGGCACTGCGCGCCGAAGTCGACCGCGCCTGGTCGCTCACCCACCAGGGGAACTACGCCGACCTGGCCGAACTGCTCGAAGGGCTGGTGCCCCGGCTGGAGTCGGCTACCCGGTCGGTCTCCGAGTCGGAACGGCCCGAGCTGTTCCGACTCCTGGCGGTCATGTACCACACGTGCAGTGGCGCTCTGGCGAACATGGGCGAGCCGGAAGCTGCCTGGATCGCCGTAGATCGGGCCGTGGTAGCTGCCGAGCGGGCGAATGATCCGCTGCTGATGGCGGCCGGCGAGTTCCGTCTGTCGCTGGTCTTCCTCGGCGCACGTCACTTTGATCAGGCGGCCCAGGTGTCCGGGAGTGCGGCTGATGCGTTGCGGCCCCTGGCCGAGTCCGGGCGGGTTGAGGCAGTCGCCCTGCGTGGTGCGCTTACCTTGCAACGCGCGGTGGCCGCGGCTCGATTGAACCTTGCCGATGACGCTTACGGCTACCTCCGTGAGGCCCGTGAGTTGGGTGACCAGGTCGGTGACGGGCGCAACGACTACAACACCGAGTTCGGGCCCACCAATGTCGCCTTGCATGAGGTGGCCGTCGCGGTGGACCTGGGGGACGCCGGAGTCGCCCTGCGGGCTGCGCAGACCGTTGACGCCTCTGGGCTGTCGGCGGAACGGCAGACACGCTTCCGGATCGACCTTGCCAGGGCGTATGCCCAGCGACGCCAAGTCGCTGACGCCGTTTCAGCGCTGCTGGCGGCCCGTGAGCTGTCACCGGAGCTGGTGCGAGCGTTGCCGATGGTGAAGCAACTTATCGCCGACCTGCTGACCATGAGCCAGCCGCCCTCTGAGGAACTGCGCGCCCTGGCGGGAGAGCTAGGCGTACACGAAGTACGGACTGGTACCTGAAGTACTAGACAGTACTTGGAGTACGGGTTACTGTGGTTGTTGTCGGCACGCCCCTTCGCGTCCAGCGGAGTTGGTGATGCGGGCATGCGAACGCGCCGGAGCAGGAAGGCAGACCTGCGCCGGCACGTGAGCGGAAAGGGCCACAGAAAGCAGATGTGGCCTGAGCGGGAGGCAGCCCACTCAGGCCGGGTGCGTCGTTGGCATCAACGCTCTTGGAGCGTATCGCGCCCAGTCGGTATGCGGTCAACCTCCCGTTGCGTAGTCATTCGTCACTAATTGCACCGCCGTGCATGCGTGCGGTGCGGCGCAAGGGAGATCAGTTCTGTGCGTGTAATCCGTGTGGAGACCTCGTCGGCCACCGTCCTGCTGACCGAGGCACCGGAACCGAAGGTCCGGGACCGGCAGACCGGGGAGATCGCGAAGGACGCCAACAGCGGCGAAGCGCTGATGACGATCGGCGTCGTCTACATCGAGGACGGCGAGTCCTCGTTGATCAAGGTCACGGTTCCGGAAAGCGGCATCACCGAAGGTCTGACGCTGGGCGCTCCGGTCTCGCTGGTAGGCCTGGTGGCACGGCCTTGGGAGAGTGTGTTCAACGGCCAGCAGCGACACGGCATCGCCTTCCGTGCCGCTGCGGTCGCGCCGGCCGCCTTCCCGGCCGCCGTCGGGGCATCGGCCTGATGTCGGACTGGATGACACTGCTGGATGTGGGTGGTCCCCTCGCCGCGTTCGGCGGTGGGGCCGCCTACACCCGGGCTCGTCACCCGGGCGTCTACTGGTCCACGGTCGGACTGCCGTTATCGACGGTCCGGCTCCTGGGCTCGTACGGCTCCGTCATGGAGGCGTGCGGCCTGACGGTGCAGCCTTCCCGGCTGCGCGCTTTCGCCGTCAAGGCGACGACTCGACGTGAGGTCCGGCCGGTTCCCCCGCGTCGGGGCATCATCCGGCCCACCTCGACTGGCCTGCGGCTTCGGCTGCGCCTTGCTCCTGGGCAGGAACCGGCGGACGTCGCCGCCTCAGCTGAGCGGCTGCGGCATGCCTGGGGCGTCCACGCCGTGTACGTGAAGGACGTGAAGCCCGGAGTGGTGGAGCTGCGGCTCGTCGGCTTCGACGTGCTGCGCGACGTCCGGATGCCGAGGAAAGCAGACGGCGGGCATCTCAAGGTGCCGGTGGCGCTGAGGGAGGACGCGACGGCCTTCGTACGGGACTATCGCGCCGTCCCACATCAGCTAACGCTCGGCGCAACGCTCTCGGGCAAGTCGATGTACTTGCGGCACCTGGTGACCGGACTGGCGCGGCAACCGGTCGCCCTGGTCGGCATCGACTGCAAGCGCGGGGTGGAGCTGGCGCCGTTTGCCGCTCGTCTGTCGGCGCTTGCGACCGACCCGGAGCAGGCGGCCGAACTCCTGCCCGTGCTCATCAAGGAAATGGAGGACCGGTACGACCTGATCAAGACCAGGCAAGGCATCGCTCCCGGCACTCCCGCTGAGGACATCACCTCGGACATCTGGGGTCTGCCCGAAAGCGAACGTCCGGTGCCGGTCGTGCTCTTCGTGGACGAGGTGGCGGAACTCTTCCTCGTCGCCACGAAGAAGGACGAGGAACGGCGCGACGAGATGGTCACCCAGCTCATCCGCCTCGCCCAGCTCGGCCGGGCCGCGGGGATCTACCTGGAAGTCTGCGGGCAGCGCTTCGGCGCCGAGCTGGGCAAGGGCGCAACCATGCTCCGCGCCCAACTGACCGGCCGCGTCTGTCATCGCGTCAACGACGAGGCCTCCGCCAAGATGGCGCTCGGCGACATCGCGCCCGAAGCCGTCACGGCTGCCTGTGCCATCGCTCCCGAGCGCCCCGGCCTGGCCGTGGCCGGCGACACCTCGGGCGGCTGGTCCCGCATCCGTCCGCCGTACCTCTCCCTCGGCGACGCGGCCCGCATCTGCCAAGAGTCGGCGCACCTCACACCCGAGCTGGCCGCATTGGAACCGTTCCGGCCCGAACTCCCGGCCAGTCCGGCCGTGACCCCGGCAACGGTCGTCCGACCGGTCCCGGTTACCGACTGACTCTTTCATCTGCTCAGTCCTCGGGCGGCGTGACTTCTCGCGCCACGCCCCTACCCCGTCATGCCCGATTCCGGAAGGAGCCGTGTCATGCGTGCTCACCTGGCCCGTGTCGACGCGGTGCTCGTCCAAGCGCTCATCGCGGCGGCGCTGTCCTTCGCCCACCTGCACGACGTCGCCTCGGCCGCTGGGCAAGCCGGGTGGAAGGCATGGGCCTACCCCGTCTCCGTCGACCTCCTGCTCGTCGCCGCCTGGCGCCGACTGCGGTCGGGCGACGCGAAAGCATCCGGGTGGTGCTGGTTCATGATCGCCCTCGCCGCCTCGCTCGGCGCCAACGTGGCCACCGCTGGTCTGCTCAACCTGCACCAGGTGCCGGCCTGGCTGCGCATCCTCGTCGCCGGATGGCCCGCGGTCGCCTTCCTCGGCGGGACGCTGCTCGCCCACACCACACACGAAACGGCTGAAGAGACCACACCGGCTGCTCCGGAGCCGACCGCGACGGCCCCGGAGCTCGAACAACAACCGGCCGTCGCCCCTCGCCCGGTACCGGTCCCGGCCGCGCTCGTCGCTCACGCCCGCAAGGTCGCCGACGAACACCACGCCCGGACCGGATCGGCCATCGACACATCAACCCTTCGCGCTCGGCTCGGCATCCCGGCACCACTGGCCGAAGCCATCGCCGCACGGCTCTGAGAGGAGCACACATGCCTGCCAACCGCCGATTCCGTCGAGTCATCCGCATCGGTCCCGTCCAGGTCGGCACGTACTACGACGGCCGGGGCCGCGAGAAGCACGCCGCTGTCTGTACAGCCCCGCGCTGCGGCTTCTCCGCCGACTACGACAGCCGTGCAGCCGCCGAACTGGCTGCCCGTACCCATCGCTGCCAGGTCCGCTGATCCGCCCAGGGAGCTCCCGTGACCGTCTCTCTGCCGCTCGTCTTCGTCCTGGGCGTCATCGCTTGGGCCGCGATCAAGTTTCTCGGCGTCCGGCTTTGGGGCGCCGTCGTGATCGCGCTGTTCGGCTTCTTGCTCTCGCACACCTTCCTCGCTCCCGCCATCGAATCCGGCACCCGCTCCGGGGTCGGCGTCGTCAATGGCACCCACAAGTGACAAGGAGGTCCGCCGTGCTCCGCCCCAGACTGCCCGACGTCCCGACTCTGCCGACGGCAACCGTCACGCCTCAGCAGACGCAGGTTCCAGCCTTCTCCGCCGGCCGCCCGGTCGCTCCCTATGTGGGCGTCAGTGTCGGCGCCGTCGCCGCCGTGGTCGTCGTCGGAATCGTGCTCACCGCGCTCCTGGCGGCGGTCGCCGTCTCGGCCGTGTCCGTGGCCGTCGTCGCCGTGGTCCTGCGCTCCCTCCTCAGCAGCGCGAACAAGCGCTGACCGGCCACCGGGGCGGCAACAAGCCGCCAAGCATCCCGCCGCCCCGGGGCCGTCCCTTCCAACCGTCAGAACAGCCGAAAGGAACTGCCATCATCACCCGGCAGACTCCGCCCCCGCTGGCGGAACTCTCCATGCTGGCCTCCCTCGGCACCATGCCCGAGCTGGCCCACCAACTGTCCGGACTGGGCGGCTGCACCCACCCTGTCCGCCTCGACGGCCACCGAACCGAATACGCGGTGGACCAGACGACCGGCGAGATCGGCCGCGTCCTGCACCACCTGGACTCGTCGGCCCTGCCCGCCGGTCAGCTCCTCGTCCGCTGCAACAACCGCCGCGCCACCCGGTGCGCGGCCTGCGCCGAGACATACCGTCGCGACACCTACCACCTGATCACCGCCGGACTCCGCGGTGGCAAAGGCACCCCGGAGAGGGTCGGCACACACCCGCGCGTCTTTGCCACCTTCACCGCCCCGAGCTTTGGCCCGGTCCACAACCGACCCTCCGGCGGCCGGAACTGCCGTTGCGGCGTCCGGCACGAGGAAGGTGACGCCGTCCTAGGGACGCCACTCGACCCCGACTCCTACGACTACGAAGCGGCCGTGCTGTGGAACGCGCACGCAGGGGCACTGTGGCGGCGCTTCTCGATCTACCTCCGCCGGGAGGTCGCCAAGCGGGCCGGCCTCACTCAGCGAGCATTCCGGCACCACGCCCGGATCTCCTTCGCGAAGGTGGCCGAGTACCAGAAGCGGGGTGCCGTCCACTTCCACGCAGTGATTCGCCTCGACGGACCCGAGGGTGGCGACTCCGCTCCTCCCTCCTGGGCCACCGCCGAGTTGCTGACCGATGCAATTCGGGCAGCTGCCACTACGGCGCGTGCTGGCGGGCCGGTGGTCGACGGGCGGCCTCATACCTTCGTCTTCGGTCGTCAGCTCGACGTCCGCACGATCCGATCCGCTGACTTCGACGACGGCCAGGAGCTGACCGAGCGGGCCGTAGCGGCGTACATCGCCAAGTACGCCACCAAGGGAGCAGAGACCGCGACCGGCACTCTGGACCGGCCTATCAAATTCCTGACTGAGCTGGCGCAGGTCCAGATCAGCGAACACGCCCGGCGGTTGATCCGAACGGCTTGGACGTTGGGCGCTCGTGCCGAGCTGGCAGAGCTCCGCCTGCGGGCCTGGGCTCACATGCTCGGCTTCCGCGGTCACTTCTCCACGAAGTCCCGCCGCTACTCCACCACCCTCGGCGCCCTCCGCGACGCCCGCGCCGACTGGCGCCGGGCCCAAGCTGCACCGCCCGTCCCGCAGGACGGTGAGACCACGCTCGTCCTCGCGCACTGGTTCTTCGCCGGCACCGGCCTGTCGAGCGCCGAAGCCTGGCTTGCCGAATCTCTCGAGCCCGCCCCCGGAACGGAAGGAGAACCGACATGGATGCCCGCCGCGACGAACTGATGACTGTTCGCCAAGTCCTGGCCGAGCTGGGCGGCGTTTCTCGGCGGACGTTTTACCGCTGGCGCGAGCTGGGGCAGGGGCCGGCCGCGTTCAAGCTCCCTAACGGCGAGCTTCGGGTCTGGCGAAGTGACTTCGCCTCGTGGCTCCGGCAGCTTGAGGAGGCGGCGTGAAGTCTCTCGACGTCAAGGTCTGGGGCGTACGTAAGCGGGACACAAAAACGCCCTCGTATGGCGTCCGCTGGTCCGTCGCGGGCAACGTCTTCTCCGACTCGTTCCGTACCAAGGCGCTTGCTGATCACTACCGAGCGAAGCTCATGAGTGCCATGCGGGGCGGCGAAGAATTCGACACGGAGACTGGTCTTCCAGCCTCAATGGAACAGAAGAAGTCGCCGTTGTCCTGGTACGACTTCGCCCTCAGGTACCTCGCGATGAAATGGCCCCATGCTGCGCCCAATACGCGCGACGGCATCAACGAATCTCTTACCAGCGTGACCATGGAACTTCTCGTGGAGCGGGCAGGGCGGCCATCCGACGAGGAGATCCGTAAGGCCTTACGCAACTGGGCCTTCGTGATTCCGGGGCCCAACGACCGGGAGGTTCCGGATCACGTTCGAAACGTTCTGCACTGGGTGGCCAAGGCATCCCGGCCGCTTGCGGATCTCGCTGAGCCGGCAACCGCCCGTGCGGTGCTCGACGGGCTGAAGCTGAAGCTCGACGGCACCGCGGCAGCCGCCGAGACCGTGCGGCGGAAGCGGCGGACCCTCGTCAACGCTGCGAACTACGCGGTCGACCTGGGGGAGCTGCGAGAGAATCCGATCACGGCGGTTCGCTGGCAGAAGCCGAAGGTCTCTAACCAGGTTGATCCGCGCGTTGTCGCCAATCCGGAGCAGGCACGCAACCTCCTGGCAGCGGTGTCCTACGTGGGCGGCTACCGGCGTGCTCGCGGCCGGCGCCTCGTCGGACTGTTCGCGGCGATGTACTTCGGTGGCCTCCGGCCCGCTGAGGCGGTCGGCCTGGTCGAGACTGACCTTGTCCTCCCGGAGCAGGGCTGGGGCTCGGTGCTGCTCCACCGGACTCGCCCTTCGGTCGGCAAGCAGTGGACCGACTCGGGGGAGACCCATGACGACCGCGGGCTCAAGAATCGGCCGACTGAGGACGTTCGGCGCGTGCCTATTCCGCCCCAGCTCGTCGCCGTGCTGCGCGAACACCTGGCCACGTTCGGCACGGCGGATGACGGGCGGCTCTTCTTCAGTGAGAAGGGTTCGGTCGTCCCGTCCTCGACCTACTACCGAGTGTGGCAGGAGGCTCGTCTCCTGGCGCTTCCGCCGGCGGTCGCGGTCTCGCCGCTCGCGAGTAGGCCGTACGACCTTCGGCACTCGGCGCTGTCGACGTGGCTCAACGCCGGAGTCGATCCAACCGAGGTTGCCGAGCGCGCCGGCAACAGCGTTGAGGTACTGCTGACCCGCTACGCGAAGTGCCTTGACGGACGGCAGGACGTCGCTAACCGGCGTATCGAGGACCTGCTCCGCGAGTACGAGTGAGACAACCTGCACCCACGCTGAGGCCTCAGGCATGCCGCCTGGGGCCTCTTCGCTTCGTGTCCTACCTGCGCTGATGCTTCGTCCGAGAAGGGCGAGCTGGGTCGCGTTACTTGCCGTGTGGTCTTGTGGCCTCGTCTCGCTTGCTGCTGGCATGTCGGCAACGTAAATGCGGGAGCACAGGGGGCCTTGTGGAGCTGCACGTCACGCGCTGGAAGCGGTACGGGCGTGATCGTCTGTACGCCAACTTGCCGGACGGCACCGCGGTCGGTTGGGCGGACGTCAGGACGAGAGACATCACGGTCTTGCGGGCAGAGTATCGCGACGACGTGATCGCCGTGCTGACACAGCACGTGCAGAACCTCACCGAGACAGTCCCGCCAGACATGACGTCCAAAGCCGAAGCGCGCCCGATACTGCCGCCTCTGACATCGGCCGACGACCTAGCCGCCAACGCTCCAGGGGCGTCCTTACGGGAGAAGCTAGATGAATCTAGCGCGGGGCTTCTGGAGCGTGTCGTCTCGCGGATTCTTCACCGGCCCACGGAGTGGGACTCCTGGCGAAAGGGCTTGGCGCGGGAGCGGCGAGTAGGAGCCGAGCTGAACCGTTTAGGGCGCCACGGGTGGCGCGTACTGCACTCCATTCCGTTGGCTAACAAAGTGGACATCGACCACCTGCTGATAGGGCCTGGTGGGGTGTTCAACATCAATACGAAGCACCACCACAACAGGGCCGTATGGGTCGGAGATGATTCCGTGAAAGTCGATCATGGGAAACCGGCGCCCTACGCACGCAAGAGCCGGGCGGAGGCCAAGCGGGTCGTCCGAGTGCTTGAGCGCTATTGCGACTTTCCGGTACCGGTTGAGCCGGTGCTCGTCTTCGTCGGTGTCACCGAGCTGAAGGTGGTTGCTACGCAGCTCGATGTCCGGGTCTACCAGGAGCGCCAGGTGTCGGCACTCGCTCCGCTCTCAGGCGTTCTCACGGCCGACCAGGTGGAGCAGGTGTACAGCGTTGCTCGCCACCGTCAGGTGTGGGCTCAAGCTTGAGTTGGTGGCCGCAGTGTGCTGCCGGCATTTCTCCGGGTCGGCCGTCGGTAGTCTCTGCGGCCTGACGTTTCTATGCGGGGCGAGGGCGCCTGGCGTCGGTGCGGGCTTCGCCTTTTCCTGGGCCCCCTGCGGCGATGCTCCAAGATCCCGCTCTGTACAACGTCGCTGGTGCGCTCGGCGAGGGTTCGACCATGCCGGGGCGTATGGCAGTGTCTCCCCCGATCGGTACGATCTGCCGTCTGTATGAGCCTTGGGGGGCGCATGAAGCGAGCTGGCCTTTTATCTGCGGGGGCGTTGGCGGCGCTGCTCGGTGCTGGTGCGTGCAGCGCTTCGTCGCCGCAAGACACCTACTGGGATGGGTACGCACAGGGCGAAACCGTCGATACTGCCCCGGACCCGGACCCGGACCCGGACTGTGGCAAGGGAATCGATCCGAAGGATGTCGCGGCATACATAAACGCGTGTGCGTCATGGCCAAAGGACTCCGATACTGAGTGCGGCGCGATGCTGCCCGATGACGTTGACTCGGTCGTGTGGATGGACGGGTGCAACGACGGAGCTCAAGGCACGCCGAACTATTCGGCGTACGGCCCGCGCCCCAAGTAGGTCACATGGGGGACGATCCAGCCGGGTCAGGCACGGCGGCGTCGGGGTCGGCGACCGCCGTGCGGTGCCAGGTGTTGTAGGCGTCAGGGACGGCGTCGAACCGCGTCGGGGTTGCCGAGCGCGCCGGCAACAGCGTTGAGGTCTTGCTGACCCGATACGCGAAGTGCCTCGACGGTCGGTAGTACGTTGCTAACTGACGTATCGAAGATCTGCGAGCAGGGAGCGCCCAAGGTACGGGTCCCATGGCAGCCTGCTCCTGCCACTGGCTGTTTCTGCGCTTCCACCTGCGGCGATGCCCGAAGATCCCGTCCACGCCTCGTCCACAGACCCCGACATACGCCCGCTCCGGGCCGCACACGCCTGCACATACGCGAAGACCCCGGCCTCAGCGTTTCCGCTGGTGACGGGGTCTTTGGGCACCTAATCCAAGGTGCCCCCGGCAGGATTCGAACCTGCGCACACGGCTCCGGAGGCCGTTGCTCTATCCCCTGAGCTACGGGGGCGTGTCGGCTGCGGAGCTGCTCGCTCGCGGCGACGGGTAGAACACTAGCAGGTCCGGGCGGGTGATCAGGAACGCGTTTTGCCGGTGGGACCCCTGTAGGGGGTGGAAGTGGGGAAAACCCGGACGCGGTGGCCGGTCCGGACCTACTCTCGAGTTGTGTCGGGCGCGTCGGGTCGGGTGCTTGTTGTGGACGACAACAAGGTCATCCGGCAGCTGATCAGGGTCAATCTCGAGCTGGAAGGGCTCGAGGTCGTGACCGCGGCCGATGGTGCCGAGTGCCTGGACGTGGTGCACCAGGTGCGGCCCGACCTCGTGACGCTCGACGTCGTCATGCCGCGGCTGGACGGGCTGCGCACCGCCGCCCGGCTCCGTGCCGACCCCCGTACGCACCATCTGCCGCTCGCCATCATCAGCGCCTGTACCCAGTACGAGGTCGAGACGGGCCTCGACGTGGGCGTGGACGCCTTCCTCGCCAAGCCCTTCGAGCCCGCCGAACTCGTGCGGCTCGTCCGGCACCTGATCGAGGGCCGGAGCGGGCAGGGCGGCGCCGGCGACGGGGGAGGGGACGGTGAGGGGGAAGGTGACGACGACGGCGTCGCCGATGGTGTACCCGGGGGGATCTTCCTCGGCTGACGGTTGACGGTTGGTGTCTGACGGCTGACGGCTGACGGGTGACAGGCCGCAGTGTTGTGTGTGGTTCGGGGCGGCGATACCTGGGCCCGCTTGTGTGTCTTGCCAGGGGGAATTCCGGCCTTCGGACGGACTTCGGTATCTCCGGGTTCCTGGGCCCTCCCGCAGAAAGACGTCTTCCCACGGTAAGAAGCCGTCCCACAGTGAGAAACCGCCTCGCATACCCACCCCCCTCCTCCCCTACCCTTGTCCCGTGACCCCCGTCGAGCTCTCCCGCACCGTGTTGCACGCGGTGCGTCGTGCCGTCGACGACGGGGAGCTGAGCGTGGCCGTGCCCGAGCGCGTCGTCGTGACCGAGCCCGGCCCCGGGGGGTGCGGGGACTTCGCCACCAACATCGCCCTGCAGCTCGCCCGGCCCGCCGGGCAGCCGCCGCTGAGGGTCGCCGAGATCCTGCGGCCCCGGCTCGCCGGCGCGGACGGGATCCTGGACGTCGTCGTCACCGGGCCGGGGTTTCTCAACATCCGCCTCGACGAGCAG
The DNA here is from genome assembly GCF_055605965.1 of Streptomyces sp. NPDC037126. Classification (NCBI taxonomy): domain Bacteria; kingdom Bacillati; phylum Actinomycetota; class Actinomycetes; order Kitasatosporales; family Streptomycetaceae; genus Streptomyces; species Streptomyces sp. NPDC037126. Next base: position 12,374 of record NZ_JBVJTD010000025.1, read on the forward strand.
GCCGACCCTGTCGCCGGTCTCGTGCGGGAGATCCTCGAGCAGGGCGAGCGGTACGGCCACGGCGACTCCCTCGCCGGGCAGGTCGTCGCGCTGCGGGTGCCGTACGAGGTCCGGGCCGAGGTCGTCGCCGACGCCGTCGTGCGGATCGTCGCCACCCAGGGGGGACGAGCCACCGTCGAGCACGGTGAACCCGTCAATCTGCGGCCCGTGCCCGCCGCCGAGGACCCCGCTCCGCTCGGACCCGACGCCGCCCAGTGGGCCCTGCTCCACCCCGCCCCGCACGACCGGCCCCGCATCACCGCCGATCACCTCGTCCAGCGCGAGAGCAACCCGCTCTTCCGGGTGCGGTACGCCCACGCCCGCATCCGGTCCCTCAGCCGCAACGCCGCCCGCCTCGGCTTCGCCGCCGAACCGGGCCCCATCGGCGACTACCCGGGCAGCGGCAGCGGTTCCATCGGCGGTAGCAGTCCCATCAGCGGTACCAGCCCCATCGGCGGCAGCAGTCCCGTCAGCGGCTTCCGTAACGGCAGCGGTTCCGGCGCCGTCCCGGGCCCCGGCGCACCGGACCCTTTCGGCCCCGGCACCGTCGTACCCGACGACTCCGCCGCCCCGAGTACCCTCGCCCCGGACACCGCCCCCGCCGGCACCCCCGCGCCCGACACCGTCGTACCCGACAACTCCGCCGCCGCGAACACCCCCGCCCCGGCCGCCGCCCACGCGAGCACCCCCACCCCGGCCCCCGCCGTACAAGGCGTAGCCCCCCGGGCCCCCCACCCCGCCCCCCAACCCCCCCTCCTCACCCCCCTGACCGCGCACCCCCGGATCCTCGCCGTGGCCGCCACCCATCGGGCCCCGGACCGGGTGGCTCGGCATCTCGTCACCGTTGCGGATGCCGTGCTGCCCCTTCTGCCGTTCGTGCTTCCGTGCGGCGAGGAGAAACCCTCGGCCGCCCACCGCGCCCGGCTCGCGCTCGCCGAAGCCGCCGGGACGGTGCTGGCCGGCGGCCTGTCCCTGCTCGGCATCGACGCACCCGAACACCTCTGAGGCCTTGCGAGAGAGACGCCCCGGAGAGAGACAGAGAGTCTGAGAGCCACCGTCATGAGCCGTTCCGCCCACCCCGCCGGGCCCCGTCACGCCGACGTCCTTCCCGAGGGGCACTACTCCGCGCCGCCCGCCGACCTCAACGCCCTCGACGCGAAGGTCTGGGCCCAGACCGTCGGCCGTGGGGAGGACGGGGCCGTCACCGTCGGCGGGGTCTCCGTGACCCGGCTCGCCGAGGAGTTCGGCACGCCCGCCTACATCCTGGACGAGGCCGACTTCCGGGCCCGGGCGCGTTCCTGGCGCACCGCCTTCGGCGCCGACGCCGACGTGTTCTACGCCGGAAAGGCGTTCCTCTCCCGTGCCGTCGTGCGCTGGCTGAAGGAGGAGGGCCTGAACCTGGACGTGTGTTCCGGGGGCGAGCTGGCCACCGCGCTGTCCGCCGGAATGCCCGGTGAGCGCATCGCCTTCCACGGCAACAACAAGTCCGTCGAGGAGATCCACCGGGCCGTCGAGGCCGGGGTGGGGCGGATCGTGCTCGACTCCTTCCAGGAGATCGTGCGGGTCGCCCACATCGCGCAGTCGCTGGGCAGGCGGCAGAAGGTGCAGATCCGGATCACCGTCGGCGTCGAGGCGCACACGCACGAGTTCATCGCCACCGCCCACGAGGACCAGAAGTTCGGTATCCCGCTGGCCGGCGGGCAGGCCGCCGAGGCCGTGCGGCGGGCGCTCCGGCTCGACGGGCTGGAGCTGATCGGGATCCACTCCCACATCGGCTCGCAGATCTTCGACATGTCGGGGTTCGAGGTCGCCGCGCACCGGGTCGTGGGGCTGCTCAGGGACATCAGGGACGAGCACGGGGTCGAGCTGCCCGAGATCGACCTCGGGGGCGGGCTCGGGATCGCGTACACCAGCGACGACGACCCGCGGGAGCCGCACGAGATCGCCAAGGCGCTCGGCGAGATCGTCGGCCGCGAGTGCGAGGCCGCCCGGCTGCGCACGCCCCGGATCTCCGTCGAGCCCGGCCGTGCCATCGTCGGCCCGACCGCGTTCACGCTGTACGAGGTGGGCACCGTCAAGCCGCTGGAGGGGCTGCGCACGTACGTCTCCGTCGACGGCGGCATGTCCGACAACATCCGGACCGCGCTGTACGACGCCGACTACACCGTCGCCCTCGTGTCGCGGACGAGCGAGGCGGAGCCGATGCTGGCGCGTGTCGTCGGCAAGCACTGCGAGAGCGGGGACATCGTGGTCAAGAACGCCTTCCTGCCCGGCGACCTGGCGCCGGGTGACCTGATCGCCGTACCCGCGACCGGCGCGTACTGCCGGTCGATGGCCAGCAACTACAACCATGTGCTGCGGCCGCCCGTGGTCGCCGTGAAGGACGGCGAGGCCCGGGTGATCGTGCGGCGTGAGACGGAGGACGATCTCCTGCGTCTCGACGTCGGATGACCGAAAAGCACCGGGGGTGGAAGATCTGCGGTCTTCCACCCCTGCACAAATGAAATAGATGTCTCACGATCCGGACGAAGGGTAGAAACTCCCGTCCGGTGAGTGAGACTGGTCCAACCGTAGACGGTAAGAGGAAACGAGGTCGGATGATGCGTACGCGTCCGCTGAAGGTGGCGCTGCTGGGCTGTGGAGTGGTCGGCTCAGAGGTGGCGCGCATCATGACGACGCACGCCGACGACCTCACCGCCAGGATCGGCGCTCCGGTGGAGCTGGCCGGGGTCGCCGTGCGGCGGCCCGGCAAGGTCCGCGAGGGCGTCGACCCGTCCCTCGTCACCACCGACGCCACCGCCCTCGTCAAACGCGGTGACATCGACGTGGTGGTCGAGGTCATCGGCGGCATCGAGCCGGCCCGCTCGCTCATCACCACCGCGTTCGAGCACGGCGCGTCGGTCGTCTCCGCCAACAAGGCCCTGCTCGCCCAGGACGGTGCCGCGCTGCACGCCGCCGCCGAGGAGCACGGCAGGGACCTGTACTACGAGGCCGCCGTCGCCGGCGCCATCCCGCTGATCCGGCCGCTGCGCGAGTCCCTCGCCGGGGACAAGGTCAACCGGGTGCTCGGCATCGTCAACGGGACCACCAACTTCATCCTCGACAAGATGGACTCCACGGGGGCGGGCTACCAGGAGGCCCTCGACGAGGCCACCGCGCTCGGGTACGCGGAGGCCGACCCGACCGCCGACGTCGAGGCCTTCGACGCCGCCGCCAAGGCCGCCATCCTCGCCGGGATCGCCTTCCACACGCGCGTGCGCCTCGACGACGTCTACCGCGAGGGCATGACCGAGGTCACCGCCGCCGACTTCCACTCGGCCAAGGAGATGGGCTGCACCATCAAGCTGCTCGCCATCTGCGAGCGCTCCAAGGACGGTGCGTCGGTCACCGCGCGCGTGCATCCCGCCATGATCCCGCTCAGCCACCCGCTCGCCTCGGTGCGCGGCGCCTACAACGCCGTGTTCGTCGAGTCCGACGCCGCCGGGCAGCTGATGTTCTACGGCCCCGGCGCCGGCGGTTCCCCGACCGCCTCCGCCGTCCTCGGCGACCTCGTCGCCGTCTGCCGCAACCGGCTCAACGGCTCGACGGGGCCCGGTGAGTCGGCCTACGCCGCGCTGCCCGTCTCCCCGATGGGCGACGTCGTCACGCGCTACCACATCAGCCTGGACGTGGCGGACAAACCGGGCGTGCTCGCCCAGGTCGCCACCGTCTTCGCCGAGCACGGTGTTTCCATCGACACGGTCCGGCAGCAGGGCAAGGACGGCGAGGCCTCCCTCGTCGTCGTCACCCACCGTGCCTCCGACGCCTCCCTGACCGGGACCGTCGAGGCACTGCGCAAGCTCGACACCGTGCGGGGTGTCGCCAGCATCATGCGGGTTGAAGGAGAGTAACCAGCAATGACCCACCAGTGGCGCGGAATCATCGAGGAGTACCGGGACCGGCTGCCGGTATCGGACACCACGCCGGTCGTGACGCTCCGCGAGGGCGGCACGCCGCTCGTGCCCGCGCAGGTGCTCTCCGAGCGCACCGGCTGCGAGGTCCACCTCAAGGTCGAGGGCGCGAACCCGACCGGGTCCTTCAAGGACCGCGGCATGACGATGGCCATCTCCAAGGCGAAGGAGGAGGGGGCCAAGGCCGTCATCTGCGCCTCCACCGGCAACACCTCCGCCTCGGCCGCCGCGTACGCCGTACGGGCCGGCATGGTCTCCGCCGTGCTCGTGCCCCAGGGCAAGATCGCGCTCGGCAAGATGGGCCAGGCCCTCGTGCACGGCGCGAAGATCCTCCAGGTCGACGGCAACTTCGACGACTGCCTCACCCTCGCGCGCTCCCTGAGCGAGAACTACCCGGTGGCGCTGGTGAATTCGGTGAACCCGGTGCGCATCGAGGGCCAGAAGACGGCCGCCTTCGAGATCGTGGACATGCTCGGCGACGCGCCGGACATCCATGTCCTCCCGGTCGGCAACGCGGGCAACATCACCGCCTACTGGAAGGGCTACAAGGAGTACGCCGCCGACGGCATCGCCGGCCGGACCCCGCGGATGTGGGGCTTCCAGGCCTCCGGCAGCGCCCCGATCGTGCGCGGCGAGGTGGTCAAGGACCCGTCGACCATCGCCACCGCCATCCGCATCGGCAACCCGGCCTCCTGGCAGTACGCGCTGCAGGCCCGGGACGAGTCCGGCGGCGCCATCGACGAGGTGACGGACCGTGAAATCCTGCGTGCCTACCGGCTGTTGGCCGCCCAGGAGGGCGTCTTCGTGGAGCCCGCCTCCGCCGCCTCCGTCGCCGGCCTGCTCAAGGCGGCCGAGCAGGGCAAGGTCGATCCGGGCCAGCGCATCGTGTGCACCGTCACCGGCAACGGCCTGAAGGACCCCGACTGGGCCGTCGCCGGCGCACCGCAGCCGGTCACCGTCCCGGTCGACGCGGCCACCGCGGCCGAGCGCCTCGGCCTGGGCTGATCCGGCTCCGGGGGTGTCCCCGGAGCGGGTGCACAGGGGGCTTACGACACGCATCGTGCGCCTCCTGTGCGCCCTATGTCGCCACAGAACCTTCCTTCGATAGGCTGTACTGAACCCGCCCACCGCATATGCCCTGCGTGTGGCACGGGGCCGCGTCGTCTCCGCGGCCCGACGGGTCTTCGTACGTCATCGGAAGTCCACCGGGTGACCATCGAATCCATCGAGCGTCACCCGACACGTCACGCAGCTCAAGGAGAGTCTTCGAGCGATGGCCGGTCCAGCGTTCCGCGCCGCCGCCGTCCGGGTGCGCGTTCCCGCCACCAGCGCCAATCTCGGCCCGGGCTTCGACGCCCTAGGCCTCGCGCTGGGGCTGTACGACGACGTCGTCGTCCGGGTGGCCGACTCCGGGCTGCACATCGACATCGCGGGTGAGGGCAGCGAGACCCTCCCGCGCGACGAGGGTCACCTCCTCGTCCGCTCCCTGCGCACCGCCTTCGACCTGCTCGGCGGGCAGCCGCGCGGTCTTGAGATCGTCTGCGCCAACCGCATCCCGCACGGCCGCGGCCTCGGCTCCTCGTCCGCCGCGATCTGCGCCGGCATCGTCGCCGCCCGCGCCGTGACCATAGGCGGCGAGACCCGTCTGGACGACGCCGCGCTGCTGGAGCTGGCCACCGAGATCGAGGGCCACCCGGACAACGTGGCCGCCTGTCTGCTCGGCGGATTCACCCTCTCCTGGATGGAGGCGGGGGCCGCCCGGGCGATCAGGATGGAGCCGAACGATTCCATCGTTCCGGTGGTTTTCGTCCCCGGGAAGCCGGTACTGACGGAGACCGCGCGCGGTCTGCTGCCGCGCACCGTGCCGCACGTCGACGCGGCCACCAACGCGGGCCGTGCGGCCCTGCTCGTCGAGGCCCTGACCAGGCGCCCCGAGCTGCTGCTGCCCGCCACCGAGGACCGCCTCCACCAGGAGTACCGCGCGCCGGCCATGCCGGAGAGCGCCGCGCTGGTGGAGCGGCTGCGGGCCGACGGGATCCCGGCCGTCATCTCGGGCGCCGGGCCCACCGTCATGGCCCTCGCCGACGCCGGGACCGCCGACAAGGTGGAGGCCCTGGCCGGCACCGACTGGGCCGCCAACCGGCTGGACCTGGACGTGCAGGGAGCGAGCGTGCTGCCGCTTGCGCCCTGACACACGGTTGCCGGATTTGGAGAGGGGGAATGTTTGTTGGATCCGGTAGTGTTAATCTCAAGTCTGCACCCGACCCCACCATGGCGAGGTGCCTCGTGTCCCCGTCCGGGACAGACATTCTTCCGGGAGCCTCCCACGCCACTCCGTGCTCCTTGCGCCGTACCTGGGCAGTACGTCGTATGTGGGCACTGAGCGGGCCGCCGGGCACGCGCCGGAATCGGTGCTACCACGCCACGTGACACTGGGTGCCACGACTCGCGGAAGCGCCATCACCAGCAAATCTCTTCCGCCGCTTTGGCGGACCACCGCCCCGGCACGGTTCACCGAAGACAGGACCGTAGCCGGACAGCACAACCGGTCGCCGAGCCAGACAGGCCGACGTCCGCTCCAGGGAAGGACCCTTCGTGAGCGACACCACCGATCTGATGGGCGCACGTGTCGAGGAGACCGCTGCCGCGCCCGCCACGGACGCCTCCGCGCCTGCCACCGGTGCCGGCTCCCGGCGGCGCCGTGGTACCGGCCTCGAGGGCATGGTGCTGGCCGAGCTGCAGCAGGTCGCCTCGGGCCTCGGCATCAGGGGCACCGCGCGGATGCGCAAGAGCCAGCTGATTGAGGTCATCAAGGAGGCGCAGGCCTCCGGTGGCGCCCCGGCCGCGAAGGCCGAGGCCACCACCGAGACCAAGCCGAAGCGCCGGACCACCTCCAAGGCCCGCACCGGCGAGGACACCGCCGACAAGAAGGCGGAGGGCAAGTCGGAGGCCCCCGCCGAGAAGGCCGTGGCCCAGCAGCAGATCGAGATCCCCGGCCAGCCGGCCAGCGACGACGCACCGGCCGAGCGGCGCCGCCGCCGTGCCACCGCCGAGGCCGGCAGCCCCGCCGCGAACGGCGCGGAGACCGTCGCCGCCGAGGCGAAGGGCGAGGCGAAGGCCGAGGCCCCGGCGAACCAGCAGCCGCAGCAGCAGGGCGAGGCCAAGGGCGACGCCGGTGACGGCGACGGCCGTGGCCGCCGCGACCGCCGTGAGCGCGGCCGCGACCGTGACCGCGACCGCCGGGGCAAGGGCGACGACCAGCAGGGCGGCGGCCGTCAGGACCGCCAGCAGCAGGGCCAGCAGCAGGGCGGCCGTCAGGACCGCAACGCCGGCCCGCAGGACGACGACGACTTCGAGGGCGGCCGCCGTGGCCGGCGCGGCCGTTACCGCGACCGCCGCGGCCGTCGTGGCCGTGACGAGATGGGTGCCGAGCCGCAGGTCACCGAGGACGACGTCCTGATCCCGGTCGCGGGCATCCTCGACATCCTCGACAACTACGCGTTCATCCGTACCTCGGGCTACCTGCCCGGCCCGAACGACGTGTACGTCTCCCTCGCCCAGGTCCGCAAGAACGGCCTGCGCAAGGGCGACCACGTCACCGGCGCGGTCCGTCAGCCGAAGGAGGGCGAGCGCCGCGAGAAGTTCAACGCGCTGGTCCGCCTCGACTCCGTCAACGGCATGGCGCCCGAACACGGCCGTGGCCGCCCGGAGTTCAACAAGCTGACCCCGCTCTACCCGCAGGACCGCCTCCGCCTGGAGACGGACCCGGGCGTGCTCACCACCCGCATCATCGACCTGGTCTCGCCGATCGGTAAGGGCCAGCGCGGTCTGATCGTGGCCCCGCCGAAGACCGGCAAGACCATGATCATGCAGGCGATCGCCAACGCGATCACGCACAACAACCCCGAGTGCCACCTGATGGTCGTCCTCGTCGACGAGCGTCCGGAAGAGGTCACCGACATGCAGCGGTCGGTGAAGGGCGAGGTCATCTCCTCGACCTTCGACCGTCCGGCCGAGGACCACACCACGGTCGCCGAGCTGGCCATCGAGCGCGCCAAGCGCCTCGTGGAGCTGGGTCACGACGTGGTCGTGCTGCTCGACTCCATCACCCGTCTGGGCCGCGCCTACAACCTGGCGGCGCCGGCCTCCGGCCGCATCCTGTCCGGTGGTGTCGACTCGACCGCCCTGTACCCGCCGAAGCGCTTCTTCGGTGCGGCCCGCAACATCGAGGACGGCGGCTCGCTGACCATCCTCGCCACCGCCCTGGTGGACACCGGGTCCCGCATGGACGAGGTGATCTTCGAGGAGTTCAAGGGCACGGGCAACATGGAGCTCAAGCTCGACCGGAAGCTCGCCGACAAGCGCATCTTCCCGGCGGTGGACGTGGACGCGTCCGGCACCCGCAAGGAAGAGATCCTGCTCGGCAACGAGGAGCTGGCGGTCGTCTGGAAGCTGCGGCGTGTGCTGCACGCGCTCGACCAGCAGCAGGCGATCGAGCTGCTGCTCGACAAGATGAAGCAGACGAAGTCGAACGTCGAGTTCCTGATGCAGATCCAGAAGACGACGCCGACTCCGGGCAACGGAGACTGACCGTCCCAGGACGCCGAGGCCACCCCCTGTCGCCATGTGACAGGGGGTGGCCTTTTGGCGCTGAGGGGAGTGGGACGCCCCGGGCGTCCCCTCCTTCTCATCTCTCCCTGGGGGGAACTCCCTTGCCTACAGCCCTGCCGGGCCGGCACAGACGCCGGATACGCGTCGGCCTGCCCCTCGGCGCCGCCGCGGTCGCCGCCGCCGTGACCGCCGCGCTGATGACGACCTCCGCCGGTGCGGCCACCGCGCTGCCGCAGCCCTCGGCCAGGCCGGTCGTCGCCCAGCCGTCGCAGGCCACACTGGACAAGCGTGTGGCCGGTGCCGCGCGCACCAGCGCGCCGGCGAAGCGCAGCGGCGCCGTGTCGCCGAAGATCGTGGGTGGCAACGAGACCACCATCTCCTCGGCGCCCTGGATGGCCCAGCTCTGGTACTACGACGACAAGGGCACCGCCGACACCGGTGACGACGTCGGCTTCTTCTGCGGCGGGACGGTCGTGGCGCCGACGAAGATCCTCACCGCCGCGCACTGCGTGAAGGACGAGAGCGGCAAGAGCTACAACTGGAAGGCCTACGGCGCCGTCGTCACCGGCACCGACCAGTTGCCCACCACCGCCACCACGGGCACGACGGACCTGCACGGCGGTCAGGCGACCGCCGTCACACGCCAGTGGAACCACCCGTCATACACCGTGGGCAGGACCGCGAGCCAGCCGCCCGCCGACAACGACATCGCGGTGCTCACCCTGGCCGTCCCGGTCAGGGCCACGCCGATCCGCATGGTCACCACCGGCGACACGGCGTCCTACAAGTCCGGTACCAGCGCCAAGGTCTACGGCTGGGGCCGCACCAGCTCCACCAGCGACGACATCTCCCAGACGCTCAAGACCGCCACGCTGACCCTGCACGCCGACAGCACCTGCACCGGTGCCTACGGCCCGGCGTACATCGCCGGGCACATGGTCTGCGCCGGCACGCAGTCGGGCAGCGACACCGGGACCCAGGCGACCTGCAACGGCGACTCCGGCGGCCCGCTCGTGGTGGGCGGCCGCATCGCCGGCGTGGTCTCCTGGGGCGTCACGGACTGCGTGGCGAAGGGCGGGTACAGCGTCTTCAGCAAGGTCACGACGTACGTCGGCGCGGCCTACCCGCAGATCGACGACACCAACCTGAGCCTGTTCGACAACAAGGCGGACGGCAAGGCCGACATCTTCGTGCGGGAGTCCTCCTCGAAGACCGGCTACGAGAAGGACTCCAGCGGCAGCGCGTTCGGCTCCCGGGTCTCCTGGGGCAACTGGAGCGGCACCAACATGGTGCTGCAGACGGACCTCAACCGGGACGGCTTCCAGGACCTCGTCTACCGGGTGAGCTCCACCGGTGACGTGTACTGGGAGCACTACGTGCTCAACAGCGCCCGTACGAGCGGCTCCTGGGCCGACACGAAGATCTTCAGCGGCTGGAAGACCCGCACCCGGATCATCGCCCCGGGCGACGTCACCGGCGACTACCTGCCCGACATCCTGTCCGTCGACTCCGGCGGCGCGCTGTGGATCTACCCGGGCAAGGGCAACGGCACCTTCGGCTCCCGCGTGGAGGTCGGCACGGGCTGGAACCAGTACAACTCGGTGCGCGGGCACGGGGACTTCACCGGTGACGGCAAGGCCGACCTGCTCGCCCGCAAGTCCGGCAGCGACGACCTGTACCTGTACAAGGGCACCGGCAAGTCCGGCACCGGCGCCTTCTCCGCCCGCGTCAAGGTGCGCAGCGCCTGGACCGGTTACAACGCCTTCGACGCGGTCGGCGACGTGAGCGGCGACGGCAAGGCCGACTTCCTGGCCCGGACCCCCGGCGGCACCCTGTACCTGTACAAGGGCACCGGAAAGGCCACAAGCGAGATCTTTGCCACAAGGGTCTCGGCCGGCACCGGTTTCCAGGCGTACGACGTCTGGGGCTGAAGCCGCAGGTGGGCGAAGCTCGCCCCCTCGTGAACGACTACGCAGAGTGCCCATCGCCCCACGCGATGGGCACTCTGCGTCGTGCAACCCTGTCCCGAGTTTCTCCGTCTGACCACACGGAGCGACGATGGAGCGGTGAGGTCCGCGCCTGACCCTGAAAACAGGGGGTAATCGAACCAGCGACACCTAGGAGAGACGTGGCCGCGGAGAGTACGCCGGAGCCCGGCATAACCGAGCCGGGCGGGAACAGCCCCAGCCAGCGAGGCGGGGGGCGCCGCAAGGGTGGCGGCACGCGCCGCAAGGCCCTGCTCGCGGCGGCCTGGACGGCCGCGGGCGTGGTCGTGCTGGGCGGGGCCGGCGCCGGGTACCTGTACTTCAAGCTCAACGGCAACATCCGCAGCGTCGACATCGACCAGGCCCTCGGCAGCGACCGCCCCACGAAGATCGACAACGGCTCCGAGAACATCCTGGTCCTCGGCTCGGACACCCGCTCCGGCTCCAACAGGAAGCTCGGCGGCGGCACGGACGACGGCAGTGCCCGCTCGGACACCGCGATGATCGTGCACGTCTACCAGGGCCACAAGAAGGCCGCCGTGGTCTCCATCCCGCGCGACACCCTCGTGGACCGCCCCGAGTGCACCGACACCAGGGGCACCGCGCACCAGGCGGTGTCCGGCGTGATGTTCAACGAGGCCTACTCCACCGGCGGCGCGGCCTGCGCGGTGAAGACCGTCGAGTCCCTCACCGGCATCCGGATGGACCACTATCTGGAGGTCGACTTCGCGGGCTTCCAGAAGCTGATCGACAATCTCGGCGGGGTCCCGGTGACCACCACGAAGAACATCGACGACCCGCAGAGCCACCTCACCCTCAAGGCCGGCACCCACACCCTGGACGGGCAGCAGGCCCTCGGTCTGGTCCGCACCCGGCACGGCGTCGGCGACGGCTCCGACCTCGGCCGCATCCAGCTCCAGCAGGCCTTCGTGAAGGCGCTGATCACGCAGGTCAAGAACGTCGGCGTGTTCAGCGACCCCAAGAGGCTCTACGACCTCGCCGACACCGCCACCAAGTCGGTCACCACCGACTCCGCGCTCGGCTCGGTGAACTCCCTCATCGACTTCGCCAACGGCCTCAAGGGCATCGGCTCCCGCGACATGACCATGGTCACCATGCCGGTCCGGTACGACCCCGCGAACCTCAACCGGGTCCTGGAGGAGAAGGCGAAGGCCCAGCAGGTCTGGGACGCCCTGAGGAACGACCGGCCCGTCCCCGGCTCGGCCACCAAGGGCGCGGCCGGCGGCCAGGCCGAGCACGTCGTCAGCGCCTCCTGAGGGCGGCCGCCCGCCCGGCCCCCGGGGAATAGAACAACCGCACCCCCGGTTTTGGGGGATGGCCCCAGTCCTGGCAGACTGGTACGTCGGCTCCGGTTCACGCTCCCGCACCCCGCGGCGGCGACCCGGCGCCCTCCCGAAACCTAGGAGACACCTTGAAGCGCGACATCCACCCCGCGTACGTCGAGACGCAGGTCAGCTGCACCTGCGGCGCGTCGTTCACCACCCGCAGCACCATCGAGTCCGGCGCCATCCGGGCCGAGGTCTGCTCCGAGTGCCACCCGTTCTACACGGGCAAGCAGAAGATCCTCGACACCGGTGGCCGTGTGGCCCGCTTCGAGGCCCGCTTCGGCAAGGCCGCCGGCTCCAAGAAGTAGCGAGCCCCATTTCGCCGGTCCACGGCCGCACGCCCTGCCGGGTGTGCGCCGGGACCGGCGTTTTTGGTCGCCCGCCCTTCCCTTTCCACCGCAGTACAGGAGCCGAAGATGTTCGAGGCAGTCGAGGAGCTCGTCGCAGAGCACGCCGACCTGGAGAAGAAGCTCGCCGACCCGTCGGTCCACGCCGACCAGGCGAACGCGCGCAAGCTGAACAAGCGCTATGCCGAGCTGACCCCGATCGTCGCCACGTACCGCTCCTGGAAGCAGACGGGCGACGACACCGAGACAGCGCGTGAGCTGGCCGCCGACGACCCCGACTTCGCCGCCGAGGTCAAGGAGCTGGACAAGCAGCGCGAGGAGCTGACCGAGCGCCTGCGCTTCCTGCTGATCCCGCGCGACCCGAGTGACGACAAGGACGTCATTCTGGAGATCAAGGCCGGTGCCGGCGGCGACGAGTCGGCGCTGTTCGCGGGCGACCTGCTGCGCATGTACCTGCGCTACGCCGAGCGTGTGGGCTGGAAGACCGAGATCATCGACGCCACCGAGTCCGAGCTGGGCGGCTACAAGGACGTCCAGGTCGCGGTGAAGACCCGCGGGCAGACCGAGCCCGGCCAGGGCGTCTGGGCGCGGCTGAAGTACGAGGGCGGGGTGCACCGGGTGCAGCGCGTCCCGGCCACCGAGTCCCAGGGCCGCATCCACACCTCCGCCGCCGGTGTCCTCGTCACCCCCGAGGCCGAGGAGGTGGACGTGGAGATCAACCCGAACGACCTGCGGATCGACGTCTACCGGTCCTCCGGCCCGGGCGGCCAGTCCGTCAACACCACCGACTCCGCGGTGCGCATCACGCACCTGCCGACCGGAGTCGTGGCCTCCTGCCAGAACGAGAAGAGCCAGCTGCAGAACAAGGAGCAGGCTCTGCGTATCCTGCGCTCCAGGCTGCTCGCGGCGGCGCAGGAGGAGGCGGAGCGGGAGGCCGCCGACGCCCGCCGCAGCCAGGTGCGCACCGTCGACCGCTCCGAGAAGATCCGCACCTACAACTTCCCGGAGAACCGAATCTCGGACCACCGCGTCGGCTTCAAGGCGTACAACCTGGACCAGGTGCTGGACGGCGACCTCGACGCGGTCATCCAGGCCTGCGTCGACGCCGACTCGGCGGCGAAGCTCGCAGCCGCGTAAGACACGTACGCACGTACGAGCACGACACGGAGGACTCGCGTGAACCTGCTGCTCGCGGAGGTGGCCCAGGCCACCCAGCGGCTGGCCGACGCCGGCGTGCCCTCGCCGCGCACCGACGCGGAGGAGCTCGCCGCGTTCGTCCACGGCGTGAAGCGCGGCGCACTGCACTCCGTGAAGGATGCGGACTTCGACGCCCGGTACTGGGAGGTCATCGCCCGGCGTGAGCAGCGCGAGCCGCTGCAGCACATCACCGGGCGAGCCTACTTCCGCTACCTGGAGCTGCAGGTCGGGCCGGGCGTCTTCGTGCCCCGGCCGGAGACCGAGTCCGTGGTCGGCTGGGCCATAGACGCCGTACGCGCCATGGACGTGGTCGAACCGTGCATCGTCGACCTGTGCACCGGCTCCGGCGCGATCGCGCTCGCCCTCGCCCAGGAGGTCCCGCGCTCGCGGGTGCACGCCGTGGAGCTGTCCGAGGAGGCCCTGGTGTGGACCCGCAAGAACATGGCGGGCTCCAGGGTCGACCTGCGGCAGGGCGACGCGCTGAGCGCTTTCCCCGACCTCGACGGCCAGGTGGACCTGGTCGTGTCCAACCCGCCGTACATCCCGCTCACCGAGTGGGAGTACGTCGCCCCCGAGGCCCGCGACTACGACCCCGAGCTCGCGTTGTTCTCGGGGGAGGACGGCCTCGACCTGATCCGCGGCATCGAGCGCACCGCGCACCGGCTGCTGCGTCCCGGCGGGGTCGTGGTGATCGAGCACGCCGACACCCAGGGCGGGCAGGTGCCGTGGATCTTCACCGAGGAGCGGGGCTGGGCCGACGCGGCCGACCACCCGGACCTCAACAACCGCCCCCGGTTCGCGACGGCGCGCAAGGCGCTGCCGTGAGCTCCCCCCAGGCAGCTTTTTCCGAAGTCCCGCAGTACGTGTACGAGGAGGCCCGCTAGACATGGCACGGCGATACGACACCAATGACGCGACCGACCGCGTGACGGGTCTGCGTGAGGCCGCGTCCGCCGTCCGCCGGGGCGAGCTGGTGGTGCTCCCGACCGACACGGTGTACGGCATCGGCGCCGACGCGTTCTCCTCCGAGGCCGTCGCCGACCTGCTCGGCGCCAAGGGCCGGGGTCGCAACATGCCCACGCCCGTCCTCATCGGCTCCCCGAACACCCTGCACGGCCTGGTCACGGACTTCTCCGAGCTGGCCTGGGAGCTGGTCGACGCGTTCTGGCCCGGTGCCCTCACGCTCGTCGCCCGCCACCAGCCGTCCCTGCAGTGGGACCTCGGCGACACCCGGGGCACGGTTGCCGTGCGCATGCCACTGCACCCGGTCGCCATCGAGCTGCTCACCGAGGTCGGCCCGATGGCCGTCTCCTCCGCCAACCTCACCGGGCACCCGGCTCCGGAGACCTGCGACGCCGCCCAGGACATGCTCGGCGACTCCGTGTCCGTCTACCTCGACGGCGGCCCGACCCCGGGCAACGTGCCGTCGTCCATCGTGGACGTCTCCCGTGAGGTGCCGCTGCTGCTGCGCGAGGGCGCGATCTCCCCGGACGAGCTGCGCAAGGTCGTACCCGACCTCGAGGTGGCGAATTGACGGCCCCTGAAGCGGGGCGTGGCATAGGCGTCGGGGAGCGTGCCGCGGAGCAGACCACCACGTTCGGTCTCCCGCGCGACGCCTTCCGCATCCTCCACGTCAGCACCGGCAACGTGTGCCGCTCGCCCATCACCGAGCGGCTGACCCGGCATTTCGTCGCCGAGCGCCTCGGCGTGCTCGGCGGCGGGCTGATCGTGGAGAGCGCGGGCACCTGGGGCCACGAGGGCGCGCCGATGGAGGCCAACGCGGAGACCGTGCTGGCCGACTTCGGCGCGGACGCCTCCGGGTTCACCGGCCGGGAGCTGCTGGACGAGCACGTCATCATGGCCGACCTCGTGCTGACCGCCACCCGCGACCACCGCGCCCAGGTCATCTCGATGGGCCACTCGGCGGGCCTGCGCACCTTCACGCTGAAGGAGTTCACCCGGCTGGTCCGGGCGATAGACCCGGCCACGCTGCCGCCCCTGGAGGACGGCGTGGTCACGCGGGCCCGTGCGCTGGTGCGTGCGGCCGCGGCGCTGCGCGGCTGGCTGCTGGCCCCGACCGCCGAGGCGGACGAGGTGTACGACCCCTACGGCGCCCCGCTGACCTTCTTCCGGTCCATCGGCGACGAGATAAGGGACGCGCTGGATCCGGTCGTGACCGCGCTGACGGGGGTCACGGCGCGGATGTAGGGCCCGGTGGGCCCTTCGGGGGAGCGGGCCCCGGCGCGTCCGCGACACCGGGCGTCCCTCGCGTCACCGGCCTACATTGGACCTACGTCCCCGTCGACGCCCGGAGCCCATCATGGCGGTCACCCCTGCTCTCGAGACCGACGTCCTGCGGCAGCAGGACCCCGAGCTCGCCGAGATCCTGCTCGGAGAGCTCGCGCGGCAGTCGACGACGCTCCAGCTGATCGCCGCCGAGAACTTCACCTCGCCCGCCGTCCTCGCGGCCCTGGGCTCCCCGCTCGCCAACAAGTACGCCGAGGGCTATCCCGGTGCCCGCCACCACGGCGGCTGCGAGATCGTCGACGTCGCCGAACGCCTCGCCGTCGACCGCGCCAAGGCGCTGTTCGGCGCCGAGCACGCCAACGTCCAGCCCCACTCGGGCTCCTCGGCCGTCCTGGCCGCCTACGCGGCCCTGCTGCGCCCCGGCGACACCGTCCTGGCCCTGGGACTGCCCTACGGCGGCCACCTCACCCACGGCTCGCCGGCCAACTTCTCGGGCCGCTGGTTCGACTTCGTCGGCTACGGCGTCGACGCCGAGACCGGGCTCGCCGACCACGACCAGGTGCGCCACCTGGCCCGCAACCACCGGCCGAAGGCGATCGTGTGCGGCTCGATCGCCTATCCCCGCCACTTCGACCACGCCTTCTTCCGCGAGGTCGCCGACGAGGTCGGCGCCTATCTGATCGCCGATGCCGCGCACCCCATCGGGCTGGTCGCCGGGGGAGCGGCGCCGAACCCAGTGCCCTACGCCGATGTCGTCTGCGCGACCACGCACAAGGTGCTGCGCGGCCCGCGCGGCGGCATGATCCTGTGCGGGAGCGAGCTTGCCGAGCGCGTGGACCGGGCCGTGTTCCCGTTCACCCAGGGCGGGGCGCAGATGCACACCATCGCCGCCAAGGCCGTCGCGTTCGGCGAGGCGGCGACACCGGCGTTCGCCGCGTACGCCCACCAGGTGGTCGCCAACGCCAGGGTACTCGCCGGTCACCTGGCCGCCGAGGGACTGACCGTGACCACCGGGGGCACCGACACCCATCTGATCACCGCCGATCCGGCCCCGCTCGGCGTGGACGGCCGCACCGCGCGCGGCCGGCTCGCCGCCGCGGGGCTGGTCCTGGACTGCTGCGCGCTCCCGCACGGGGACGGCCGCGGCCTGCGCCTGGGCACCGCCGCGGTGACCACACAGGGCATGGGGCAGCCGGAGATGGTGCGGATCGCCGCGCTCCTCGCCGGCGTGCTGCGCGGGCAGCGGGACCCGGCCGGGGCGCGGGAGGAGGTGCGGGAGCTGACCGCCGCTTTCCCGCCGTATCCCGGCTGAAACGGGGTAGGCGGTACCGTCGTGGACCCTGCTGTGCACCGTCGTGCACAGCCACACGTGCAACCATCCTGGCTACCCGGAAGTCCCCATCCATATACGTCCGCCGCTAGGGTGTGGGGCTGTGATGGCCAGCGAGACCTGTGGGGAAGCCCGTGCGTGAATACCTGCTGACGCTCTGCGTCACGGCCGCGGTGACGTACCTGCTGACAGGGCCGGTACGGAAGTTCGCGATCGTGGCGGGGGCGATGCCGGAGATCCGGGCACGGGACGTGCACCGGGAACCCACTCCGCGCCTCGGCGGGATCGCCATGTTCTTCGGCCTGTGCGCGGGGCTGCTGGTCGCCGACCACCTGACCAACCTGAACTGGGTCTTCGACAAGTCCAACGAGCCGCGGGCGCTGCTCTCCGGGGCCGCGCTGATCTGGCTGATCGGCGTCCTGGACGACAAGTTCGAGATCGACGCCCTGATCAAGCTCGGCGGCCAGATGATCGCTGCGGGCGTCATGGTCATGCAGGGTCTGACCATCCTGTGGCTGCCGGTTCCCGGCGTCGGCACGGTGGCCCTGACCCAGTGGCAGGGCACGCTGCTCACGGTGGCGCTGGTCGTCATCACCATCAACGCGGTCAACTTCGTGGACGGCCTCGACGGCCTGGCCGCCGGCATGGTGTGCATCGCCGCCGCGGCGTTCTTCATGTACGCCTACCGGATCTGGTACTCGTACGGCATCGAGGCCGCCGCCCCGGCCACGTTGTTCGCCGCGGTGCTGATGGGCATGTGCCTCGGCTTCCTGCCGCACAACATGCATCCCGCGCGGATCTTCATGGGCGACTCCGGCTCCATGCTGATCGGCCTGGTCCTGGCCGCCGGTGCGATCTCGGTCACCGGGCAGGTGGACCCGGACGTGATGAAGCTGTTCTCCGGTTCCGAGCGCAACACCGTGCACCAGATGGTGCCGGTGTACATCCCGCTGCTGATGCCGCTGACGATCATCGCCGTGCCGGCCGCCGACCTGGTCCTGGCGATCGTCCGCCGCACCTGGCGGGGCCAGTCCCCGTTCGCCGCGGACCGGGGCCATCTGCACCACCGTCTGCTGGAGATCGGCCACTCGCACAGCCGGGCGGTGCTGATCATGTACTTCTGGTCCGCGCTGATCGCCTTCGGGGCGCTGGCGTACTCGGTGAACTCGGCGTCCATGTGGATCGTGCTGGGCGTCGTCTTCCTCAGCGCGGTCGGCCTGGTCCTGCTGCTCCTCCCGCGCTTCACGCCGCGCGTGCCGGTCTGGGCCCAGCACTTCGTGCCGCCCCGGTACCGGCGACGGCGCCGCGCGGCCGAGGCCCTGGCGGGGGCGGAGGCCTCCGGCGCCGAGTCGGCCGAGGAGGAGCGCACGCCCGTCACGGCCGGGGCTCCCGGCGTCAACGGGGCGACCGCGCTGGGCGCCCGTACGCGTTTTCTTGACCGGGACTGAGCCGGCTCAAGGTAAGAATCTGACGAGAGCATTGCCAACTCGTGGGGGACCAAAGCCCCCCAATATCAGACAAGGCACCCCGGTTCTTGCACAGACGCGCACTGTCACTCTCATGTGTGACAGCAAGCACACCGACCAGGTAAAGACCTCATCAAATAGTTTGTGATACGGTTCACGAGAACCCGGGGTAGAACCGAAGGACCGTAGTGCGACGGTCCATTGGTGTGAGGTCTCGATCACTCGGCCCGGGACTACGCTCGTCCATGACGACACCCTGCCCCCTGTGAAAGCGGAGTTGCCGCCATGCCGTCCAATGACGCCCGGAACCTCTTGCAGATCGCTGTGCCCGCAGCGGCCGCCGGCGTGATCGCCGTCGCCGTGAGCGGCGCGGTCGCGGGGGGCAAAGGTGCGCTCGGCGCGGCCATCGGCACGGTGCTGGCCCTCCTGTTCATGGGGATCGGCCTCTACGTGCTGCAGTGGACGGCGAAAACGCTTCCGCAGCTGTTCCAGGCAATGGGCCTGATGCTCTACATGGCCCAGCTACTGCTCCTCTTCATCTTCGTCGCCGTCTTCAAGGGCACCTCCCTCTTCAATCCGAAGGCGTTCGCGTTGTCGCTGGTGGTCACGACCGTCGTGTGGATGGCCGCGCAGGCGCGCGCACACATGAAGGCCAAGATCTTCTATGTCGACCCGGACTCCTCGAAGAGCGAGAAGCACGAGAAGACGGGGCCGTCGTCGTGAGGGGTAGGGGCGAGATAAAGGCTTGTGAGATCTCCTGCTATCGTCCGGTGCCAACTGCGGCATCGCGGGCGCGGGCAACTGAGCTGACGCCTGCTCGATCGCGAGGCTCGTTGCCCCTCAGCCGCCCCCACATCCGTAACACCTGTCCGGTGCCGCTCCGCGGCCGTGCGCCGCGCCGACACAACGAGGTTGCCGTACCCATGCGTCACGCCGAAGGAGCCCGCGGTGAGTGCTGACAAGACCCAGCTCGCCTTTGACTGGAGTTGCCGGATCATGTCCGACAACGGGTGCGGCTTCCCGGCTCCGGGCCTGCACTCCTTCCTGTTCAAGCCGATCGCCTCGGTCGGAGGCTTCGACTTCAACAAGGTGATGCTGCTCGCGCTCATCACCACCGGCCTCATCGTCGCCTTCTTCACGGCGGCCTTCGGCAAGGCCAAGGTCGTTCCCGGCAAGCTGCAGATGGTCGCCGAGGCCGGCTACGACTTCGTGCGCCGCGGCATCGTGTACGAGACCCTCGGCAAGCGCGAGGGCGAGAAGTGGGTGCCGCTCATGGTCTCCATCTTCTTCTTCGTCTGGATCATGAACGTCTGGTCCGTGATCCCGCTGGCGCAGATCCCGGTCGGCTCGATCATCGCCTACCCGATGGTCCTGGCCGCCCTCGTCTGGATCCTGTGGGTCGGGCTGACCTTCAAGCGCCACGGTTTCGTCGGCTTCTTCAAGAACATCACGGGCTACGACAAGACCCTGGGCGCGGTGCTCCCGCTCGTCATGGTCATCGAGTTCTTCTCGAACCTCCTCGTCCGCCCGTTCACGCACGCGGTGCGACTGTTCGCCAACATGTTCGCCGGTCACCTGATGCTGGTGATGTTCACCGTCGCCTCCTGGTACCTGCTGAACAGCTGGATGGTCCCGGCCGCCGGCGTCTCCTTCGTGATGACGATGGCCATGATCTGCTTCGAGCTCTTCGTCCAGGCCGTCCAGGCGTACGTCTTCGTACTGCTGGCCTGTTCCTACATTCAGGGCGCTCTCGCCGAGCACCACTGAGCCCCACCCACCCCCCAGGTCGTCCGGTGGCCAACCCCCACCGGTCCGTAAAGAGAAGGAAGATTCAGCATGGCTGCCACTGAGACCCTCGCCGCTGTCTCCGGTTCCATCGGTTCCGTCGGTTACGGCCTCTCGGCTATCGGCCCCGGCATCGGCGTCGGCATCATCTTCGGCAACGGCACCCAGGCCCTCGCCCGCCAGCCCGAGGCCGCCGGCCTGATCCGTGCCAACCAGATCCTGGGCTTCGCCTTCTGTGAGGCGCTCGCCCTCATCGGCATCGTCATGCCGTTCGTGTTCGGTGTGAAGTAAGAACTTCCCCACCGACACGCATCGACGAAAGGCACTGATGTGATCGCCAACCTGGTACAGCTGGCGGCCCCGGAGGAGGGCGGCAACCCGCTCATTCCCGAGTGGCCCGAGCTGGTCGTCGGCACCATCGCCTTCGCCATCGTGTTCTTCTTCTTCTGGAAGAAGCTGCTTCCGAACATCAACAAGGTTCTGGAGGAGCGCCGCGCGGCGATCGAAGGCGGTATCGAAGAGGCCGAGGCCATGAAGGTCGAGGCCCAGAGCGTCCTTGAGCAGTACAAGGCACAGCTCGCCGAGGCACGGCACGAGGCCGCCCGCCTGCGCCAGGAGGCGCAGGAGCAGGGTGCCGCGCTCATCGCCGAGATGCGGGCCGAAGGCCAGCGGCAGCGCGAGGAGATCGTCGCCGCGGGTCACACGCAGATCGACGCCGACCGCAAGGCCGCCGCGTCCGCGCTGCGTCAGGACGTCGGCAAGCTCGCCACCGACCTGGCCGGCAAGCTCGTCGGCGAGTCCCTCGAGGACCACGCCCGCCAGAGCCGTGTCATCGACCGCTTCCTCGACGAGCTCGAGGAGAAGGCCGAGGCCACGCGATGAACGGAGCGAGCCGCGAGGCCCTGGCAGCCGCACGGGAGCGTCTCGACGCGCTGACGGACTCCACGTCCGTGGACGCGACCACGCTCGCCGACGAGCTGGCGGCCGTCACCGCGCTGCTCGACCGCGAGGCCGGCCTGCGCCGGGTCCTCACCGACCCGGCGAAGGCCGCTGAGGCCAAGGCGCAGCTGGTGCAGCGCCTGCTCGGCGCCCAGGTCAGCGGTGCCACCGCCGACCTGGTGTCGGGGATGGCCCGTGCCCGCTGGTCGCAGTCCCGCGACCTGGTCGACGCGCTGGAGGAGCTGGCGGACATCGCCGACCTCACGGCCGCGGAGAAGCGGGGCACCCTCGACGAGGTCGAGGACGAGCTGTTCCGGTTCGGCCGGATCGTCTCCTCGAGCACCGAGCTGCGCGCCGCGCTGACCGACCGCGCCGCGAGCGGACAGGCCAAGACCGAGCTGCTGAACCGGCTGCTGGGCGGACGGGCCAAGCCCGCCACCGAGCGTCTGGTCGCCCGCCTCGTGACCGCGCCGCGGGGACGTAGCCTGGAAGCGGGACTGGAGTCCCTGTCCAAGCTCGCCGCCGAGCGCCGGGACCGGCTGGTGGCGGTCGTCACCTCGGCGGTGCCGCTGAGCGACCAGCAGAAGCAGCGTCTGGGCGAGTCCCTGGCGAAGCTCTACGGCCGCCGGATGCACCTCAACCTGGACGTGGACCCCGAGGTCCTCGGCGGTATCCGGGTGCAGGTCGGTGACGAGGTCATCAACGGCTCCCTCGCGGACCGGCTCGACGAGGCCGCCCGCCGCATGGCGAGCTAACAGCAACTCGGCATCTCGAGAAAAGCAGTACGTACCTACGGCCCTGGTTGGGCCGTGCAGAGGATTCACCTCTTTCAGGGGGGAGTCCCCATCCCCCCCAAGTGAAACTTCGGGCCCAACAAGGAGAGCAGGGAACCCAGATGGCGGAGCTCACGATCCGGCCGGAGGAGATCCGGGACGCGCTGGAGAACTTTGTCCAGTCGTACAAGCCGGACGCGGCCTCGCGCGAGGAGGTCGGTACGGTCACCCTTGCCGGCGACGGCATCGCGAAGGTCGAGGGCCTGCCCTCGGCCATGGCCAACGAACTGCTGAAGTTCGAGGACGGCACCCTCGGCCTCGCCCTCAACCTCGAGGAGCGCGAGATCGGTGCCATCGTCCTCGGTGAGTTCAGCGGCATCGAGGAGGGTCAGCCGGTGCAGCGCACCGGTGAGGTGCTCTCCGTGGCGGTCGGCGAGGGCTACCTCGGCCGTGTTGTCGACCCGCTCGGCAACCCGATCGACGGCCTCGGCGAGATCGAGACGTCCGGCCGCCGTGCGCTGGAGCTGCAGGCCCCCACGGTCATGCAGCGCAAGTCGGTGCACGAGCCCATGGAGACCGGCTACAAGGCCGTCGACGCGATGACCCCGATCGGCCGTGGTCAGCGTCAGCTGATCATCGGTGACCGCCAGACCGGCAAGACCGCCCTGGCCGTCGACACGATCATCAACCAGCGTGACAACTGGCGCACCGGCGACCCGAAGAAGCAGGTCCGCTGCATCTACGTCGCCATCGGCCAGAAGGGCTCCACCATCGCCGGCGTGCGCCGCGCGCTGGAGGAGAACGGCGCGCTGGAGTACACGACCATCGTCGCCGCCCCGGCGTCCGACCCGGCCGGCTTCAAGTACCTGGCGCCGTACACCGGTTCGGCCATCGGCCAGCAGTGGATGTACGAGGGCAAGCACGTCCTCATCATCTTCGACGACCTCTCGAAGCAGGCCGACGCCTACCGCGCCGTGTCCCTGCTGCTGCGCCGCCCGCCGGGCCGTGAGGCCTACCCGGGTGACGTCTTCTACCTGCACTCCCGCCTGCTGGAGCGCTGCGCCAAGCTCTCCGACGACATGGGTGCCGGTTCGATGACCGGTCTGCCGATCGTCGAGACGAAGGCCAACGACGTCTCGGCGTTCATCCCGACCAACGTCATCTCCATCACCGACGGCCAGTGCTTCCTGGAGTCGGACCTGTTCAACGCCGGTCAGCGTCCCGCGCTGAACGTCGGTATCTCCGTGTCCCGAGTCGGTGGTTCCGCCCAGCACAAGGCGATGCGCCAGGTCTCCGGCCGCCTCCGTGTCGACCTCGCCCAGTTCCGTGAGCTGGAGGCGTTCGCCGCCTTCGGTTCCGACCTGGACGCGGCCTCGAAGGCCCAGCTGGAGCGCGGTTCGCGCATGGTCGAGCTGCTGAAGCAGGACCAGTACCAGCCGATGGCCACCGAGGACCAGGTCGTCTCCGTCTGGGCCGGCACCAACGGCCGCATGGACGACGTCCCGGTCGCCGACATCCGCCGCTTCGAGCGCGAGCTGCTGGACTACCTCCACCGCAAGGAGGGCGGCCTGCTCACCTCCATCCGCGAGGGCGCCAAGATGTCGGACGACACGATCCAGGCGATCGACGACGCGGTGGCCGAGTTCAAGAAGCAGTTCGAGACCTCGGACGGCAAGCTCCTCGGCGAGGACACCCCCGCCACCGCCAAGTGACGTAAGGAAGGGACCTGACTCATGGGAGCCCAGCTCCGGGTCTACAAGCGTCGCATCCGATCCGTCAGCGCGACCAAGAAGATCACCAAGGCGATGGAGATGATCGCCGCCTCGCGCGTCGTCAAGGCGCAGCGCAAGGTGGCGGCCTCCGCGCCGTACGCGCAGGAGCTCACCCGCGCGGTCACGGCGGTCGGTACGGGTTCGAACACCAAGCACCCGCTCACCACGGAGACGGAGAACCCGACCCGTGCCGCGGTCCTGCTCCTCACGAGCGACCGCGGTCTGGCCGGCGCCTTCAACTCCAACGCCATCAAGGCGGCGGAGCAGCTGACCGAGCGCCTGCAGCGCGAGGGCAAGCAGGTCGACACGTACATCGTCGGCCGGCGTGGTGTCGCCCACTACAACTTCCGCGAGCGCAAGATCGCGGAGTCGTTCACGGGCTTCACCGACGAGCCGTCGTACGCGGACGCCAAGAAGGTGGCGGCGCCCCTGATCGAGGCGATCGAGAAGGAGACGGCCGAGGGTGGTGTGGACGAACTCCACATCGTCTTCACCGAGTTCGTCTCGATGATGACGCAGACGGCGCTCGACGCACGGCTGCTGCCGCTGCGCCTCGAAGAGGTCGCGGAGGAGGCCGCCCCCAAGGGCGAGATCCTCCCGCTGTACGACTTCGAGCCCTCGGCGGAGGACGTCCTCGACGCCCTGCTGCCGCGCTACGTGGAGAGCCGGATCTACAACGCGCTGCTTCAGTCGGCCGCTTCGAAGCATGCCGCCACGCGGCGCGCGATGAAGTCGGCCACCGACAACGCGGGCGAGCTGATCAACACGCTCTCCCGTCTTGCCAACGCGGCCCGCCAGGCCGAAATCACCCAGGAAATCAGCGAGATCGTCGGTGGCGCGAGCGCCCTGGCCGACGCGACCGCGGGGAGTGACCGATAATGACCACCACTGTTGAGACCGCGACGGCTACGGGCCGCGTCGCCCGGGTCATCGGCCCGGTCGTCGACGTGGAGTTCCCCGTCGACGCGATGCCGGACATCTACAACGCCCTGCACGTCGAGGTCGCCGACCCGGCGAACGCGGGCGAGAAGAAGACGCTGACCCTGGAGGTCGCCCAGCACCTGGGTGACGGCCTGGTCCGCACGATCTCCATGCAGCCCACCGACGGCCTGGTCCGCCAGGCCCCGGTCGTCGACACCGGCGACGGCATCACCGTCCCGGTCGGCGACTTCACCAAGGGCAAGGTGTTCAACACCCTCGGTGAGGTGCTGAACGTCGACGAGCAGTACGAGGGCGAGCGCTGGTCCATCCACCGCAAGGCCCCGAACTTCGACGAGCTCGAGTCGAAGACCGAGATGTTCGAGACGGGCGTCAAGGTCATCGACCTGCTCACCCCGTACGTCAAGGGCGGCAAGATCGGCCTGTTCGGTGGCGCCGGCGTCGGCAAGACGGTGCTCATCCAGGAGATGATCTACCGCGTCGCCAACAACCACGACGGTGTCTCCGTGTTCGCCGGTGTCGGTGAGCGCACCCGTGAGGGCAACGACCTCATCGAGGAGATGCAGGACTCGGGCGTCATCGACAAGACCGCCCTGGTCTTCGGTCAGATGGACGAGCCCCCGGGCACCCGTCTGCGCGTCGCGCTGGCCGGCCTCACCATGGCCGAGTACTTCCGTGACGTCCAGAAGCAGGACGTGCTGTTCTTCATCGACAACATCTTCCGCTTCACGCAGGCCGGTTCCGAGGTCTCCACGCTGCTCGGCCGCATGCCGTCCGCGGTGGGTTACCAGCCGAACCTGGCCGACGAGATGGGCCTCCTCCAGGAGCGCATCACGTCGACCCGCGGTCACTCGATCACTTCGATGCAGGCGATCTACGTCCCCGCGGACGACCTGACCGACCCGGCCCCGGCCACCACCTTCGCCCACCTCGACGCGACGACGGTTCTGTCCCGTCCGATCTCCGAGAAGGGCATCTACCCGGCCGTGGACCCGCTGGACTCCACGTCCCGCATCCTGGACCCGCGGTACATCGCCGCGGATCACTACAACGCGGCCATGCGCGTGAAGACGATCCTGCAGAAGTACAAGGACCTCCAGGACATCATCGCGATCCTCGGTATCGACGAGCTCGGCGAGGAGGACAAGCTCGTCGTCCACCGTGCCCGTCGCGTGGAGCGCTTCCTGTCCCAGAACACCCACGTCGCCAAGCAGTTCACCGGCGTGGACGGTTCGGACGTTCCGCTGGAGGAGTCGATCGCCGCGTTCAACGCGATCTGCGACGGTGAGTACGACCACTTCCCCGAGCAGGCGTTCTTCATGTGCGGTGGCATCGAGGACCTCAAGGCCAACGCCAAGGAGCTGGGCGTCTCCTGAGCCCCGTGCTCGTCCGAGGGGGCGGGGTCCGTCCCGCCCCCTCCGTCACGCCCACTAGAATTGACCCCAACACCCGGCAGAACCGCCGGGTGGTGACCCGAGGAGCCACCCTTGGCTGCTGAGCTGCACGTCGAGCTGGTCGCCGCGGACCGCCAGGTCTGGTCCGGCGAGGCCACCCTGGTCGTCGCGCGCACCACCTCCGGCGACATCGGCGTCATGCCCGGTCACCAGCCGCTGCTCGGTGTGCTGGAGTCGGGCCCGGTGACCATCCGTACGAGTGATGGTGGAACGGTCGTCGCCGCGGTGCACGGCGGTTTCATCTCGTTCGCGGACAACAAGCTGTCGCTGCTGGCCGAGATCGCCGAGCTGTCGGACGAGATCGATGTCCAGCGCACGGAGCGGGATCTGGAGCGCGCGAAGGCGGAGGGCGACGCCGCCGCCGAGCGTCGCGCGGACGTCCGCCTCCGCGCGGCGTCGGCGCGCTGACCGGGAGCACCTCCCAGGGCCTCTAGGCTCTGGGGGAGCGCTGCATGACATCACTCAGCCGCGGTCGGCCCGGAGTAATCCGGTGCCGGTCGCGGCTGAGGCAGATGTGGGTGTTTTTTCCGTTTCATTACTCAGTAACAGAAGCAGTTCCTAGGAGACGAGGAGGTCGGTGCCGATGGTCCTCGCTCTGACTGTGTGCGGGATCGTGGTCGCGCTCGTGGTGGTGGGACTGTTCCTGTTCGGGCTGCGCCGCAGGCTGATCCAGCGCTCCGGCGGGACCTTCGACTGCTCGCTGCGCTGGGACGTGGCCGAGAAACCGGACGCGAACGGCAAGGGCTGGAGCTACGGCGTCGCCCGCTACAACGGCGACCGCATCGAGTGGTACCGGGTCTTCTCCTACGCCCTGCGCCCCCGGCGGACCCTGGAGCGCGCGCAGATCGAGGTGGCCGGCCGCCGGCTGCCCGAGGGCGAGGAGGAACTGGCGCTGCTGTCCGACGCGGTGGTCCTCGCCTGTGCCCACCGGGGCACGCGCCTCGAACTCGCCATGAGCGATGACGCGCTGACCGGTTTTCTCGCGTGGCTGGAGGCGGCCCCGCCCGGACAGAGGGTGAATGTGGCGTAGCCACATCCACCCTCTGGGTGGGGGTCCCACGGGCGAAGTCCGGGGGAGCGTCAACGTCGCTCAGACGACCTTTTACAGGTTGCTGTTGATGGCGCTCACCAGCTCGCCGTTGCTGGTGTCACCGCTGAACTCCCAGAAGAACGCGCCGCCCAGACCCTGGGACTTGGCCCAGCTCATCTTCCCGGCGATGGTGGCGGGGGTGTCGTACGACCACCAGTTGCTGCCGCAGTGCGCGTACGCCGTGCCCGCGACGGTGCCGGTGGCCGGGCAGGACGTCTTGAGCACCTTGTAGTCCTCGATGCCCTGCTCGTAGGTGCCGGCCGCCGGTCCCGTGGCCGTGCCGCCCGGGGCGTCCTGGGTGACGCCGGTCCAGCCGCGGCCGTAGAAGCCGATGCCGATGAGCAGCTTGCTCGCGGGGACGCCGGTCGCCTTGTACTTGGCGATCGCGTCGGCGGTGGTGAAGCCCGCCTTCGGGATGCCGGAGTACGAGGTGAGCGGGGAGTGCGGGGCGGTCGGGCCCTGGGCGTCCCAGGCGCCGAAGAAGTCGTACGTCATCACGTTGTACCAGTCGACGTACTGGGAGGCTCCGGCGTAGTCGGCGGCCTCGATCTTCCCGCCGGCCGAGCCGTCGGCGGTGACCGCGGCCGTGACCAGCTTGCCGCCGCCGAACTTGGCGCGCAGCGCGGCCATCACGTTCTTGAAGGCCGCGGCCCCGCTGGTGTCGCAGGACAGGCCGCAGGCGTTCGGGTACTCCCAGTCGATGTCGATGCCGTCGAACACGTCGGCCCAGCGCGGGTCGTTGACGAGGTCGTAGCAGGACTGGGCGAAGGCCGCCGGGTCCTTGGCCGCGTCGGCGAAGCCGCCGGACCAGGTCCAGCCGCCGAAGGACCACAGCACCTTCAGGTTCGGGTACTTGGCCTTCAGCTCGCGCAGCTGGTTGAAGTTGCCGCGCAGCGGCTGGTCCCAGGTGTCGGCGGCGCCGCTGACCGACTGGTCGGCGGTGAACGCCTTGTCGTAGTCGGCGTAGGAGTCGCCGATCGCGCACTTGCCGCCGGTGACGTTGCCGAAGGCGTAGTTGATGTGCGTGATCTTCGAGGCCGAGCCGGACGTCACCAGGTTCTTGACGTTGTAGTTGCGGCCGTAGATGCCCCACTCGGTGAAGTAGCCGAGCTTGACCTTGCCGCCGGCGGGCGGGGGAGTGGTTCCGCCGCCGGTGGTGTGCACCGCGACCGCGCCGCTGACCGGGCCGGTCTGGCCGGCGGTGTCCCGGGCCTGCACGGTGTAGGAGTAGTCGGTGCCGGCGGTCAGTCCGGTGTCGGTGTACGAGGTGGTCGTCACCGTGCCGACGACCTTGCCGTCGCGCAGGACGTCGTAGTTCTTGACGCCCTTGTCGTCGGTGGCCGCGCCCCAGGAGAGCTTCACCGAGGTGTCGGTGACGCCGGAGGCGGTCGGGGTGCCGGGGGCGCTCGGGGCCGCGTCGCCCGGGGCGGTGGTGCCGTCGCAGCTGTCGCCGTTGAGCTCGCAGTTGCTCGGCGAGCCCGATCCGGCGCCGTTGAAGCCGAAGGAGACGGAGGCGCCTGGGGCGATGGTGCCGTTGTAGGACTTGTTCTTGGCGGTCCAGTGGGTGCCGGAGCTGCTGACGTCCGCGTCCCAGGCGGAGGTCACGGACGTACCGGAGGGGAAGTCCCACTCGACGGTCCAGGAGCTGATGCTGGAGGTACCGGTGTTCTTGATGGTCCACTGACCGCCGAAGCCGGTTCCCCAGTCGCTGGACTTGGTGTAGGTGGCGGTGGCGTTCGCCGCGGCCTGGGCGGGGCCCGCGAGGCCGACCAGGCCGGCCAGCGGGAGCAACAGGGTCGCGAACCCTGCCGCGGCTCTGTGTCTGAAGCGCATGCTGCGCCTCCTCGGTGGTTGGGGGTGTCAGGGGCATGACTGAGCCTTCACGCCCACGGTGCCCCGAGGGTAGAAAGGTCTGGACCACGGGTCAATAGGTCTGGACCATTCCCGTGACGGTCGACTAGATCCCCAACTCCTGTGCCAGTACGGCCGCTTGCACGCGGCTGCGCAGCTCCAGCTTGCCCAGCAACCGGCTGACGTGCGTCTTCACCGTGCCCTCCGCCATGGCCAGCCGGACCCCGATCTCCGCGTTGGACAGGCCCCCGCCGAGGCAGGACAGCACCTCGCGCTCGCGCCGGGTCAGACCGTCCAGCACGGCCGGATCCGTCCTCGTGCCCCGCCCGGGACCCGCGGCGAACTCGGCGATCAGCCGCCGGGTCACGGACGGCGCGATCAGCCCCTCGCCCCGCGCCACCGTACGCACGGCGTCGATCAGGTCCCTCGCCTCCGCGTTCTTCAGCAGGAACCCGGACGCCCCCGCCCGCAGCGCCCCGAACACGTACTCGTCCAGGTCGAAGGTGGTGAGCACCAGCACGTCCGCGAGCCGCTCGGCGGTGATCTGCCGGGTCGCCGACACCCCGTCCAGGCGGGGCATCTGCACGTCCATCAGCACCAGGTCGGGCCGCAGCTCCCGCGTCAGCTCGACCGCCCGGGCGCCGTCCTCCGCCTCGCCCACCACGTCGATGCCGGGCGCGCTGCGCAGGATCAGCACGAGACCGGCGCGTACGGCGGACTGGTCCTCGGCGACCAGGACACGGATCATGCGGTGACCTCTCCTTCGGTGAGCGGAAGCGTGGCGCGCACGGTCCACCGGGCGCCGTCGGGTCCGGCGGCCAGGCTGCCGCCGAGCAGCGCGGCCCGCTCCCGCATCCCGGTGAGCCCGGCGCCCGAGCCGGGGGCGCGGGGCGTGTCACCGGGCCGGTAGGGGCTGGTCACCCGGACCCGCAGGGTGCCGTCCGCCTGCTGCAGGACGACGTCGACGGCCCCCGTCGCCGCGTGCTTCAGGGCGTTGGTCAGCGACTCCTGCACGATGCGGTAGGCCGCCAGCCCGACGGGTGCGGGCACCGTGCCGTGGCCGGCGTCGAGGGTGACGTCCAGGCCGTTGGCGCGGGCGCCGTCCACCAGGGCGGTCAGGCCCTCCAGGGACGGGGTGGCCGACGGCTCGACGTCGTCGCCGCTGTCCCGCAGGACGCCGATCAGCCGCCGCATCTCGGCCAGCCCCGCGACGCTGTTCTGCCGGACGACGGTCAGGGCCTCCCGGGAGGTGTCCGGGTCGTCGAGCGACAGCGCGGCCGTGGAGTGGATGGCGATCGCCGACAGGTGGTTGGCGACCATGTCGTGCAACTCCCTTGCCATCCGCGCGCGTTCGGCGGTGACGGCCTGCACCCGGTCCATCTCGGCCAGCAGCGCCGTCTGTTCGGCGCGCAGCCCGGCGGTCTCGGCGGCGTCCCGGTGGTTGCGCACCACCCAGCCGGTGGCGGCCGGCGCGAACGCGACCACGCCGACACCGACCCCGATCAGCAGGCCCTGCGGATCGCGCCAGAGCGCGGCGGGCACGACCCCGCCGAGCACCGTCAGCATCCCGGTGATCCAGGGGATGCGCCGGGCGGAGGACGCGGTGCCGTACAGCACGGCCGCGTACATCAGGTCGGTGTACATCACCACGGTGACGACGCTGCCCACCGTCACCGCGTCCAGGACCAGCGCCAGCGTGCCGGCCAGCAGTCCGAGGCGCGGCCGGGTCCGGCGCAGCGGCTCGCACGCGGCCGTCACCACCAGCGGCACCAGCGGGGCCCAGGGCCGCGCCCACAGCACGACCGGGGCCGTGGGCAGGCGCGGGTGGATGCCGAGCGCCCACAGCAGCACCCCGCCGAGCAGCCCGACCGCGGCGATGCACAGATCGTCGCGGCGGGGGCGGAGCGGTGCGAGAGCCATGCCCCCATCCAACACGGCCCACGCACGGGCCGCGTGCTCCCGGAGGACGGTCCTGGACTGCGACTTTCGCTTACCCCGAGACCGCCGGGCGGGCCGCCGCGGCCCGGGTGGCCGGTGACCGGGGCTGCCGCGGACCCGGCGGGGGGCCGTACGCTGACCCGGCGATGAGGAGTGTGCATGAGTGACACGTCGGGCGCCGGTGCGGTGCTGGTCGTCGACGACGACGCCGCGATCCGGCGTTCGCTGGAACGGGGGCTCAGGCTGAGCGGGTTCGCGGTGCGGACCGCCGCCGACGGGCCGGCGGCCCTGGCGGCGATCGAGGACGCGCCGCCCGACGTCGTCGTGCTCGACGTGTCGATGCCCGGCATGAGCGGCATCGAGGTGTGCGGCCGGCTCCGCCGGGAGGGCCTGGACCTGCCGGTCCTCATGCTCTCCGCGCTGGACGAGACCGCCGACCGGATAGCCGGGCTCCAGGCGGGCGGCGACGACTACCTGGTCAAGCCCTTCGCCCTGCAGGAACTGGTGCTGCGGCTGCGCGCCCTGCTGCGCCGCCGGCCGCCCGTGGGCCACGAGGTGCTGCGGGTGGCGGGCTTGCTGATCGACCCGGCCGCCCGGACCGCCGAACGGGACGGCAGCCAACTCGACCTGACCCGGCGTGAGTTCGAGCTCCTGGAGGTGCTCGCCCGCAACGCGGGACTCGTCCTCACCCGCGACCAGCTCCTGGAGCGGGTCTGGGGCTACGACGTCGACGTGCGCACCGACGCCGTCGACACCTTCGTCAGCTATCTGCGGCGCAAGCTGGAGGCAACGGGCGGCGGCCGGCTGATCCACACCGTGCGCGGGGTCGGCTTCGTCCTCAGGGAACCCCGGGACACGCCGTGAGACTCTCCACCCGTATCGGACTCGCCGTCGGCGCCTGCGTCCCGCTGCTGGTGCTGGCCTGCGGCTGGCTGATGCTGAACCTGGTCGCCCGCGATCTGCACCGGGCCGAGGACCAGCACCTGCGCGGCCGGGCGGTGGCCGTCGCCCCGGAGGCCCGCGCGCTGCTGCGGGCCACGGCCGGCGGGCGGCCCAAGGCCGCGGACACCCGGGAGCGCCGGCTGTTCAGCGCCGCCCTCGACGTCGGCGTCCGGGTCGTCGGGGCGGACGGGTCCTTCAGCGGCGGCCCCCAGCCGGGGCCCGCGGTGACCCTGCCCGCACCGGCCGCCGGACCCGTCACCGTGTCCGGCGGCGGCCGCAGCTGGCGGGCCCTGGCCCGGCCGCTGAAGGGCGCCAAGGCCTCGGGCACGCTGTGGGTGTTCTCGCCGGACACCGCCGACCGCGCCCAACTGCGGCTGGTGCGGCGCCGCGTGCTGCTCACCGCCCTGCTCGCCGCACCCCTGTCCGGCCTGCTCGCCTGGGGTCTGGCCACCGGAGTGAGCGGTCCGCTGCGCCGGCTCACCCGCCGCACCGCCGGCCTCGACCCGCGCACCAGCACCGCCCGGCTCCCCGAGCAGCGCACCGGGGTGCGGGAGGTGGACGAACTGGCCGCGACGGTGCGGACCGTGCTCGCCCGCTACGACGAACAGGCCGCCCGCACCGCCGAGGCCCTCGACACCGCCCGCTCCTTCTCCTCGGCCGCCGCGCACGAACTGCGCACCCCGCTGATGAGCATGGGCACCAACCTGGACATCCTCACCGACCACCCCGGCCTGCCGGACGCCGACCGCGCCGAGGTCCTCGCCGACCTGCGGTGCGAGCACGCCCGGCTGCTCGGCCTGCTGGTGATGCTGCGCGAGCTGGGGCGCGGGGACCTGGTGGAGGCGGAGGCGTTCCAGGACGTCGACCTCGTCGAGGTGGCCGACGCGGCCGTCGCCGAGACCCGCCGCCGTGCCCCGGACGCGGACCTCGCCCTGGACGCGGCGCCCGGACTCACCGTGCACGGCTGGGAGCCGGGCCTCAGGCTGCTGCTCGACAACCTGCTCGGCAACGCCCTCGCGCACGGCCGGGACGCGGGGGGCCGGGCGCGGGTGCGGGTCGGGGTGCGCGGCACCGCGGACCACGTCGTCGTCACCGTGGACGACGAAGGGCCCGGCGTACCGCCCGAGGACCGCGCCCGGGTCTTCGAGCGGTTCCAGCGCGGTGCGCACAGCGCAGGTTCGGGCCTCGGCCTCACCCTCGTCGCCCAGCAGGCGGCGCTGCACCGGGGGAGCGTCACCGTGACGGACGGCCCGCGCGGCACCGGGACACGCTTCGAGGTCCGGCTGCCCGCGGGCGGCGACGGACCGCCCGGCCGCCGGGACTGGCTGATCGGCACAGCCGGGGCAAAGCGGTCACAGAGTTTCCCCAAGGAGCGTCCCTAGCCTGCCGCGTGACGGGCGGGACGAAGCAGCCGCCCCGGAAGCGAACGGAGAGGCAGATGGACGCTCGACGACGGACGCGCACCCTGATCGCGGGGGTCGCCGTGGCGGCCGCCCTGGCGGGTACGGCGGGGGTGGCGGCCGCGGCCGACAGCACGCCCGCGGCGAAGCCGGCCGGTGACGGCGCCAAGGCGCTGTGCAAGCGGGTGCCGAGGATCGACAGGCGGATCGACCGGGCCCTGAAGCGGCTCGACGCCGGCGCGGGCACCCGCGGCTCGGTGGCCCGGCTGCAGAAGCGGGTCGACAACGCGAAGAAGGCCGGCCACACCGAGATCGCCACCTATCTGCAGAACCGGCTGGACTTCCGCACGTCGCTGCGGACCAACCTGCACCAGCGCCAGAAGGACCTGGCCGGCGTCAAAACGTGGTGCCAGGCGAACGGCGACGGCAAGGCGGCCGGCTGATGCGGGCCCGGGGACCGGCGCTCGCGGTCACGGCGGTCGCCGTGCTGGTGTCCCTCACCTCGGGCTGCGCCCACCGCGACGGCGCGTCCCCGGGGGCCGCGACCGGCACCGCGTCCACGTCACCGGCTCCCTCCGGTACTCCCTCGGGGTACGCGCAGATGGAGAAGAAGGTGGACGCCGCCGAGTCCGCGGCGGCCGCCGCCGACCGCGACGCGGCCGGCGACGGGAACTGAGCTCAGCGTTCCCCGCCCGGCACCCACAGCACGTCACCGGTGCTTACGTTCGCGGTGCGGGCCAGGATGAACAGCAGGTCGGACAGGCGGTTGAGGTAGGTCGCGGTGAGCGGGTTCATCGACTCGCCGTGCACCTCCAGGGCCGCCCAGGTGGAGCGCTCGGCCCGGCGTACGACGGTGCACGCCTGGTGCAGCAGGGCCGCGCCGGGCGTGCCGCCGGGCAGGATGAAGGAGCGCAGCTTCTCCAGCTCGGCGTTGAAGCGGTCGCAGTCGCCCTCCAGCCGGTCGATGTAGAACTGCTCGACCCTGAGCGGCGGGAACTCCGGGTTCTCCACGACCGGCGTCGACAGGTCCGCACCCACGTCGAACAGGTCGTTCTGCACGCGGGTGAGGACCTGGACGACCGCCTCGTCGAGACCGCCGAGCGCGATCGCGGTGCCGATCACCGCGTTGGCCTCGTTGCTGTCCGCGTACGCGGAGATCCGGAGGTCCGTCTTGGGTACCCGGCTCATGTCACCGAGGCTGGTGGTGCCCTGGTCGCCGGTCCTGGTGTAGATGCGCGTCAGATTGACCATGTGGCCAGCGTAGTTATGCTCCGGCCGTCCGGAACACCCGTGTGCCCGCCGTCACGGCCAGCGCGGCGAAGCCGACGGCGACGAGGACGCCGTAGAGCATGTGGGCGGTGGCGTAGTGGCCGACATAGGCGTCGCGTACCGCGTCCACCAGATAGCGGAACGGGACCAGGTGCGAGAGCACGTCCAGCCAGCCCGGTGCCAGGGACATCGGGAGCATCAGGCCGGACAGCAGCATCGACGGCATCGACACCGCGTTGATCAGCGGCCCGAACTCCTGCGGGGTGCGCACCTTCATCGCCATGGCGTACGACAGCGAGGCCAGCGACACCGTGAGCAGCGCGACGAACCCGAAGCCGATGAGCACCCCCGGCAGCGGCGCGCGCAGGCCCATCGCCAGCGCGGCCAGGACCAGGAGCACGGCCTGGAACACGAAGACCGTGGCGTCGCGCAGCACCCGGCCGAGCAGCAGCGCGAGGCGGCTGACCGGTGTCACCCGCATCCGCTCCACCACCCCCTGGGCGTTCTCCATGATGATCGTGAAGCCCGAGAACAGGGCGCCGAACAGGCCCAGTTGCAGCAGCAGCCCGGGCACGAGCACCTGCCACGAGCTGCCCGCGCCGCCCAGCGGCAGACCGGTGAGCAGCGGACCGAAGAAGACCAGGTACAGCAGCGGTGTCAGCACACCGAAGAGCAGCGCGAAGCGGGAGCGCAGGGACTGGCGGAGATAGCGGCCGTAGACGAGGGCCGTGTCGTGGATGAGCATCCTGGCGCTCCTATACGGCGACGGGGGCGGGGTCGGCGGGGGCGGGGCCGCGTCCGGTGACGGCGAGGAAGGTGTCCTGGAGCGTGGCGTCCAGTGAGCCGCCGTACGCCAGCTTGAGGGCGCCCGGCGTCCCCTCGGCGGCGACGACACCCCCGTCGACGATCACCAGCCGGTCGGCGAGCGCGTCGGCCTCGTCCAGGTAGTGGGTGGTCAGGAAGACGGTCGTACCGTGCGCGTCGCGCAGGCGGCGGACCAGGTCCCACAGATCTGCGCGGCTGGCGGGGTCGAGACCGGTCGTCGGCTCGTCCAGGAAGAGCACCTTGGGGCGGTGGGTCAGGGCCATCGCGATGTCCAGGCGGCGCCGCTGGCCGCCGGAGAGCGCCGAGGTCCTCCGGTCGAGCAGGCCCGTGAGGCCCAGTTCGCGGGCGAGTTCCGCGGCCCGCGCGACCGCCTCGGCCTTCGGTAGGCGGTACATCCGGCCCTGGGTGACCAGCTCCTCCCGCACGGTGATCTGGGGGTCGACGCCGCCGGACTGGGCGACGTAGCCGCAGGCCCGGCGCACCCCGGCCGGGTCGGTCGCCAGGTCGTGCCCGGCGACGGTGGCCGCGCCGCCGGTCGGCTTCAGCAGGGTGGTGAGCATCCGCAGGGTGGTCGTCTTTCCGGCGCCGTTGGGGCCGAGGAAGCCGAGGATCTCGCCCTCGCGGACGGCGAGGTCGACTCCGCGTACGGCCGCCACGGGACCGGACCTGGTCTGGAAGGTGCGGGCGAGGCCCGCCGCACTGATGACTGCTGTCATGCGCCCAGAAAAACAGAGTCCCTGAAATTTTGCAATGACACCAAAATTTCAGCAGGTCCAGCGAAGTTAGGATGCGGACATGGCTGAGGGGCTCAGGGAGCGGAAGAAGCGGCAGACCCGGCAGTACATCTCGGATGTCGCCACCGGGCTGTTCGTCGAGCGCGGCTTCGACGCGGTGACGGTCGCGGAGATCGCCGAGACGGCGAACGTCTCCGTGAACACCGTCTACAACTACTTCCCGGCCAAGGAGGACCTCTTCTTCGACCGCTCCGCCGGCATGGTCGACCGCCTCGCCCGCTGGGTCCGCGGCAGGCCCGAGGGGGAGTCGGCCGCCGCCGCGGTCCTGCGCGAGCTGCGCGAGGAGGTCGAGGCGGTGTCCCCCCGGGTCGGCCTGCTGCCCGGCTACGCGGCCTTCATGAAGGTGATCGAGGAGGCCCCCGCACTGCGCTCCCGGCTCTGGGCCATCGCCCAGGAGTCGCAGGCCAACCTGGAGGAGGCCCTGCGCGAGGAGACCGGCGCCGACGCCGGGGACGAGCTGCCGAACCTGATGGCCGGCCAGATCGGCTGGATCCACAGCACGGTCGCCGCGGTCATCGGCCGCGAGATGGTCAGGGGCCGCGAACCGCGCGAGGTGTCACGCGAGGTGCTGGTGCTCCTCGACGACATGGAGGGCCTGCTGAGCGAGCGGGTGCTCGGCTACGCGGTGCGCGGGCGCCGGTAGCCGCACGCCAACTGCCCCTGTGTGCAGCCGTGCTGAAGCGGGACGGGAGAATACGGGGCGAACGGGGCAGGAAAAGGTCTCAATTGGGACCCTCGTACCGCTGCCGGTGTGATGTCCGTCAGTTGAGACGTGACGCGCGTTACTTACCGGTCACACAGCCGCTCCGGAGCGCTATGGTCCGCCGGAGAAGGCAGACATGCACAGCGGGAGAGGGAGTCGGAGTGGCACGGAAGCTCGCCGTCATCGGGGCCGGTCTCATGGGGTCCGGTATCGCCCAGGTCGCCGCGCAGGCCGGCTGGGAGGTCGTCCTGCGTGACGTCACCGACGAAGCGCTGGGGCGTGGCACCGACGGCATCAAGGCCTCGTACGACAAGTTCGTGAGCAAGGGGAAGCTGGCGGCGGCCGACGCCGAGGCCTCCCTGGCCCGCATCACCACGACCACCGACCTG
This sequence comes from Streptomyces sp. NPDC037126, assembly GCF_055605965.1. NCBI lineage: Bacteria > Bacillati > Actinomycetota > Actinomycetes > Kitasatosporales > Streptomycetaceae > Streptomyces > Streptomyces sp. NPDC037126. The sequence goes on from NZ_JBVJTD010000025.1 coordinate 49,755, forward strand.
GACGCCGCCGCCGACGCCGACATCGTCGTGGAGGCCGTCTTCGAGAAGCTGGAGGTCAAGCACGAGATCTTCCGCACGCTCGACAAGCTCGTGCGCGAGGACACCGTGCTCGCCTCCAACACCTCCGCCATCCCGATCACCAAGATCGCGGCGGCCACCGAGCGGCCCGAGCGGGTCGTCGGGGTGCACTTCTTCTCGCCGGTGCCGATGATGCAGCTCGTCGAGCTCGTCCGCGGCTACAAGACCAGCGACGAAACCCTCGCCACCGCGCGGGAGTTCGCCGAGTCCGTCGGCAAGACCTGCATCGTCGTCAACCGCGACGTCGCCGGGTTCGTGACCACCCGGCTCATCTCCGCCCTCGTGGTGGAGGCGACCAAGCTCTACGAGTCCGGTGTCGCCACCGCCGAGGACATCGACCTCGCCTGCAAGCTGGGCTTCGGCCACGCCATGGGCCCGCTCGCCACCGCCGACCTCACCGGCGTGGACATCCTGCTGCACGCCACCGGCAACATCTACACCGAGTCCCAGGACGAGAAGTTCGCCCCGCCGGAGCTGATGCGCCGGATGGTGGACGCCGGTGACATCGGCCGCAAGAGCGGGCAGGGCTTCTACACGTACTGAGACGGCCCGCTGCCGACCTTCACCCCGGGAGTCTCACTCTCAGGGGTGAATTAGGTATCGGTTCGCTTACAAGCAGCAACCGCACCGCCACTCACGGAGTCAGAGGGTGCACAGCACCGTCACGAAAGACGCCAACCGCACTCAACGGGGAGCGCATATGTACATCAGGGGCGACCACGCCGAGCTGGTCGTCGGGGGCCGCCTCGACGTCCGCAGCGCGGCGGACGCCCGTACGGCCCTGCACTCGGCCGTCGACGACGGAGCCGGCGACCTGGTGCTCGACCTGTCCGAACTGGACTCCTGGGACGCCACCGGCCTCGGCGTGATCATGGGCGCCCACCGGCGGGCCGGCCGCTGCGGGCGCCGTCTGGTGCTGCGCGGCGTACCGCTGCAGATGCAGCGCCTGCTGGTGGCCACCCGGCTGCACCGCATCCTCGCCATCGAAGGCGGCATCGGGGTCGATTCACTGCCCCGTGTGTGACGGGCGTACCGGTGTGAACCGGGCGACGGGGGAGACCCGGGCGCAGTCAACGAACCGCGCGTCGAGGGCAATCCTCACCGGACTGTGACGTCTCGGACCGCGTGGCACCCCGCTCTGTCGGAGATACTGACCGAAGGTTTAGGGTTCGGTCGCCCGCCGCCTCTTCACCCTCGATCGAGCGGGCCCGGACCAGAAGCGACAGCGCGGTGTGCAGCAGGCCGGGAGGGGCCGGATCACGGGCACACGACGCTTTTGGGGGGCTTGAACCTATGGACCCGATCAACCCGGGACCCGGGGAGCACGGCCAGGCGCTCAGCCGCCGCCCGCCCCGGGACTCCCTCAGCTCCGACTTCGTCCAGGGCGCGCCCACGCCCGTCCGCACGGCGCACCTCGTCTCCGGCGACCTGCTGCTCACCGTCAACCCCGTCGACGGCAGCGAGATAGAGCCCTGCCCGCCGGTCGAGCGCCCCGGCAGGCCCCGCAAGCGCACCGCCGCCGAGCGCACCGAGGCCGAGCGTGCCGCCCGGCCGCCCGTGCCGCCCGGCCCCGCCCAGCCGCCGCTCTCCCTGCTCGAACGCCAGGACGAACGCGAACGCCTGGTCCGCCTGCTCGCCCGCGGCCGCTCCGTGCGGCTGACCGGCCCCGGCGGATCCGGCCGCACCGCCCTGCTCGACCTGGTCGCCGAGGACTGCCTGGACCTCGCCCCCGACGGCGTGGTGCGCCTGAACGGCTTCCACCGCTCCGCGGGCGACCTGCTGCACGACCTCTTCCACGCCGTCCACGACGCCCCCCGGTACCGTCCGGAACAGGACGAACTGCGCGAACTCCTCGGGCAGATCGGCGCGGTCGTCGTCCTGGACGACGTCGAGTTCGGCGGCGCCGCCCTGGACGAACTGCTCGACGCCACCCCCGAGTGCGCGTTCCTGCTCGCCGCCACCCCGGACGTGCCCGCGCCCTCCGCCGGTTCCGAGGTCGAGGAGGTCTTCCTCGCCGGCCTCGACCGCGCGGCCGGCGTGGAGATCCTGGAGCGGAGCATCGGCCGGGTGCTCACCGAGGAGGAGGCCAACTGGGCGGGCGACCTGTGGTTCGAGTCCGAGGGGCTGCCGCTGCGCTTCGTCCAGGCCGGCGCCCTGCTCCGGCAGCACGACCAGCTGCGCGCCGACAGCGGCGCGGTGGACGAGTACGGCGTCTTCGAGGACGTACGGCCCGCCGTCGACGCCGCGTTCGGGACGGCGGACGAGAACGTGCCGCTGCCTTCCCTCGGCGAGGCCGCCGCCCCCGCCCCGCTGCTCGCCTCCCGGCTCAGCGGCTCCGCCCGCGCCACCCTGCGCTTCGCGGTCGCCCTGGGCGGCGAGGTCCCGCACCAGGCGCACCTGCCCGCCCTCGTCGGCGACACCCATGCGGACGCCGCCCTCGGTGAGCTGGCGGCCTGCGGACTGGTCTCCCCGGTCGGCTCCCGCTACCGCCTCGCGGCCGGCGTGCACACCCAGCTGGAGGCCGCCGGATACGCCGACGACGCCCCGGCGCAGGCCGCGGCCGCCGGCGGGCACTACGCATGGTGGGCCGGTCACCCCTCGGTGACCCCCGAGCGGGTGTGCGCGGAGGCCGACGCGGTGCTCGCGGCGCTCTCGGCCATGGTCCCGGCGACCACACCGCCCGCCGAGGACGAGGAGAGCGGCGCGGTACGGCTCGCCCGCACGGCCGCGCCCGCCTTCGCCACCGGGCTCGACTGGAGCGCCTGGGAACGGGCCCTGCGCTCCGGTTCCGAGGCCGCCCTGCTCTCCGGCGAGGTGCACGAACAAGCCTATTTCCACCACGAGTTGGGTATCCTCGCGCTCTGCGGCGGACAGCTCGACCGGGCCCGCGCCGAGCTGGAGTCCTCCATCGGGCTGCGCGGCGCGCTCGCCGACAAGCGGGGCACCGTGGCCGGCCGCCGCGCCCTGGCCCTGGTCGCCGACCGCGCGGGCGAGCTGCCCGGGTTCGCGGCGACCGCGGGGGAGGAGCTGCCGGAGGCGCGGTACGAGGAGTCGTCCCTGCCGCCCGCCTACGACACCCTGGTCACCCAGCGGCCGCCGGCCGCCCCGGCGCGGGGCGCCGGACTGCGGCGGCTGGCCCGCCGCAACCTGGTGGCGGCCGGCTCCGGGGCGTTGCTCGCCGCGGTGCTCGGCACGGTCGTCACCCTCGGCATGACGTCCAACGACAGCGCCGACAAGAACCCCGCGGGCAAGGTCGACGTCAACCCGTCCGCCAGCCAGGGCACGGACGACGGCAGCCTGGGCGCCGACCCCACACAGGGCGGCACGGGCGGCGGTGCCGGCAGCACACGTACGGCCGGCGCCCGCCCGACGAACCCGGGCCCCGACGGCACCTACGGCACCACGGACGACCCGACGCCCCCGGCGGTCACCACGAGCCCCTCGGCCGATCCGAGCGGTACGCACCGGACGGGCGGGGGGCACACCACCCCCACGCCGTCCAGGTCCAAGACGACGAAGCCGGGCACGCCGACCCCGACCAAGTCGACCCCGTCGAGCCCGGGGACCGGCACGCCGACGTCCACGGGCCCCTCGGGCACGCCTTCGGGGACCCTCACGCCGACACCCCCGACCACTACGGACACCGCCAGCGGGCCGGTGGCGTCCGGCGGCTCGGCGAGCGCGTCGCAGACGCAGAGCGGTGCCGCGGGGTCGCCGAGCGGCTCGGGCGCGGTGCTGTAGGGCGCCGCCCGGAGGTCCCGGGGGAGGGGCGCTCAGAACAGCCGCAGCTTGTCGTCCTCGATGCCCCGCAGGGCGTCGTAGTCCATGATGTGGCAGTTGATGCCGCGGTCGGTGGCGAGGACGCGGGCCTGGGGCTTGATCTCCTGGGCGGCGAAGACGCCACGGACCGGGGCCAGGTGCGGGTCGCGGTTCAACAGCTCCAGGTACCGGGTGAGTTGCTCGACGCCGTCGATCTCCCCCCGGCGCTTGATCTCGACCGCCACCGTCCCGCCGTCCGCGTCCCGGCACAGGATGTCCACCGGGCCGATCGCGGTCATGTACTCGCGCCGGATGAGCGTGTAGCCCTCGCCGAGCGTCTCGATGCGGTCGGCGAGCAGCTCCTGCAGGTGCGCTTCCACGCCGTCCTTGATCAGACCGGGGTCCACGCCGAGTTCGTGCGAGGAGTCGTGGAGGATCTCCTCCATCGTGATGATCAGTTTCTCGCCCGCCTTGTTGACGACGGTCCACACGCCCTCGTCCTCGCCGGCGCCCTCCTTCAGCGTGCAGGGCGGCGACATCCAGTTGAGGGGCTTGTAGGCCCGGTCGTCGGCGTGGATGGAGACGCTGCCGTCCGCCTTGACCAGGATCAGGCGGGGCGCCGAGGGCAGGTGGGCGGTGAGCCGGCCGGCGTAGTCGACCGAGCATCGGGCAATGACGAGACGCATGGTCGGCAACGCTACTCGACGCGCGCCGGTGCACGCGATTCACCCATCGGGCTCCCCGTGTATCGCCCCAATTGTCCCTGCAACCTCTTGTTCATCCCTGGCCGATTGTGGGCCTAACGAGACCGTTCCATATACGCAATCTGCTGGTGTGGTCACCTACCGTTGCCTACCGTAGGGAACGGGAGGTCGCGGTCCATGTACTGAGCGTGTTCGAAATCGCGAACTCCCGTTATCTGTCCGGCAACCCCTGCTGTTCGGGGGTGCGAGAGGAGAACCCATGTCGCTCGACGTCTCACCGGCCCTACTCGAACAGGCCGAGCGAGGCGAGGTCGACGAAGCAGCATTCGTCGACTGCGTCCGGACCTCCCTGCCCTACGCATGGGAGATGATCAGCTCCCTGGTGGCCCAGCTGAAGGTCGACGGCGGCCCCTTCGCCGACAACCAGACGCCCCCGCCGGACGAGCAGGCGCGCGGTCAGCTGCTGCGTGCGCTCGCGAGTGACGCCATCCGCGGCGCGCTGCAGCGGCACTTCGGTGTGCGGCTGGCCTTCCAGAACTGCCACCGGGTGGCGGTGTTCCCGTCGGACGCCTCGGCGGACGCGACGCTGGCCCGCTTCACCTCGGTGCGCAGTCAGCTGCTGAACCAGTCGCCGGAGTTTCGGGACTGCTGACGCGCGCCTCCGGCACGGTGAGGCCGTGAGCCGCATGCTTGCCGCTCCATTCGGGGGAGGTGCATCGAGTACAGGGGCGGCAAGCCCCCCAGGAGACCTGCGCGTTGCCGGCCGGTCAGCGCAGCTGGGGCAGCACCTCGGCGCCCAGGCGCCGTAGGTTCTCCTCCGTCGCCGCGAGGTCGCCCGACCCCTCGACGAGCAGGGCGAAGCGGGAGATGCCCGTGCGCTCCGAGGTGGCCGCGAGCCGGTCGGCGGCGAGCCGCGGGGTGCCCACCGGGTGCAGCCCGCAGAGCAGTTCGGTGTAGGCGTGGGGGTCGCGCATGGAGCGCGCCCGGCCGTCCACCGTCACATGCGCCTCGAGACCCTGCTTCAGCCAGCCCGGCATCGCCTTCAGCAGGGTCTCCACCGCGTCCGTGCGCCGGTCGGCGAGCTGGCAGACCCCGGCCGAGACATGGCCGGCGCCCGCGATCTCCTCGGCCGGCCGGCCCGCCGCGCGGGCGCAGCGCCGCCACAGGGCGACCATCTCGGCCTTCTCCTCGTCCCCGACGTGCATGCCGAGCAGCATCGGCAGACCGCGCTCGGCGGCCAGCCGCACGCTCCCCGGGGAGGTGCACGCGACGACGACCTCCGGCCCCGGGGTGTCCGTCAGGGCCTCCGAAGGGCGGGGCACGACGGGCACCTCGCGGAAGGAGTACCGCTCGCCGTCGGCCGCCACGGACGGCTCGCGCAGCCAGCGCAGCAGCAGATCGAGCGACTCCGGGAACCCGTGTTCGTACGCCCCGAGACCGGTGCCGAACACCTCCAGATCCACCCAGGGCCCACCGCGCCCGACTCCCAGCGTGAACCGTCCACCGCTCGTCAGGTGCAGCAGCGCGGCCTGTTCGCCGAGCGCGACCGGGTGGGCGGTGGGCAGTACGCTGACCGCCGTGCCCACCCGGACGCGTCGGGTGCGGCCGAGCAGCAGGGCGGCCAGGGTGACCGCCGACGGGCATGTGCCGTACGGCACGAAGTGGTGTTCCGCCAGCCACAGCGAGTCCAGCCCGGCCTCCTCGGCGACCTCCGCCGAGCGGACCGCCCGGTGCAGGGCCTCCCCCTGGCCCTGGCCCGGAAACTGGGCGGCCAGCACAAAGCTTCCTACGTACATCTCGTTTCCTGCTTCCTTGGCTCCGACCCGGAGCTCCCCCACCGGCATAACCGTCTGACACGTGCGCAGGACACGGCCTGGCGGAGTAATTTGCGGATTGTCTTCAGAATGGGTCGCCCAGGAGGGGGACTTGCACCGGTTGGCGCCGTACGCGTACCCCTCTCGGCGGCGCGTAGGCTGGATCCATACCGTGCTTCCTGTATAGCCCCGAGAGGTGTCCCGTGTCCCCGCGTCGCAACCGACCGAAGGCCGCCGGCGCGTCCGGCCCGAGCGCCGAGGACGACCGCGCCGGCCGGTACGGCGGCTGGCAGTCCACGGAGAGCTGGCAGGGCGAGGAGTGGAGCGTGCGCCATGTCGCCGGGGCGAGCGCCGAGGGCAAGACCTACCGCTGCCCGGGCTGCGACCAGTCGATCGCCTCGGGGGTGCCGCACGTCGTGGCCTGGCCGGAGCACGCGGGCGTGGACGACCGCCGGCACTGGCACAAGGCGTGCTGGAACGCGAAGGACCGCCGCGCCACGAGGGTGCAGCGGTCCAGGAACGCGCCCAGGTTCTGAAGCCGGCGGGCGGCTACACGTCCCGCTTCTGCAGGAGCGCGAAGGCGCCGGCGTACGCGACGGCCGCCAGCCCCAGCATGATCCACAGCGGCTCCCAGCCGGTGGGGCCCGAACCGCTCAGGGTGTTGTCGTAGAAGACGCCGAGCTGGCTCGGGATGGAGTACTCGAACAGGAACTCCTGCACCTTGTGCAGGGAGGACGTTCCCATGAACAGGGCGATCACCAGCGGCGCGAGCACCGCGCCGATCATGATGGTGATGCCGCCGGCCGAGTGCCGGATGATCGAGCCGACCAGCAGCGAGAGCAGCCCGAGCAGCGCGATGTAGAGGCTGACGCCGACGGTGTCCTTGAACCACTCCCCGGCGGAGGGGGTGCGCGCGCCGTTGCCGGACAGCATGGACGCGTGGACCATGGCCACGAAGCCGGACGCGGCCAGGGTGACCACGAAGGCGACCAGGAAGAACACGATCGACTTGGCGGTGAGCACCCGGACCCGGCTCGGGCAGGCGGTCATCGTCGTACGGATCATGCCGGTGCCGTACTCGGAGGCCGTGGTCAGCACGCCGAGCGTCATGATGCACATGGTGCCGAGGAGCAGGCCGAAGAACCCGAAGGAGAGCGGGTTCTGGCCCTGCAGGGACTGGTCGCTCGCGTGCGACTTCACCACCGCGCCGGTCAGCAGGCCGATGCCGACGACGAGGAACACGAACACACCGAGCGTCCACATCGTCGAGCGGACCGACTTGATCTTCGTCCACTCGGAGGCCAGCGCGTGCCCGAGGTGGGTGCGTACGACCGGGATCGGCGAGGTGTAGCCGGGGTACGAGCCGCCGGGCGCGGCTGCGGGTGCCTGCGGCATCGGGGGCTGGTGGGTGCTCATCGGGCGTCCTCGGGCTGGGTCGGTTCGGCGGAGGCGGAGTCGTCCGCGGAGGGGGCGGCCGGTGCGGGGGCCGGGGGAGCGGAGGGCGCCTGCTGCGGGGCGGCCTGCGGAGCCTGCGGGGCCGGCTGGGCGTACGGGTTCGGCGCACCACCGGGAGCGGCGGGAGCGGCCGGGGCGCCGTACCCGCCCGCCGGGGCACCGCCGTACGGCCCCCCGGGCGCGCCGGGACCGGGCGCCGGCATCGCGAAGGGCTGACCGCCCTGCTGGGGCGGCGGCGGGGCGTACCAGCCGGGCTGGCCCTGGCCGGGCACCGGCATGGGCGGCTGGGCGCCGGGCGGCAGCGGCTGCTGCAGACCCGTCCGCTGGTCCACGGTCGAGCGGTAGTCCACCGCGCCCTGGGTCATCCGCATGTACGCCTCCTCCAGCGAGGCCTGGTGCGGCGACAGCTCCCACAGCCGGACGCCCGCCTCGTGCGCGAGGTCGCTGATGCGGGGCAGTGGCAGCCCGGTCACGCGCAGCGCGCCGTCCTGCTCCGGCAGTACGTGGCCGCCCGCCTCGGTGAGCGCGCCGCTCAGCTTCTCGCGCAGCTGCGGGTCGGAGTCGGGGGTGCGCACGCGCGCGAAGTCGGCGGAGTTGGCCGAGATGAAGTCCTTCACGCTCATGTCGGCGAGCAGCTGGCCGCGCCCGATGACGACGAGGTGGTCGGCGGTCAGCGCCATCTCGCTCATCAGGTGCGAGGAGACGAAGACCGTGCGGCCCTCGGCGGCCAGGGCCTTCATCAGGTTGCGCACCCAGAGGATGCCCTCGGGGTCGAGGCCGTTGACCGGCTCGTCGAACAGCAGCACCTGGGGGTCGCCGAGCAGCGCGGCGGCGATGCCGAGCCGCTGTCCCATGCCGAGCGAGAAGCCCTTGGACCGCTTCTTCGCCACCTCCTGCAGACCGACCACGCCCAGCACCTCGTCCACGCGCCGGGCCGGGATGCCCGACAGCTGGGCGAGGCTCAGCAGGTGGTTGCGGGCACTGCGGCCGCCGTGCACGGCCTTGGCGTCGAGTAGCGCGCCGACCTGACGGGGGGCGTTGGGCAGTCTGCGGTACGGGTAGCCGCCGATGGTCACGGAACCGGACGTCGGGTTGTCGAGCCCGAGGATCATCCGCATCGTCGTGGACTTGCCCGAGCCGTTCGGTCCGAGGAAGCCGGTCACGGCACCCGGTCGCACCTGGAAGGAAAGGTTGTACACGGCGGTCTTGTCGCCGTACCGCTTCGTCAGGCCTACAGCCTCGATCATGCTCCGCACCCATCGGAAGGTTCAGGACAGCGGGGCACACGCCCCCGTAAGGGTTAGGAGGATATCGAGGAGCTGACGGTTCCGCCCAAAGGACGGTAAAGCCAAAGGTTGACGCTGAGTGTCCGTCGCGTTCACTGGGCGCGGGATGCCGTTGCTCTGCGCGAGGCACAGCAGATGGTTGTGGGCGCTGCGCCCGCCGTGCACGGCCTTGGCGTCCAGCAGGGCGCCGATGTACGTCAGCGGGTCCTTCAGCTGGTGGTGGTGCATGCCGTCGATACGTACGTCACCGGCGGTGGGGTGGTCGAGCCCGAGGATCATCCGCATCGTCGTGGACTTCCCGGCCCCGTTGGGACCGAGGAACCCGGTGACGATGCCCGGCCGCACGGTGAACGTCAGCCGGTCGACCGCGACCTTCGCGCCGTGCCGCTTGGCCAGCCCCGCCAGCTCGATCATGCGGCCACGCCAGGACCGCCGCCGTGGGCCTGCCACTCGAAGGGACGGCCGGGGCGCGGGCCGCGGGGACAGTCGGCGCGAGGGTCCGCGCCGGGCCTCAGGACGGCCGCCGGATCCGGATCGGCCCGCGGGCCTCGGCGGGGTCGACGGGGACACCGCGCCGGGTGATCTCCACCCGGCCGCGCGCCGCGAGCCGGGCGGCGGCCCGGCGGACGGGTTCCATCAGCTCCCGCCATCCTTCGTCGCCGGACCCGTGCACCGCGCGGGCCACCTCCGAGGGGCAGACCGAGGCGCCGGGCGCCCTGCGGCCGAGCAGGTCGAGGACGGCGTTCTCGAGGGACCGGTCGGTGACGCGCATGGGACCACTTCCTGGGCCGGGCCGTGCGCACGCGCCTCCGGCGCGCCCCACCGGCCGGCACCCACGCTCCTCCCGCCAGCCTACGCACCACCCATCGGACCCGACGGGGCGAAACGAAGAGGGCCGGCGGCACGCCCCGGCGGCACGCCGCCCCGGGCCCCGGGCACACGGATGGTGTGCCGGGACGGCGAGGGCGGACGTGGGGTCCGGGCACGCAAAAGGGGCGGTGGGATCTGGTCCCACCGCCCCTTCGCGGTGTCGTACGGCTGTCCTGAGTGGAACTAGCGGGACTGCTGGGCCGGGACCCCGCGGGAGATCGGCTCGTCCTCGGTGGACGTGCCGGCCGCGGCCACCGCGGCACCGGTCAGCGTGGCCAGCATCTCGCGAACGTTGGTCAGCTGGGCGTTGATGCTGTCGCGGCGGTTGGTGAGCGCCGCCAGCTCCCGCTCGGATTCCGAACGGATGCGGTCGGCCTTGGCGTTGGCGTCGGCCACGATGTCCTCGGCCTGGCGCTGGGCCGTCTCCACCGTCTGGCGCGCACGGCGCTCGGCGTCGGTGCGCAGCTTCTCGGCCTCCAGGCGCAGCTGCTCGGCGCGGTGCTCGATCTCCGCCAGGCGCTTCTCGGCCTTCTGCTGGCGCGAGGCCAGGTCGCGCTCGGACTGCTCGCGGCGCTTGGCGAGGTTGGTCTCGAAGTCGGCGGCGGCCTGCGCGGCCTTGGCGCGGGTCTCCTCGAAGAGGGCGTCCGCCTCCTCCCGCTTGGACTGCGCGTCCTTCTGCGCCTCGGAGCGCAGCTGGGAGGCCTCGGACTTGGCCTTCTCGACGATCCGGACGCCCTCGTCCTCGGCCTTGGCCTTGCGCTCGGCGGCGTAGGACTCGGCGTCGTTGCGGACCTGCTGGGCCGCCGACTCGGCGAGGTCGCGGTGCTGCTCGGCCGCGCGCCGGGCCTCCTCACGCAGTTCCTTGGCCTCTTCCTCGGCCAGGCGAAGGATCTTCTCGACGCGGGCGCCGAGACCCGCATAGGACGGTTCTGCGTCACTGACCTGAGCCTGGGCGTTCTGCGTTTCGAGGTGCAGCTCCTCGATGCGCTTCTCCAGGGCGGTGATGCGGGCGAGAGCGCTGTCACGGTCGGAGACGAGCTTGGAGATACGTTCGTCCACCTGAGCGCGGTCGTACCCACGCCGCACAAGCTCGAAGCCGTAGGGGGAAGTGTCGCTCATGGGGTTCCTGTCGAATGAGACCGGTGAGGTGATAGGTGGAATCCTAGGGGCCGAAGCGGTGTGTCATCGAGCGGATACGTGTTTGATCTGGAGAATGACACCTCTTTTGGGTGGCTGACCGCCGGAAGGCTTGCCAATCAGACGGGCAAAGCCACCCAGAAGACACCGGAACGTACCTTACGCGCTAGCCCTCTGACGGCTTGCCACCCGAACGAGGGGCGCCGACACTCGCGCCGGCCTTGACCCCGCCGTCCTTGCCCGACGCCGGCGTCTCGAAGGACTCCAGCGCCTCCAGGACGTCCTGGACCCGGGAGATCTCGGCGTTGATGTCCTCGCGCCTGCGCACCAGGATCTCCAGCTCGCGCTTGCCCTCCTCGACGGTGCGGCGGGCCTCGCGGATCGCCTCCGCCTTCAGCTCCTCGGCCTCCTTGACCAGGCTGGCCTTCTTCTGCTCGGCCTCCTTGAGCAGGCCCTCCGCCTTCTTGACGGCCGCGATCCGGACCTTGCCCGCCTCGGAGCTGGCGTCCGAGACGAGCTCCTTGGCCTTCGCCTGGGCCTTCTCCAGCTGCTCCTCGGCGGCCTTGATGAGCGCGTCGCAGCGGTCGCCGGTGGACTTCATCGTCTCGGCGGCCTCGCGGCGGGCCCGCTCGTGCAGCTCCTCGATCTCGGCCGTGATGCGGTCGCGCAGCTCCTCCGCGCGCTCCCTGATGGCGGTGGCGTCCCGGCGGGCCCCGACCAGCAGCTCGTCGGCGTCCGTGCGGGCCTTCTCCACCCGGGAGTTGCCCTCCACCGTCGACTCGGCCACGATCCGCTCGGCCTCGCTGCGGGCCGCGCCGACCATGGTGTCGGCCTGCGACTCGGCGTCCGCGGTGGTCTTCAGCGCCTGTGCCTGGGCCTCGGTGAGCAGCTTGTCGGCCTCGGCCGCGGTCTCGGTGATGAGGGTGTCGACCTGCTCGGCCGCCTCCGAGCGCCGCTTGTTGGCGTCCTTGCGGGCCTCGTCCAGGGTCCGCTCGGCCTCCTCGCGCGCGGTGCTCACGAGCCGTTCGGCCGCCGCCTCCGCGTCCACCCTGACCTGGTCGGCCTCGGCCCGCATCCGCTCGGCGTGCTGCCGGGCGGTGCCGACGGTCTCGGCGGCCTCGGCGCGCAGCCGCTCCGCCTCGCCGGTGGCGTCCCCGATGAGCTGCTCGGCGGCCGCGAGGGCCTCCGCGCGGACCCGGTCCGCCTCGGCGAGCGTCTCGGTCCCCAGCCGGTCCGCCTCGGTGAGGGCCTCCGTGCGCACCCGCTCGGCCTCGGCGATGGTCTCGGTCTGCAGCCGTTCGGCCTCGTTGCGGGCCTCGGTGATGAGCGTGTCGGCCTGGGTCGCCGCGTCCGAACGGATGCGGTTGGCGTCCTCGCGGGCGTCCGCCCGGGTCCGGGACGCCGCCTGGTCGGCCTCGGCCAGCGCGTCGGAGGCCTCGGTGCGCACCCGCTGGGAGTACTCGGAGGCGTCCGCGCGCAGCCGCTCGGCCTCCGTGATCGCCTCCGCGACCGTGCGCTCGGCCAGCGCCTTGGCGGCCTCCGTCTCCTCGCTCGCCTCGCGCCGGAGCCGGGAGGCGTCCTCGCCGGCCCGCTCCCGCTCGGCGTAGGCGTCGGCGCGGACCCGGTCCGCCTCCTCCTCGGCCTCCCGGCGGGTACGGTCCGCCGCGTGCTCGGCGGCCGAACGCAGCCCGGTGATCTCCTCCTGCGCCTGCTCGTGCAGCCCGGCGACGGAGTCCCGCACCTGCTGCGCGTGCTGTTCGGCGGCGGAGACCATCTCGGTGGCGCGCCGCTCGGCCTCCTCGACCAGCCGGGTCGCCTCGGCCTGCGCCTCCTCCACACGCTTGCGCGCGGAGGCGAGCAGCTCCTCGCTCTGCTCGCGGGCCCGCCGGCGCTCCTCCTCGGCCTCCTCGCGGGCCGCGCCGAGCAGTTCCTCGGCCTCGCGGCGCCGCCGTGCGGCCTCCTCCTGTGCGGCGGCCAGGGTCTCGGACGCCTCGGTGCCCAGCCGCTCGGCGGCGGCCTGCGCCTCGGCGCGCACCCGGTCGGCGGTCTCCTGGGCCTCCACCTTCAGCCGTTCGGCCTCGGCGGCCGCGTCCGAGCGCAGGCGCACGGCGACGGCCTCGCCCTCGGCGCGGGAGGCGGAGGCGTCGGACGCGGCCTCGTCGCGCAGCCGTTCGGCCTCGGTCTCGGCCTGCTGCTGGAGCGTCCGGATCCGCTCGGCGGCCTCGGCGCGCAGCCGCTCGGCCTCCTCGGCGGCCTCCCGGCGGATCCGGCCGGCCTCGTCGCGGGCGTCCGTGAGCGCCTGTTCTGCGGACTCCAGCCGCTCCTGGGCCTCGGTCCCCAGCCGGGTCAGTTCCTGGGCGGCCTCGGCATGCCGGGACTCGACGGCCCTCTCGGTCTCCTCGCGCAGCTCGCGCGCCGCCTTCTCGGCGTCCGCCCGGACCGTCTCGGCCCGCTCGTCGGCCTCGGCGCGCAGCCGCTCGGCCTCCTTGCGGGTGCGCTCCAGGGTCTCCTCGGCCTGGCGGCGCAGCGAGGTGGCGCGCTCGATGGCCTCGGTGCGGACCTTCTCGCTGTCGCTGGTCGCCTTCTGCCGCAGTTCGTCGGCGTCCACCTTGGCCTTGGCCAGCAGCTCCTCGGCGGACCTGGCCGCCTCCTCGATCTGCGCCACGGCCTCCCGGCGGGCCTCGGAGCGGATCGACTCGCCCTCGGCGACCGCGTCGGCGCGCAGCTGCTCGGCCTCGCCGCGCAGCCGGCGGGCCTCCTCCTGCAGCTCGACCGTCTTGGCGCGGTACTCCTTGGTGTCGTCCTTGGCCGCGCCCTTGAGCTGGGCGGCGATGTCGTGCGCCTCGGCGCGCAGCCGGTCCGCCTCGGCCTCGGCCTCGGTACGGATCCGCTCGGCCTCCTCGGCGGCGGCCTTCGTGGTCTTCTGGGCGTCCTCCGACGCCTTGTTGAGGACGTCCTCGGCGGTCCGGGCCGCCTTGGACAGCTGGCTGGCCGTCTCCTCGGCGGTGACCGAGCGGGCCTGCTCGCCGGCCTCGGCGACGATCCGCTCGGCCTCGGCCCGCGCGTCGGCGACCAGCTGCTCGGCCTCGGACCGGGTGTTCTCGGCCTCCTTGGTGGCCTCCTCGACGAGCCGGGCGACCTGCTCCTTGGCGGTCCGCGTCCGCGTCTCGTTGGCGGCCTCGGCGCTGGAGAGGGTCTTGGCGGCGGAGTCCTTGGCCTCCGTGACCACCTTCTCGGCCTCGGCCTGCGCCTTGCGCAGCGCCTCCTCGGCCTGCGCCATGCGCTCCTCGGCGGCCCGGCTCAGCTCGCCGGACTGCCGGCGGGCGGCGTCCGACTCGGTGACCGTGGCCGAGCGCAGCTGCTCGGCGTGCTCGGTGGCCTCCTGGGCCTGCGTGGAGGCGGCGTTCAGCAGCCGCTCGGCGTCCGTGCGGGCCCGGCGCAGGATCTGCTCGGCCTCGGCGCGGGCGGCCTCGGCGTCGCCCTGCACCCGCTCCCGGGCCTCGCGGGTCAGCCGCTCGGTCTCCGCGCGCGCGGCGGCCATCGCCTGGTCGGCCTCGGCGCGGGACTCGTCGAGCAGCCGGCGCGCCTGCTGCTCGGTACGGGCCCGCAGCTGCTCGGCCCACGCCACGTTCTCGTTGACGTGCGACTCGACGGTCGCCCTGCGCTCGGCCAGCTCCTGGTCGAGCTGCTGGCGCCGGGTCACCGCCTCCTGGTGCAGCTCCGCCTGGAGCCGCGCGGCCTGCTCGGCGTGCTCCTGGAGGATGCGCTGGGTCTGCGCCCGGACCTGGCTCAGCTCGCGTTCGGCGTCCTGGCGCAGCTGCTCGGCCTGCATCTGGGCGTTACGGAGCAACTGCTCGGCCTGGTAGCCGATGTCGCCGCCGTCGTAGGCGGGCCGGGTCATGAGGGTGCGGCGCGCCTCGTGCAGCTTGGCGCGCAGCACCTCGACCTGGTAGCCGAGGTCCTCGGCGTGCTGGATCGCCTTTTCCCGCTCGGTCCTCAGCCGTTTCATCTCGGCCTCGAACCGAGAGAGGTGGTCGACGTCAGCCGCCGGCTCTCGCTCCTGGCTCTCGTAGCCCCGCACTGCGCGGTCCCATCCGTCCCCTGGTCAGCTTCTGCAACGAGCACCGTCCATCCGCCGGACGGGGCCCCCGGGGAATGGTGTCAGATCAACGGCGGAGCACGGGCTGCTGCCCCGACGCTCGTCCCCCGAAACCCGGACCCCGGCATGCGGTCGCCCCGGCATTCGGAGACGACCGCCCCCAACCCTACCGGCCCTTATGTACGGGGGTCAGTGCTCGGGCGACTCAACAGGCGCCGAAGTGACCAGTTCTGTGAGGACACCATGGCAATCCTTGGGGTGCAGGAAGGTGATCCGCGACCCCATCGAACCGCGCCGGGGCTCGTCGTACAGAACGCGTACGCCCTTCCCGCGGATCTCCTCGGAGTCCGCGTCCACATCCGCCGTACCGAAGGCGATGTGGTGGACACCCTCGCCGTTCTTAGCCAGCCACTTGCCGACCGCGGAGTCCTCGCGGGTCGGTTCCAGCAGCTGGAGGTAGGAGGCGCCGCCGTCCGACGTCTCGTTGATCTTGAGCATGGCCTCGCGCACGCCCTGTTCCTCGTTGACCTCGGTGTGGAACACCTCGAAGCCGTACGTGGCCCGGTAGAACTCGACGGTCGTGTCGAGGTCGTGGCAGGCGATCCCGATGTGGTCGATTCGCGTCAGCATGGAATCAGTGCAGCGCTCATGCCGTGGTTACGCAACGTGCGCGCGATCACACCGACGGGGCGATGACGGCACGGAGTGCCATCAGTACATTCGAAGTAAACCCTCGTTCACTCCTCGGCTGTGCAGGCCGGTAAGGGGATCGCAGCTCATGTCTTCTGGAACGACCAGCTCTGTGATCGTCGCGGGCGCCCGTACGCCCATGGGACGTCTGCTGGGCTCCCTCAAGTCCTTCTCCGGGGCCGATCTCGGCGGCTTCGCGATCAAGGCAGCCCTCGACCGTGCGGGAATCGGCGGCGACCAGGTGCAGTACGTGATCATGGGCCAGGTGCTCCAGGCCGGCGCGGGCCAGATCCCGGCGCGCCAGGCGGCGGTCAAGGCCGGCATCCCGATGAGCGTCCCGGCGCTCACCATCAACAAGGTGTGCCTCTCCGGCCTCGACGCGATCGCGCTCGCGGACCAGCTGATCCGCGCGGGTGAGTTCGACATCGTCGTCGCCGGCGGTCAGGAGTCCATGACCAACGCCCCGCACCTGCTGCCGAACTCCCGTGAGGGCTACAAGTACGGCGCCGTGCAGATGCTCGACGCGATGGCCCACGACGGCCTGACCGACTCCTTCGAGGGCATCGCCATGGGCGAGTCCACGGAGAAGCACAACACCCGGCTCGGCATCAAGCGCCCCGAGCAGGACGAGATCGCCGCCCTGTCCCACCAGCGGGCCGCAGCCGCGCAGAAGAACGGCCTGTTCGAGGCCGAGATCACCCCGGTGGAGATCCCGCAGCGCAAGGGCGACCCGGTCCTGTTCAGCAAGGACGAGGGCATCCGCGGCGACACCACCGCCGAGTCCCTCGGCAAGCTGCGCCCGGCCTTCACCAAGGACGGCACGATCACCGCGGGCTCCGCCTCGCAGATCTCCGACGGTGCCGCGGCCGTGGTCGTGATGAGCAAGGCCAAGGCCGAGGAGCTGGGCCTGGAGTGGCTCGCCGAGATCGGTGCGCACGGCAACGTGGCCGGTCCGGACAACTCCCTGCAGTCCCAGCCGTCGAACGCCATCTTGCACGCCCTGAAGAAGGACGGCCTGGAGGTCTCCGACCTGGACCTCGTCGAGATCAACGAGGCCTTCGCCGCCGTGGCCGTGCAGTCAATGAAGGACCTCGGCGTGTCCACGGAAAAGGTGAACGTCAACGGCGGTGCCATCGCGCTGGGCCACCCGATCGGCATGTCCGGCGCCCGGCTCGTGCTCCACCTGGCGCTGGAGCTGAAGCGGCGGGGCGGCGGCACCGGCGCGGCCGCGCTGTGCGGTGGCGGCGGCCAGGGTGACGCACTGATCGTGCGGGTACCGAAGGCCTGAGCTTTACTTTCTTGCGAGCGAACGGAGCTGTGATGCAGGACGTCTCCTCTCTGGTGACCCAGGCCAGGGAAGGCCGGCCGCGGGCCGTGGCCCGGCTGATCTCCCTCGTGGAGGGGGCGTCCCCGCAGCTCCGGGAGGTCATGGCGGCGCTGGCCCCGCTGACCGGCAACGCCTACGTGGTGGGCCTGACGGGCTCACCGGGCGTCGGCAAGTCGACCTCGACCTCCGCCCTGGTCACGGCCTACCGCAAGCAGGGCAGGAGGGTCGGCGTCCTGGCCGTCGACCCGTCCTCGCCGTTCTCCGGCGGCGCGCTGCTCGGCGACCGGGTGCGCATGTCGGAGCACGCCTCCGACCCCGGTGTGTACATCCGGTCGATGGCGACCCGGGGCCACCTGGGCGGTCTCGCCTGGTCCGCGCCCCAGGCGATCCGCGTCCTGGACGCGGCGGGCTGCGACGTGATCCTCGTGGAGACGGTCGGCGTCGGCCAGTCGGAGGTGGAGATCGCCTCCCAGGCCGACACCTCCGTCGTCCTTCTGGCGCCTGGCATGGGCGACGGCATCCAGGCGGCGAAGGCGGGCATCCTGGAGATCGGCGACGTGTACGTCGTCAACAAGGCGGACCGGGACGGCGCCGACGCCACGGCCCGCGAACTCAACCACATGCTGGGCCTCGGCGAGTCCCGCGGCCCCGGCGACTGGCGCCCGCCGATCGTGAAGACGGTCGCGGCCCGCGCCCAGGGCGTCGACGAGGTGGTCGAGGCACTGGAGAAGCACCGTGCGTGGATGGAGGAGCGCGGGGTCCTCGCCGAGCGCCGGCTGGCCCGCGCGGCCCGCGAGGTGGAGACCATCGCCGTCACCGCGCTGCGCGAGCGCATCGGCGACCTGCACGGCGACCGCCGCCTCAGCGCGCTCGCCGAGCGCATCGTCACCGGCGAGCTGGACCCCTACCGGGCGGCGGACGAACTGGTGGCGGGCCTGACCGAGGGCTGACCCCTGGCCGGTCCCCGGCCCCTTTGGTACGTTGATCCACATGTTCCTCCTCCTGGCGTAGAGCGCGCACCGGACCGCGAGGCCGACCACCGGCCCCGCGTCCCTCGGTGTCCCCTCTTCCGCCTCCCACAGAGGAACTCCCGCGTGTCCACGCACCCTTCGCGGCCCTCGTACGCCGCCGTCCTGCGCGTCCCGCACGCGCGCCGCACCTTCGCCGCCGCCCTGGCCGCGCGCCTGTCCTACGGCACGGTCTCGCCGGCCCTCCTGCTGTCCGTCACCCGCGCCACCGGGTCCTACGCCGTCTCCGGCGCCGTGATGTCCCTGTTCGGGGCCATGACGGTGTTCCTGATGCCCCTGCGGGCCTCGCTGATCGACCGGTACGGACCCCGCCGGGCCCTGCCCGTCACGGCGACGCTGTACGGCGCCCTGCTGTGCGTCCTCGCCGCCCTCACCTGGCGCCCCGGGGCCCCTTCGGCCGCCGTCGCCGGGGCGGCCGCCCTCGCCGGTGCCTGTGCGCCCCCGCTGGGCCCGACCATGCGCGCCCTGTGGGCCGGACTGGTCCCCGACCGGTCCCTGTTGCAGCGCGCCTACAGCCTCGACGGGGTCGCCGAGGAACTGCTGTACGTCCTGGGCCCGGTCCTGGTCGCCGCGCTGGTCGGGTTCGCGCCGCCGGCCTCCGGCGTCCTGCTGAGCGCGCTGCTGGTCGTGGGCGGCACCTGTGTCTTCGTCACGTCCCCGGCGGTGCCGGGACCGCGTCCGGCGCGCGCCAGGAAGCGGGGCGGCGGGCCCCGGGGCCTGCTGCCGCCGGTCGCGGTGGCCCTCGGTGTCGGACTGGCCCTGAGCGGGGCGGAGCTGCTGGCGGCGGCCTTCGTCACCGGACGGTCGTACGACAGCGCGCTGCTGCCCTGGGTCCTGGGCGCGCTCTCCGCGGGCAGCGCGGTGGGCGGGCTGGTCAACGGGGCGGTGGCCTGGCGGGCGCCGGCCCGCACCCGGCTGTGCTGGTTCGCGGGGGGCCTGGGAGCGGTGGTCGCGGCCGCGGGCCTGGCGTCCGGTCCCTGGGCGCTCACCGGGGCCATGGCGCTCGCGGGAGCGTTCATCGCCCCGGCGCTGACCACGGCGTACCTCCTGGCCGACGAGAGCGCGGCCGAGGGGGCCCGCACGCAGGCCGGGGCGTGGGTGAACACCGCCGTCAACGCCGGCAGCTCCGGTGGAGCGCTGGTGACGGGGCTGCTGATCGGCCGGTTCCCCCTGGCGGTGTGCTTCGCCGCGGCCGGTGCCACCGCCCTGGCGGCGGCCCTGGCCGCCGCGGCCGTGGGCGGCCGCGGCGCCGGGGCGGCCGGGACGGATGACGGGCATGCCTCCATCCGGGTGAAACCGCGAGTGGAGGGGGTGCCTGGTCAGGGCCGGTAGGCGCCGCGCCCCGTCCGGCGCGGCACCCCGGGCTTCCCCGGAGGCTCAGGGGCTCACGGACGCCCCCGCTGCCCCCTCAGATGGTCGGCGATCGGTTTGAGGGCCTTGTCCAGCTCTATCAGGGCCTCGGGTGACAGCAGGTCGATGAAATGGCGCCGCACCGACGCCACATGGTGCGGCGCGACCTTCTTCATCGTCTCCATGCCGTGCTCGGTGAGCACGGCGTACAGTCCCCGGCGGTCGGACTCGCAGTTCTCGCGACGCACCAGGTTCGCGTTCTCCATCCGCGTGATCTGGTGCGAGAGCCGGCTCTTGGACTGCAGGGTCGCGGAGGCGAGGTCGCTCATCCGCATCCGTACGTCGTCCGATTCGGACAGGTTCACGAGGATCTCGTAGTCGTTCATAGTCAGGCCGAACGGCTGCAGATCCTTCTCCAGCTGGTACGTCAACAGCCTGTTGACCTCCAGGTGGGTGCGCCAGGCGCACTGCTCCGCATCGGTCAGCCAGCGCGTGGCCGTCTCGGTCTCCATGAATGAAGTCTACCTAAGAAGTTGAATGACGAACTACTTCGGGTGGTGTGACAGTGCGCACGCGTTCGACGTCACACTCCGCAGACTACCGCTCACAGCCCGAAGCGACGCTGGAGGTCTCCCGGCTGTCCGGGAAGGCGCGGTGCCCCCGCCGATTGCGGAACGTGTCCGCCCGGCGCCCCTCCGCCACCGCCGGGAGTCCCCGGATCGGACGGAATCACCCCCGTGTCGACCTCCGCCATGAGGGACTCGGTCGACTGCAGCAGCACCGTCCCGGCGCCCACGAACTCGAACTGGTGCTCCTCGCCGGAAACCCCGCCGAGGCCCGTCATCGCACGTAGTCCGCCCAGTACACCGGTCAGGTAGCCGTGGTCGTAGTGATGGCACGGCGAGGGGCAGTCGGCCCAGCCGACGAGTGCCTGGGGGTCCACCCGAATGGGAGGTTCCATGAACACCACCGGACCGTTAGATGCGGCGACAAACTTTCCGGTTCCGATAAGGGTCAGAAAACCCGGCACGATCGACTGCTTGAGCGCGAGACTTGGCTGAAAAGCGAGCAGGTTGCCCGCGCGAATGGTCAAGTTCCCGTCGTCCAGGTCGTACGAATTGACGTCGAAGGCCCGGTCGGCGAGCAGCATCTTGCCCGAGCCGCGGGCCACGACCCAGTCGGCCGCGTGCAGTGGCGAATGGAACGAGGTTCGCACCAGGTGGTCGAGTTGCCCGTGTCCGATGCCGTTGAAGTCGATCGCCCCGTAATAGGCGATCATCTTCCCTTTCTGCAGGAACCACTGCCCGCTCTTGAGCTCCACGCAGAACGTGTAGTTGTTCACGTTGTCGTCGGCGGGCAGCGTCATCGGGTCGTGCACGACCGGGCCGCCGGGGGTTCCGTACGCGCTCACAGCTTCTCCTCCGAGGCCTGTACGTACACCGTGCCGTTTCCGCTCAGCTCCAGCTGGAACGCCTCGCCGGAGCCCCGGCCCACCATCTCGCGCCAGCCGAGCGCGGTGGTCAGCCTGTTGCGGAGGTCGCCGTGGTGGGCGACGTAGGCCTGCGGGTCCACGTGCACCGGGCGCTGCGGGGTGACCGGGATCTCGAAGACGCCGCCGTGTGCCATCACGGCCACGGCTCCCTGCCCCTGGAGGGTGGTGGTGAACAGCCCCTGGCCGGTGACCTGGCCCCGGACCAGGCCCATCACCCCGCCCTGCGAGCCCATGAACATCGTGCCCTGGCGGAGCGTGCCCTCGAAGGCGAGCAGGCGGTCCGCCTCCACGTAGAGGGTGTCGCCCGGGAGGTTGATGACGTGCACGTGATGGCCGCCGTGCCCGAAGAAGACCGTGCCGCTGCCCTCGACGGTCATCAGCGGGGTCGCCTCGCCGGCCACCCGGCGCCCGAGCATGGACATCACGCCGCCCTGGCCGCCCTGGATGCTGGGCGTGAAGGACACGTCCCCCTTGTAGGCGAGCATCGCGCCCCGCTGGCTGAACAGGCGGGCGCCCGGCAGCACGGTCGCCTCGATCATTTTGGAGTTGATCTCCCGGAAGGTCATCTACAGGTCCCCCGCGATCGTGTTCCGCTCGCTCGGCTGCACGTACACCAGGCCGTCCCCCTCGAAGCGGATCTGGAAGGCCTCGCCGCCGCCCTCCCCGAGGAACGTGCGGAACGTCACACCGGACTGGAAGGACTGCCGGACGTTCCCCTGGTGGGCGATGTAGGCGCCGGGGTCGACCGTCAGCGGGTACTGCGGGGTGACGCGCAGCACGACCGCCGGGCCGTCGGACATGATCGCCGCCTGACCGTGGCCCTCGACGGTCGTGGTGAACAGGCCGTTGCCCTGCGAGGCGCCGCGCAGCCCGGTGAACGTCGTGCCCGTCCTGAGGGCCGCGTCGGTCGCGAGCAGGTTGCTCGACTCCACGTACAGCTTGTCCCCCTGGAGGACGACGAGGTTGATCTCGGTCGCCCGGTCGGCGAACCAGCAGGTCCCGTGCCCTTTCACCTCCATCACCGTCATCTGCTCGCCGGTGAGGCGCCGGGTCACCATCCCGCGCAGGCCCTCACCGCCGCCGCTCAGCTTCTTGAAGGACATCTCACCGTCGTACGCGACCATCGAGCCGTTCTTCGCCTTCACGGCATCCCCGGTCATCTCGACGGCGAGCACCTTGCTGCCTTGGAGTCGGAACATCGCCACGCTGGGAAAGTAGCGGCCGGACGGGTGGGCGGAACAGGGCCCTCGGGTGGACACCCACCCTGAGCGGACCCCTAGGGGCGTCGTTTGCTTCAATGGGTGAACGCTTGTGCGTGCGTTCACAAACAGGCAGCCCCCATCGGCAGTCCGTAACCGGCGGACTCGCCGCGACCCCACCGAAGGTGACCCGTGGACATCAAGACCGCCACCGCCCTCCGCCGCCTCCGCCTGGTCTCGGCCCCCGAGGCCGTGTCCTTCATCGTCCTGCTCGTCTGCTCGGTGCTGAAGCGGACCACGGACTTCAACGCGGTCCCTGTGATGGGCGCGGTCCACGGTGTCCTGTTCATCCTGTACGTGATCTTCTGGGCCGACGCCTGGAACCGGGCCAAGTGGCCGCTGAAGACCGCGGCGCTCTACTTCGTCCTCTCGGTGCTGCCCACCGGCGGCTTCTTCGCCGAGCGCAAGCTGCGCCGCGAGGCCGAGAGCGCGGTCATCGCCGCCCGCGCCCGCAAGGAAGGCGTCGTGAACGCGTGATCGTCGCCTTCTCCGTGACGCCCCTCGGCGTCGGCGAGGACGTGGGGGAGTACGTCGCCGACGCCGTGCGCGTGGTCCGAGAGTCGGGCCTGCCGAACCGCACCGACGCGATGTTCACATCGGTCGAGGGCGAGTGGGACGAGGTGATGGACGTCGTCAGGCGTGCCGTCGCCGTGGTGGAGGAGCGCGCCCCGCGGGTGTCGCTCGTCCTCAAGGCGGACATCCGGCCCGGCGTGACCGACGCTCTGACCTCCAAGGTCGAGACCGTGGAGCGGCACCTCAGGCCCTAGCCCGTGCGCGTTCCCGCCCCCGGTGAACCCCGGCCCGCAGCGGCCGGGGTTTCCTCGTCCCCGCGGTTTGAGCGATCGCTCAAAGGGGAGTACCTTGTTCGGAAGATCATTTGAGCATTCGCTCAAATAGATTCCTGACGTGGGGGAACACCATGGGTCTCTACATAGAGACACACATACGCGCCGACCTCGACACCGTGTGGGCGCACACCCAGGACCCGGCCCACCACCAGCGCTGGGACCTGCGCGTGATCGGGATCGAGTACCTCCCGCGCGCGGCGGGCGAGCCCCGGCGCCTCCGGTACACCGCGCGCCTGCTGCCCTTCCTCACCGTGTCCGGCACCGGCATCGCGGCGGGCGAGAACGACCGTCCCGACGGCACCCGCATCTCCGCCCTGCGCTTCTCCTCCACGCACCCCCTGTCGCTGATCACCGGGGGCAGCGGCTACTGGCGCTACGTGCCCGACGCGCACGGCGTCCGCTTCCTCACCGGCTGCGACTACCGCCCCCGCTGGGGCGCCCTCGGCGCCGTCGGCGACCGCCTGCTGCTGCGCCCGCTGCTGCGCTGGGCCACCGCCTGGTCCTTCGACCGGCTCAGACTCTGGGTGGAGCGGGGCATCACACCCGAGCGGGCCCTGGTCAACTGGCTGGCCGAGCTGGCCGTACGCGCGCTCCTGCTCACCGTGTGCCTGGGCGGGCTCGCCCTGGAGCGGCTGCTGCGCTTCTTCGGCTCGTTCGCCGCCGCCGTCGCCTACCTGTGCCCGGTGCTGCTGCTCGTCGGCGTCTGCCTCGCCCTGTTCAAGTCCCCGCTGGCGTGCACCCCGGCCGCCCGCCGCTGCCTGCGCGCCCCCGTCACCCAGGTCCGCACCCCCCGCCTGCTGCACACCCTGGAGCAGCGGGAGGCGCCCGCGTGAGCCCCGAGACGGCGAAGGCCCAGGAGACCAAGACCAAGCTGCTGGAGGGCGCCCTGCGCACGCTCACCGAGCAGGGCATCGCGAAGACCTCGGCCCGGTCGGTGGCGGCGGCGGCCGGCGTCAACCAGGCGCTCGTCTTCTACCACTTCGGCACGGTGGACGAACTGCTCGCCGCCGCCTGCCGGTACGGCGCCGAGAAGGCCGTGGCGCGGTACCGCGACCGGCTCGTAGCCGTCACCTCCCTGGCCGAGCTGCTCACGCTCGGACGCGAGATCCACGAGCGCGAGCGGGACGGCGGGCACGTGGCCCTGCTCGGGCAGCTGCTGGCCGGCGCATCGACCCACGCGGCGCTGGGACCGGCCACGGCGGCGGGCCTGCGCCTGTGGGTCGACGAGATCGAGCGGGTGCTCGCGCGGCTGCTCGCGGCCACGCCGTTCGCCGAGTTCGTCGATCCGGCGGGGCTCGCGCGCACGGTGGCCGCGTCCTTCGTGGGCATCGAGCTGTACGAGGGCGTCGACGGGGCGGGGGCGCACGCGGCGCTGGACGCCCTGGAGCAACTGGGCGCCCTCGTGGGCGCGCTGGAGTCGCTGGGACCGGTGGCCCAGCGGGCGGTACGGCACCAGCTGCGGCGCACGGGCCGGTAGGGAGCGGCCGGCCGCCGGGCCCGAGGGTGCGGTCAGCGTGGTTCTCCGTGCCGCCGGTCAGGCCGTCCCGCGGTCAGTGCCGTGCCCACCGGGGTGCGGCCGCCGGAGCACTCGGCGGCCGCGTCGGCGGGGTTCTCCGTGTTCCTGGGCCGGTTGCCCGCCGGCTACGGCCTCGGCGGCCTGCTGCTCGCGGCCGTCCGCCCCCGCCACGCCCTGCTGATCACCGTCGGCACCTTCCTCGCCTCCGCCGCGCTGCTGCGCCTCGGCACCCGGCGCCGCCCTGCCCGCGCACGGACCCCGGGGGCCGCACCGGCCGGCGCCCGGAGCCTCCTGCGGCTTCCCCGCGTCCGCGTCCTGCTCCTGCTCTTCTGGATCCCGGCGGCCTTCTCCGTCGTGCCGGAGGCGCTGGCCGCGCCCTACGCCGACGAGCCGGGCGGCGGCTCCACGGGCCTCGGCCTGCTCATGTGCGCCCTGCCCGTCGGCACGGTGGTGGGCGAGCTGTTCGCCGGGGCCCGGCTCGCGCCCGCGGCCCGTGAACGCGTCGCCCTGCCGCTGCTCTGCCTGACCCTGCTGCCCTACCTCGGCTTCGCCCTGCGCCCCGGGCTGCCCGCCTCGCTGCTGCTCCTGCTGCTGTCCGGGGCGGGGTCGGCGTCCACGCTGGGCCTGGACCAGTGGTTCGTCCGTGCGGTGCCGGACGAGCTGCGCGGGCGGGCCATGACCGTGCTGAGCGCGGGGCTGATGACCGTCCAGGGCGTGGGCATGACGCTGGCTGGGGTGACGGCCCAGGTCACGGGGGTCCGCACGGCCGTCGCCGGGGCCGGTGTGACGGGCGCGCTGTGCTGCTGCGGGCTCGCCCCGGCCGCCCGGGCGACCGAAAGCCGAGACGGAGCTGCCCGGCATATGACCGGCCGGTAGGGTCTGGTGCCGTGCCGAAGCCTCTCAGTCTCCCGTTCGACCCCATCGCGCGTGCCGACGAACTCTGGAAGCAGCGCTGGGGGACCGTGCCCTCGATGGCCGCGATCACCTCGATCATGCGGGCCCAGCAGATCCTGCTCGCCGAGGTGGACGCGGTGGTCAAGCCGTACGGACTGACCTTCGCCCGGTACGAGGCCCTGGTGCTGCTCACCTTCTCCAAGGCCGGGGAGCTGCCGATGTCCAAGATCGGCGAGCGGCTCATGGTGCACCCCACCTCGGTGACGAACACCGTGGACCGGCTGGTGAGATCCGGGCTCGTCGCCAAGCGGCCCAATCCCAACGACGGGCGTGGCACGCTCGCGGTCATCACCGAGAAGGGCCGCGAGGTGGTCGACGCGGCCACCCGCGACCTCATGGCCATGGACTTCGGGCTCGGCGTGTACGACGCGGAGGAGTGCCGGGAGATCTTCGCGATGCTCCGTCCGCTGCGGGTTTCGGCCCACGACTTCGACGAGGACTGACCCCGGGCAAGATCTCCCGGAACGGGTGGTTACGCTCGACGGCATGAAGAAGAGCGTGCTGACCCGCTACCGGGTCATGGCCTACACCACGGGTGTCCTTCTGGTGCTCCTGTGCCTGAGCATGATCGCGAAGTACGGACTGGACATCAGCGGTGCGGCCGACGTCACCCGCGTCGTCGCCATCGCCCACGGCTGGCTGTACGTCGTCTACCTCGTCGTCGCCTTCGACCTGGGCTCCAAGACGAAGATGCCGATCGGCAAGCAGCTGTGGGTGCTGCTCGCGGGGACGATCCCCACCGCGGCCTTCTTCGTCGAGCGCCGGATCAGCCGCGAGCTGGAGGCCAAGGTCGAGGGCCAGGCGGCCCCGGCCGTCGCCAAGGCCTGAGGCTACCGCCGTGCGGGTGCCGTACGGCGGTACCCCATCGACATTTACTAGGACGTCCAAGTAAATTCGACGGTATGGACGCTCACGCCATCGAGGAGGGCCGCCGACGCTGGCAGGCCCGTTACGACGCCGCCCGCAAGCGCGACGCAGACTTCACCACGCTCTCCGGCGATCCCGTGGAACCGGTGTACGGACCACGGCCGGGCGACGCGTACGAGGGGTTCGAACGGATCGGCTGGCCCGGGGAGTACCCCTTCACGCGCGGGCTCCACCCCACCGGATACCGCGGCCGCACCTGGACCATCCGCCAGTTCGCCGGGTTCGGCAACGCCGAGCAGACCAACGAGCGGTACAAGATGATCCTCGCGGCGGGCGGCGGCGGCCTGTCCGTCGCCTTCGACATGCCGACCCTGATGGGCCGCGACTCGGACGACCCGCGCTCCCTCGGCGAGGTCGGCCACTGCGGGGTCGCCATCGACTCGGCCGCCGACATGGAGGTCCTGTTCAAGGACATCCCGCTGGGCGATGTGACCACGTCCATGACCATCAGCGGCCCGGCCGTGCCGGTCTTCTGCATGTACCTGGTCGCCGCGGAGCGTCAGGGCGTCGACCCGGGCGTGCTCAACGGGACCCTCCAGACGGACATTTTCAAGGAGTACATCGCCCAGAAGGAGTGGCTCTTCCAGCCCGAGCCGCACCTGCGCCTGATCGGCGACCTGATGGAGTACTGCGCGGCCGGCATCCCCGCCTACAAGCCGCTGTCCGTCTCCGGCTACCACATCCGTGAGGCCGGGGCCACGGCCGCGCAGGAGCTCGCCTACACGCTCGCCGACGGCTTCGGGTACGTGGAGCTGGGCCTCTCCCGCGGGCTCGACGTGGACGTCTTCGCACCGGGCCTGTCCTTCTTCTTCGACGCGCACCTCGACTTCTTCGAGGAGATCGCCAAGTTCCGTGCCGCCCGCAGGATCTGGGCGCGGTGGATGCGGGAGGTGTACGGCGCGAAGTCCGACAAGGCGCAGTGGCTGCGGTTCCACACCCAGACGGCAGGCGTGTCGCTGACGGCCCAGCAGCCGTACAACAACGTCGTCCGTACGGCCGTGGAGGCGCTGGCCGCGGTGCTCGGCGGGACCAACTCGCTGCACACCAACGCCCTGGACGAGACCCTCGCGCTGCCGAGCGAGCAGGCCGCGGAGATCGCGCTGCGCACCCAGCAGGTACTGATGGAGGAGACCGGGGTCGCCAACGTGGCCGACCCGCTGGGCGGTTCCTGGTACATCGAGCAGCTGACGGACCGGATCGAGGCGGACGCCGAGAAGATCTTCGAGCAGATCAAGGAGCGCGGCCTGCGGGCGCACCCGGACGGGCAGCACCCGATCGGGCCCATCACCTCCGGCATCCTGCGCGGGATCGAGGACGGCTGGTTCACCGGCGAGATCGCCGAGTCCGCCTTCCGCTACCAGCAGTCGCTGGAGAAGGGCGAGAAGCGGGTCGTGGGCGTCAACGTCAACACCGGCTCCGTCACCGGCGACCTGGAGATCCTGCGGGTGAGCCACGAGGTGGAGCGGGAGCAGGTGCGGGCGCTCGCCGGGCGCAAGTCCGCGCGGGACGAGTCCGCGGTGCGCGCCGCGCTCGACACCATGCTGGCCGCGGCCCGGTCCGGCGCGAACATGATCGAGCCGATGCTGGACGCCGTCCGCGCGGAGGCGACCCTCGGCGAGATCTGCGGGGTGCTGCGCGACGAGTGGGGGGTGTACACCGAGCCGGCCGGCTTCTGAGCGGGCTCAGGCGGACGAGGTCAGGCCCAGCAGCAGCACCCGGGTGAAGCTGCGGACCCAGTCCTCGTCCGCCGGCTTGCCGCTCACCAGGGTGCGGTGGACCACGGCGCCGGCCACCACGTCGAAGATGAGGTCCACCGTGCGGGCGGACTCCTCCGGGTCGGGCTCCGGGGGGAGTTCGCCCCGTTGCTGTGCGCGGGCGCGGCCCTCCAGGACCAGGCGCATCTGCCGCTCGACGATGGACGCGCGGATGCGCTCGCGCAGGGCGTCGTCCCGGGTGGACTCGGCGACCACCGCCATCAGGCCGCTCTTGGCCTCCGGACGGGCCAGGATCGCCGCGAACTGCAGGACCACGCCCTCGATGTCGGCCGCGAGGCTGCCCCGGTCGGGCAGCTCCAGCTCGTCGAACAGCTCGGCCACCGCGTCGACCACCAGCTCGGGCTTCCCGGCCCACCTGCGGTAGAGGGTCGTCTTCGCCACCCCGGCCCGCGTCGCCACGTCCCCCAGCGTCAGTTTGGACCAGCCGAGGTCCACCAGGGCCTCCCGCGTGGCGGCCAGGATCGCGGCGTCCGCGGCGGCGCTGCGCGGGCGTCCGGTACGGCTGGCGGGGGTGCGGCTCTGCATCCCACGACCATAACCGGCAGGTCCTGTGGGGCCGTGAGGGAGATCACCGGCGTGTGGTGTCGCGCGCACCCCTGTTGCCATTACGCTACGACTCGTAGCGAAAGCGCGCGACGGACGTACGCGGGCGAGTACCGCGGCGTGGGGTGGGGACCCGGCGCCGGACCACATCGGTTTTTTCTTCAGAGGCGGGATCGGGGGAGGATAGACGCATGCAGCCACGGAACATGTCCATGAGCGGCGTCGTCGACCTCGCCGCGGTGAAGGCGGCCCAGGAGGCCAAGGCCAAGGCCGAGCAGGCGCGCGCCGAAGCCGCCCGGCAGGGCGGCGCGGGGGCCGTCTCCCCGGCCGATCTCGTCATCGACGTCGATGAGGCGGGCTTCGAGCGTGAAGTCCTCCAGCGCTCCGCCGAAGTCCCGGTCGTCATCGACTTCTGGGCCGAGTGGTGTCAGCCCTGCAAGCAGCTGAGTCCGGTCCTGGAGCGGCTGGCCGTCGAGTACGACGGGCGCTTCCTCCTCGCCAAGATCGACGTCGACGCCAACCAGATGCTGATGCAGCAGTTCGGGGTGCAGGGCATCCCGGCGGTGTTCGCCGTCGTGGCGGGACAGGCGCTGCCGCTGTTCCAGGGGGCGGCCGGTGAGCAGCAGATCCGGGGGACCCTCGACCAGCTGGTGCAGGTCGCCGAGGAGCGCTTCGGGCTGACCGGCCTGACCGTCGACCCGGACGCCGAGCCGGGCGGCCCGGCGCAGACCGAGGCGCCGGTGGGGCCGCACGAGGCGGTCCTGAACGCCGCGGCCCAGGCCCTGGACGCCGGCGACCTGGGCGGCGCCGTCCAGGCCTACAAGAACGTGCTGGCCGACGACCCGACCCACCCCGAGGCGCAACTCGGTCTCGCGCAGGCCGAGTTGCTGCAGCGGGTGCAGGGCATGGACCCGCAGCGGGTGCGCCGGGAGGCGGCCGAGAAGCCCAAGGACGTGGACGCGCAGATCGCCGCCGCGGACCTGGATCTGGTGGGCGGTCATGTCGAGGACGCCTTCGGCCGGCTGATCGAGACCGTGCAGCGCACCGCGGGTGACGACCGGGACACGGTGCGGCGCCGGCTGCTCGAGTTGTTCGAGGTCGTGGGCCCCGACGATCCGCGCGTGATCGGGGCGCGCAGGGCACTGGCGCGCGCCTTGTTCTGACCAGTCACTAAACGCCACGGCTTGTGATGCCGGGGTGAAAGATTTGCCGACGTGGCGTTAGGGCGGCTCCGCTTTACCAAATCTTGGTAATCGGAGCCGCTGTTACTCCGAGTAAATCAGGGCCGTTGATCTGTCTGGTTTCGTCCAAGGATCAACGGCTTTGTTCTGCCCCTGAACGGCACCGAGCGTGGCACTGCGAGACCGCCCGGTCGTTTCTCGGTTATCCGGCCGTTACTAGCCAGTAACGAACCCCCTTGTGCGGGCGGCCAGAATGCACCACGATCGGCGACGCTCGGTCCGTTCCCATACCCCGGCAGCCGGTCGGGTCGCGGGAGACTCTGGGTCCCCACCGAGCAGAGCCGGCGGCAGTGGCGCCGGCTCTTGGGCAGGGGGGTCTTCGCCGAACGGCGAAGCCTGTCCAGCAGGGTTGTGCGTGATGCGTGTCAGGCGCGACCAGTGGTTGTCGCTCGGGGGTGATCGCCGGTGATTCGGGCGCGGTTCGCGCCACCGAGCGCGGGCGCTCTCCTTCCCGAGGACGTAGCACTTCTCCCATCCCTGCCCGACCGAGCCCTCGACTGGGGCGAGTCCGGGCCAGGAGATGTACGTCCGAGAAGGAGGAAATATGGAGTCCCAGGTGCGTGGCGGGACCAGATGGAAGCGGTTCGCTGTGGTCATGGTGCCCAGCGTTGCCGCCACGGCGTGTATAGGTGTCGCCCTCGCGCAGGGCGCTCTCGCCGCCTCGTTCAGCGTGTCCGGTCAGTCCTTCAAGGTGACCGCGGACAAGCTGGTCGGCAATGGCTTCGAGCAGTACGGCGCGATCGACAACGGCTACACGCTCAGCGGTGACCAGACGGCCCACCCGGTCGCGGTCTCGGCCTTCAAGTCGGCCACGATCAACAACATGTGCCAGTCGGTCGTCACGCCGAACATCCCGGTGTTCGGTTCCGTCAGCCTCGTGCTGAAGGCGGGCGGGGACAAGCCGGTGGAGGCCGACAACCTCTACATCGACGTCTCCGACCTCGACGCCGACGCGACCTTCAACAACATCGACATCGGTGTTGCCGCCAAGGACGCCTCCAAGGGTCCGGGCATGAAGGGCGGGAAGGAGCAGTCCAACCCGTACGGCTTCGCGCAGCAGGCCGACTCGGCCACACTGACCAACGTGAAGCAGACGGCCTGGGCGACCACGGCCGGAACCTTCAAGCTCAGCGGTCTGCACATGTCGGTGCAGACGGGAACGCACGAGTGCTACTGAGCACTCACTGACGGGCGGGGGCGCCGATGGCACCCCGCCCGTCACTGCTCCGGCCGCGTGTTCACGCGCGGCACACATCACCACCACAGCAACACCGCACCAGGGAGCTGTTTTCCATGAGCGCCGAGACTTCTGCCGCCGCATCCGGCCAGTTCACCCACCGGAGGCTGCAGTTCCGCGCATGGCGGGGCACGCGTCCGTTCTGGGCTGGTCTGTTCGTCCTGCTCGGTGGCTTGCCGATCATGTACTTCCCGTACGCGCATCTCCAGCTCGGCCATCTCACGCTGGCGATGGCGACCACCGCGGGAGCCGGGTCCCTGATCATCGGTGTGCTGCTCATCGTCCTGGGCATCAGCCTCTGGTTCCAGAAGCACGTACGGGTCTTCGCGGGTGTCGCGGCGATCCTGCTGGCGCTGGTGTCCATCCCCGTGTCCAACTTCGGCGGCTTCGTCATCGGCTTCCTGCTCGCCCTCATCGGCGGTGCGATGGCCGTGGCCTGGGCGCCGGGCGCGCCCGAGCAGCCGCAGCCGCCGGCCGAGGCGGCCCCGGGCGTGGGCGGTGCGCCGGAGGCGGCGCCGATGCCCGGCAAGGGCGTCGACGGGGTGCCCGAGGCGAACGACCTGTCAGGAACGAGCCCGGCCAACGGGGCGAACGGGAGGCACAGTGCCGGCTGACGAGGTGACCCGCGCGACCGATGTGGACGGGTCCCGCGCGAGAACCGGGCCCCGCCACGCGGCAGCCAAGAAGCCGTTGTTCACCAGGTTCCACATGCCGGCCGGCAAGGCGATAGCCTCCGTGGCGATGCCGACGGCGGTGATCATGGGCATGGGCTTCACGTCCACCCTGGCCCTGGCCGACGGCAACAGCAGCCCCTCCACGGCGCCGACCGCCAAGAGCCTGACGGCGGACGAGTACAAGGACTGCGTGAAGGCGCTGGACGACGCCAAGGACCCCTCGGCCTCGCCGTCGCCGTCCGCCTCCGCGAGCACGTCGCCCGACAAGGCCACGCCGACGCCCTCGGCGAGCGCCGACACCGGCAAGGGCGCGCAGGACTCGGGCAAGACCTCTTCGTCGGATTCAGGTTCCGGCGACAAGGCCTCCCCCGAGCCGAGCGCGACCTCCGGTTCCGGCTCCTCGGACACGGGTTCGGGTTCGGGCTCCGGCGGTGCCACGGCCTCGCCGTCCCCGTCGGCCTCCCAGAGCAGCGGCGGCGGTCTGCTGGACACCATCGGCGACACGCTCGGCGGCATCCTCACCGGCGGCAAGAAGGACACCGGCGGCACGTCCGCGAGCCCGGCGCCCTCGGCGACCCCGTCGTCGTCCGCGTCACCGTCGTCGGACTCCTCGGCGGGCTCGGCCGGCTCCAAGGTCGCCGACACCGTCAAGGACACCGCCTCCAAGGCGACCAAGACGGTCTCGGACACGGTGAAGAAGACCACCGACACCGTCTCGAAGACGACCGGGGACGCCGCCAAGGCGGTCAAGGACGCGGCCGCCTCGGCCACGCCGAGCCCGTCCGCGAGCTCCGGCGCCTCGGCCCAGGACTGCCCGGCGGCCACGACCGACGAGAGCGGCGTCGACAACAAGGTGCCGGTGGCCGACGACCCCTGGTACCTGGACGCCAGCTCCCTGCTCCTCAAGGGCTCGGACTACCAGGGCATCGTCGAGGTGCGGACGGCGAGCGGCACCACGAAGAAGGTGCTGAAGTACGTCATCTCCGACGGCACGGACATCGGCGACCTGCACCAGACGGTGAAGGACTCGCTGTCCGGCAAGACGTACCACGTCCAGGCGGCCAAGGGCTCGACGTCCACCATCCGGGGCGGCTCGACGGTGATGTACACCGAGAAGATCTCCGGAAACCTGTTCGGTCTGATCCCGATGACCTTCAGCCCCGACAGCCCGCCCCCGCTGAACCTGCCGCTGATCTACTTCACCAACGTCAAGGTGACCCAGGCGGCCCAGTTCGGCGGCAACCTGCACGTGCCCGGGATGCACGTGTACACGACCGACTGACCGGTCCTGCAAGCCCGTTCGGGAGCCGCACACGGCCGAGGGCGCCCCCTGGTCCCAGGGGGCGCCCTCGGCGCGTTCAAAGGCCCTTGCGGGACCGTCAGTTGCCCTGCTGGGTGCCCAGGTGGTGCACGCGGAGCATGTTGGTGGTGCCGGGCACGCCGGGGGGCGAGCCGGCGGTGATGATGACCGTGTCGCCCGCGTCGAAGCGGCCCAGCCTTGCGACCTCCTGGTCCACCAGGTCGACCATCTCGTCGGTGGTGTTCACGAACGGCACCACGTGCGGCTCCACGCCCCAGCTCAGCGTGAGCTGGTTGCGGGTGCCCTCGTCCGTGGTGAAGGCGATGATCGGCTGGACCGCCCGGTAGCGGGAGAGCCGGCGCGCGGTGTCACCGGACTGGGTGAAGGCGATCAGGCCCCGGCCGCCGAGGAAGTCGGCGATCTCGCAGGCCGCGCGGGCCACCGAACCGCCCTGCGTGCGCGGCTTCTTGCCCGGCACCAGCGGCTGCAGGCCCTTGGAGAGCAGCTCCTGCTCGGCCGCCTGGACGATCTTCGACATCGTCTTGACCGTCTCCACCGGGTACGCGCCCACGCTGGACTCGGCGGACAGCATGACCGCGTCGGCGCCGTCCAGGATCGCGTTGGCCACGTCGGAGGCCTCGGCGCGGGTCGGGCGGGAGTTGGTGATCATCGACTCCATCATCTGGGTCGCCACGATCACCGGCTTGGCGTTGCGCCGGCACAGCTCGATCAGGCGCTTCTGCACCATGGGGACCTTCTCGAGCGGGTACTCGACGGCGAGGTCGCCACGGGCCACCATCACGGCGTCGAACGCCGCGACGACGTCCTCCATGTTCAGCACCGCCTGCGGCTTCTCCACCTTGGCGATGACCGGGACCCGGCGGCCCTCCTCGTCCATCACGCGGTGGACGTCGGCGACGTCCTTGGCGTCCCGGACGAAGGACAGCGCGACCATGTCGCAGCCCATGCGGAGGGCGAAGCGGAGGTCCTCGACGTCCTTGTCGCTCAGCGCGGGCACGTTCACGGCCGCGCCGGGCAGGTTGATGCCCTTGTGGTCGGAGACGACACCGCCCTCGATGACGATCGTCCTCACCCGGGGGCCCTCGACGTCCAGGACCTTCAGCTCGACGTTGCCGTCGTTGATGAGGACCTGGTCGCCGCGCGAGACGTCGCCCGGCAGCCCCTTGTACGTCGTACCGCAGACGTGCTTGTCGCCCGGCACGTCCTCGGTCGTGATGACGAACTCGTCACCGCGCTCGAGCTCGACCGGACCCTCGGCGAAGGTCTCCAGGCGGATCTTCGGGCCCTGCAGGTCGGCGAGGACACCGATGGGCCGGCCGGTCTCCTTCGAAGCGGCCCGGACGCGGTCGTACCGCGCCTGGTGCTCGGCGTGGGAGCCGTGGCTGAAGTTGAAGCGGGCTACATTCATGCCCGCCTCGATCATGGCGACGAGCATCTCGTGGGAGTCGACCGCGGGGCCGAGAGTACAGACGATTTTCGAACGGCGCATGGGGCGATCCTATCGGTTTGTTTCGCTACGGAATATTCCGTCTGGCGGAAGATACAAATGGGCGGA
Organism: Streptomyces sp. NPDC037126; assembly: GCF_055605965.1. Lineage (NCBI taxonomy): Bacteria > Bacillati > Actinomycetota > Actinomycetes > Kitasatosporales > Streptomycetaceae > Streptomyces > Streptomyces sp. NPDC037126. The sequence goes on from NZ_JBVJTD010000025.1 coordinate 84,694, forward strand.
CTCGCGCTCAGGCGTGTTACTGCGGTGTATTGCTCAGTTGTTCTTTCCGACCAGTGCGTACGTCTGGGTGGCGATCTCCATTTCCTCGTCCGTCGGCACCACGGCGACCGCGACACGCGCGTCCTGCGGCGAGATCAGCCTGGCCCCGTCCGCTCGCACGGCGTTCAGCTCCGGGTCGACCGCCAGGCCCAGACCCCGCAGGCCGGCGATCGCGGCCTCCCGCACCGGCGCCGCGTTCTCGCCCACCCCGGCCGTGAAGGCGACCGCGTCCACGGTGCCCAGGACGGCGTAATAGGCCCCGATGTACTTCTTGAGCCGGTGAATGTAAATGTCGAAGGCGAGAGCGGCTTCTTCGTCGCCCTCGTCGATCCTGCGGCGGATCTCCCGCATGTCGTTGTCCCCGCACAGACCGAGCAGACCGCTCCTCTTGTTGAGAAGAGTGTCGATCTCATCCATGGACATTCCGCCAACACGGGCCAAATGGAAGATGACCGCCGGATCCAGATCACCGGATCGCGTACCCATCACCAGCCCCTCCAAGGGCGTCAGTCCCATGGAGGTGTCCACACAGCGCCCCCGCTCGACCGCGGAGGCCGAGGCGCCGTTGCCGAGGTGCAGCACGATGACGTTGACCTCGGAGGGGTCCCGGCCCAGCAGCCGCGCGGTCTCCCGGGCCACGTAGGCGTGCGAGGTGCCGTGGAAGCCGTAGCGGCGGATCCGGTGCCGGTCGGCGAGCCTCGGGTCGATCGCGTAGCGGGCCGCGGACTCCGGCATGGTCGTGTGGAACGCGGTGTCGAAGACGGCGACCTGCGGCAGGTCGGGGCGCAGCGACCGGGCGGTGCGGATGCCGGTGAGGTTGGCCGGGTTGTGCAGCGGGGCGACGGGGATCAGCCGCTCGATCTCGGTGATCACCGTGTCGTCGACGACCGTCGGCTCGGTGAAGAACATCCCGCCGTGCACCACCCGGTGCCCGATCGCGGCCAGTTCCGGCGAGTCCAGGCCGAGGCCGTCGCGGCCCAGCTCGCCGGCGACCGCCTTGAGGGCGGCGTCGTGGTCGGCGATCGGCCCGGTGTGCTCGCGGGTGTCACCACTGGTGAGGCAGGTGTGCCTCAGCCGTGAGGTCCGCTCGCCGATGCGCTCGACCAGTCCCGCCGCCAGCCGGCTGTGGTCCCGCATGTCCAGCAGCTGGTACTTCACCGACGAGGAGCCGGAGTTGAGGACGAGGACGCGGGTGGGAGGGGTCACTGCTGGTACGCCTTCTCGCTGGAGTTCTGGGCCTGGATCGCCGTGATGGCGACGGTGTTCACGATGTCCTGCACGAGCGCGCCCCGGGACAGGTCGTTGACCGGCTTGCGCAGGCCCTGCAGGACCGGGCCGACGGCGATCGCGCCGGCCGAACGCTGCACGGCCTTGTAGGTGTTGTTGCCGGTGTTGAGGTCGGGGAAGATCAGCACGCTGGCCTGGCCGGCGACCTCGGAGCCGGGCAGCTTGGTGGCGGCCACGGTCGGCTCCACGGCCGCGTCGTACTGGATCGGCCCCTCGATCTTCAGGTCGGGGCGGCGCGAGCGCGCCAACTCGGTCGCCTCGCGCACCTTGTCCACGTCCGCGCCCGAGCCCGAGGTCCCGGTGGAGTACGACAGCATCGCGATCCGCGGCTCCACCCCGAACTGCGCGGCCGTGCCCGCCGCCTGGACGGCGATGTCCGCGAGCTGCTCGGCGTCCGGGTCCGGGTTGACCGCGCAGTCGCCGTAGACCAGCACCTTGTCGGCCAGGCACATGAAGAACACGGACGAGACGATGGAGGAGTCCGGGCGGGTCTTGATGATCTCGAAGGCGGGCCGGATGGTGGCCGCGGTGGAGTGCACCGACCCGGAGACCATGCCGTCGGCCAGGCCCTCCTGGACCATCAGGGTGCCGAAGTAGTTCACGTCGGAGACGACGTCGTAGGCCAGCTCGACCGTGACGCCCTTGTGGGCGCGCAGTTCCGCGTACTTCTCGGCGAAGGCGTCGCGCAGTTCGGAGGTGGCCGGGTCGATCAGCTGGGTGTCGCCGAGGTCGATGCCGAGGTCGGCCGCCTGCTTGCGGATCCGGTCGACGGGCCCGAGCAGGGTCAGGTCGCACACGCCCCGGCGCAGCAGCACCTCGGCCGCGTGCAGCACCCGTGCCTCGCCGCCCTCGGGGAGGACGACCCGGCGCTTGTCGGAGCGGGCCTGTTCGAGCAGCTTGTGCTCGAACATCATCGGGGTGACCCGGTCGCTGCTCGGCGCGGAGACCCGGCCGGCCAGGCCGGCGGTGTCGGCGTACCGCTCGAACAGGCCGAGCGCCGTCTCCGCCTTGCGCGGGGTGGCCGCCGTCATCTTCCCCTCCAGGGAGAAGAGCTGCTCGGCGGTGGGGAAGCTGTTGCCGGTCACCGACAGGACCGGGGTGCCCGGGGCGAGGCGCGCGGCCAGGGTGAGGATCTCCTCGCTCGGCACCTCGTCGAGGGTGAGGAGCACGCCGGCTATCGGCGGGGTGCCGGCGCTGTGCGCGGCCAGCGAGCCGACGACCAGGTCGGCGCGGTCCCCGGGGGTGACGACCAGGCAGCCCGGGGTCAGGGCGGGAAGGAAGTTCGGCAGCATCGCACCGCCGAAGACGAAGCCGAGGGCGTCCCGGGCGAGCCCGGAGTCGTCGCCGAGCAGCACCCGGGCGTCGAGGGCCTGGGCGATCTGGGAGACGGTCGGTGCGGAGAGCGCGGGCTCGTCGGGCAGGACGTAGCAGGGCACCGGCAGCCGGTCGGCCAGCCGTCGGGCGATCTCGTCGCGGTCCTCGCGGGTCACCCGGTTGGCGACCATGGCGAGCACGTCGCAGCCGAGGCCGTCGTAGGCGCGGTAGGCGTTGCGGGTCTCGGCCAGCACCGACTCGGCGGTCTGCCCGCGGCCGCCGACCACGGGCAGCACCGAGGCGCCGAACTCGTTGGCCAGGCGGGCGTTGAGGGACAGCTCGTCCGGGAGCTGGGTGTCGGCGAAGTCGGTGCCGAGGACGAGGACGACGTCGTAGTCGCGGGCCACCAGGTGGAAGCGGTCGACGAGGGTGGAGACCAGCTCGTCGGTGCCCTGCTCGGCCTGGAGCGCGGACGCCTCGTGGTAGTCCATGCCGTAGACGGTCGCCGGGTCCTGCGAGAGGCGGTAGCGCGCCCGCAGCAACTCGAACAGGCGATCGGGTCCGTCGTGGACGAGCGGCCGGAAGACCCCCACCCGGTCGACCTGCCGGGTCAGGAGTTCCATGACCCCCAGCTCCACGACCTGGCGGCCGTCGCCGCGATCGATCCCGGTCACGTACACGCTGCGCGTCACGTGTCCACTCCGTTCCTCATGTCTTGTACGGCGCGATGCCCTGTACGGCGCGTTCTCGGCACAAAAATCGCCCACCGGGGTGAGCGGAACCCTCTTGACAATACCCCCGCCGCCGGATAAGGCGCCCGTCAGGCCCTCACCGCCCCGGCGGACGTGAAACAATCGGAACCGGCTCACCGGCACCGACAGCGAGCAGGAGACACAGCACGATGCGCATCGGAGTTCTCACCGCAGGCGGCGACTGCCCCGGCCTGAACGCCGTGATCCGGTCGGTCGTGCACCGTGCGGTGGCGCAGTACGGCGACGAGGTCATCGGTTTCGAGGACGGCTACCGGGGTCTGCTCGACCGTCACTACCGCTCCCTCGACCTGGACGCGGTCGGCGGCATCCTGGCCCGCGGCGGCACCATCCTCGGCTCCTCCCGGCTGGAGCGCGACCGGCTGCGCGAGGCCTGCGACAAGGCGACCGACATGGTCGAGGAGTTCGGCATCGACGCGCTGATCCCGATCGGCGGCGAGGGCACGCTGACGGCGGCCCGCATGCTCTCCGACGCCGGCCTCCCGGTCGTCGGCGTGCCCAAGACCATCGACAACGACATCTCCTCCACGGACCGCACCTTCGGCTTCGACACCGCCGTCGGCGTCGCGACCGAGGCGATGGACCGCCTGAAGACGACCGCCGAGTCCCACCAGCGGGTGATGGTCGTCGAGGTCATGGGCCGGCACGCCGGCTGGATCGCCCTGGAGTCCGGCATGGCAGCCGGCGCCCACGGCATCTGCCTGCCCGAGCGCCCCTTCGACCCGGCCGATCTGGTCAAGATGGTCGAGGAACGCTTCTCCCGCGGCAAGAAGTTCGCCGTCGTCTGCGTCGCGGAGGGCGCCCACCCCGCCGAGGGCACGATGGACTACGGCAAGGGCGAGATCGACCAGTACGGCCACGAGCGCTTCCAGGGCATCGGCACCGCGCTCGCGTACGAGCTGGAGCGGCGCCTCGAAACCGAGGCCAAGCCGGTCATCCTCGGCCATGTCCAGCGCGGCGGCGTGCCCACCGCCTACGACCGCGTCCTCGCCACCCGCTTCGGCTGGCACGCCGTCGAGGCCGCGCACCGCGGCGAGTTCGGCCGGATGACGGCGCTGCGCGGCACCGACATCGTGATGGTGCCGCTCGCGGACGCGGTCACCGAGCTGAAGACCGTGCCGAAGGACCGCATGGACGAGGCCGAGTCGGTGTTCTAGGAGCCGCTCGCGGCCGGTCTCAGACGGCTCCGCCGGCCTTCTCGACCGACGCCCAGAAGTTCTCCACGATCCGGTCGAGGAACTCACGGCCCGACTCGCTCGCGCTGCTGCTGCCGCCGCCCCAGCTGAGGGTGGCGGCCATGTGGCCCTGGTAGTCCTGGTGCAGTTCCTGCAGGACGTCCTCCAGGACCTCCCGGTCGACGGGTGCCAGCTTCGCCACCGGGCGCACATACGCCTGCCAGCGGGTGGTCACCGCGCTGTGCAGCAACTCGGCCAGCTTCGCCTCGCGGCCCGTGACGGCCACGAAGTCGGGCAGGGCCAGTCGCAGCGTCTGCGCCAGCGCGGCCGACTGGCGCTCGTTGCCCCGCCAGGACCCGCTCTCCTCCATCCGCAGATACGCCGGCAGGTCGAGGCCGACCGCCCGGGCCACGTCCTCCGGCGCGGCCCCGCGCGCGATGCGGTGCTCGCGCAGGGTGCGGGGCCGGCCGATCAGCTCACCCGGGGAACACCACAACACCCCCGAGAGCGCGGTGAGTTCCGGGCTGCTCGGGGAGGCGGTGCCGCGTTCCCAGGCGATCACGAGATCGGGTGTGACGTATGGCAGCCCGTACGAGGCCCGCATGCCGTAGGCGACGTGCTCGGGTCCCATGCCGAGCGCGGCGCGCAGCCTGCGGGCGGCCGGGGCGTTGAACGGGGGAGCTGAGGGTTGGCGCACCCCGCACAAGCTAGGGGTGCGGTGACCGGATGGCTACGGTCTGTTCGGACAGGATCACGGATTGTCGGAACGTACAGTTCCGGCCGTTCGGTATGTAACGGACGGAACTCCTCCGTCGCGTATCCCTTGACGGCCCGCGCTCATCCCTCGACCGAAGAGGGTCGTGCCCTGCGGGGTGTCGATCAGGTTCACCCGCACGAACAGGGCGTACCCCGGCACCATGACCGCCCGGCGCGGGTTCAGCGCGCCTGGGAGACCCAGCGGTAGACCAGTTCCGGCCGCCCCACCTGCCCGTACAGCGGGCTCCGGCCTGCCCGGCCGGCCTCGACCAGGTGCTCCAGGTAGCGGCGTGCGGTGATCCGCGAGATGCCGACGGACTCGGCGACCCCGGCGGCGGTCAGCCCCTCGGGCGCCTCGCGCAGGGCGCCGGTCACCCGCTCCAGGGTGGGCCCGCTGAGCCCCTTGGGGAGGGCGGCGGGCGCCGGCGCGCGCAGCACCGCGAGCGCGCGGTCCACCTCGTCCTGGCCGCTCGCCTCGCCCGCCGCCGCGTGGAACTCGGCGTAGCGGACCAGGCGGTCGCGGAGGGTCGCGAACGTGAAGGGCTTCAGGACGTACTGGACGACACCCAGCGAGACGCCCTCCCGGACCACCGCCAGGTCCCGTGCCGACGTCACCGCTATCACGTCCGCGTGATGCCCGGCCGCCCGCAGCGAGCGCGCGAACTGCAGCCCGTGCACGTCCGGCAGGTGCAGGTCCAGCAGGAGCAGGTCCACGGCCGTGCGGTCCAGGACGCGGCGGGCCTCGGCGCCGGTGTGCGCCTTTCCGACCGCGACGAAGCCCGGCACCCGGCCCACGTACATCACATGCGCGTCGGCGGCGACCGGGTCGTCCTCCACCACCAGCACCCTGATCGGCCGGGAGCCCGTCACGCGGCACCGCCCGAGGGCACCGGGGACGCCGCGCGCAACGGCAGCCGCACCTCGAACACCGCACCGCCCCCGCCCTCTTCGGCCGACTCCGCCACCGTCAGCGTGCCCTCGTGCCGGGCCGCCGCCTGCCGGACCAGGGCCAGGCCCAGGCCCCGCCCGCCGGGGCCGGCCGGCTTGGTGGAGAACCCCCGCTGGAAGACCAGGTCGGCGTGGTCCGGGTCGACGCCGGGTCCGGTGTCCGCCACCCGCAGCACCAGCTCGGCGTCCGAGGCGTACGCCGTGACGGTCACCCGGGCCCGGGCGCCGCCCTGTGCCGCGTCCACCGCGTTGTCGATCAGATTGCCGAGGATCGTCACCAGGTCGCGCGCCGGGAGGTCGCCGAGGAGGCCGTCGTCCAGGCGGCTGTCCGCCGACACCACCAGCTCCACGCCCCGCTCGTTGGCCTGGGCGGTCTTGCCGAGCAGCAGCGCGGCGAGCACCGGTTCGCTCACCGCCGCGACCACCTGGTCGGTGAGCGCCTGCGCCAGCTCCAGCTCGGCCGTGGCGAACTCCACCGCCTCCTCGGCCCGGCCCAGCTCGATCAGCGACACGACGGTGTGCAGCCGGTTCGCCGCCTCGTGCGCCTGCGAGCGCAGCGCCTGCACGAAGCCCCGCTCCGAGTCCAGCTCGCCCATCAGCGACTGGAGTTCGGTCACGTCGCGCAGGGTCACGACGGTGCCGCGCCGCTCTCCGCCGGAGACCGGGGAGGTGTTCACCACCAGCACCCGGGACGCCGTCAGGTGCACCTCGTCCACCCGCGGCCGCGAGGACAGCAGCGCGCCCGTCAGCGGCACCGGCAGGCCCAGGTCGGCCACCGTGCGCCCGACCACGTCCCGCTCCCCGCCGACGCCGAGCAGTTCCCGCCCGCCGTCGTTGATCAGCGCCACCCGGTACTGCCCGTCGAGCATCAGCAGGCCCTCGCGGACCGCGTGCAGTGCCGCCTGGTGGTAGTCGTGCATCCGGCTCAGCTCGGTGGAGTTCATGCCGTGGGTGTGCCGGCGCAGCCGCGCGTTGACGACGTACGCGCCGACGGCGCCGAGCAGCAGGACTCCGCCGGCCACCCCGAGCAGGGCGGTGACCTGGTCCTGGACCCGTTCGCTGATCGTCTCCACCTTGATGCCGGCGCTGACCAGGCCGGTGATCCGGCCGTCGTCGGTCACGGGGGTCACCGCGCGCACGGACGGGCCGAGCGTGCCGGTGTAGGTCTCGGTGAAGGTGTGGCCGTGCAGGGCGGGGTCGATGGTGCCGAGGAAGCGCCTGCCGATCTGCCGCCGGTCCGGGTGGGTCCAGCGGATGCCGGACGTGTTCATGATCGTGACGAAGTCGACGTTGGTGTCCCGGGTGACCTGGAGGGCGTACGGCTCCAGGCGCGCGCTCGGGTCCGCGGTGCGGATGGCCGTGCGGACCGAGGGGGAGTCCGCGATCGAGCGGGCCACCGCCGTGGCCTGCCGGGTGGCCGCGTCCTCGGCCTGGCGCCGGTCGCTCACGTAGGTGAACAGCGCGTACCCGGCCACGACCACCGCCAGCAGCACCGCCTGCATGGCGAAGAGCTGGCCCGCGAGGCTGCGGGGTCGGGCGAGGGACGGAAAGCGCATGCCAGCAGTGTGCCTCCCCGGTTCGGCGTGAACTAAATGAACGGAAGGGTGACCGCCCTCACAGGCCGGGAGATAGTCACGGCATTCCCCAGCAACTCCCGGACGTGAGCCGCACGCCGGTTGTTCACCGACGAAGACGTCAAGGAGGGCAGTCGTGGCCGCCAGCACCCCCGGCACGGCACCTGCCGCACCCCGCGTGAAGCGGGACCGGACCCACTATCTGTACATCGCCGTCATCGTGGCGGTCGCGCTCGGCATCGCCGTCGGCCTGATCTGGCCGGATGCCGCGGTCCAGCTGAAGCCGCTGGGCACCGGATTCGTGAACCTGATCAAGATGATGATCTCGCCGATCATCTTCTGCACGATCGTGCTCGGCATCGGATCGGTCCGCAAGGCGGCCAAGGTGGGCGCCGTCGGCGGCATCGCCCTCGGCTACTTCCTCGTGATGTCACTGGTGGCGCTCGCCATCGGCCTGGTCGTCGGCAACGTGCTGCACCCCGGTGACGGGCTGCACCTGACGAACGCGCTCCGGCAGACCGGGCACGCCCAGGTCTCCAGCGACGCGCTGCCCCCCGTCGACTTCGTGCTGTCGATCATCCCGACGACGTTCGTGTCCGCCTTCACCGAGGGCCAGGTCCTGCAGACGCTGCTGGTCGCCCTGCTCGCCGGGTTCGCGCTCCAGGCCCTGGGGCAGACCGGGCAGCCGGTGCTGCGCGGCATCGAGCACATCCAGCGGCTCGTCTTCCGCATCCTGTCCATGGTGATGTGGGCCGCGCCGATCGGCGCCTTCGGCGCCATCGCCGCCGTCACCGGCTCCGCGGGCCTGGACGCGCTCAAGAGCCTCGCCGTGCTGATGCTCGGCTTCTACGTCACCTGCTTCCTGTTCGTGTTCGTGGTGCTCGGCGCGCTGCTGCGGATCGTCGCCGGGGTGAACGTCATCGCCCTGTGCAAGTACCTCGCCCGGGAGTTCCTGCTGATCCTGTCCACCTCCTCCTCCGAGTCCGCGCTGCCGCGGCTGATCGCGAAGATGGAGCACCTGGGCGTCAGCAGGCCGGTCGTCGGCATCACCGTGCCGACCGGGTACTCCTTCAACCTCGACGGCACGATGATCTACATGACCATGGCGTCCCTGTACATCGCGGACGCGCTCGGCACGCCGATGTCGGTGGGCGAGCAGATCCCGCTGCTGCTGTTCCTGCTGCTGGCGTCCAAGGGCGCGGCGGGCGTCAGCGGCGCGGGCCTGGCCACCCTGGCCGGCGGTCTGCAGTCGCACAAGCCCGCGCTGGTCGACGGGGTCGGCCTGATCGTCGGCATCGACCGGTTCATGAGCGAGGCCCGGGCGCTGACCAACTTCGCGGGCAACGCGGTCGCCACCGTGCTGGTCGGCACCTGGACCAAGGAGATCGACAAGGAGCGGGTCGGCCGGGTGCTCGCCGGTGAGCTGCCGTTCGACGAGACGACCCGGCTCGACGAGGAGCGGCCGCCGGTCACCGACCTGCCCGAGCCCCGGGAGGAGCCGGTCACGGCCTGACCCACCGAACGAGCTCCGGACGCCCGGCCCCGCCTGACCCCGGGCCGGGCGTCCGGCCGTCCGTGCGCCGGGTCTACGACGGCGCACTCACCTCGGCCACCAGCGCGGTGGCCCGCTGGGCGGGCACGCCCGCCGCGGTCAGCACCGTGACCGTGGCGGCGCGGCCCGCCTCCTCGGCCGTGAGCAGGCCGTCGTTCACGGCCTCCATCACGGCGAACAGCATCTGTTCGTGCACGTACGCCAGGGCCGGCGCGGGCAGCGGGGAGCTGAAGACGCCCGCTTCCAGGCCCTCCCGGAGCACCCGCAGCTTGGCCTCGCGCAGGGGCGCGAGGCGTTCCCGGATGCCCTGGACGGTGACCGTGCGCTGGGCCAGGGCGATCAGCAGCCGGTAGCGGTCGGCGGTCGCCCAGATCGCGAGGACCGACCGGGCCACCGCCTCCGCCGGGTCCGCCACGCCCGTGCGCACCGCCGCGTCGGCGTCCGTCAGCGCCTGGACCGCCTCGTCGACGAGGGTGCTGATCAGCGCCTCACGGCTGGGGAAGTGGCCGTACACCGTGCGTCGTACGACACCGGCGGCGCGCGCGATCTGGTCCATGGAGGCGTCGGGGTCGCGCAGCAGCTCGGCGAGGGCGACGTCGAGGATGCGGCGCCGGTTGGCGTCGGCGCGGCTGGGGTTACCCGTGGTCATGGCAGTCATTCTGCACGCCCTTCCTTGAGTTGCACAGCGCTGTGCAACGACGTACATTGCACATGGTTGTGCAATTGCACGCCACTGTGCAAGTACTGTCGCGTACCCGAGGAAGGCGACCCCTGCCATGCGACTCGTCATGACCGAACCGGTCGAGAAGATGGAGCGCCCCTACCCCCGGCGCTGGTGGGCGCTGCTGGTGCTCTGCCTGAGCCTGCTGATCATCGTGATGGCGAACACCGCCCTCACGGTCGCCGCGCCCGACATGACGAAGGACCTCGGGCTCTCCAGCGCCGACCTGCAGTGGGTGATCGACGGCTACACCGTCCCCTACGCGGCGCTGATGCTGCTGCTCGGCGCCATCGGCGACAAGTACAGCCGGCGCGGGGCGCTCGTCCTCGGACTCGTCGTCTTCGGCGGCGGCGCCGTCTTCGGCTACCTGGCCGACAGCGCGGCCACCGTCATCGCCGCCCGTGCCGTCATGGGCGTCGGCGCGGCGCTGATCATGCCGGCCACGCTCTCGCTGCTCGCCGCGACCTTCCCGCGGGCCGAGCGGGCCAAGGCGATCACCCTGTGGACCGCCACCGCGGGCCTCGCCATCGCCGCGGGACCGGTCGTCGCCGGCGCGCTGCTGCGCGACCACGGCTGGTCCTCGACCTTCCTGATCAACGTGCCCGTCGCGGCCCTCGCGATCGTCGCCGCCTTCGTCCTGATACCGCCGTCCAGGGCCGGGCACCACGACCGCATCGACTACGTCGGCGGCCTGCTGTCCGTGATCTGGACCGGCTCGCTCGTCTACATGATCATCGAGGGCCCGCACTTCGGCTGGGGCGTCAAGGCCGTCACCGCCGCGGCCGTCGCGGGCGCCGCACTGGTCGCGTTCGTCCTGTGGGAGCTGCGCCACCCCCGCCCGATCCTCGACGTGCGCCGCTTCGCCGGCCGCCGGTTCGCGGGCTCCAACCTGGCCGTCGCCCTGTTCTTCCTCGCCGTCTTCGGCGCCTTCTACTACCTGACCCAGCACCTCCAGTTCGTCCTCGGCTACGACGCCCTGCAGACCGGCGTGCGCATGCTGCCGCTGGCCGGCGCCGTCTTCGTCGGCTCCGCCCTCACCGGCTGGCTCACCCCGCGCGTCGGCATGAGGATCACCGTCACCGCGGGCATGGTCGGCGGCACCACCGCCCTCGCCCTGCTGACCCGGGTGGAGGCGGGCTCCACCTACGGCGACTTCGTGGCGCCCCTGATCATCCTCGGCCTTGCCATCGGCCTCGCCCTCTCGCCCTGCACCGACGCCATCATGGGCGCCTTCCCCGAGTCCGAGCTGGGCGTCGGCGGCGCCGTCAACGACACCTCGCTGGAACTCGGCGGCTCGCTCGGCATCGCCATCCTCGGCTCGCTCCTCGCCACCTCGTACGGCAACCACCTCTCCGACGCCACGGCCGGCAGCAGGCTCCCGGCGAGCGCCCTCGACACCGCCCGGGACTCGGTCGGCGCCGGGTACGCCGTCGCCCAGGGCATCGCCGACAAGGCGCAGCAGCTCGCCACGAGGGCCGGCCGCACGAGCGACCCCCACCAGGCCGCACAGCTGAAGCAGCAGGCCGGCGAGCTCGCCGCCGGCGCCCGCAGGATGGCCGACGCGGTCGGCTCCTCCTTCTCCGACGCGGTCGCCCACACCAGCCTGGTCGGCGCGGTCGTCCTCGGCATCGGCACGGTCCTGGTGGCCGTCCTGCTGCCGGGCCGCGAGAGCGCCGTACCTCAGGTGAAGGAAGAGCAGAAGGAACTGACGGAAAGCGCGGTCGGCTGACACCTTCGCGCCCCGATCCATTAACGTGCCGCTCCGGACAACCGGAACGGCACGTCGGCGCGTGGCGTCAGTACGTGTGAGTCAGTTTGGAGGCACGGGGGATGAAGATCGACTGGGACAGGCGGACCTGCGCGCGCAAGGGGCACGTGACCTACGCGCCCGACGATCCCCGGCTGCGGATCCGGCTGCACGCCGAGACCGCGCTCGGGGACGTGTGGCGGTGTCTGCGCTGCGGGGACTTCGTGCTCGGCGAGCCGCACGGCTCGGGGCCGGCCGGGGACGCCCCGCTGGTGCCGCGCGGCAAGGTGCTGCGGGACCTGTTCATCCTCCGCTTCCTGGCCGTCGAGCGGGCGGTGCGCGGGGTGTTCATCGTGCTGGTCGCGGTGGCGGTGTGGAAGTTCAGCAACAGCCAGGACGCCGTGCGGCGGCTGTTCAACCAGAACGTGGACGTCTTCCGCCCGGTCTTCCGGCACTTCCACTACGACCTCGACCACTCGCCCGTGGTCGGCTCCATCCAGAAGGCCTTCGGCTACAAGCACTCCACGCTGCTGCTGGTGGCCGCCCTGCTGCTGGCCTACGCGCTGATCGAGCTGGTCGAGGCGGGCGGCCTCTGGTACGCCAAGCGCTGGGCGGAGTACCTGACGGTGGTCGCCACCGCCGCGTTCCTGCCCCTGGAGATCTACGAACTCACCGAGAAGGTCAGCTACCTGAAGATCGCCACGCTGGTCCTCAACATCCTCGCCGTCCTCTACATCGCCCTCGCCAAACGCCTCTTCGGCCTGCGCGGCGGCCGCCGCAAGTTCGACGAGGAACGCCAGAGCGCGTCCCTGCTGGAGGTGGAGGAGTCGGCGGGGGTGACCGTCTAGGGCGCCCGCCGGGCCCGCGCTTGCCTTGACGCCGACGTCAACGCCTACCGTCGTGGGCATGCGAATCGGTGAGCTGGCCGCGCGGGCCGGGACCACGGCGCGGGCCCTGCGGTACTACGAGGCGCGGGGACTGTTGCCGGCCCGGCGGGACGACAAGGGGCACCGCACGTACGACGAGGGCGACCTCCGGCTGCTGGAGCAGATCCGGACGCTGCAGGACTTCGGGTTCGACCTGGAGGAGACGCGGCCGTTCGTGGAGTGTCTGCGCGCCGGGCACCCGGAGGGCGACTCCTGTCCGGCCTCGCTGGTGGTCTACCGGCGCAAGCTCGACGAGCTGGACGCGCTCATCGGGCAGCTCCGGGCCGTGCGGGAGACGGTCGCGGGGCAGTTGCGGCGGGCCGAGGAGGCCCGGGACGAGCTGGCCGCCGACGCAGTGGTTCCGGGCGGTCCGGAACCCGTATGCGAACTGGGAGGGCTTTCGCGATGAGTCTGGTGAGCGGCCTCGACGAGGTCACGGACGACGACTTCGAGGCCGAGGTGATCGGCGCCGACCTTCCGGTACTGGTGCAGTTCACGGCCGACTGGTGCGGGCCGTGCCGGCAGCTCGCGCCGGTACTGCGGGACATCGCCTTCGAGGAGGGCGACCGGCTGAAGGTCGTGCAGATCGACGTGGACCGCAATCCCGGGACGACGGTCGCCTACGGCGTGCTGTCGACGCCGACCCTGATGGTCTTCCGGGACGGCGGGCCGGTGCGGTCGATGGTGGGGGCCCGGCCCAAGCGGCGGCTCCTGGAGGAACTGGCCGACGTGCTGTAAAGCGGCCGCCGCCCACGAAGAAATCCCCCTGGCAATTGCGCCCGGGGGATTTCTGTGCGTATATTCAGTGGTTCGCGACTTCAATTCGAAAAAGGTCGCGGAGAAGTTCAGTGACCACAGTATATCTGGGCTGGAGTGGAATTGTCAAACGCGGATCGGTGGAACAGTGAATTTCCGGACGATGAATTGCGGCACGAGCAGGAATTCATCGACGGACTGTACGCGCGCGTGGACGTGCTGCGCGGCGAGGCCGAGGACTCGGTCTCGGACGCGCTCGCCCAGGGCGACAAGCCCATGCAGGCCCGGCTGGAGCGGGACATCCTGGTCGCCGAGCGCTCGGGGCTGCTCGCCGCGCTGAACGCCGTCGACGGCTCGCTCTGCTTCGGCCGGATCGACCTGGCCGACGGCACCACCCACCACATCGGCCGGATCGGGCTGCGCGAGGAGAACGCCGAGCGCACGCCGGTCCTCATCGACTGGCGGGCCGACGTCGCCCGCCCCTTCTACCTGGCCACCGGCCACACCCCGATGGGGCTGCGCCGGCGCCGGCACATCGCCACCGAGGACCGCACCGTCACCGCCCTGCACGACGAGATCCTCGACCTCGGCGACGCCACCCGCACCGGTCACGAGGACCCCACCGGGGACGCCGTGCTGCTGGCCGCGCTGAACTCGGCCCGCACCGGCCGGATGGGCGACATCGTGCAGACCATCCAGGCCGCCCAGGACCGCGTCATCCGGGCGCCGCACCGGGGCGTGCTGGTCGTGGAGGGCGGCCCGGGCACCGGCAAGACCGCGGTGGCGCTGCACCGCGCCGCCTACCTGCTCTACGAGCACCGGGACCTGCTGGCCCGCCGGGCCGTCCTGATCGTCGGCCCCAACCCGGCCTTCCTCGGCTACATCGGCGAGGTGCTGCCCTCCCTCGGCGAGACCGGCGTGCTGCTGGCCACGGTCGGCGAGCTGTTCCCCGGAGTGAAGGCCACCGCCGCCGACACCCCGCGGGCGGCCGCCGTCAAGGGCCGCGCCGACATGGCCGACGTGCTCGCCGCCGTCGTACGCGACCGGCAGGCCCTGCCCGACCCGGTCGTCACGATCGAGCACGACCGCGAGGTGCTGATGCTGGACGACGGCCTGGTGAGCGTCGCCCGCGAGCGCACACGGGCCGCGGGGCTGCCGCACAACGCGGCCCGCGAGCACTTCGAGGGCCACATCCTCAACACGCTCACCGAGCTGTACGCCGAGCGCGTGGGCACCGACCCCTACGACGGCAGCAGCCTGCTCGACGCCTCCGACATCACCCAGATCCGCGACGAACTCGCCGAGAACCCGGAAGTCTGGTCCGCCGTCGACCAGTTGTGGCCCCGGATCACCCCGCGGCGGCTGCTCGCCGACTTTCTCGCGGAGCCCGACGGCTACCTCCCCGAGGAGGACGCCGACGCGATCCGCCGCCCGGTGACCCGCGCCTGGACCGTGGCCGACGTGCCGCTGCTCGACGAGGCCGCCGAACTCCTCGGCGAGGACGACCGGCTGGCCCGGTCCCGCGCCGAGCGGGAGCGCGAGACGCAGATCGCCTACGCGCAGGGCGTCCTGGACGTCTCCTACGCCTCGCGGACCTTCGAGTTCGAGGACAAGGAGGACAGCGACCCGGAGTCCTCGGAGGTGCTGTCCGCCCACGACATCATCGACGCCGAGCGGTTCGCCGAGCGGCACGAGGAGGCGGACCACCGCAGCGCCGCCGAGCGGGCCGCCGCCGACCGCACCTGGGCGTTCGGGCACATCATCGTCGACGAGGCGCAGGAGCTGTCGCCGATGGCCTGGCGGCTGCTGATGCGGCGCAGCCCGACCCGCTCCATGACCCTGGTCGGCGACCCCGCGCAGACCGCGGAGGCGGCCGGCGTCGGTTCGTGGGCGGACATCCTCGCCCCCTATGTCGAGGACCGCTGGGAACACACCCGTCTCGGCGTCAACTACCGCACGCCGTCGGAGATCATGGAGCTCGCCGCGGCCGTGGTCCGCGCCGAGAACCCGGACTTCGAGCCGCCCAGCTCGGTCCGCTCCACGGGGGTGCGGCCCTGGATGCGGCGGGCCGACGGCGCTCTGCCCGCGGCGGTGGCCGAGGCGGTCGCCGAACTCACCCCGGCCGAGGGCCGCCTGGCGGTCATCGCCCCGCGCGAGCTGCACCGCTCCCTGGCCACCCGGCTGGACGGCGTCACGGCCGGCGCCGAACCCGACCTGACGCGCGCCGTCGTGCTCCTCGACCCGCGCCAGGCCAAGGGCCTCGAGTTCGACTCGGTGCTGGTGGTGGAGCCCGGCGGCTACGGCACCAGCGACCTGTACGTGGCACTGACCCGTGCGACCCAGCGACTGGGGGTGCTGCACACCGGGGAACTGCCGAAGGCGCTGGCCGATGCCCTCGGGTCGTGAGCCCATCGCGACGGGCGTAACGTGGAAAGGCATGAGCGCAGGCGCCGGGCACATTCCGAGGAACTGCCGGTGACCCAGGGTTTCGCGGGCGCTCGCTCACCGTGCCCCCGCCACCGCGCGAACCCTTCACACCACCTCATGGAGTTCCGGGGGGATCTCTCTCCGCTTCTTCCGACCGAAGGGCACTTCCATGCGGACCACCACCACACTCATACGCGGCCTGTGCGCCGCCACCCTCGCGGCGCCCCTGCTGTTCGCCGGAGCAGCCGGCGCCGGCGCCGCGGTGTCGGCCGCCCCTCGCGCCACGTCCGGCGAGATCCTGCAACTGGTCAACGCCGAGCGGACCAAGGCCGGCTGCGCCGCCCTGAGCAGCAACGCGCAGCTGACCCAGGCCGCACAGACCTTCGCGAACGACGCGAACGCGCACCGGCTGACGAACCACACCGGCTCCGACGGCTCCACCATCCAGTCGCGCATCGCGGCCAGCGGCTACAACGCGAGGTCGGGGTCCGAGAACATGTCCTGGGGGACCACCGACGCCAACACGATCGTCTCCGGCTGGATGAGCAGCACGAGGGGCCACAGGGAGGCCATCCTCAACTGCTCGTTCACGGACACCGGCGTCGGTGTCGCCGGTGACTACGCGGTCCAGGTCTTCGCGACGCCCGCGTGACACGGGCCCGCTAGGCCGGCCGCAGCCACAGCGTGGCCAGCGGGGGCAGGGTCAGCCGGATGCTCGCGGGGCGGCCGTGGCCGCCCCGCGGCTCCGGTTTGACCGGCTCGGGGCGCACGACGTCGCCGCCGCCGTACCGGCCCGCGTCGGTGTTGAGGGCCTCGGACCAGGCCGGGACGTCGTCCGGCACCCCGATCCGGTAGTCGTGGCGGACCACCGGCGCCAGGTGGGAGACGGCGAGCAACGGGCTGCCGTCGGCGTCGTACCGCAGGAACGCGAGGACGTTGTCGTCCGCCGCGTCGCCCGCGACCCACTCGAAGCCCGCCGGATCGGTGTCCCGCTGCCACAGCGCCGGTGTCGCCCGGTACAGCGCGTTCATGTCCCGCACGAGGTCCCGTACGCCCCGGTGGTCGGCCTCGGCGCCGTACGACGGGTCGAGCAGCCACCAGTCGGGGCCGTGCGCCTCGGACCACTCGGCGCCCTGGGCGAACTCCTGCCCCATGAAGAGGAGTTGCTTGCCCGGGTGGGCCCACATCCAGCCGAGGTAGGCGCGGTGGTTCGCCCGCTGCTGCCACCAGTCGCCCGGCATCTTCGACACCAGCGACCGCTTGCCGTGCACCACCTCGTCGTGGGAGATGGGCAGCACGTAGTTCTCGCTGTAGGCGTACACCATCGAGAAGGTCATCTCGTCGTGGTGGTACTTGCGGTGCACGGGGTCGTGGCTCATGTACTCCAGCGAGTCGTGCATCCAGCCCATGTTCCACTTCAGGCCGAACCCGAGCCCGCCGCCGTCGGTCGGCCGGGTCACCCCGGGCCACGCCGTGGACTCCTCGGCGATGGTGACCACGCCCGGGCAGCGCCGGTACACGGTGGCGTTCATCTCCTGCAGGAAGGCCACCGCGTCCAGGTTCTCCCGGCCGCCGTGCTCGTTCGGCGTCCACTGGCCCGGCTCGCGCGAGTAGTCGAGGTAGAGCATGGAGGCCACGGCGTCCACCCGCAGGCCGTCGATGTGGAACTCCTCGCACCAGTACACGGCGTTCGCCACCAGGAAGTTGCGCACCTCGCGGCGCCCGAAGTCGAACTCCAGCGTGCCCCAGTCGGGGTGGGCGGCCCGCAGCGGGTCGTGGTGCTCGTACAGCGGGCGCCCGTCGAACTCGGCCAGCGCCCAGTCGTCGCGCGGGAAGTGCGCCGGTACCCAGTCCATCAGCACGCCGATGCCGGCCTGGTGCAGCCGGTCCACCAGGTACTTGAAGTCGTCGGGGGTGCCGAGGCGGGCCGTCGGGGCGTAGAAGCCGGTCACCTGGTAGCCCCAGGAGCCGCCGAAGGGGTGCTCGGCGACCGGCATCAGCTCGACATGGGTGAAGCCCATCTCCGAGACGTATCCGGGCAGTTGCTCGGCCAGCTGGCGGTAGGTCAGGCCGGGCCGCCAGGAGGGCAGGTGCACCTCGTAGACGGAGAAGGGCGCCTCGTGCACCGGTGTCCCCGCCCGGCGGGCCATCCACTCGTCGTCGCCCCACTCGTGGTGCGAGGCGCACACGATCGAGGAGGTGGCGGGCGGGACCTCGGTGCGGCGGGCCAGCGGATCGGCGCGCAGGGTGCGGGAGCCGTCGGAGCGGGTGATCTCGAACTTGTACAGCTCGCCCTCGCCGATCCCCGGCACGAACAGCTCCCAGATCCCGGAGGAGCCGAGCGAGCGCATCGGGAACGCGGTGCCGTCCCAGAAGTCGAAGGTGCCCGCGATCCGCACGCCCCGCGCATTCGGAGCCCACACCGCGAACCGGGTGCCCGTCACGCCCTGGTGGGTGGTCACATGGGCGCCGAGCGCGCGCCAGAGCTGCTCGTGCCGGCCCTCGCCGATCAGGTGCAGGTCCAGCTCGCCGAGCGTGGGCAGGAAGCGGTAGGCGTCCTCGGTCTCGTGGACCGTGCCGTCGTACTCCACCAGTAGGCGGTAGGCGGGGACCGAGGCGAGCGGGAGCAGCCCGGAGAAGAAGCCGTCGCCGTCATCGTGCAGCTCCGTGCGCAGTTCGCCCGAGACCGCGGTGACCGAGCGGGCGTACGGGCGGAAGGCCCGGAGGGCCACCCCGCCCGGCACCGGGTGGGCGCCCAGCACGGAGTGCGGGTCGTGGTGGGTGCCGTGCAGCAGCCGTTCGCGGTCGCCCGCGTCCAACGCGGGGGAGGCGGCGGTCTCCGCCACCGGCTCGGGCTCGGGCGAGCGGGCCTTCGGGACGCCGGCGGCCTCCGGCCGGTCGGCGGCCCTCTTGCCGGCCCTGTCCACCGTGGGCCTGGCCTTGGCCTTGCCGGACTTGTTCTTCTCAGTGGCTGACTTCTTGGACGTCACGAGCGAGTCTCCCGGGGGAGGAACGGGTCAGGTCGGGTCGGACGCGGCGAGACGGCGGATCGCCGACATCGGTACGGGGAGCCAGTCGGGGCGGTGCCGGGCCTCGTAGACGGCCTCGTAGACCGCCTTGTCGGTCTCGTAGGCCCGCAGCGGAACCGGATCCGTGCGCGGGTCGCGGCCGGCCACCTCCGCGTATCCGGAGCAGTAGGCGGCGCGGCAGGCGTGCGCCCAGCCCGGCGCGGGCGGGGTCACCGAACGGGCCGCGTAGTCGAAGGAGCGGAGCATCCCCGCGATGTCCCGCACCGGGGGCTGCGGCATGCGCCGCTCGGCCAGCGGCCGGGCCGGCTCCCCCTCGAAGTCGATCAGCGACCAGTCGCCGGACGGCGAGCGCAGGCACTGACCGAGGTGCAGGTCGCCGTGGACGCGCTGGGCGGTCCAGGTACGGCCCTCGGCGGCCAGGTCGGCCAGCGCGGTGTACGCCGACCGCAGCCCCTCCTCGTACGGGCGCAGGGCCGGTACCGCCTGGACGGCGGCCGTCAGGCGCTCGGTCATGCCGTCGGCCAGCTGCCGCAGCTGGGCGTGGCCGAGGGTGACCGTCGGCAGGGCGTGGGCGAGGGCGGTGTGCACCTCGGCGGTGGCCCGGCCCAGCGCGCGTGCCTCGGCGGCGAAGTCCTCGCCCTTGGCCAGCTCGCTCAGCGCCAGCTCCCAGCCGTCCGCGGCGCCGTTCACGAAGGGCTGGAGCACCGCCAGCACGTACGGCCCCTCGGGTTCGCCGTCCGCCTCCGCGTGCAGCCACGCCGTCGGCGCGGGCACCCGGGGGCAGCCCTCGCGGGCCAGCGCCAGGGGTATCTCCAGGTCGGGGTTGGTGCCGGGCACGACCCGGCGCAACAGCTTCAGGATGAACGTATCTCCGTAGACCACCGACGAGTTGGACTGCTCGGCGGTCAGCAGCCGGGCCACGAGACCCTCCCGGATCTCCTGGCGCGGGTCCCGATCGAACCGCAGCCCGCCGACGTGCGCCCGGGTGCGCAGCGCCTCCAGGAGCACCTCGGCGGGCCGGGGGTCGTACAGGGCCTCGTACACCGTGCGTCCGGCGAGCGGGCCCTCCTCCGCATGGCCGATCAGCGCGGGCGCCAGCCGGGGCGGTAGCGCCTCGCGCACGCCTATGAGGAGCTGGTAGCAGTCGCCGGGGTGCGGCGGCGCGCCCGGCACGGGCGGCTGGTGGACGCGCAGCAGCAGGTGGTACAGGCCCAGCCTGCCGTCGGGCGGCAGCAGTTCGGTTGCGGCCACGGGGGTGAACCCGGTGACCGGGCGGCCCTTGCCCGCGAACCAGCGCTGCCTCGGCAGCCAGGTGCGCAGCAAGGGGTTGAGCGATTCGAGGAGCGTGCCGGTGGTGCCGGTGTTCGGGGATGTGCCGAAGGGGGTGACCGTTTCCGCCATGGGCGTCGCGTCCTTTCCCCGGGTCGTCGGGGTGTTACTGATGCGTGCCCCGGGTGGGGCGGTGGAAACCGACCACCGCCCCACCCGGCGGCCGTTATACGCCGTCCCGGCGCAGCCGGAACCAGTAGAAGCCGTGCCCCGCGAGCGTGAGCAGGTACGGCAGCTCGCCGATCGCCGGGAACCGCACCCCGCCGAACAGCTCGACCGGGTGCCGCCCGCCGAACCGGCTCAGGTCCAGCTCCGTGGGCTGTGCGAAGCGGGAGAAGTTGTGCACGCACAGCACCAGGTCGTCCTCGTACTCGCGCAGGAAGGCGAGCACGGCCGGGTTCGAGGACTGCAGCTCGTTATAGGACCCCAGTCCGAAGGCAGGATTCTGCTTGCGGATCTCGATCATGCGGCGCGTCCAGTGCAGCAGGCTGGACGGCGAGGACATCGAGGCCTCGACGTTGGTGACCTGGTAGCCGTAGACCGGGTCCATGATCGTGGGCAGGTAGAGGCGTCCCGGGTCGCAGGACGAGAAGCCGGCGTTGCGGTCGGGTGTCCACTGCATGGGGGTGCGGACGGCGTCGCGGTCGCCGAGCCAGATGTTGTCCCCCATGCCGATCTCGTCGCCGTAGTACAGGATCGGCGAGCCGGGCAGGGACAGCAGCAGCGCGGTGAACAGCTCGATCTGGTTGCGGTCGTTGTCGAGCAGCGGTGCCAGGCGCCGCCGGATGCCGATGTTGGCGCGCATCCGGGGGTCCTTGGCGTACTCCGCCCACATGTAGTCGCGTTCCTCGTCGGTGACCATCTCGAGGGTCAGCTCGTCGTGGTTGCGCAGGAAGATGCCCCACTGGCAGCTGGACGGGATCGCGGGGGTCTTGGCGAGGATCTCGGAGACCGGGTAGCGGGATTCCCGCCGTACGGCCATGAAGATGCGCGGCATGACGGGGAAGTGGAACGCCATGTGGCACTCGTCGCCGCCGCTCGGGTAGTCGCCGAAGTAGTCGACGACGTCCTCCGGCCACTGGTTGGCCTCGGCCAGCAGCACCTTGTCGGGGTACTGGTCGTCGATCTCCTTGCGCACCCGCTTCAGGAACTCGTGGGTCGCCGGCAGGTTCTCGCAGTTGGTGCCCTCCTGCTGGTACAGGTACGGCACGGCGTCCAGCCGGAACCCGTCGATGCCGAGATCCAGCCAGAACTTCAGCGCGGAGATCATCTCCTCCTGCACGGCCGGGTTCTCGTAGTTGAGGTCCGGCTGGTGCGAGAAGAAGCGGTGCCAGTAGTACTGCTTGCGTACGGGGTCGTACGTCCAGTTGGAGGCCTCAGTGTCGACGAAGATGATCCGGGCGTCCTGGAACTGCTTGTCGTCGTCGGCCCAGACGTAGTAGTCCCCGTACGGTCCGTCCGGATCGCGCCTCGACTCCTGGAACCACGGGTGCTGGTCGCTGGTGTGGTTCATAACGAAGTCGATGATCACGCGCATGCCGCGCTGGTGGGCGGCGTCCACGAACTCCACGAAGTCGGCGAGGTCGCCGAACTCCGGGAGCACCGCGGTGTAGTCGGACACGTCGTAACCACCGTCCCGCAGAGGGGACTTGAAGAACGGCGGCAGCCACAGGCAGTCCACGCCGAGCCACTGCAGATAGTCGAGCTTGGCGGTCAGGCCCTTCAGGTCGCCGACGCCGTCGCCGTTGCTGTCCTGGAAGGAGCGGACCAGGACCTCGTAGAAGACGGCGCGCTTGAACCAATCCGGGTCCCGGTCCTTGGCGGGAGTGTCCTCGAAGGTGTCCGGTACGGGCTCATTGACGATCATATTGTGGGTGACCCTCCGATCTGCGGGTTGGACGGTCGCAGGACGGTGAAGACGTGCGCGGGCCTGTGACCCGGTTCGAGGCGCACATAGTTGGCCCTGCCCCAGTAGTAGGTCTCGCCGGTGAGCTCGTCGCGCACCGGCACGGACTCGTGCCAGTCCAGGCCGAGTTGCGGCATGTCCAACGAGACCGTGGCCTCCTGGGTGTGGTGGGGGTCGAGGTTTGCGACCACCAGAACCGTGTTCGAACCGCTCCGCTTCGAGTAGGCGATCACCGCGTCCTTGTCGGCGTGGTGGAAGTGGAGGTCGCGCAGCTGCCGCAGGGCCGGGCTGCGCCGCCGGACGTCGTTGAGCCGGGTGACGAGGGGGGCGATGGTGCGGCCCTCCTTCTCGGCCGCCTCCCAGTCGCGGGGCCTCAGCTGGTACTTCTCCGAGTCCA
>NZ_JBVJTD010000026.1:0-104340 GCF_055605965.1 Streptomyces sp. NPDC037126
CACCCGATACGAAAAGACCGCCACCTCCTACGAAGCAGCGGTCACTCTCGCGTCGTTCCTGCTCTGGGCAAGATCCGTTTGAAGACGGACCCTAGTACGAGGCCCAGGGGCTGCTGGCCAGTGGTCGCACCCCCGGCGGGCACCGGGACTTCCCGGAGACGGCCGTCGACCGGGTCATCCGGATCCAGGAGCTGTACGCGGCGGGGCTGCACAGCGAGAGGATCCGCCGGTTGCTGCCCTGCATGCGCGACCAGGACGGCGGGCCCTCCACGATCGCCACTCCGCGTCTGGTGCGGGACCTCACCGCCGAACGCGACCGGATCGACCGGATGATCGCCGATCTGGTGCGCTCCCGGGAGACCTTGGACGAGGTGATCCGCACGGCCCGGGGCACCTGACGGCCGAACGCCACCCCCGTTGAGAAGGCGCCTGGCCCCGTGCTCAGGGAGAGCCGGGTGCGGACAGCGTGCTCAGGGCGGCGGCGTGGCCGAAGGCGAGCTGCGGTATGACCTCGTGGCCGGCGGCGGAGGGGGGTTCGATGCCGTCGGGGCCGCCGAGGTAGCCGGTGGTGGCGGTGGCGGTGGAGTTGTTGTCGGAGAAGAGCACGATCGTCCAGTTGCGGGGGCCGTCCTCCCACTGCTCGGCCCAGTCGCCGGTCGGCGTCACGACCCTGGAGCCGACGCGTCCGCCGGATTCGAGCAGCTTGCGGAAGCCCGGTTCGGCCTCGGTCGGGGGGTCGGGAAGCCAGCCGCCGATGGTGGTCACCGAGTGGTAGAAGCGCAGCCGCCTGCGGCCGCCGCCGTCGGCGAGCCAGGCCGCCTCGGTGCCGCGGCGCTTGTCGAACGCTCCTTTCGGGAGGCCGGTGAGGGAGGTGTCCAGGTCCCAGAACTCGGCGAAACGGGCGTGGAAGTCCGTGTCGGCCCCGGGACCGGCGCCCCAGGTGGGCGCGGGGTACTTGTCGGGCAGTTTCGTCCCGTGGGTCAGGAGCGTGGTGGCGACGATGCCGCCGCTGCTGAAGGCGGCGATCACGATACGGCCGACGCGGGGCGGCCGGGGCGGCTTGACGGGCATGTCCTGGGGGAAGACCTGCGTGGTCGAGAGGTGCGTGGACAGCTCCAGCAGGAAGCGCCGCCAGCCGCTGGTGGATGCGAACGGGCCGAGGTCGCCGCCGGCCGCGATCGGCATGACCAGGACGGCCTGCCTGCCCGCGGCCAGGAGCTGGGCTGCCAGGTAGTGCTGGCGGAAGAGATGACGGTAGGCCAGGTCGGCGTACGGCTGAAACGGGAGGTCGGTGGCGTCGATCAACACGCCGTAGGGGTAGTCGGCGTCGGTGAAGGGCGCTTTGGCCGTGGTCGGCGCGAACCAGAGGACGAAGTCGGTCTCGTCCGGCAGGCCCTTCCCCGCGAGCCGGGGAAAGGGTGCCCAGACGGCGGCCAGGAAGCGGCGGCGCTCGGCGAAGGCGCGGGCATCGGGATCTCCCCACTCCACCCACAGGAAGCGCCCCGAGGTCCCCGGGTCGACGTCTTTGAGGACTGCGCGGAACCGGTCGAAGGCCCGGCCCCGGGGGCCCCCGAGCAGGTGTGGCTCCGGGAGGCGGATGTGCTGGACGCCGGTGAGCGCCCGTCGTCGCGGCTGGGGTTCGCCACGGGGTGGCAGGTCGCCCAGCCAGCCGCGTGGGCGGACACCTGTGACGGCGCGGGTCCTGCGGTTCCGGGCGGCGTTGAGCAGTTCGCCGTCTGAGACGGTGGCGGGCGGAGCGCCGCTGATCCGGATGAAGGTGGCGGTCAGGTCGACGATGCTCAGGCCGGAGACGGCCGTGCACGCGCCGTTGTTCCACTGCCACGGGTCGGGGTAGGTCTGCGGTGCCAGGCTCACCGACACCGGGGCGAAGCCGGTGGCGGTGAGCGTCAGTTCGATCCGGCCGAAGCCGCCCCCGTCGGTCGGGATGCCGTCCCGAGGTGTCGTGACGTCCGCGTCGACGACCCACCCCCTGAGCATCTCGAAGTGCGGCGGCGGCAGTTGCGGCGCCTTCTCGTCCGGGGTGAAGGCGGCTTTCACCGAGGTGACGTTCACCGGAGCGCCGAGCACGTCCCGGCCCTTGACGACGATCTGCCAGCCCATGCGCCGGGCCGCCCTACGCCTGCGCGGGAAGTTGCCGGCCGGTCCGGGGGTCGTACTGGACCTGTACGGCGACGATCTGGTCGGTGGGCAGGACCTCGGTCCACTGGTCGAAGATCTGGTAGGGCAGCAGGGCGGGCCGGAAGCCGCCGTCGAGCGGGTCGAAGCCGTGCTCGAAGACCGTCTCGGTCGCGAGGGTGTTGGCGATGTCGCTGTTGCTCGCCTGCAGTTCCTCGGCCAGCAGGGTCAGGACCTGGCCGAGCGTCCTGCCCTGGTACTCGGGTGGGTCTCCCGGCTGGAAGGGGTACGGCTGGTCCAGTCCCGTCTCGCCCTCGACCTGGGCCTGGGCGAGCCAGGCCAGGGCGTCGAGTTCATGGCCCGGCCGGACCGGCAGCACCGCCTTGGCCCAGGCGGCGTTGAGGAACTCGTTGCGGCGTTCGTCGCCGTCCAGCTGGATCAGCCAGCCCAGCGAACTGCCCATCGGCGCGGGCCGGGTGTCCTCGGTGATCAGGTAGTCGACCCGCCACTCGGGCGTGGAGTGGTGCCGGGCGTCCCAGGCGTTGTCGGTGTCGGTGTTGCTGTACCAGCTCGCGACGGTCTGGCCCGCGAGCGGGTGCGCCGGGTCGGTGGCCGCCGAGGGATCGGGCGCCGGAGGTACGGGATAGCGCCCCAGGGAGGACTCGCCGGGGGTGGTCGCGGTGTCGGGGTCGGTGCCCGTGGGCAGCGGGCGCCAGTACTCCGGCACGGCGAAGTAGAGCATCTCGTCCACGTCGAAGATCTGCCGGATCAGCTCGGAGTCCAGGTGGGCGTCACTGGTCAGCTCCAGCCGGCGCACCAGCTTGCCGTACACCGTCTGCCGCTCCTCGGCGCGCAGGTCGTCCGAAGGGCGCGGTCCGATTCCGGCGGCCAGCTTGAGCCGCTCACGTACGGCGTCGCCGTAGGCCTGCCGGCGCAGCGCGGTCAGCTGGTTCTGGTAGGCGGCCTGGGCCTGGGCGTTGACCTGGTCGATGGCGGCCTTGGCCTCAGCGGTCGGCTCGTAGACCATGACCGCGTCGAAGGGCATGGAGTGCTGGCCGCCCCAGTTCGCGTACGTCAGGCGCAGGGCGAGCTTGTTGGCCACGGGGTCGGGGTTGGTGCCCAGGTCGGGCGAGTCGGTGAGGTAGCGGACCTGCGCGCCGTGGAAGTCCAGGGCGCCGATGCGGCTCAGCCGGAAGCCGTCGGGGGGCGGCGGCAGCGGGTAGTCGAATCTGAACTGGACGATGTCGTTGGCGCCGACGTCCGGCCGGAAGATGCCGTGGTCCTGGTTCTCGTCGGAGGTCTGGTAGGTGTCGTTCGCGTCGTGGTCGGCGCCTTGGTAGAGGACGAAGGGAACCGACAGGTGGTACGTCTCCTGCCGCGCCGCCGGGTAGGGGACGACGTCCGGCTTCTGGACCGAGGTCAGGTCCGGCGGCGGGATGACGTGGACGAGATCGCCCAGCCCCAGCTCACGACCCGGGTCCTCCAGGAACACCTGCCAGCTCAGCCGGGTGCCGATGTGCTGAAGCTGGACCCCGACCTTGCGCATCTTGCGGCGCAGTTCGTAGTTGACCAGCTGGCTGGTGGTGTTCTGCACGACGTAGCGACGGCTGGTGGTGTCGGTGGTCTCGGTCACCGTCTTGAAGGTGGTCTTGAAGTTCCGCTTGATCTCGCTGGTGACCTTGGAGGTCTGGGTGCGGGAGCGCTTGTGCGTGGTCTCCGCCGAGGTCTTGCGCGTGCTCTGCGTACTGAAGCTGGCGCTGGCCTCGGCGTGGTACACCCCCAGGCTGCCGCCGCCGCTTGCGGTGACACCGAGTTTGGTGTCGTTGGCGTTCTCCTCCTTGACGGCGTCGGCCACGTCGTCCTGCTGGGTGAGGCTCTCCTCCACCTTGCGGGACTCCTCCTGCGACTGCTCGGCGGTCCGCTCCACCAGGGTCCGCCGGGTGCTGCTCTCGACGACCTCGACCGTGCCGCCGGGGCTGATCCAGATGTGCCCGGCCGGAGCGCCCAGGAAGGTGTCGAACTCGAAGAAGTACTCCCGGAACAGATTCACCAGCCCGACCGGTGAGAGCAACCCGGCGGCGGACGGGAGCAGTTCCCCGGGCGCGGCGTCCAGCACCGGCCGGACCTGGGCGCTGCTACGGCCGAGCCAGCCGGCCAGCGGCTGGTACACCCCGAACAGCTCGGTGGCGTACGGCAGTGTGCCGGCGAAGTCCGTCACGGGGCGGCCGTTGGTCACCGGCGGGCCGGTGCCGGGCGGAGGTGCGGTGATGGTCTGGACGATGTTGGCCGGGACGGCCGGCGACGGGCCGACGGCGAAGGTCAGGGCTGTCCAGGAGCTGGCGGCGGCCGAGCGCCGGACGAGCATCGCCTCGCAGGTGCCCCGTACGTCGGGGCCGACGAACGCCACGTTCTGCGGGCCGGGTTGGGCGATGACGCGACCCGCGTACTGGCGGCTGGCGTCCGCGTCCGCCTGCAGGAACATGTCCGCCAGCTCCGGGACGCCGGGGAACAGCCGGGGGTCCTTGAGGTCGAGTTCCGAGGGCAGGGCCAGCGCGAGGCGTTCGCCCAGAGGCAGTTCCAGCGGGGTGCCCGGCTGGACGGTGTACGACCAGACGGCGTACCCCTGTCCCAGGCCGGGTGCGGTGATGGGCTTCGTCCCTGTGAAGACAACCGTGAGTGTCATGTCGGCCCCCGAACCGGAGAGAAATCCCGTTGCTCCAAGGGTGACAGCCAAAGCCGCACTAAACCACGGGCATATGCCGAAACCACCTGAACAGGTTGATTTCTCGGCACGGGCGGTTCAGGACGGGAAGGCCGCGAGTCTGGCAGATGCCTGCGGCACGGTGGCCGGGCCCGCGCGGCCCGGCCACCGGTGTGGTGCGCAGGGCCGTGTCTACGGAGCCATCTCGTACGCTCCGGACAACGCCTCGACCCGCTGCCAGACCCGCTCCGTTCGCGCCTCGTCGACGACCGGCCGCCGGATCGAATCCAGCGCCCAGTCCTGCTGCTGCTCCGTCGCCGAGTCCTTGCCGTGCAGTTCGACGGCGTGCGCGGAGAAGTCCCGTACGAGGACGGCGAAGAGTTCGTCGAGCACGTCCTGGTCGAGTCCGGTCAGGGCGGCCTGCTCCAGGACGAGCTGACCGTGCACGACGAGGGCGAAGAGCTGACCGACCGCGAGGACGAGGTCGAGGTCGCGGCTCTGCTCCGCGTCGGGGGCGGCCGTGGCGACGAACGCGCAGAGCGCGTCGGCCTGTTCGCGCAGGCGGGCCACGTTGGGCAGGTGCGCGAACGCGTCGAAGGCGGGTCGCCAGTCGTGGAAGCGCACCGAGCCGAGGCCGCGGGCCGGTCCCTGCCGGAACAGGAAGTCGTCGTCGGCCGCGTCGAGTCGGGTCGGCACGGCGGGATACTCGGCCGGGTCGAGGAGGTGGCTGCGCATGAACTTCAGGATCAGCGCCAGGTTGACGTGGACCGTGCCCTCCAGCTTCGGCAGACCGCGGATCTCCACGGCCGCCTGGCCGAAGTAGTTGTCCTTCTCGAAGCCCTTGGCGGCGATCACGTCCCACATCAGGTCGATGACCTTCTCGCCCTCGGTGGTCACCTTCATCTTCGTCATCGGGTTGAAGAGCAGGTAACGGCGGTCGTCCGGCCCGGCGGAGCGGAAGTAGTCGACGGCGCGGTCGCTGAACAGCTTCATGCCGACGAGCCTGACGTACGCGTCGGTCAGCTCCCGCCGCACGTGCGGGAAGGCGGTGACGGGGCGGCCGTAGAGGAGGCGGTTGTGGGCGTGGGTGACGGCCTCGTACATCGCGTGTTCGCAGATGCCGATCGAGGCGGTGCACAGGTTGAACTTGCCGACGTTGACGGTGTTGAGGGCGGCGTCGAAAGCGGCACGGCCGGTGTGCAGAACGTCGTCGGCCGTTACGGGATAGTCCTCCAGGCGGAACTCGCTGACGAACTTCGAGGAGTCGACGACGTTCTTGACCAGGTGGTACGACGGGTGACGGCTGTCGGCGGCGAAGAACACATAGCCGTCGGGGCCCTCGACGTCGGTACGGCGGCCGAAGACGGAGACGAGGCCGGCGGCGTTGCCGTTGCCTATGTAGTACTTGGAGCCGGTGGCGCGGAAGCCTCCGTCACCGTCGGGCTCCAGGAGCATGTCGGTGGAGTAGATGTCGGCGCCGTGGGCCTTCTCGGACAGGCCGAAGGCGAACACCTCTCCCTGGGCGAGGAGTTCCGCGGCGCGGGAGCGGGCGGCGGAGTTGTCGCTCTGCCAGACCGGGCCGAGGCCGAGGATCGTGACCTGCCAGGCGTACCAGTAGTCCAGGCCGTAGAAACCGAGGATCTCGTTGAGCGCGGCGATCCGGGCGGTGTCCCACCGCTTGTCCGCCTCCCCCTCCCCCGCCGCGGAAGACGGCGTGAGGAAGGTGGCGAACAGGCTCTCCTTCGCCGCGAAGGCGAGGAAGTCGCCGAGCCACGCGCGCGTCCGGTAGTCCTCGGTCAGGCGCCGCTTCCCGCGCTCCTCGAACCAGTCGACGGTGGCACGCAGCAAGCGGCGCGTCTCGGGATCGAAGTGCGCGGGATCGTAGGTGCGCGGGTTGAACAAGAGCTGGTCAGCCATGGTGAGGACGCCTTTCGGCTGGTGGACGGGTGGGAATGGGGACTCTGACGGCTGGACCGCAGGGTCGGGGGACCTGCTGAGGGTGCGGCGGCGATCAGCGGCCCGGACCGAACCGGGCCAGCGTGGCGAGGACGTCGTCGAGCCAGTCGATCATCATCCGCTCGTATGCGATGCCGCCGCGCAGTACGACGTGCTGGAGCTCCCGCTCCGCGTCGAGCGGTGTCGCCGGACGGGCCGCGGACGCCTCCGGTCCCGTGAAGTCCCGTGCCTCTCCGGCCAGATAGTGCGCCAGCCGGTCCCGGTGCGCCTGCCGGTGCCGCTCCACCTCGCGGATCAGAGCGGCCGGGTCGTCGAAGGCGGCGCCCCGGATCTTGACGGCCAGGTCGTGGCGGACACTCTCCGGTTCGATCGGATCGTGCAGCCAGGACGACAGCGCGGCCCGGCCGAGGTCGGCGACGCTGTACTCCCTCTTGTCCGGCCGGCCCTGCTGCGGGACGTCCCGGGCGTCGATCCAGCCGTCGGTCTCCATGCGCTTGAGCACGCGATAGATCTGCTGGTGGGTCGCGGTCCAGAAGTAGCCGATGGACCGCTCGAAGCGCCGGGCCAGCTCATAGCCGGACCCCGGCTTCTCCAGAAGCGACACCAGGATCGCGTGTTCGAGCGCCATGACGTCGATCTTTATATGCAACTCGTTGCATAGCAAGCCTCGCCCGCCCAGATGCGACGCGGCTCACCCCGACCCGGACAGCCTCGGCCATCGGGCCCCGGGACGCGGCCGGCACGAGTTCCCTGCCGGCCCATGACTCCCCTGGCGGCTCAACGTTCCGTCGTGCAGCAGCCGTCTCCGCCGGCGGTGTCCGAGAGCGTGCCGAGCCGGCAGAAGCAGGAGGCCTCGACCGGCACGTCCGCCATCGCGACGGCGATCTTCAGCTGCCCCCGCCTTGCCCAGCCGGACCAGACACTCGTGCAGCCCGTGCAGCGGATAGCGGGCCCGCAACGCGCCGACCAGTGCGCGTTCGACGGCCGTGGCGCCGGCTCCCGCCTTCTCGTGGGCGAGTTCCACGGCGGCGTGGGCGCGTTCGACGGTGCGTCCGAGGTCCTGCTCGTCGAAGAACTCCCACGGCTTGTTGTAGTGGGGGCCGAGTGCGTACGCGATGCCCCAGTACGCCATGGCGCAGCCGGGATCGGCCGCCGCGGCGGCTTCGAAGCAGGATACGGCTTCCTCGTGGTTGAAGGCGTACGTCCATACGAGTCCGCGGTCGAACCAGAGTTGTGCCTCGGACGAGGAGGTCGTCACGGGGCGGCTGTACGTGCCGAGGTCGTAATAGTCCGTCCTTCGCCCCTCACCGCCCGACCGCCTGGGCGACGGGAACCGTTCGCGCCCATTGCGCAAAGCACGCACAGCAGCGTAGTGGGTCGAGTCATGACTTGGGTGGTTGGCGACGATCTCGGAACGGCGGGTGTTCGGGGGTCTGCGGCACAGAGGTAGGCGCTACGACGTCGGTGTCTGCGCAGCGCCCGTAGCGCCGAGGACAATGCCCTCGGCGCCTTCGAGTCGGTTCCGCACGCCCGTGGGGGTGGGCCCGATCGTTTTCGAGACCCACCCCGGTGACGTCTCAGACGCCGACGGGTCTGCCCGGCCCGGGAACGTTGCGGAAGCGGAACGGCTCCGGTTCGCGGCCGGCCTGGACGAACCAGCACTCGCCGGTGCCGTCACCGGTGAGGATCCGCAGCACGGTGTCGGCGACGGTCGCGGCCGGGATGACCGGCAGACCCTGCTCGGAGAGCATGTCGCGCAGCGGGTCGATGATCCGCGATTCGGCGAACCCCGGGCAGACCGCGTTGAAGCGCACGTTCTCCGACGCCAGAGCCGGCCCCAGGGAGCGTGCGAGCCCCACGACCGCGTGCTTGTTGGCCCCGTACAGCGGATCGAGCGGCACGGCCGCCAGGCCCGCGAGGGACGCGGTCGCCACGATCGATCCTCCGCCGCGGGCCCGCAGCGCGGGCAGCACCGCGTGGGTGCCGAAGACCACGCCGTCGAGGTTGGCCCCCATCGCCCGGCGGTAGCGCGCGGGGTCGAAGTCCTCGCCGACGCCGCATCCCGTCGCCACGCCCGCGTTGAGCAGCGCGATGTCGACTCCGCCGTACGTTTCCTGGGTGAACTCCACCAACGCTCGGTTGGCGTCGAGGTCGGAGACGTCGCAGGCACGGAAGTGACCGCCGACCATGTCGGCCACTTCCCGGCCGCCCCGCGCGTCGAGGTCCGCGACGACCACACGCGCCCCCGCCGCCGCGAGTGCCACAGCCGTGGCCCGGCCCAGCCCCCCGGCGCCACCGGTGACGATCGCCACCTTTCCCCGGAGTGCGGCCGTGTCTGTCCGTTCCTCGCGCGGCAAGGCGGTGGTCACGCCAGCTCCAGCACGAGCTTGCCGACGTTCTCGCCGCGGAAGAGCATCTGCAAGGTCTCGGGGAAGTCGTCCACCGTGCCCCTCACCACATGTTCCTTCACCTTGATGCGGCCGGCGCCGATCCAGGCGCCGATCTCCTGCGCCGCCTCCGCGTAGCGCTTGGCGTAGTCGAAGACGACGAAGCCCTCCATCCGGGCACGGCGCACCAGCAGCGAGAGGTAGTTCGAGGGGCCCTTGACCGGCGTGGCGTTGTTGTACTGACTGATCGCACCGCAGACCACGACGCGCGCGTGCATCGCCAGCCGGGTCAGCGCGGCGTCGAGGATGTCCCCGCCGACGTTGTCGAAGTAGACGTCGATACCGTCGGGGGCGTGCTCGCGCAGTGCCTTCCTCACGTCGTCGGCCCGGTAGTCGATCGCCGCGTCGAACCCGAGTTCACCGGTGAGCAGCGCGCACTTCTCCGGCCCTCCGGCGATGCCGACGACCCGGCAGCCCTTGGCCTTCGCGATCTGGCCCGCGATGCTGCCGACCGCGCCGGCGGCCCCGGACACCACGACCGTCTCGCCGTCCTTCAGCGCCCCGACGTCCAGCAGACCGAAGTACGCGGTCATACCGGGCATGCCCAGCGCTCCCAGGTACGTCGAGGGCGGCGCCAGCGAAGTGTCGATCTTCATCGCGCCCCGGCCGTCGGAGACCACATATTCCTGAACGCCGAACGTGCCGACCACGTGATCACCCGGCTGGAAGCCGGGGTGGTCGGATGCGGTGACCTCGACGACCGATCCGGCTCGCATCACTTCCCCGATGCCCACCGGCGGCAGGTAGGAGGGCCGGTCGTCCAGCCAGCCGCGCATGGCGGGGTCGAGGGAGATGACGCGTGTCCGGCCCACGAACCGGCCCGGGCCCGGTTCCTCGAGGGGCTCGCAACTGTGCTGCCAGTCTTCGGGTTTCACTTCGCCCACGGGGCGGGCGGCCAGACGGATCTGCCGGTTGGTCGCGGACATCGCGCCTCCTGTCGTTCGCGGCTCCCGCGACCATACCGACCAGTAGGTACGTCCGCGGGTGTGACGTTCCACACAGGCCGGTCACGCGGGTGTTCGGATGCGCCATCCGGCAGGCCGTCAAGAGTGGGCAGAAGGCCTCCGTCGACGGGGACGGTGATCCGGGTGAGGTACGAGGCCATGCCCTACCGGTTCTGCGCCCGGGATCCGGAAGAGCTGCTGGTCAAGGCCACCACCGACGGCTGCGACCGCCGCTGGTACCTCGAACTCGACCGGTCCTCGGAAGGACGCACCGGCACCATGCGCATCGACGCCCACGGGCAGCCCTTCCGCACCACCGCGATCAAAGGCCTGCCGCACTACTGCGTGGTCTGTCCGCACTCCGCATTGATGCTCAAGGGCGCGGCGGCGGGCCTGCTCAGCGGGTTCGCAGCCCCGCCAGAGCACGCCTACCGGCAGGCTCTCGATATCGTTCGACACGTTCAAGAGGCTGGTGCCCAGGTTGAATTGACGAAGCAGGAGCACGCCCACGTGTGTAGCGGCCGGCATCAGTCCGTCGTCGTGCCGAGTGCTCCGATCCAGTCGCGTACCGCCGCGGCCGTCGTGTGCGCGTCTTCTTCGAGCATGCTCAGGTGGCTGCCGGGGACGTCCGCCGAGTCGTGGGCGCCCGGCCAGACCGACCGCCACCGCTCCGGCATGCCAGGCACCGGTTGTGTGGCCCGTACGAACAGGGTGGGCACGCCCGTCGGTTGTGGCTGCCAGGAACGGAACATCCGGGTGTACGCGCCCACCGACAGCATCGTCAGGTCGTCCACCGCGCCGTCGAACCGCTCGCCCATGGCCAGAGGCATCCGCGCGGGCAGCGACAGCAGCCAGGGTTCGGCCTCCCGGTCCGGTGTGATGTGGTACGTGTCCACCAGAACGAGTCCGGCCGGTGGATCGCCGTCGGCCGCCAGCCGTTCGGTGACCGCGTGTGCCGCCGTACCGCCCATGGAGTGACCCACGACGACGTACGGGCGGTCGCCGACGTGACGCCGGATCGTGGCCGCGTGCAGCCCGGCCAGCGTCGCCAGGTCACTCGCCACGGCGTCCCCGTCGTCGACGCCGGGGTGCCGCAGTTCGAAGACGTCCCGTTCGCCGTCGAAACAGGCGGCGAGCCCCTCGTGCCAGGACCGGCCCAGACCAGGTGCGAAGCCTGGAACGCAGACGAGCGCCGGACCGCCCGCGCCGGTCGCCGGGCGCAGCGGCGGCAGCTCGTGCCGGCCGGCGTCGTCGCTGCCGAAGGAGGGCGCGCCGAGGGACGCGGTCACCAGCAGGTGCATGGCCGAGACCACGTCGCCGGTCTCGCAGACCTTGCGGTAGAGGGCCGGCAGGGTGTGGACGGCGCGCCGGTCGGGCGAGGAGGACGGGCTCGGGAGCCGGGGGGAGGCCGGCCTTGCCGTGGTCGCTGTCGAAGAGGCGCTGAGCGGTGAGGAGGCCGACCCTTCGGCGGCCTGCTTTGCGGCGGGCACGTCCGTGTCCCGTCCGTCCGGCGCCCCTTCGGGCATGGAATCGCTCAACTCCGCGTACACATGTGCGGCGAGCTCCTCCACGCTCGGCCTGTCGTACACGACGGTGGCCGCCAGCGGCACCCCGGTCAGCAGGCTCAGCCGGTTGCGCAGCAGCACGCTCATCAGCGAGTCGAAGCCCAGTTCGGGAAAACCGCGGCCGACGGCGCTCGCGTCGGTGTGTCCGAGCACCGCGGCGACCTCGGCGCGGATCAAATCCTGAAGCGCCGTCACCCGTTCGGTGACGGGAAGGGCGGCCAGCCGGTCACGCCAGGCGCCTTCGGTGCCGTCCGGGGTGTCGTCCCCGGACGGACCGGACGAGGCGCTCGGCCGGGCCGGACGCAGCAGCCCGCGCAGCGGCGGGGGCAGGGGTGTTCCGGCGGCCAGTGCTCCGGGCGTGCGGTCCAGGGGCAGCGGCGCCAGCACCGGCTCGGTGCCGGCCAACGCGGCGTCGAAGAGCGCCAGGGCCTGTTCAGGCGAGACCGGGCGCACCGCGCCCCCGTGGATCCGGCCCGTACGGGCCGCCATGCCGTCCGTGTCGGCCCACGGCCCCCAGAGCAGCGACAGGGCGGGCAGGCCGAGCGCGGCGCGGTGCCCGGCGAGCGCGTCCAGGAAGGAGTTCGCCGCGGCGTAGTTGGCCTGGCCGGGGTTGCCCAGCAGACCGGCGGCCGAGGAGAACAGGACGAAGTGTGTCAGGGGCAGGTCCTTCGTCAGCTCGTGGAGATGCCAGGCTGCGTCGGCCTTCGGCCTCAGAACGGTGGCCATGCGTTCGGGGGTCAGCGACTCCAGTACGCCGTCGTCCAGGACTCCGGCCGTGTGCACCACGGCGGTGAGATCTGGACCGAACTTCGCCACCAGTGCTTCGAGTTGGGATCGGTCCGCGACGTCGCACGCCACCAGGTCCGCCTGTGCGCCCGCCCGCTCCAGTTCGGTCCGCAGGGCCCGGGCACCGGGTGCCTGCGGCCCGCGCCTGCTGACCAGCAGCAGACGCCGCACCCCGTGCCGGTCGACCAGGTGCCGGGCGAGCAGCGCGCCCAGGGACCCGGTGCCACCGGTGACCAGGACGGTGCCTCCGCCGAAGGAAGCCCCGGCCGTGGCCGGGTTCCCTGCACGGTCGGCCGCCGTCAGCCGTGGGACGCCGAAACGGCCTTCCCTGATGGCCAGTTGCGGCTCGCCCGTGGCCACGGCAGCAGGCACGAGCCGCAGGGATTCGGGCGTGCCGTCCACGTCCACGAGCGTGAGGCGCCCGGGATACTCCGCCTGTGCGGCCCGCAGCAGCCCCCAGGCCGTGGCCGCGGGCAGCTCCGGCGCCTCGGCGGCGGCGGCCCCGCGTGTCACCACGACCAGCCGTCCGGAACCGGCGAGTCGTGTCCGCGCCAGCTGCAGGGCCCGCAGCGCGAGCGCGTGCGAGGCGGCGGCGGGGTCGGCGCCCGTCGTGGTGACCGAGAGGGAGGCCACGACGGCTTCCGGTTCGCCCTCTGCCCGGGCCACGGCCCCCGCGTCCGCCACGCCCCGCGATGAGAGCACAGCGGCCAGGCCCAGGTCGTCCGGGTCCGCGACCGACAGATGGCTTGCCTGCGCCGGGACCGCCAGGTCCGTCCAGCGCAGCCGGTACAGGTCCCTGACCGGCGCGGCTGCCACCTGCGGGGCCGGGCGCGTGGTCAGCGACTCCAGAACGGCAACCGGCGCGCCGGAGGGGGTCGTGAGGTCCATGCCGACCGTGTCGGGGCCTGTCGTCCTGATCCGCGCCCGCAGCTGCGTGGCCCCGCTCGCGTACAACGTCATCCCCCGCCATGCGAACGGCATTCGGGCCTGGCCGGCGGGCGGATCGGCGAGCAGCCTGGCGTGCAGGGCCGCGTCGAGCAGCGCCGGATGGACGGCGTGGCACCGGGCCTCCGCGGCCGCCACCGGGCCGATCTCGGCGAACAGTTCCTCGCCGCGCCGCCACAGGGCCCTGACGCCCCGGAAGGCCGGCCCGTATGCGTGACCGGCGGCTGCCAGTTCCTCGTAGGTGCCGGTGATGTCCACGGGCGCGGCGTCCGACGGCGGCCATGTGCCCGGCGTGGGCGTCGCCCGGTCCGGGGTGTCGGTGGCGGGGCCGAGCCGCCCGGTCGCGTGGTGGGTCCAGGCGCCCAGCACGCCGGCGTCCTCGGGCCGGCTGTACACGTCGGCGGTGCGGCGACCGGTGCCGTTCGGTTCACCCACGACCACCTGGACCTGGATCCGGTCCTGGTCGGCTGCGGTCAACGGTAGCGGCGCCAGGTGGACGAGCTCTTCCAGTACGTCGAGGCCGCACGCTTCGCCCGCCTGCAGCACCAGGTCCGCGAACGCGGCGCCGGGCAGGAGGGTGTGTCCGGCGACGACGTGGTCACGCAGCCAGGGCTGGCCCGAGGTGGACAGCAGCCCACCGCACAGCAGGCGATCGGTGCCCGGCACGGTTGCCGCCTGGGTGAGCACCGGGTGGCCGGGAGCTGCGGCGGCGCCGGTGGTGGGACCGGGCAGCCAGTAGCGCTGCCGCTGGAAGGGGTATGTCGGCAGGGGGACGTGGCGGGCGCCGCTGTCCGCGTACACCCGTCGCCAGTCCACCGGAAGACCGTGGACGTGCAGCCGGCCCAGCGCGGCGAACAGCGTCTGCGCCTCGGTTCCGGTGGCGGCGCGCCGGGCGACGGCCGTGCACAGGGGGCCACCGCCCGAGTCGGCGAGGTTCGTCAGCGTCTGGGCAGTGAGCTGTGCGTCCGGGCCGATCTCGGCGAAAGCCGTCACCCGGCCCTGGTCCGCCAGCCACCGCACGCTGTCCCCGAAGCGCACGGCTTCCCGAGCGTGCCGTACCCAGTAGTGGGCGGAGCACAGTTCGTCGGTGGTCGCGGGTCGTCCGGTCAGGCCGGAGAGCACCGGGACACGAGGTGTGTGATACGTCAACTGGCCCGCGACACGCCCGAATTCGGCGAGCATCGGTTCCATCAGCGCCGAGTGGAAGGCGTGGCTGACCCGCAGTCGGGTGGTACGGCGCCCGCAGGCGGCGAACCCGGCCGCGAGCGTGAGGGCCGGCTCCTCGAAGCCGGAGACGACGACCGCGCGCGGTCCGTTCACGGCCGCGATCGCGACCCCGTCGGCCAGGCGCCCCGCCACCTCCGCCTCGGTGGCCTCCAGCGCCACCATCGCCCCGCCCTCGGGCAACTCCCGCATCAGCCGTCCCCGGGCGGCGACCAGACGCACGGCGTCCTCTTCGGAGAGGATCCCTGCGGCATGGGCCGCGGCCAGTTCGCCCACGGAGTGTCCGGACAGGAAGTCCGGTCGCACGCCCCAGGACTCCAGCAACCGGAACATGGCCACTTCGTAGACGAACAGAGCGGCCTGGGCGAAGTCCGTACGATCCAGCAGCCGGCCCGCGTCCGGTTCCCAGAGGACCGGGCGCAGCGGACGCTCCAGTTGGGCGTCGAAGCGCTCGCACACGGCGTCGAAGGCGGCGGCGAAGACCGGAAAGGCCTCGTACAACTCGCGTCCCATGCCTGTGTGTTGGGCGCCCTGGCCGGTGAACAGCACGGCGAGCCGGCCGGTGGGGGCCGTGGCGTGGGGTTCGGCCGACTCGGCCAGGGTGTCCAGGGCGCTCAGCAGGCTCGCGCGGTCGTCGGCGGCGAGCGCGGCCCGGTGGGCGAGCGTGGCCCGGGCGGTGGCGTGGGTGAACGCCACGTGCAGCGGGTCGAGTTCCGGGCGCTCACGCAGGGCGGCCGCGGTCCGTGCGGCCTGGGCCCGCAGGGCGGCCGGACTCGCGCCGGAGAGCAGCAGCGGGGGTGTGGCGGTCCGGCCACGGGTCGTCGGGAGGTCGGCGCGCGCCGTTCCCGGCTCCTCCAGGATCACGTGCGCGTTGGTGCCGCCGATCCCGAACGCCGACACGGCGGCCCGGCGGGGACGCCCGTCCGGTGGCCGCCACTCCTCCGGCCCGGTCAGCAGGCGTACGGTGCCCGACGACCAGTCCACGCGGGGCGACGGCTCGTCTGCGTGCAGGGTGCGCGGGAGGATGCCGTGCCGCATCGCCAGGACCGTCTTGATGACGCCGCCGACTCCGGCCGCGGCCTGGGTGTGGCCAAGGTTGGACTTCAACGAGCCCAACCACAGCGGGTGTTCGGCGGTCCGGTCCGCACCGTATGCGGCCAGCAGCGCCTGCGCCTCGATCGGGTCGCCCAGCGCGGTTCCGGTGCCGTGCGCCTCGACGGCGTCGACATCGGCCGGCGACAGCCCCGCGTCGGCGAGTGCCGCTCGGATCACCCGTTGCTGCGCCGGGCCGTTGGGCGCGGTCAGACCGTTGGAGGCGCCGTCGGAGTTGACGGCCGAGCCGCGCAGCACGGCCAGCACGGGATGTCCGTGGCGTCGTGCGTCGGACAGCCGTTCCAACAGCACCAGGCCGACGCCCTCGCCCCAGGCGGTGCCGTCCGCAGCCGCGGAGAACGCCTTGCACCGGCCGTCCGGGGCTAGCCCGCGCAGCCGGCTGAACGCCAGGAACGGCGCGGGAGTGGCCATGACGGTCACCCCGCCGGCAAGGGCCAGCGAACACTCGCCGTTGCGCAGGGCCCGCGCGGCCGAATGGATCGCCACCAAGGACGACGAGCATGCTGTGTCCACGGTCACGGCCGGTCCGCGCAGACCCAGGGTGTACGCGATGCGGCCGGAGGCCACGCTGCCCGCCGATCCGAGGGCGAGGCGGGCCTCCAGTTCGTGTCCCGCCTGGTGCAGCAGACGGCCCGCGTAGTCGCTGTGCATGACACCGACGAACACGCCGGTGTCGCTGTCGCGCAGCCCCGACGGGTCCATGTCCGCCCGCTCCACGAGCTCCCAGCCGGTCTCCAGCAGCAGCCGCTGCTGCGGATCGGTGGCCAGTGCCTCACGGGGCGACATGCCGAAGAACGCGGCGTCGAATTCGGCGGCCCGGTGCAGGAAGCCGCCCCGGCGGGTGACCGAGGTGCCGGGACGGTCGGGATCGGGGTCGTACAGCGCGGCCTCGTCCCAGCCGCGGTCCGCGGGGAAGTCGGAGGTCGCGTCGATGCCGTCCGCGAGCAACCGCCACAGATCCTCCGGGGACTCCACGCCGCCCGGATATCTGCAGGCCATGGAGACGACGGCGATCGGCTCCCCGGACTCCGGGCCCGCTTCGGCGCTCGACGTGCCCCTGATCCGCGTCCGGTGTCCGCCGCGCAGCGAGTCGTGCACGAGCCGCGCGACGGCGGCGGGTGTGGGGTGGTCGAACACGAGCGTCGCGGGGAGATCGAGTCCTGCCGCGGTGCCCAGCCGGTCGCGCAGCAGCACTCCGCCGAGCGAGCTGAGCCCGAGGGCTGCGAACG
The DNA here is from genome assembly GCF_055605965.1 of Streptomyces sp. NPDC037126. Taxonomy (NCBI): domain Bacteria; kingdom Bacillati; phylum Actinomycetota; class Actinomycetes; order Kitasatosporales; family Streptomycetaceae; genus Streptomyces; species Streptomyces sp. NPDC037126. The sequence continues at coordinate 17,047 of NZ_JBVJTD010000026.1, forward strand.
GTTCGTCGGGATCGAGGTCCTGCACGGGCAGGCCGGCCGTCCGTGCCGTCTGCTCGAGCACCAGGTCGAGGACGGCGTCGGGCACCGCCGACAGCCGCGCGCGGAGCCCGGCCGAGGCGGTATGCCGGTCCGCCGCGAGTCGCTGCGCCAGCTGTTCCGCGAGCACCGCCCGGATGATCTTTCCGGAAGGGGTGCGGGGTAGGGACCCGGTCTCGTAGATCTCGTCCGGCACCTTGAACCCGGACAGCCGCTCCCGGCAGATTTCGAGGGCCCGCGCAGTGTCGACGCCGTCGGGTCCGGGGACGACCAGGGCGACCGGCACCTCGCCCAGGACGTCGTGCGCCCTGCCGACCACGGCCGCGTCCGTGATGCCGGGGCAGACGAGCAACGCCTGCTCCACCTCGGACGGGTTGACGTTCTGACCGCCCCGGATGATCAGCTCCTTGACCCGGCCGGTCACGCGGAGCGAGCCGCGCGGCAGGCGCCGGCCGAGGTCCCCGGTGCGGTACCAGCCGTCGGTGAACACCTCGGCCGTGGCGTCGGGACGGTTGTGGTAGCCGCTCATCAGGCCGGGCCCGCGGACCCAGATCTCCCCCTCGTCCCCGTCGGCGACCTCGGCACCGGTGTGCGGGTCCGACAGCCGGACGGTGAGCCCCTCGATCGGAGGGCCGCTGGAGTCCTCCTCGCGGGGCCCGTCGAGCCGGTCGACGGCGATCTTGCCGCAGGTCTCCGTGGAGCCGTAGCCGTCGAGCAGCGGGGCGGCGAGGACGGCGCCGACCTCGGCCTTCAGCTCGGGAGGACAGGGTGCGCCCGCCGTGACGCACACCCGCAGGGAGGAGGGCACGGCACCCGGCGTACGCCGCAGCGAGTCCAGCAGCAGACGGTAGGTCGCGGGCACACCCGCCACCATGGTGAACGGCTCGACGTTGAGCGCCTCGGCAACGTTGCCGCCCCGCTCCAGCAGATACGCACTGGCACCGACCGAGACCACTCCGAGCAGGCACAGCGAGTGGGCGTAGCAGTGGAACATCGGCAGGGGCCACAGCAGCCGGTCCCGCTCCCCCAGCCCGTACGCCGGCACATAGGCCGCCGCCACCGACCAGAGGGCGGAACGCTGTGTGGAGACGACGCCCTTGCTCTCCCCGGTGGTTCCCGAGGTGTACAGGATCCAGGCGGGATCGTCGAGGCCGAGATCATCGCGCGGGGCAAGACCCGGATCCGTGCCGGCCAGATCCTCGAAGTCGAGCGCGTCGTGCGGCACACCGTCCTGGCCGACGACCACCACCAGGGTCCCGGCCCGGGCGGACGCCAGCGGAAGGACCAGCGGCAACAGCTCCCGCTCCGTGATGACGACCGTCGCGCCGCTGTCATCGAGGAAGTGTCCCAACTCCGCCTCGGAGGCACCGGTGTTGAGCATCACGCCGATGGCCGCGGCCCTGAGCACACCGAGGCATGCCTCCACCACCTCGACCCGATTGCCGAGATGGACGGCCACGCGGTCCCCGCGCCGCACCCCGAGCCGTGCGAGATGCCCGGCCAACCGCCCCGTACGCTGTTCCAGCGCCCGATAAGTGACCGCGCGACCCGCATCACGGTAGGCGATCTTGTCGCCCAGCCTGGCCGAGTGCCGCCGCAGGGTGCCGGGCAACGCACGCACCAACTCGGCCTGGAAATCAGGCATCCCCACCCCTTTGATCACACACCGGTCGCCTACGACAGTACGTCAGGCAACCGCAGGGGCTTCGGCCGGCGCCGTTACTGAGCGCCGGCGCGATCGGCTTCCCCCGGGAGGCCGGTCATGCGGGTATCCCGGGCTGTACGTAGTGGCCCAAGTAGTCGCGCTCTCGGGGCTCGATTCCGGACAGGTCATTGCCGTGCAGGGCACGCCAGAGGCGGTTCTCGATCCAGAACCGATAGCCGAACTCCTCGAACGAGGGTGCGCACCAGAGGATCGCGGCCCGCTGCTCTTCCCGATCGTCGAGATCGGTCTCCGTCTCCTCCCCATCGCGTCGTGCCTCGTACGCGTACTCGTAGTCGAGGTGGGAGTACACGACGGACACCGCACCCGAAGGGCGGAGGTAGAGGTACCACATGACGCAGTCCTGTTGATCTCGCAGGAACCGCACGAGGAAGGCACCGGGCTCGACCGGACTGGGCAGGGGCTCTGAGATGTCGGTCCAGCAGCCGGTCACCGAGACCTCGTCCAGTGAGTAGTGCAGTTCCGCGTCGGCCTGGAAGGTCACGAAGTCCTGAGGCAGTGTCAAGCCCTTGGCCGCGAGGTTCTCCGCCAGGCGATCGAGCGCCGTGACCTGTTCAGGGACAGGTTCGCCGGTACCACCGAGCCAGTGAAAGGCGCCTGTGAACTCGGTGGAGTCGAGGGGCGGCAGGCTCTCGTAGGGGTAGTACTCATACGTATGGCGACAGGGGCCGGTGTCGACCCAGGTCGGTGCCACACCAAGCAGAGTCGAAGCTGACCGCGGACAGGTCGGACCCTGATCGTTCTCCAGGCATCGGCCCCCCATTGATCACCGTGAGCGGAGTTGTTGGCGTCAGCATCGCACTGCCCACTGACACTCCCTACGGCGAGTGGGTCCCCCAGGCGGTGACTCACCGCCGGTGCGGCTGACGCTGGGCTCGGACGGCGGGATCGGCCGGTGGGACATGGCGACCGGAATCCATGAACCGGCGGCGACCACCACGCTCGCCCTGGACAACCAGGGGGACCACGAGGAGACGGTGCCGTTCTCGGTGGCGTTCGCGCGCAGCGGCGGGCGTGACGTCGTGGTTCATCGCACGGCCTGGAACCGGCTGGACGTGTCCGATGCGCGGACCGGGACACGGCTCACGGCCCGATCACATGCCACGCCTGCCGACGAAGGGGCAAGTCCGGAGCACTTTCTCGACTGTTTTCACGGTGCCCTCCACGTGAGCCCGGACGGCAGGCGGATCCTGGATGACGGCTGGCAGTGGCGTCCTGTCGGGTTCCCCATCGTGTGGGATCTCGCCCGGTGGCTGGGCGGCTCGGTGTGGGAGTCGGAGGACGGCCCGAGCCGGGTCGAGGTCTGTGGCCGGGAGTACTACTGGGACCGCCCCATGACGTGGATCGACTCGACGAGGGTCGCCGTCGAGGGCCTCGGCGACGACGAGGGGGTCATGCGTCCAGGCGCGCGGATCTTCGACACGACCCGGACCGCCCAAGGCGACCTGTGGCGCCTGTCGACTGCCGTTGAACTCATCGCGTTCGAGGGCCCGTCGGGATGTTTCCTCAGCGACGGCACCCTCCTGTGCAGCGGCGGGGACGCCGAGGGCACCGGGGACGTCGGCACCACGAGCCCGTCCGCGTGGGATCCCTCCAGGGGAAAACTCGTGGGCGTGGTTCCGGACTTCTTCCCCGCGCATCACCACCCGGGCGCCGGGCAGTTCGTGGAGATCGCCGGCGACGCGGTCCGGGTGTGGACGGCGTGAGCGGGCACCGCGACTCGTCGACGGCGAAAGCGCCGACGGCTCCGGTGCCCGTGCTGCTCTCGTCTGCCTGGCTCCTCAGTGGCGCTGCATCACCACGAGCAGCACCACCAGGGCGATCAGCAGCGCGCCGCCCACCGATGCCAGGGTGATCTTCAGCGCGCTGTACGGCCGCTCGCCGATGACCTCGCCGGTGCGGGCGTTGACCATCACCGGCCACGCCTTGCCGGCGTGGAGGTAGGTCAGGAACCAGACGGGCAGCAGCACCAACTTGTAGGTGAGGTCGCTGTAGGAGGTGGACAGCGAGTGCACCCGCTGCTCGTCGCCGCCGATGTCCCGCTGGCAGTCGGCGCGGATCACGGGTGCCATCCGCGCCTTCGCCGACTCCAGGCCGGCCTCCGGCTCGACGTCGTACCGGACGGTACGGAAGCCCGCCAGGTACTCCTCCTGGTAGGGAACCGTCTCCTCCAACGGCCAGGGAGTCAGCTTGTCCAGTTCCTCCACCGGCACCTGGCTGCTGCCGGGCACCAGGACGTCGTCGAAGAACCGGTCGACCGTCCCGGAGGCGTGGTACCAACGGGTGTGCTGCACCCGCCGGGTGTTGCCCTCGGAGTCCGTCTCCTCCACCCAGTAGTGCTCGCCGCGTTCGCCGGTGTAGTCGGTGGTGGTCTGCGCGTCGTACGTCCAGTGCGGCAGGTAGCTGCCCCGGAAGGTCTCCGCCTCGGTGACCTTCTTCAGTTCGTTGGGCGCGAACCAGCGGGACTTGGTCCACTTCGCCAGCGCGTCACGGGCCTGCTCGCGGCCCACCCCGAAGGACAGCACCGCCTCGGGTACCACGCGCTCGGTGCCGGAGGCGTCCGAGACCAACGGGGTTGCGCAGAACTGGCACTTCTCGCTGAGCGTGTCACTCTCGGTGACCGCGTGGCAGCCGGGGCAGGTGTACACCTTCACCCGGTCCGGCGCGGACGCCCGGCGGGGCAGCGAGGCCAGCTCCTCGATCGGGTGCTCGGTCACCTGCCGCGGTACCGGCGTGATGCCCTGCTCGTGTTTGCAGTACGGGCAGCGCAGCGCGTACGTCCCAGGCGCGTACTCGCTGACCCCGCCGCACGCCTCGCACTGGAACGCCCGGTCGGGCGCCGACGCGACGTCCTGATCCGTCAACTCACTTCTCCTTGTGACCTGTTGCCGGAAGGCTCCGGATGGCGGACATCAGCCCTGCGGGGGCAGCGGCGGCGGGACGTCGGCGAGCAGCCGCGCCAGCTCCGGAACCTGGTCCGCGGGCAGCCACGCGGCCTGCCCGCTGCGCCAGACCAGCGTGGTACGGCCCAGATTGCCGGCCGCCACCTGTCCGGCCAGCGCGCTCTCGTCGTACGGGCCCTGCTGCTGTCCGCCGACGGCGATGAACCAGCGCGGCGCGGTGGGCAGCGGCGGCGGAACGTCCGCGGCTGCGGGAGCCGGCTGCGCCGGGGCCTGCGCCGCCGGGGCCGCGCCGGACGTGCTCTGCACGATGCGCTGGCCCAGCGCCATGCCCACGCCCAGTCCGAGCGCCTCCCCGCCGGTGCCCGTGTTGGCGGCGGCGATCGGGATGGCGTCGGCGGCCTGGAGCTTGGCGTAGTCGTCCAGGTTGCCGGTGATCGCCATCCGGGAGCGGGTGTCGATCGCCGCCTCGACCTCCGGCGGGACGCTGATGTTCTCGATGTAGAAGCGGGGGATGGCGATGCCGGTGGAGGCGAGCTCCAGCGTCAGTGCCTTCGCCAGCTGCTGCCCGATGCCGTCCTGCTGGGCGGCGAGGTCCAGCAGGGGGACGCCCGAGGAGCCCAGCGCGGAGCCCAGCTTGGAGACGATCAGCTGCCGCAGATGCTCGGCGACCTCCTCGGTGCGGAACTGCGGGTCGGTGCCGACCAGTTCACGCAGCAGCGCGGCCGCGTCCACCACCTTGGCGGCGAAGGTGCCGAAGCCGCGGACGCGGACCATGCCGAAGTCGGCGTCCCGCAGGATCACCGGGTTCTGGGTGCCCCACTTGAAGTCCGTGAACTGCCGGGTCGTGACGAAGTAGACCTCGGCCTTGAACGGCGACTCGAAGCCGTACTTCCAGCCCTTCAGCGTCGACAGGATCGGCATGTTCTGCGTCGAGAGGGTGTACGTGCCCGGCTGGTAGACGTCGGCCAGCCGGCCCTCGTTGACGAAGACCGCCACCTGTGACTCGCGCACCACGAGCTGGGCGCCCATCTTGATCTCGTTCTCGTAGCGCGGAAAGCGCCACACGATGGTGTCCCGGCCGTCGTCGGTCCACTCGATGATGTCGATGAACTCACCGCGGATGCGGTCCATCAGCCCCACGACAATCCCCCCACTTCCCGCGCTTCCGGAGAGCGCCGCTCCCCGGCCGGTTCCGGGACGGTGACTGCGTGGCGCTCAAGCGATCGGTCGACAGTATGCCCATCGCGGTCCGCGCGGCTACGGGCGGGGGCGGTTCCCCAGCTCGCCGGGTCCTGCAGCCCAGGATCCCCACTCTCCGTGAAGTACGCCGACGGCGACAGTCAGCGGACTCGCGGCTCGGCCATCGGTACCACCTGGTCGGACTCGGCGTCGCACCCGAGCACCGGACGGCTCCGCTCCCAGCCGCCCCCGGGCGTCATCACCACCGGCTTGCCCACCCGACGGCTTTCAGGAGACACGGCCAATTCAGTCGTCGGCCGCGACGAGGAGCGTGATCCGTCCGGCCGAGCGGTCGATGAGCACGAATTCGTGAAAGCACTCGTGCACACGTCCCCAGTCATGGATGGCCTCGTCCCCGAGCCCGTTCAGGTAGTAGATGTGGTCGGCCGCGGACAGGCGGTCGAACACGTCCTGCCGCAGATCCGCCTCCAACTCGGCAGGCACGTTCCCGAACTGGTTCGCCCACCCCCACAGGACGTGCGCGCTCTTCTCCCGGCTGACGGTTTCGTAGACGTCGGGAGTGACCAGCTTCAGCCAGTACGGCCCGTGCCTGGGCCCCTCCCGCAGGACTCCGCCTCCCGCATAGTCGTCCCGGAACTGTTCGTGCCCGATGAGCGCCGCGAGCAGCTCCCGAGCCCCGACGGCCTCCGCGGGGATCCGCAGATGCTTGATGTCGACCCACCTGTAACCATGCGCCCCCGAGTCCTGGAACTTGTAGTCCCGGAAATTGATGAAGACGCCGGCCTCGTGGGTGAACAGGTTCTCCATGGGCCGCAGCTTAGGAGCCGAGCAAGGTCCGTCCTGAACCCGCTCGGTGGGGGCTTCCGGGGACAGCAGCGCCGCCACATCACCTGTCCAACTGGAGCGCGGTGCACAACTCACGGACGGAGACCGTCTGGAATCCGGCGGACTGATCCACCGTGAGCGGCGCGCCGACGACGAACCCTCCGTCGCCATCAGCCTCACCCAGGCCGGTGCGGATCTCCGTGAGAGGGCCCGTAGCGTCCCCCTGGCCGTCGGCGAGGCCGTGGGTACGACCCCGGAACAGGACGCCGCCGCCGAACACCTGCTGCGCCTGCTCATCGCGAACGTCACCCGCAACCGACCCCGCTGGGCGAGCCGGCGCCGACTGATCAGCGCAACCGTACCTACCCCAGGGGGAAGGAGGCCCGCTGCCGCCACCGTCTCCCGTCGTGGACCAGCAAGTCGACCGACGAGATCTGCGCGACGATGGGAAGAACAGCCAGCAAGTCGGCTTCGATTTTGCCCACGTCAGCCTCATTCTGGCCCTGGGCGACGGTCAGATGCGGCACGACGTCGTCGAACTGCCCGCCGAACGGCGGGTTCTCCGGCCACCGCTCCACGATCGCCTCCGTGAGGCGCCTGAAGTGAGTGTCCGGCTCGGGAGCCAGATACAGCACTCCGGGGAACCGGCCGCAGTGGTCGAACCGGGCCTCGAAGCACTGGTGCCGGCCCAGCACCTCGCCCAGCTCGGCGCGGACACCCCGGTCGATCCGGCTCGCGTCGAGAAACGGGAAGAGCACGGTGACATGGGCCGGAACACCGGCACGGGCCGAGGGATCAAGCCGCTCACGCCACGCCCGCACAGCAGGCTCCGCCTCCGGGACCCTCACGATCAGCCCCGACTGCCTCTCCTGGAACCCATGCGCGTCGTCATCCGCCATCGCATCTGTCTACCAGCGGGCCCGACCCGCGGCGACCCGAATATCACCGCCGTGCCGCCCCACACCGGCTGCGTGAGAAGGGTGTGCGGATGTGGTCGCGAGGGCGTTGTCAGTGGTGGCAGGCAGTATGGCGGACATGACGATGCCCATTGCGCAGATCATGGATGCCGCCGCCTACGCGCGGGCGGTCGAGGAAGCGGTGGAGGCTGCGGCCGCCTACTACGCGGGCGGCAGCTCGCCCCTGGATGACGACGCCTACGACAGGCTCGTGCGGAGCATCGCCGCGTGGGAGGCCGATCATCCCGATCAGGTGCTGTCCGACTCGCCGACCGGGAAGGTCGCCGGTGGCGCAGCCGAGGGCGACGTGCCGCACACGGTGGCGATGCTGAGCCTGGACAACGTGTTCTCGCCGGAGCAGTTCGTCGCCTGGGCGGCCTCGCTGTCCAGACGGATCGGCCGTGAGGCGGAACGCTTCAGTGTCGAACCGAAGCTCGACGGGCTGGCCGTCGCCGCCCGCTACACCCACGGGCGGCTGGCCCGGCTGATCACCCGTGGCGACGGGACGGCGGGCGAGGACGTGTCGCACGCGATAGGCACCATCGTAGGTCTGCCGCAAGAGCTGGCCGAGCCGGTCACGGTGGAAGTCCGCGGCGAAGTACTCATGACCACCGCACAGTTCGAGCACGCCAACGAGGCGCGCGTCGCACACGGCGGGCAGCCGTTCGCGAACGCGCGCAACGCCGCGGCGGGCACGCTGCGTGCCAAGGACCGTGCCTACAAAGTGGAGATGACTTTCTTCGGCTACGGCCTGCTGCCGCTGCCCGACACCGACGGTGTCCTGGCCGCACGGCTCACGGCCCTCGCGCACGGTGAGCTGATGGCACTGGCTGTTGAGCTGGGCGTGAACACGACCGCCACCACCCTGGTGCCCGGCGTCACGGCCGCCACCACCGACGAGGCGCTCGCCCGTATCAAGGAGATCGCCGCGCTGCGTGCCGAGCTGCCGTTCGGTATCGACGGCGTCGTCGTCAAGGCCGATCTCGCCGCCGATCAGCAGGCCGCGGGATCCGGCTCCCGGGCCCCGCGGTGGGCGATCGCCTACAAGCTGCCCGCCGTCGAGAAGATCACCCGGCTTCTCGAGGTGGAGTGGAACGTGGGCCGCACCGGCATCATCGCCCCGCGCGGCGTCCTGGAACCGGTCGAGATAGACGGCTCCACCATCAGCTATGCCACGCTGCACAACCCGGCCGACATCACCCGCCGTGATCTGCGCCTGGGCGACCACGTCATGGTCCATCGCGCCGGCGACGTCATCCCCCGCATCGAAGCCCCGGTCGCGCACCTGCGCACCGGAGCCGAGCAGCCGATCGTGTTCCCCGAGGTGTGCCCGCGATGCGGCTCCGGCATCGACACCAGCCAGGAACGCTGGCGCTGCGAGCAGGGCCGTAACTGCCATCTGGTCGCCTCCCTGTCCTACGCGGCGGGCCGCGACCAGCTCGACATCGAGGGCCTGGGCGCCACCCGCGTCGTGCAACTCGTCGAGGCCGGCCTGGTCAGCGACCTCGCCGACCTGTTCACCCTCACCCGCGTCCAGCTCCTCGCGCTGGAGCGGATGGGCGAAACCAGCACGGACAACCTGCTCGCCGCCCTGGCCGCGGCCAGGGCGCAGCCGCTGTCACGGGTGCTGTGCGCACTCGGCGTCCGCGGCACGGGCCGCTCCATGTCCCGGCGTATCGCACGGCACTTCGCCACCATGGACGCCATACGGGCCGCCGACGCCGAAGCACTCCAGCAGGTCGAAGGCATCGGCCCCGAGAAGGCGCCGTCCATCGTCGCCGAGCTCGCCGAGCTCGGCCCGCTGATCGACAAACTCGCCGCGGCCGGAGTGAACGTGACCGAACCCGGCGCCACTCCCCCGTCGGCGGCCTCCGCAGACGCGGGCGCCAGCGGTGCCGTGATAGCCGCCCCGGGCACCGGCCCGCTCGCCGGGATGACGGTCGTGGTCACCGGCGCCATGAGCGGGCCGTTGGAGAAGCTCAGCCGCAACCAGATGAACGAGCTCATCGAGCGGGCCGGGGGCCGCTCCTCCTCCAGCGTGTCCAAGAAGACCACCCTCGTCGTCGCCGGGGACAACGCCGGGTCCAAGCGCGCCAAAGCGGAGGACCTCGGCATCCGCCTCGCCACCCCTGACGAGTTCGCCGCACTCGTCGCCGATCACCTCGACTGACACCGCCGCGCGGCCGACACGAGGCAGGCTGCGGGGCGAGGACGCCCGGACGGTCATGCTCTCAGGCGTGTTTCTCCGGACCGCTGAACGGGCGCTCGTCACCCTCGACCTCCAGCCGGGGAGTGGTGGCGGATCGGCCCAGGGGAAGGAGGTACTGGACCGGTTCGGCGAGGTCGTCGAGGCCGAGAAGCTCGTGGGTCAGGTCGTCGTGCAGGCCGCCGAGCGGAAGGGTCGCCAGGCCGAACGCCGCCGAGGTGAGCAGCAGCGTCTGTGCGAGGTGACCCGCCTCCAACAGGCCCAGGCGTAGCGCCCGGAGCCCGTAGCGGCGGCGCAGCAGGCCGAGGTCGAGATGGACCGCGAGCACCGCCGGGGCCTCGTCTATGCCCACCGCGTCCGGGTCGTCCGCGGGGCGGGAGAGGTAGGAGGACAACGTCTTGAGGTCGGCGACGGTCGGCGCCGGGCCCATCGGGAGCAGCGCGCGGCGCTCCGGCACACAGTGGTACGTTCCCGCGGTCAGCCCCGCGACGTCCAGCGCCAGCAGACGTACGCGCACGCTGTACAGGGCACCGGCGCTGGGGTACGGGCGGTGGCGGAGGGTGTGCACGGAGCCGTTGTCGAGGTTCCGGTGCGTCGTGTGGCTCTCGGCGTAGGCGGACCACAGCACCCCGCCCAGGGTCTCCGCGTCAAGCGGCCCGTGCAGCGCCCCGCGCACGGAGGTGCGCTGGCGCAGCGCCTCGCCGAGCGGCACGTCCGGCAAGGGCGCGGCGAGCAGCGGGAGTTCGGCCGCGAGCTGGGCCGGTGAAGGGGCCGGCCGCGGGGGCAGGTCGCGCAGGGTGGTGTCCTCGGGCCGTCCGACCTGGAACTTGCTGCGCTCCAGGTACTGGTAGTCCGCTGCGCGGTGCCCGGCGGGGAAGAACCCGGGTTCGTCCTCGGTCTCCAGCAGCGTGCGGGCGGCGAGGCGGCAGACGGCCCGCTCCTCGTCGGGGGTCACGCCGAGCCGGTTGAACAGCATGTGGAGCTGGGAGGCCCAGACCCAGGGCACACGGCGGGCGGCCTGCTCCGCAGGGATGCTGTCGCGCAACCGGGCGTTCGTGGCCCCGACCCTGTGCGCCCATTCGGTCAGCCAGGGCGCGGCGGTGCCTGAGTCGAGGGCGGCGCGCAGGGCCTGGGCGCGTCGGACGAGGCCGGGCCGCTGGCGGGCGAACACCGAGTTCACACGGGAATGGACGGCGGCCGCGGGCAGTGGTTCCACCTCGGTGGTCCAGCGCCAGGAGGCGGCGTGCCGGCGCAGCCAGCCCGCCGCCTGGAGTGCGTCGAGGCCGAGCGCGTGGGCGGTGGCGTGGGCGAGGTCGAGGGCGAGTGGGAGCCGGGCGGAGTGGTCCGGGTACGCGCGCAGGGCCTCGACGGCCGTCCGGGTGGAGTGGGCGAACACGTCCTCGGCGAGGGGCAGCGCGGCAGGGCCGCCGTACCGCTCGGTCTCGGGTGCGTACGGCACCTGGCGCACCTCGCCGTGCCGGGACGGCCAGGGGCCGGTGAACACTGCGGGGCGGGCGGCCGCCAACTGCGCCAATTCGGTGGAGAGTTCGGCCATCGCTCCGGTGGGCAGCGGGCCCCGGAAGCGGATCCGCAGGTGGGGGCCGCCCTCGCCGTAGCGGATGAAAAACCAGGCGGCCCGCGGGTCGGCGGTCAGGCCGTCCATCAGCGGGGCGAGGTCGTCGGTGACGAATGCGTCCGTCTCGGCGCCGTCGCAGTGGAGGGCGAGGTGCAGGCTGTGCCAGGGGTGCGCGGGTTCCTCGGGCGCGGCCGGATTGGGGCGTGGGCGGGCGGTCGTCATCGCGTCCTCACGGGAAGGGGTGGGGGTCGAGGGGCAGTTCGTCGCGGCGCGGCGGCCGTGCGGTACGGCCCAGTCGGTGGGGCACGCGCAGCAGCCGGTCCAGTCCCACGGTGCGGCGGTTGACGTGCCCGAAGGTCATCGGAAGCGTGCCGGGGACGATCACCTTGGCGCAGTGCAGCCCCAGCCGGTCACGTACACCGGGCTCGTCCTGTGTGACGGCGATGACTTCAAGGCCCTCGGCGGCCAGCCGCCGAACGGTCCGCTCCAGCAGCAGGGTCAGGTCGGTCACCGGTTCGGGCGTCCCCGGCCATCGCGCGTACCACGGTTCCTCGGCCGGACCGGCGAACAGGAAGTCCATCCGGGGCTGCGCCTGCGGCAGCGTGTTGAGGCCGACGTGGTCGTCGAGGTCCAGCACCAGCTCGGGGCGGTCCAGCATCGGGCGCAGCCGCTCCGGGTCCCGGGGTCCGCCCGGGCCCGAACGGCGCGCGGCCTCCTGGACGTTGGTGACCACCTCGGCCACCGCCGAGCGGATCGCCACCAAGGGGTCGTGGTGGGCCCCGGCGGCCAGGAACGCGCGGGGCGCGTCGGGATGCGTGCCCTCGTAGCGGCAGAGTGAGACCACCGCGGGGATGCCAAGGTCGTTGGTGGCGTCCAGCAGGGTCAGGCGGTAGCGCAGCAGCGTGGCGCGGTCGGACAGGGCGGTGATCTCCGGGTCGTCGAGGGGGACGGTGACCCGGGGCAGCGGAGTGCGCGCGTACCAGGCCATCAGGAAGGCGTCTCGTTCGGCGACCTCGAACAGCCCGTACAGCGCGGCCTCTTGGGGGCTGTTGCCCAGTCCGCAGCCGTTCGACGACTCGTACACCACCCGCGGCCGGTCCGGTCCGGGTACGTCCCAGTACGCCACGTGCTCGGGGACCGCCAGGACGCGGCGCTCGGTGAGCGACCAGCCGTACACCCAGTCGAGTGCGAGGTCCGGGGAGTACGGGACGGTCCGGCGGGCGCGGTGGCCTTCGAACTCGGGGTCCGGCAGGCCGAGCCGGACGGGGTCGAGCACGGCGTGGTCTCCGACGGTGACGAGGTCGGCGTACGAGGCGCGGAGCACGGTGCGGCGGCCGGTGGGCCGCATCCCGGCGAGTCGCTCCACGCTCTCGAAGAGGGCGACCCGTTCGCTGGACCGGAAGTCGCCGGACCTGCCGTAGCCACCGTCGTCGAGCGAACGGCCGTCCGTCACCCAGGCCGTGGTCAGCGCGAACGCGGAGTCCTCGGTCCTGAAGAGCCGGCGCACCGGCCCGAACCGCTCGTCGTGCAGCTCCACCCGCAGCCGGGCGGGCGTGGTGAGGGCGTTGGGTCCGCGCAGCACCGCGGGGTCGGGCACCGGCCTGGGTTCGGTCGGCGACACGGCGTCGGCGGGCGAGTCGTCCGGCAGCGGCCGACACACCGGGCAGCCGCCGATCGGCCGGATGCGGTGGGTGGACCAGGTGTGGCGGTCGCCGTGCAGGATGTGGACGACGGCCCGGTCGTCGGCCTCGGCCGGGCCGGTGCCCGATGCGGACGGCGTGTGGCGGTCGGCGGTGGGCGGCTCCGGTGGGAGCGGGCCGGACGTCAGCAGGTCCACCGCGAGCCGGAGCGCCGCCTCGGACAGCGTCGGGGTCCCCGTGCCGCCGAGCGTCAGCCGCGGGCTCTGCCATGGCACGCGGCCGCCCGCGGTGGCCAGCCGCTGGTGCTCCGCGCAGCCGAGGCAGGCGTGCGCCCCAGGGTGGAGTACGGGCCCGATCACGGTCAGCGCCCCGTCCTCGCGCACCGGTACGAACCGCACCGGGTGGCCCAGGGCGTGCCGGCTGAGCCGTTCGGCCAGTCCGAGGTCCCAGGTGGTCAGCCGCACGACGGCGGTGCCCTCGGTGGTCGCGAGCGCCGTCGCGGGATCGAGTACGGGGATGGGGACGGGAGTGGCGACGGCGTACGGGTCGGCGGTGCTCATCGGGTGCCTCCCGGACCGGTCAGGATCGTGAATCCGGATGCGCGCAGGGCGTCGGCGAGGGGGTGGTGACCGGTCCCCGGCCAGAGTGCGGGTCGCAGACCGGTCACTCGGCGCAGGGCGGCGCGTAGGGCCGCTTCGCGGGCGGCGATCCCGGCCAGCCAGGCGTCGGTCCAGCCCTCGTCCGCCCAGCCGGCCGGTTCGACGCCGGCCACGGCGAGCGGAGCCACGGCGCCGTCGAGCGTCGTGTGCCGAGCCGGGTCCGGCACGTGCTCCGCAGCCATCGCGCGGGTGACCGCGTCGAGCGCGGCGAAGGCCACGGCGTCGGCTGCGGTGGCTTCGACGGCGCGGCTCACCGTGCCGGGGGCAGCGACGTTCGAGCTCGGCCGGACCTGGATGACGGCCAAGTAGGCCTTCTCTCGGACGAGTTGCCGCACCGAAAGGTCAACGGGCAGGCCCATGCGTTCGGTGAGCACGGTCCACCAGTGGCGGGCTTGAGGGTGCGTGCGCCATGCGTCGGCCCCGATGTCGTCGTCGCGGACGCGCGGGGCAGCCGGTTCCGCCGCCGACGCGGTGGAGGAGGCTTGCGGTCCGATGCGGTCGAGGACGGCGCGGCGCAGTGCCCGGCCGTGGGCGTGGTCGGGGCTCGTGCCGACGACCGGAGTCAACGAGTCTTCGGCCAGGGCGAGTTCAGCCGCCCTGCAGGCCGCCTCCAGCCGGGCCAGGTCCGCCCGTACGCCGCCGGCGACCAGCAGACCCGCTCGGGTCCGGCAGGATGCGAGCGACGCGGGAAGCTGCGGGAGGTCCCCGGGCAACGGCGTGTCGAGCACTCCGAGACGCGGATCGCCCAGCGCTGCTACCCGACGCAGGGCCTGCGCAAGGTCCGGTGGGGGCGAGGCGTCCGCGCCCCGGCGGGAGGCGCGAGGAGCGGCCGCCCACGGGTGGTACGCCGCCCCCGGCGGCTCGGCACGGGCGATCAGCACCGCCGGATGTCCGGCCGTCGCCGTGCTGGACGCGTCCTCGTGGGCGGCGGGGTCGGGCAGGCCGGCGACGGCAGCGAGCAGCCGCCCGGCCGCGGCACCGGCGAGCAGTGCGACAAGCGTGGAGGACGGCCCTGCGGCCGAGGCTCCCGTCCGCGTCGACGCCGAGTCACCCGAAGGCGCCGTGACGGGACCGTCCGCCGCCCACAGTGGTGTGTCGATGCGGGTGGCGATGGCGGCGGCGTCGGCGCGGGCGCGCTGCGGGGGCCCCGGCTCGGTGACGAAGCCGCCGTCCGCGTCGCAGGACACGGCCAGCGCCACGGGCCCGGACGAGGCGTCGGCCGTGACCACTGCCCGGCCGGCGGGCAGTCCGCCGTCGACGATTACTCGCGGACTCGCCCCCGCACGGCGCAGCGCCCGTACGAGGCTCATCGCGAGGGGGCTCCCGGGCTCCGGTGCGGCTACGACCGGGAGCGCGGCCCGTATCGCTTCGGCCGCGTCGGCGGGGTTGGCCGCCGACGCACCTATCCAGGGCGGGAGTTCGGCGCCGTCAGGGTGCTCCACGAGCAGGTCGTGCTCGCGCAGTCGGGCAGTGAGCGTGGCGAGCACGGCTTCCAACCGGGGGGCGGCCTCGTGGCGCGCGGCGGCCGTTGCCAGGGGGTGGGCCCGGTGGCGCGCGCCGTCCGTTGCCAGGGGGGCGGTCTGATGGCGCGTTGCGGCCGCTGCCTGGGGGTCGGTCTGATGGCGGGCGGCGGGCATTGCCAGGGGGTCGGCCCGGTGGCGTGCGGCACCCGTTGCCGGCGGGGCGGACTGATGGCGCGTTGCGGCCGGCGCCAGGGGGGCGGTCTGATGGCAGGCGGCAGCCGCTGCCCGAGAGTCGGCCTGACGGCGGGCGGCAGCCGCTGCCCGAGCGTCGGCCTGCACTTCGGACCCGGCCCGGGTTCCGGCGTCCGCCAGGGCGTCGACCTGGGCGTCATCGTCCACCCTCGCCCCCGAACCGGCCAGTGCGTCGCCGTCCACCCCCGCACCGCTACCCCGTCGCGCGGCGCCGTCGTCCCGCACCATGTCGTCCTCAGCGAGCTGTTCCGAGAGCAGTCGCCACAGGCCCGGCAGTGCGCGGCTGCCTTCTAGCGTGACGGCGGCGCCCCGGCCGCGCAGGTGCAGACCCGTGAGGAGCGGGGTGACGGCGACGCCGGGCCGCAGACGCCACCGCAGCCGCGGCGCGGTGGGAGCTTCGGGGTCCGGGGGCTCTGGCGGCGTACCCGCCGCGGCCGTGGGGGCGGTGGTCATGACGTACCTTCCACGGCCGCGATCACCTCGTCGACGTGGCTCTGCCAGGTGTGCCCGGTGAGCTCCGGCACCGTGCGCACGACCAGGTGCGCGGCGAGGTAACGCTCCAACGGCCGTACGTCGCAGATCTGGAACAGCCGGTAGAGCGCGTTCGTACAGGCCCGGTAGATCAGGTAGTCGGGGCGGCTCCACATCGTCCCGCGCGGGTCCGAGCGGCGCAGCCGGTGGTGGAACTCGCTGTAGCGGGTGCGTACGTCCCTGTCCCAGCGGTCGGCCACCGTCTCGTCGCCGACCGCTGCCGCCCGGTTGCGATATTCGCGCGGGTCGCCCGCGAAGTCCGCGCCTGCCGCCAGCCGTTCCGCGGCGATGCGCCACGCCTGCGCGGACCAGTCGGCCCAGGCGAGTTCCCAGTCGGCCGCCCCGCCGCCCGCGATCCGCCCGACCAGGGCCGTGACCGCCGGTCCTGTCGCCTCCCACCGGCGTTCGAAAGCCGCCCTCAGCCGCCCGTCCGCGTCGTCGTGGACCAGGAAGTCCTCGAGGTGCGAGACAAACGAGTAGTGGCCGCCGATCAGCCCCTGCGGGTGCGCGGTGGCGTGCGCGGCCAGAGCCGCGACCGCGAGTTGCACGCGGGCGGCGGGCGTGTCGCCGTGCCTGCCCAGGAACGCGCACCCGCTGTCGAGCGCCAGCAGGCCCAGCGCCAGCAGATCGTCACGGAGCCGGACCCCGTCGTCCCCGATCAGGGATCGCAGGGACGCCTGGTCCACCGGCTCGACGCGCACGTGGCCGTCCGGTACGAGCGGGCCGTAGGGCGGGGCGATCAGCTCGGCGCGGCCCGCCATCGCGGCTCGGGCGAGGAGTTCCTCCTCGGTGATGTGCGCGGCCGAGGGGTGGTCGGCGGCCCAGGTGTGCAGCGCGGCCGCGGTGCGCTCGGCCGCGGCGGTCACCTGGTGGGGCTCGCCGTACAGGCGGAGCCGTATGTGCGGGCCGTACAGCCAGTGGCGCTCGACGTGTGTGGTCAGGCCCTCGGCGGTGGCCCGGCGGGCCAGCGGCAGCACGGCCTCGCGCAGGAGCGGGGCCTTGTCCTCGCGGTAGTCGTACAGGACGACGTCGAGGGCCCCGGCGGAGCCTGGCGCGGTCGGGTGGTGCGGGGCGGGAGCGGGGGCGGGTCCTGCCGGGGCGTTCATCGGGTGCCTCCTCGGCGGGGTACGGGCGGGCCTGCGGGCCGGGGCGCGGCCCGCCCGGCCGTGCGGTGGCGCGCCGGGCGGTACGTCTCGACGACGGACTCGACCGCGTGGACGGGCTCGCTCCGGCCGCCGAAGGCCGGCAGGGCCTCTTCCAGGACGACGCCCTGGCGATGGCGTGCCAGCCAACTGCGCAGGCAGCGCAGGTGCAGGGCGTTGCCCAGGTCGAGCGGCTGCGGCTTGGGCGCCCGCAGCCCCGCGACGAAGTCGTCGACCACACGCCCGGCCGGCAGCGGCAGCGCCGGGTGCAGGAAGAGCTGTTCCGGCAGGTCGAGCAGGGCCCGCCAGCGGGCCACCGCGGCGGTCGGCACCTCCCGCTCCTCCCCTGCGAGGTCGGCGCGCAGCGCGTCGAGCACGCCCGCGTCGAGGTGCCAGCGGCGCCGGACCAGCACCAGATGGCGATGGCGCAGCCGGGGCGTACGGACCACCTGGCCGCCCGGAGCGGCCACGGCGTGCCGGGGCAGCAGCGGACGGAAGTCCACCATGCCTTCCGGGTGGTCCGAGAGGAACGGACCCAGCCGGGCCGGCAGCATGATCGGGGCGAGGAAGCCGAGGTAGAGCACGTCGAGCGGGTCGCCCGTCGCCCGTACCCGGAAGCGCAGCCGGTCGGTGGCCGGGTCGTGGACGAGATCGATGTCGGCCTCGGCGAGCGCGGTGCGGCCGCGGTCGGGCCCGATCTCCTCGGCGAGCAGCAGCGGGTGGAGGTTGGCGTTGAACCCCCCGACGGGCCGTACCTGGGCCGCCCGTGCGCCCGTGCCGAGGCCGCGCCGGACACGCTCGCCGACGGCGGCCGCGGCACCCGCGGGCATGGCGTCGAGGAAGCGGCTGGTGAACCGGCCCCATCCGCCGTAGACATGGTTGACGCACAACAGCGCCTCGTCGTGGACGCGTTGGACGAAGCAGGAGTAGCTGAGCGGCCGGGCGGCCGTCCAGTCGGGCAGGCGGCCGACGAGGGCGCGAACGCGGTCGGCCGGCAGGACGATCTCGGGTGCCGTGTCCCCGGCCGACCCTGCCGCCTCTCGTGCCAGGGCGGTGAACTCCTCGCGCAGTCGGGCGAGTTCCGCCATCCCGGTGGGGAGTTCGGGGTCGTCGGGCGGTCTGCGTACGAGGCGGCCGGATTCCTCCCAGGCGGCGGCGGTGTCGGCGCCGAAGTCCCATGGGTCGCGGCAGGTGCCGCCTTCCCCGTAGCGGGCGACGAAGCGGTCCCGGGCGACGCGGCTCATCATGTGCCCGAGGTCGAACAGCTCGGCCAGAGAGGTGAGTTCGGTGAGCGCGGCGCGATCGGCGGGGGCGAGCGGGTCGTACCCGGCAGGCGGGTCCTCGTACGGCAGTCCCGTGGTCCGCCGGTCGTGACTCGGTGAGACCGGCGGGCGGCGCGGGGACACGGGAGCGGGGGCGACGACGTCCTCGGTGAGGACCGTCAGCGGGGCCGCCTCGGACGGGACGGCTCGGCCGGTGTCGGCGAGCAGCTCGCGCCAGCAGCGGGCCAGGACGGCGAGCAGAGCCGGGCGCTCGGTGGCGGCGGTCTCCGCGAACTGCCGTGTCTCGTGGGCGAGTCGGGTGATCCGGTCCGCCAGCACGGCGTCCGCGGGCCACTGGCGCAGCCAGTCGGCGAGCGCGAGGAGCGGGGCGGGGTGCTGCGGGTCCACGGGTTCCGCGGGCACGAGCAGCCCGGAGCCGGTGAGCCGTTCCACGAACCCGGCGACGGCGGGGTCGTCCGCCGAGCGGCCCAGGCGGGCGGCGAGTCGGGCGGTCAGCGGGCCGAGGACGAGCGGCCCGTCGGCGAGGAGGGACGCCAGCGTGTCCAGGCCCGGGCGGGCCGCCACCTCCACCTCGTCCTCGCGGGTGACCAGGTACCCGCCACCCGCGAAGACCGCCTCCGCGCGGGCGAAGTGGGCGCGGCCGTCGGCCACTCGTGCGGTACTCGTCATGCGGTGGGGAAGCGTCCGGCGGCGGCGCGGCTCGTCGAGCAGGGCCGCGGTGAGCGCGGCGACAAGGGTGCGGTTCTCCTTGACGACGGAGGTGAGCGGGGAAGCTTCTGGCCCGCCATCCGGCGCACAGACGGCGGCGGCAGCCGCGTCGTCGGTCGGCTCGGCCGCCCACCCGACGGCGGTGAACCACGACCGCGGGCTGGTCTTCGTACTGGCCCGCAGGGCGTGCCGCAGGACCGAGGCCTCTTCCTTGCGTGCCCGCCTGCCGGTCTCGCCCCGGCCGGCCCTGCCGACCGCCCGCAGCAGGTCGGCACTGGTCAGGGCGACGGCCCTGGAGAGGGAGGGGGAACGGCAGAGTTCGGCGAGTGCGGCGCGCTCGGCGGCCAGGGCGGTCGGGACAGCGGCGTCGAGCTCGTCGTGCAACCTGGTGCGCAGCTCCCGCAGGGCGAGCCAGTCGGCGAGCCGCGGCACCCGGTCGGAAAGGGTGCCGAGCCGGCCGAGGAGGGCGGGGCGGGGCTCACGGCCGTTGTGCAGGGCGCGGCGGAGCGGGAGGACCACCTGGCGGTGGAAGTCCTCGTCGTGGCCGGCGCGGGATGCGAAGAGGTCGTCGGACAGGGCGGCCCGCAGGACGGCCTCCCGGGCGGCCAGCGCGGTGAGCCGGGCGAGCAGAACCCGAACCGTGGACGCGGGGGCGGACTCGGCGGGGTACGGGAGCGCGGTCGTCCGGACGAGTGCGTACGGCGCGGTCCGGTCGCACGGCTCCGCCGAGTCGGCGTGATCGGGTGGCGGCACGCGCACCGGGGCCGCGGTCCGGTCGCACGGCTCCGCCGAGTCGGCGCGATCAGGCGGCAGCACCCGCACCGGGGCCGCGGTCCGGTCGCACGGCTCCGCCGAGTCGGCGTGATCGGGTGGCGGCACGGGCACCGGGGCTGTCGGCGGGGCGGAGTACGGCATGACGGGCTCCCGGCGTACGGCTCGGAGGACGGGCGGGATCGGTGCGGCGGGCGGGTATACGCGGATCGCTCCGGCAGGCCGGGCGGGGACTCGCGTAGGGGTCGGCAGGCTGGGCTCGAGGTCGTGCGGTGAGCCGGCTGGACCCGGGCGGAGGAGCGGGCCGACCGCACGGGAGTCGTGGCCCACCGGCCTCGTGGCGAACGAGGCCGGTGGGCGCACTGGTGACGCAGGGCGGGCAGTGTGGGCTGCGCGCGGGATAAGGAGCCGCACGACGCGCTCCGGCGGAGTCGCCCGTCTCAGTGCAACGCCAGGTGTCCCGCAGGGCGGTGCCCGTCAGCTCACCCAGGCGGAGGTCCCAGGTGCGAGGAAGTCCTCGCGGTCGTGGGGCATCTGGGCCCTCTCAGGTTCGAAGGTCGGTGTGCGGGGCGGAACCGGTCAGAGGTCCACGGGCGTGCCCACGGGCTGCGCACACGACGACGAGCCCTGGCACGAGCAGGAGCCCCACGAGGCGCCGTTCTCGGGCAGCGCGGCGGTGTCGCGCAGCGAGGTCACGGTCAGGTCGCTGAGGTCCAGGTCCGTGTCCAGGTCGACGTCCTGCAGTTCCAGGGCGGCCTGCTGGTTCGGGGTGAGGGACATGACGAACTCCCATCGCAGAAAAGGTGAGAACCGGAACGCGCCGATGAGATGGCGGCGCGAGACATGCCGAGTGAGAGGCATGTGCGGAGATTTCGCTCGAAGCTGGAGAAAGCTCCCGAACGGTCATTCGTCGTACAGCAGCGAGTTTGGGTCCCGGGGCAGGCCGGCAGCAAGGCCAATCCGGGCATTGGCCTGTTGTGTTCATCCCGGTTCGCCGTGTCTTGGTACGTGGCGCCACGACGGCACGACCACGTTTGGACTGGAGCAAAGTGAAGACTCCGTGGACATGTGTGTCCCTTGCGAGGGGGATCTTCCCTGCTTGTCCACGACAGGGGTCAGAGCCGTGCCAGGTGGAGGTCACGCCTCCGTCAGCCGTCCGTCAGCCCCTCCGAGCCCGCCCGTGCGGCGCGCCGCGCGGAGGTGACGTACATCCGGCACGACAGGGGTGCACAATCGGTCAACTTCCACCGCGAATCACGTCCCCGCAGAGCCGATCACGGGCTTCAGCGCGCGAAGGGAAGAGGTCAGCACCCCCGCTCGCCGCATTCGCGACCCGGTGTGGACAGGAGAGTGATCGAGGAGTTTCTTCACACCTCGCCATCGTCGGCGCCGTCCCTCGTGTCGCGCTTGACCCAGGTCGCGAACCAGTGTGGGTGGTCCACGAGCGCGTTCATCGACGTCTTCCGCCGGGCGTTCGGATGTACGCCGGGTACGTACTCCAGGTGACTCGCGGCTGGGCCCGGTTGGTGGCCTCGCCGGACCACGGGCCTACTCCCGTGTGAACCCGTGGCTCCGCTCGACCTTGGCCACGTGCAGCGTGTAGCCGGCGTACCACTCGGCTCGCCCGCGTTTCTGCGCCGCGCGATGCTCGGCGTCGGTCCGCCACTGGGTGAGGGCGTCGGCGTCGCGGAAGTACCCGACGGTGATGCCGAGTCCGCCAGGTGTCTGCGCGTGATCCATCCCCAGATACCCCGGGATTTCCTTCACCAGGTCCTCCATGCGCGCGTTGGTCTCGGTGTAGCCGCTCTGATCCCGGGTTCGCACCGTCGTGAAGACAGCCACGTAGTAGGGGGGTTCAAAAGCCTCCACGGGCGCGACAGCCGCCTCCGAGTGATCACTCATGGCGCCACCGTAAGGCGGGACGCCTCGGCCATCCAGGGTCTTTCCTCAACGGCGTGCACAAGGGACCACCAAGAGTGTCCAAGTTCTCACCAGTTCCCTGAATCGGCCGCGAACCCGTCGGCTCACAGAGCGCGCAGGGGACGGGGAACGCCCTGCTCGGCTCGGTGTTCGACCAATTCGCCGTGCAGATAAGGGGGTTGGGAACCAACCACAGGCACGACACAGTCCCGCGGTGCTGTGGCCCCGGCCCCGGGGCCGGAGTCGACGAAGCCAAGTTGAGGACAACGGTTCGATTTCTGTCCCCGTCAGGGGCTGACATCGGGGTCCTGGTGCGCGATAACGTGCGCGCTCGGCCCGATCATCGTACCGTCCGAGGACTGTCATGCCTGATCCCTCCACGCCGCCGGGCGACCGGCCGACGTCGCCCATGCCCTCCCGTGCGACGGCCGAGTCGCGTGCCGGGTCCTTGAGGCGGCGTCTGGTGCTGTCGTCCGTGCTGCCGCCGGGGGTGGTCGCTGTGTCCGGCGCCGTGGCCACCGCGCTGGCGCTCGACGGCCACCTGGACCGGGCGGACCAGGGCGCGGTGTTCGGCGGCGCGGTCCTGATCGGCGCCGTGGCGGCCGGGATCGCGGGCGTACGGGCTGCGGCGGAGGCACGAGCGGTCACCGAGCACTGGGCGGAATTGTCCCGCGCGGCCGACCGGAACCGTGCCGAACTGGCGGAGCTGACCCGTAGCGCAGCCGAGGGCAGGGCCGAACTGGAGTCGCTGTACCGCCGGTTGCGGGCCGGGGAGCGGCCTGTGCGGCGCCGGCCGGAACTGCCCCCGCAGACCGGCCCCGACGACCTCTCCCGTCTCGGATTCGAGATCACCGCGGCCCGGCACGAGGCGGAGGCGGCCCTGCTGGAGACCGCCGCAGGCGCGGTCGGTGCGGAACACAACTCCCGCCTGGAGCAGTTCGAGGTGTTCGCCAACCTGGCGCGCCGCCTGGAGTCCCTGGTGCACCGCGAGATCGCCCTGCTGGACAGTCTCGAGAACGAGGTCGAGGACCCCGACCTGCTCAAGGGGTTGTTCCGGGTCGACCACCTGTCCACCCGGATCCGCCGTTACGCCGAGAACCTGGCCGTGCTCGGTGGCGCGAACACCCACCGCCAGTGGACCCGCCCCGTCGCCCTGACCGACGTGCTGCGTTCCGCCGTCGCCGAGATCGACCAGTACGCCAGGGTCAAGCTGGTCCCGCCCGTCGACGGGACGGTCAGCGGGCACGCCGTGGTCGACGTCGTCCATCTGCTGGCCGAACTGGTGGAGAACGCGACGGTCTTCTCACCGCCCCAGACCACCGTGCACGTGCGGGTGGAGCCCGTCGCCGCGGGCGTGGCGATCGAGGTCGAGGACCGGGGCCTGGGCATGTCCCCGGCCGAACGCAACCAGATGAACACCATCTTGAGCGCACCCGACAAGGTCGCCCTCGGCGAGCTGCTGCAGGACGGCCGGATCGGTCTGTACGTGGTCTCCGTCCTGGCGCAGCGGCACGATGTCGCGGTGCAGTTGCTGAGCAACGTCTACGGCGGCACTCAGGCCGTCATGGTGCTGCCCAACGCTCTGCTCGGCCCGCAGCCGGCAGCTCCGGCGCCCGCGCACCACACCGCTCCGGCCCCTGGCGCGGCGCCGGGGGAATCGGCGGAGCCCGAGGCGGTGGACCCCGGGACGTCGGTGACCCCCGTCGGTGCCGATGCCCGCGTGTCGGATTCCGAATCCCAGCCCGAGCCGGTGCCCTCCGACGCGGAGGGCGACCGACCGCTGTTGCCTCAGCGCCGCCGTCAGGAGCACGCC
Organism: Streptomyces sp. NPDC037126; assembly: GCF_055605965.1. Lineage (NCBI taxonomy): Bacteria > Bacillati > Actinomycetota > Actinomycetes > Kitasatosporales > Streptomycetaceae > Streptomyces > Streptomyces sp. NPDC037126. Next base: position 40,654 of record NZ_JBVJTD010000026.1, read on the forward strand.
GAGGCACAGCCCCGACCGGTCCGCAGCGCCGGTGCCTCCGAGGACATCGCACACGACCCGGGTCTGATGGCCGCGTTCCAGACCGGTCTGCGCAGGGCCGAGGAAGCGGAGACGCCCTGACAGCCGAGTCCGCCCTGAAGGCCGGGGCCCCGTCCTGCAAGCCGTTTCCTTCCGTCGAAGAGGAGTACACGATCGTGGCGAGCGAAGACCTTTCCTGGCTGTTGACGGGCCTGGTGAACCGGGTGCCGCACACCCGGAGCGCCTTGTTGCTGTCCTCGGACGGGCTGGTGAAGGCAGCGGAGGGGCTCGACGAGGACGAGGCGGACCGGCTGGCCGCGCTCGCCAGTGGGCTGTACTCCCTGGCGCGTAGCGCGGGCCGGCACTTCGACGACGGCGGTGACGTGCGGCAGATCGTGACGGAGCTCAGCAACTCGCTGCTGTTCGTCTCGGCCGCCGGGCGCGGCGCGGTGCTGGCGGTGCTGGCCGGGCGCGACGCGGACGCGGCGGTGCTGGGCTACGAGATGGGGATGCTGGTGAAGAGCGTGCGCCCGCACCTGGCTACAGCGCCCCGGCACCCGGTGGCGTAGCCGATGGCGCCGGTCCTCCCGGACGGACCGCTGGTCGACGAGGCGGCCGGACGGTTGGTCCGTCCCTACACGGTGAGCGACGGCCGGACCAGGGCCACGTTCCACTTCACGCTGGTGACCATGGTGCGGGCCACGGGCGCCCAGACACAGGGCACCTTCGGCCTGGAGCACGCGCGGGTGCTGGCCCTGTGTGAACAGCCGGTGAGCGTCGCCGAGGTCGCGGCCCGGATGCAGGTGCCCTCCGCCGTGGTCAAGGTGCTGCTGTCCGATCTGGCCGAGGGTGGCGCGGTGGTCGCGGGTGACGCGCCGCCGACGACCTCGGACCACTACGCACGACCTGACCGAGATCTCCTGGAAGCGGTACGCGATGGCCTCCTCAAACGACTGTGACCAGCTGCCCGCCGAAGTCCTGCCGGTGGGAATCAAGGTGCTGGTCGCGGGCGGGTTCGGCGTGGGAAAGACCACCTTCGTCAACGCGCTCAGCGAGATAGAGCCGCTGAGCACCGAGGAGATGCTGACCGTCGTCAGCGCGGCCACGGACCGGCTGGACGGGGTGCAGGACAAGGCCACGACCACGGTGGCCCTGGACTTCGGGCGGATCACGCTCGGCCCGGCCCACATCCTGTACCTGTTCGGCACGCCCGGGCAGGAGCGGTTCTGCTTCATGTGGGACGAACTCTCCGAGGGCGCGCTCGGGGCGGTGGTTCTCGCCGACACCCGCAGGCTGGAGCACTCCTTCGCGGCGGTGGACTTCTTCGAGCGGCGCGGCATGCCCTTCGTGGTCGCCGTCAACGAGTTCGACGGGGCCCACCGCTACCGCGGGGAGGAGGTGCGGAGCGCGCTCGACCTCGGTCAGGAGGTGCCGGTGCTGCTGTGCGACGCCCGCGTCCAGAGCTCGGGCATCCACGTGCTGCTCGGACTGATTCAGCATCTGCTCACGACAAGGAGTTCTCATGGCAGCGACACCGACCACTCCCTCCTCCGGGCCTGAGTCCGGGATCGCCCTGCGCCACCTGCTCCTCCCACCGGAGGACCCGCAGGTGCGTGCCCGATCCGAGCGGCTGCGCGAGCTGGGCATCGACGCCCGTCCGGATGCGGACCTCGACGCCTTCGCACGGGAACTGGCACAGCGCACCGGCGGCTGCTACGCGGGGGTCAACTTCTTCCTCGACGCCGACCGCCAGTACTTCGCGGGCCTGTACAGCGCAGCGCAGGACACCACGGCCCACGTGGGGCCGCCGTTGCTGGAGGAACCGGTGCCTGGCCGCGTCATGCCCCGCGACATCGACATGGGCATCTGCCCCCATGTGGTCAAGCGCCGCCGGGCGCTGGTGCTCGAGGACATCCGAGACTTCCCGCGGTTCGCCGGTAACCCGGTGGTCGACGCGATCGGCGTCCACTCGTACCTGGGCGCACCGCTGATAGACAGCACGGGCGTGGTGCTCGGCACGATCTGTGTGGTCGACCAGGACCCGCAGCCGTGGGGGCGCGAGGGGCTGGAGACCATCAAGACCATGGCCGCGCAACTGGTCGAGCGGCTGGAGGAGTCGGCGCGCCGTCGCGGCTGACCGACGCCGCCGGACCACGGCGAGCAGGCCTTCGCCCCCCATCTCGGACACCGGCGGGGACGGCGACTTTGCCGTCCACCGGCCCACTACGACCACGAGACGGCCCCGCGCCCTGGGCTGCCGCACGGGGTTCCGGCATGGGTCCCTGTACGGCCTGGGCCGCTCCGGCGTGCTGGTCATCGGCACCCTCGACCCGCTGGACGGCTCCCTCGCCGTCACCATCACCGCGTCGACGGTCCGCCCGTTCCGGCTGTGGTTCCCGCTGCCGCCGACCGCCGACGCGCTGCGGGTCGCGATCGGTTCGGCCGTGGCCGACGAGGAGTGGTTCGACGACATCCACGGGCTGCCCGAGTGGCGGCGCCACATGACGTACCGGTACGCGGAGGAGATCCGCAGGGAACTGGCACAGGAGGACGGCGGAAGTTCCTCGACGCACCGGGATTCCAGTGCGGCTTCTGCACGGCCGGGTACCTGATGACCACGGCCGCCCTGGACGAGGAGAAACTGGACGACCTGCCCCGGGCGTTCAAGGGCAACCTGTGCCGCTGCACGGGATACCGGGCCATCGAGGACGCCGTACGCGGTGTGAAGAACACCGAGGAACCGGCCCCGGTGAATCCGTCGGGCGCAGCCTGCCCGCCCCGGCCGGCCCCCAGGTCGTCACGGGCACCGCCCGCTACACCTTCGACATCGACGTGCCCGGTCTGCTGCACATGAAGCTGCTGCGCTCCCCGCACGCGTACGTCGGTCAGCGTGTGGCGGCGGTCGTCGCCGACAGCGAAGGGGCCGCCGAGGAGGGGCTGCCGGCGCATCGAGGTGACGTACGAGGTGCTGCCCGCCGTGGTGGATCCCGAGGAGGCGATGCGGCCGGGCGCACCCGTGGTCCACGACAAGGACGCCAAGACCCATCGGATATCCCGCCCCGAGAACAACGTGGTGGGTGAGGCGCACGGCGAGATCGGCGACATCGAGGCCGGATTCGCCGAGGCCGACGCCGTGTACGAGGACACCTACCGCACCCAGCGGGGGCAGCACGCCAGCCTGGGGACGCACGGGGCCGTCGCCTGGTTCGACGAGGACGACCGGCTCACCGTGCGCACCAGCTCGCAGACCCCGTTCCTCACCCGTCGAGCGCTGTACGCCCTGTACGACCTGCCGCCGGTGCGGGTGCGGGTGATGGCGGGCCGGGTCGGCGGCGGGTTCGGCGGCAAGCAGGAGATGCTGGTCGAGGACGTCGTGGCCCTGGCCGTGCTGAGCTGCGCCGCCCGGTGAAACTGGAGTACACGCGCGCGGAGCAGTTCTACGGCGCCACCACCCGCCATCCCTTCACGATCCAGGTGAAGGCGGGCGCCCGCCGCGACGGCGTCCTCACCGCCCTCCAGCTGCGGGTCGTGGCGAACACGGGCACGTACGGCAACCACGGGCCGGCCGTGAAGTTCCACAGCGTCGGCGAGTCCATGGCGATCTACCGTGCCCTGAACAAGAAGGTCGACGCCTACTCGGTCTGTACGCACACCGTCCCGGCCGGCGCCTTCCGCGGCTACGGCCTCGGCCAGGTGATGTTCGCCGTCGAGTCCGCCTTCGACGAACTGGCCCGGCGTCTCGGCCTCGATCCCCTGGAGTTCACGGCCCGCAACGTCATCGGCGCCGACGAGCCGATGATCACCCCGGGTGGGCACGAGGAGGACCTGCACATCGCCAGCTACGGACTCGACCAGTGCATCGGGATCGTGCGCCGGGCACAGGCGGAGACCGGCGCCGGCCTTCCCGCCCCGGAGGGCTGGCTGGTCGGCGAGGGCGCGGCCCTGGCGATGATCGCGACCGGCTCGCCCGGCGGCCACATCGCCGACGCCAGGGCCACCCTGCTGCCCGACGGCACCTACGATCTCGCCGTCGGCACGGCCGAGTTCGGCAACGGCACGACGACCGTGCACCAGCAGATCGCGGCCGGCGAACTCGCCACCACCGTCGACCGGATCAGCATCCGCCAGTCCGACACCGACGTCGTACGGCACGACACCGGCGCCTTCGCCTCCACCGGCACCGTGGTCGCGGGAAAGGCCACTCTCCGCGCCTCCCGTGCCCTCGCCGACATGCTCCTCGACTTCGCCGCCGCCCACCTGCGCGTCCCGCGCGCCGACTGCCGGCTCGCGGAGGAGGCCGTCCTGCATCCCGGCGGGCGCCTGCTGCTGAAGGAGCTGTACGCCGCCGCGCGCGCCGTCGGTGTCGTAGTCGCCGCCGACGGGAACTTCGGGGGCACCCCGCGCTCGGTCGCCTTCAACGCCCAGTGGTTCAAGCTCGCCGTCGACCCCGGCACCGGCGAGATCCGCATCCTGCGCAGTGTGCACGCGGCCGACGCGGGCAAGGTCATGAACCCGACGCAGTGCCGCGGCCAGGTCGAGGGCGGGGTCGCCCAGGCGCTCGGCTCGACGCTCTTCGAGAACGTCCGCATCGATGCCGACGGCAGGCTCGAGACGTTCACCTTCCAGCAGTACCGGCTCCCGCAGTACGCCGACGTCCCCCGCACCGAGGTCCACTTCATGGAGACCGCGGACGCCATCGGCCCGCTGGGCGCCAAGTCGATGAGCGAGAGCCCCTTCAACCCGGTCGCCCCCGCCTTCGCCCTGCGCGACGCGACGGGCATCCGCTTCACCGAACTGCCCTTCACACGCGACCGGGTGTGGCGGGCACTGCACGAGGCGGGCAGGAGGGGTGAGACGTGAGCGGCTCGTCGTAGGACGGCGGTCGCCTCGCCGGCCACCCGTGCGCAAAGAGACGGCCGCCGTGTGGGCCGCCTCGCGCGCGGGAGGCCGACGCCTGCCGACCGCCACCGGCGGTGAGCCCTCACATTCCGCGGTTGCGGTGTGTGCGTGGGGTGTAACCCCAGACCCTCCCGGTGTGTGACGGGCCCGAAATTCGATCTTCCTACGGTGCTGGTCGTGGAGCTGCCCGCCGCCGGCGGGACGGCCCGGGACGGTACACGTGCGGCGGGTTGGAGTATCGGTGGCAGCTGGCTCGAAGGGCGGCGGCGTCCGCACGGTCTGCTCGTACTGCGGGGTCGGTTGCGGGATCGTGCTGGAGGTCGGGCTAAACCCCGCCGACGGCCGGCGACGTGCGTCGAAGGTCTCCGGTGACAAGGAGCACCCCACCAACTTCGGCCGTCTGTGCACCAAAGGGGCCACGAGTGCCGACATGATGGCCGCGCCAGGACGGCCGGCGAAGGCCCTGGTGCGCCCCGAGCGTGGCGCCCAGCCCGTCGAGACCGATGTGGACGAGGCCATCGGGGCGGTCGCCGGGCGGCTGCGGGCGATCCTGGACGAGCACGGGCCGGACGCCCTGTCCTTCTACGTGTCCGGGCAGATGTCCCTGGAGGCGCAGTATCTGGCGAACAAGCTGGCCAAGGGCTTCGTCCGGACCAACCAGATCGAGTCGAACTCCCGGCTGTGCATGGCCAGTGCGGGCTCCGGTTACAAGCTCTCGCTGGGCGCGGACGGCCCACCCGGCTCGTACCAGGACTTCGACCACGCGGACGTGTTCTTCGTCATCGGCGCCAACATGGCCGACTGCCACCCGATCCTCTTCCTGCGCATGATGGACCGCGTGAAGTCGGCCGGCGCCAGGTTGATCGTCGTGGACCCGCGCCGCACCGCCACCGCCGACAAGGCCGACCTCTTCCTGCAGATCAGGCCCGGCACCGACCTCGCCCTGCTCAACGGCCTGCTGCACCTGCTGGTCGCGAACGGCCACACCGACGACGAGTTCATCGCCGAGTTCACCGAGGGCTGGGAGGAGATGCCCGGCTTCCTCGCGGACTACCCGCCGGCCAGGGTCGCGGAGATCACCGGCGTCCCGGAGGCCGACATCCGGCAGGCCGCCTGGTGGATCGGCGAAGCCGGCGAGTGGATGAGCTGCTGGACCATGGGGCTGAACCAGTCCACGCACGGCACGTGGAACACCAACGCGCTGGTCAACCTGCACCTGGCCACCGGCGCCCTCTGCCGCCCGGGCTCCGGCCCCTTCTCGCTGACCGGCCAGCCCAACGCCATGGGCGGCCGGGAGATGGGCTACATGGGTCCCGGACTGCCCGGCCAGCGCTCCGTGCTCGACGAGGCCGAGCGCGCCTTCATCGAGGAGTTGTGGAAGATCCCCGAGGGATCCCTGCGGACGGAGGTCGGACGCGGCACGGTCGAGATGTTCGAGCGGCTGGCCACGGGCGGCATCAAGGCGTGCTGGATCATCTGCACCAACCCCGTCGCCTCGGTCGCCAACCGCAAGACCGTCATCGCCGGTCTGGAGGCCGCCGAACTCGTCGTCACGCAGGACGTGTTCGCCGAGACCGAGACCAACGCCTACGCCGACGTCGTGCTGCCCGCGACGCTGTGGGCGGAGTCCGACGGCGTCATGGTCAACTCCGAGCGGAACCTCACCCTCGTACAAGGTGTCGTCGACCCGCCCGGACAGGCGCTGCCCGACTGGCAGTTGATCGCCCGGGTGGCCTGCGCCATGGGCTTCGCCGACGGCTTCGCGTACGACTCCGCCGAGGAGGTCTTCGAGGAGCTCAAGCAGGCGTGGAACCCCAGGACGGGCTGGGACCTGCGTGGCGTGACCTACGAGCGGCTGCGCACGACACCCGTCCAGTGGCCGGCCCCGGACGCCGGCGGCCCGGATCGCAACCCGATCCGCTACCTCAACGACGGAGTCAGCCAGACCCTCCTGGAACGCGAGGACGGCACCCGCCCCCGCCTCCTCTTCCCCACGGCGAGCGGACGTGCCCGGTTCTTCGCCCGCGAGCACCTGCCCGCCGCCGAACTCCCGGACGACGACTACCCGTTCGTCCTCAACACAGGCCGTCTCCAGCACCAGTGGCACACGATGACCAAGACCGGCAAGGTCGCCCGGCTCAACAGGCTCGACCGCGGTCCGTTCGTGGAGGTCCACCCCGAGGACGCCGGGGCTCTGGGCATCGCCGAGGGCGACCACGTGGAGGTCGCCTCCCGCCGCGGCCACGCCGTCCTGCCCGCCGTGATCACCGACCGGGTACGGCCGGGTACCTGCTTCGCGCCCTTCCACTGGAACGACCTGTACGGCGAGTACCTCAGCGTCAACGCCGTCACCAACGACGCCGTCGACCCGATCTCCTTCCAGCCCGAGTTCAAGGCCTGCGCCGTCGCCCTCGCCAGGACAACGGCCCCCGTTCCCGAGCCCCGCCCGAGCGACCGGCCCGAGGAGAGCGCGCCCGTGTCCCCTGCGCCCGTGCCCGTGGCGGCCGCCACCGTGGCAGGTACCCCGGCGGACTCCCCCGTGCACGCGCTCGCCGCGCTGTTCGGTGCGGCCGGCCTCGTGCCCGTGCCCCTGGCCGAGCCGGAGCGCCGGTACCTCTCCGGTTTCCTCTCCGGCCTCGCCGTGGCCCCGCCCGACGGGCGTGTCCCGGTCCTGCCGCCGGGCGCCCCCTTCGACCCGGACCGGGCACTGTGGGTCGACGGCGTCCTCGCCGGGATGTTCTCCCGCACCGCCACCGCCGGGCCCGCCCAGGTGAGCGCCCGGACATCGGCGCCCGCCGCCGGTACCGCCGTACCGACCCGTCGTCTGGTGATCCTGTGGGCCTCGCAGACCGGCAACGCCGAGGAGTTCGCCGCGGGCGCCGCCGGACGCCTGGCCCAGGGCGGCCGGGCCCCCGAACTGCTGCCGATGGCCGAAGCGACCCCGGCCCGCCTCACCGCCGACGACGACGTCCTCGTCGTCACGAGCACCTTCGGTGACGGCGACGCCCCCGACAACGGCGCCGCCTTCTGGCAGGCCCTCTCCGGCCCCGACGCGCCGCGCCTGGAAGGGCTCCGCTTCGCCGTCCTCGCCTTCGGCGACTCCGCCTACGACGACTTCTGCGGCCACGGCCGCCGGCTCGACGAACGCTTCGGAGCGCTCGGCGCCACCCGTCTCCTCCCCCGCACCGACTGCGAACCCGAGTTCGAGGAGGCCGCCGAGCAGTGGCTCGGCCAGGTGATCGCCGCCCTGACCGCGGCCGACGACCGGCAGCCCGCGCCCGCGGGCACGACCGAGGCGACCGACCCGGAACCCGCCGCGACGTCTGCCGTCGACGCGACCACCCCGGTCGTCGCCTCCCCGCCGCCCGCTCCCGCCGGCTACACCAAGGCGGCACCGTTCGCCACCCTGCTGATCGGCAACAGGTTGCTGAGCCTGCCAGGATCCGAGAAGGAGGTACGGCAGTTCGCCCTCGACACCCGCGACGGCGAACTCGCCTACGACGCAGGTGACGCACTTGGCGTGTGGCCGGTCAACAGCGCCTGTCTCGTCACCGAATGGCTGGCGCTGACAGGGCTGGACGGCGAGGAGGCCGTCGACCTCGGCGACGGTGCGCCCCTGCCGCTCCACGAGGCACTGCGCACGCGCCTGGACATCTCCCGCATCACCACGGACCTGCTCAGGTTCACGGCGGACCGCACCGGCAGCCACGACCTGAAACGACTGCTGCGGCCCGACAACAAGGACGCGCTGGCACAGTGGAGTTGGGGCCGTCAGGCCGCCGACGTCGTCGCCGAGTTCCCCGTCCGCGCCCCCGTCGCGGACTGGACGGGTGTGCTCAGGCGACTCCAGCCGCGCCTGTACTCCATATCGTCCAGCCCTCTCGCCCACCCCAGCGAGGTCCGCCTCACCGTCTCCGTCGTCCGCTACTCCAACGACCTCGGCCGTGAGCGCAGGGGGGTCTGCTCCACCTACCTCGCCGACCATGCCGACGACGGTCCGGTCCAGGTCTTCGTCCAGCGCTCACCGCACTTCCGCCCGCCCACCGACCCCGCCACCCCGATGATCATGGTCGGCCCCGGTACCGGTGTGGCACCCTTCGTCGGCTTCCTGGAGGACCGCCAGGCCCGCGGCCACACCGGACCCAACTGGCTCTTCTTCGGCGAGCAGCGCAGGACCACCGACTTCTACCACCGTCAGGACCTGGAGGCGCACCAGGCATCGGGCCACCTCGACCGTCTCGACCTCGCCTTCTCCCGCGACCAGCGCAACAAGATCTACGTCCAGGACCGGATGCGCGAGCACGGTCCACGCGTGTGGCAGTGGCTGCAGGACGGCGCGCACCTCTATGTGTGCGGCGACGCGGGACGCATGGCCAAGGACGTCGACCGGGCGCTCAGGGACATCGTGGCCGCACACGGCCACATGGACACCGACGAGGCCGCCGCGTACGTCAGGCGCCTGTCCGCGGACAAACGCTACGTCCGCGACGTGTACTGACGGCACCCCTCCCCCCCCCGGGACCGGGGCTAGGTGGCGAAAGGCACCCGCGCGCTTGTCGCTACCTCCAACATCCCATGTTCGGACACCTCCGCACGCGGCCGACGTACGAGGGGTCACTGGTGATCGTGCGCGCGACCCTGTGAGGAGGCGGCCATGTGGTTGAAGACCAAACCAGGCGGCCCATATCGAGAAGTCACCGCACCGCGCGGGTGAAGTCCACGACCGCTGGGAAGCAGCCCAGTTTGCCGTCGCCTCCGAGCGGGGAACTCTGGCCGGAACCCGAAGGCGTCCCGCTGCAGGAGGCATCGATGACGGACGAGCAGGACGACCGCTTCGACGTGGTGGTGCTCGGTGCCGGGCCGGGGGGCTACGTGGCCGCGATCCGCGCCGCCCAGCTGGGCCGGCACGTCGCCGTCGTCGAGCGAAAGTACTGGGGTGGCATCTGCCTGAACGTGGGCTGCATCCCGACCAAGGCCCTGCTGCGCAATGCCGAGCTGGCACACGTCTTCACCCGCGAGGCGAAGACCTTCGGCATCCGCGTCGACGGGCAGGTGTCCTTCGACTACGGCGAGGCGTTCCGCCGCAGCCGGAAGGTCGCCGACGGGCGGGTCAAGGGCGTGCACTACCTGATGAAGAAGAACCGGATCACGGAGATCGACGGTCACGGCGCCTTCCTCGACCCGCACACCCTCCAGGTGTCCGGCTTCGACGGCGACACCCGCACCATCGGATTCGACCACTGCGTCATCGCCACCGGCGCCACACCCAAACTGCTGCCCGGCACCCGTCGTACCTCCCGCGTGGTGACCTTCGAGGAACAGATCCTCGCCGAGGAACTGCCGCAGTCGATCATCGTCGCGGGCGCCGGCGCGATCGGCGTCGAGTTCGCGTACATCCTGCACAACTACGGGGTGAAGGTCACGATCGTCGAGTTCCTGGACCGCCTCGCCCCGCTGGAGGACGCCGAGGTCTCCGCGGAGCTCGCCAAGCAGTACCGAAGGCTGGGCATCGAGGCGCTCACTTCCACCCGTGTCGACTCCATCGACGAATCGGGGCCCCTGGTCCGCGTCACGGTCACCGGAAGTGACGGCTCCCAGCAGGTCCTGGAGGCCGACAAGGTCCTCCAAGCGCTCGGCTTCAGCCCCAATGTGAGCGACTACGGCCTGGAGAACACCGGGGTGCAGGTGTCCGAGCGCGGCGCGATCGACGTCGACGGCCGCTGCCGTACGAACGTCCCGCACATCTACGCCATCGGCGACGTCACCGCGAAGCTGATGCTCGCGCACGCCGCCGAGGCGATGGGCGTGATCGCCGCCGAGACGCTCGCGGGCGCGGAGACCATGGAGCTGGACTACGCGATGATCCCGCGGGCCACCTTCTGTCAGCCGCAGATCGCCAGCTTCGGCCACACCGAGGAGCGGGCACGCGAACTGGGCTACGACGTGCAGGTGGCGAAGTTCCCGTTCACCGCGAACGCCAAGGCGCACGGCCTCGGCGACCCCACCGGCTTCGTGAAGCTGATCAGCGACGCGAAGTACGGTGAGCTCATCGGCGGGCACCTCATCGGCCCGGACGTCACCGAACTGCTGCCGGAACTGACCCTCGCACAGCAATGGGACCTCACCGTCCATGAGATCGCCCGCAACGTCCACGCCCATCCCACGCTCGGCGAGGCTGTCCAGGAGGCGATCCACGGCCTGGCCGGACACATGATCAACCTCTGACACGAGCCGATCGCCGAGCACGGCCGTCTCTGTCACGGGATCCGCCTGCCCACCAGACGTCGGACCTACCGGAGCGACGCGGACAACCGCCCGACACGGGACCGGACGATGGTCTCCATCGACGTCGAAAACGCCCGGTTCACGTGACATCGGTGCCGCCGGCGGCAGGCACCGATGTCACGCCGACGTCACCTGGCAGGGGCGTGTCCGGGCGCAAGAAGCGGTCCGGGCGCCGGAGGTGAGAGCATCCGTCCCATGAAGGTTGCAGACCGCCGGACGGCACGGTGGTGGGCGGCGCTGCGCCGGACACCGGTTGCCGTCTGGGACGACGACGTCACGGACTGGGCCGCCGCGCTGACCTACTACGCGGTGCTAGCCCTGTTCCCGCTCCTGCTGGTACTCCTCTCGATCCTGGGGCTCACCGTGCCCACGGCCAAGCCGGAGGTCATCGACCGCATGGCGCAGGCCGCTCCGGTCGCCTCCCGTGCGCTGCTGCGCAGCACCCTGCGGCAGATGTCCGGCCAGTCGTCAGCGGCCTGGACGCTGGTGTTCCTCGGGGGCTCGGCAGCCCTGTGGTCGGGGTCCAGCTATCTGAGCGTCTTCCGCCGGGCGCTGCACGCCATGCATCGGATCGACTCGCACCGGCCGGTCCTGCGGACCGCGCCACGCATCATCGCCACGGCCCTCGTACTGATCACCCTGCTTCTGACATCCACCCTGGCGCTGTTCCTCACCGGCAGTCTTGCCCGGCGCCTGGACCGGGCGCTGGATCTGGGCACCGGGCCCCAGGTCGTCTGGGACGCGGTTCGGTGGCCGGTCGTGGCGGCGGTCGCCGTCGCCCTGGTGCTCGTGCTGTACCGCTCCGGCCCGGCGGCCTCCCGCCCCGTGGGAAAGATGGCGCCGGGCGGCACGCTGGCGGTGGCGCTGCTGCTGGTCGTCTCGTTCGGATTCGCCGTCTACACCTCCCATGTCGGCACCTATCACCGCCTGTACGGTTCGCTGGCCGGTGTCGTGGTCTTCCTGATCTGGCTGTGGCTGTCCAACCTGGCCCTTCTGGTCGGCGCCCAGTTCAACGCGGAGCTGGCGAAGCCCGCTCGTGGCGAAGGAACCGATCGCCCGTCACCTGCGACGGACCGCCCCTAGCCGACGGCGGGCTCCGTACGGGCCGGTGCCTTTCATGGATGGTCAGAAGGCTGCCGGGGCCTACGACTTCCAGACCACCCGTGCCGGCCCAACCGTGTCCTGCCGACCCATTGTGTTGTGCCTTGTGCCCCCTTACTGTTCGACTTTGCCTGAGTGTGTTTGATGCTGATTGCTCAGGCGGTATGGAGGCCGCAGTGCGGAGAAACCAGATCGGTTCGGAAGCTGCGAGACCCGGTCGCCGGCGGTGGTGGAGGGCGGCCCTCGCGACGGCCGCGACCATCGCCCTGGCCGCGGGCATGACCGCGCCCGCCGCGGCGCACGACGACGGCGGGCAGGCACCCGCCGCACCGTCCGCCGCCGGTCCGCGGGCGCACACGGTGAGTCTCGACGGCTACTCGTTCCTCGTCGACGGCAAGCGCACCTACCTCTGGTCCGGCGAGTTCCACTACTTCCGGCTCCCGAGTCCGGACCTGTGGCGCGACATCTTCCAGAAGATGAAAGCCGCCGGGTTCAACTCCACCTCGCTGTACTTCGACTGGGGTTACCACTCGCCGAAGCCGGGTGTGTACGACTTCAGCGGGGTGCGTGACGTCGACGGGCTTCTCGACATGGCCCAGGAGGCCGGGCTCTATGTGATCGCGCGCCCGGCGCCGTACATCAACGCCGAGGTCGACAGCGGCGGCCTGCCCGGCTGGATGACCACCAAGGCCGGGCACAACCGCAGTGACGACCCGCGGTTCCTGAAGTACGCCGACGAGTGGCTGACCCGGATCGACCGGATCATCGCCCGCCACCAGCTGACCAACGGCACCGGTTCGGTCATCGCCTACCAGGTGGAGAACGAGTACTACAAAGGCTCGGACGCCGGCCGCTCCTACATGAAGCACCTGGAGGACAAGGCGCGCGCCGACGGCATCACGGTACCGCTGACCGGCAACAACAACGGCACCTTCAACTCCGGTACGGCCGCCCTGGACGTCGACGGACCGGACTCCTATCCGCAGGGGTTCAACTGCTCGAACCCCGCGAAGTGGAACGGCGTGCCCGACATCAGCTACGACCACCCCGCCGGCAAGCCGCTGTACTCGCCGGAGTTCCAGGGCGGCGCCTTCGACCCCTGGGGCGGGCCGGGCTACGACAAGTGCGCCCAGCTGATCAACGACCAGTTCGCCAACGTGTTCTACAAGCAGAACATCGCCGTCGGCGCCACCGCGCAGAGCTTCTACATGACCTACGGCGGCACCAACTGGGGCTGGCTGGGCATGCCGGAGAACTACACGTCGTACGACTACGGGGCGGCGATCCGGGAGAACCGCCAGCTCGATCCGAAGTACTACGAGGACAAGCTGATCGGGTACTTCACGCAGGCCGTCGCCCCTCTCACGAAGACCGAGGCGATCAGGGCCACACCGCCGGACGACTCCGCGGTCGTCGACACCGCCCGGATGAACCCCGACACCAGGACGCAGTTCCACGTGCTGCGGCACGGGAACTCCACCTCCACGGCGGTCGACAGGACACACGTCTCGCTGGACTTCAACGCCCAGCCCTCGGCGGACACCACCTACACCTGGGACGACCCCGACTCCGCGCTGCAGTACGCCGGTTCGTGGTCGCACGTCGCCGACCAGAGCTACACCGGGGGCGACTACAAGCACACCGAGTCGTTCTCGAACAAGGCCGGTGACTCGGTCACCGTTCCCTTCGACGGCACCGCGATCCGCTGGATCGGCTCGAAGACCGGCAACCACGGCTACGCCGACGTCTATCTCGACGGCGTCAAGGCGGCCACGGTCGACGACTCCGGCGGCGAGGACCAGGCGGTGATCTTCCAGAAGACCGGCCTGTCGCCCGGAGCGCACACACTGAAGATCGTCGTCAACGGGAACCACAGTTCGGGGTCCACGGACAACTACGTGTCCATCGACGCGGTCGACGTGCCGGCGGCCGACTCCTCGCAGCCGACGTACCCCGTCGTACCGCAGCAGCCCGGCACCGCGATCACCCTCGACGGGCGCGACTCGCACGTGATCGTGGCGAACTACCGGCTCGGGGACTCCCAGTTGCAGTACTCGACGTCGGAGATCATGACCCACGCCGGCATCGGCGACCGGGACGTGGCCGTGCTCTACGGTGACCCCGGCAGCGACGGCGAGACCGTGCTGCGCTACTCCTCCAGGCCCACCGTGACCAGCAGCGGCGGCACGGTCACGACCACCTGGGACGCGGCCACCGGTGACCTGCGGCTGAACTACGCACACAAGGGCCTGATCCGCATCGGCATCAGCGACGGCGGGCGGCGCCCGCTGCTGCTCCTCGTCGGCGACAAGGCCACGGCGGAGACCTTCTGGCGGCAGGACACGGCGACCGGCCCGGTGCTCGTGCGCGGCACCCATCTGCTGCGTACGGCGACCAGCCGGGACGGTGGCCGTACCGTGGCGCTCACCGGCGACAACGCCGATGAAAAGAACATCGAGGTGTTCACCTCGGCCAAGCATGTCACCTGGAACGGCAAGGCATTGGACACCCGGGCCACCGACACGGGGAGCCTCACCGGGAGCATCCCGGTGGCGGCCCCGATCCACCTGCCGTCGCTGACGAACTGGAAGCATGCCGAGGAGTCCCCCGAAGCGGCCGCCGCTTTCGACGACTCAAGCTGGCAGGTGGCCGACGGGACGAGCACCGAAAGCGTCTCCGGTGTCAACTCGCTGCCAGTGCTCTACGCGGACGACTACGGCTTCCACACCGGCAACACCTGGTACCGCGGCCGCTTCCACGCCACGGGCAAGGAGACGGGCGTCCACCTGGTCTCGGACTCCGGCGGCCAGGCGCAGGCATTCTCCGCCTGGCTCAACGGCACCTTCCTGGGCAGCTCCACGACCGGCGGCGCCGACTTCGCCTTCCCGGCCGGCTCGGTCAAGTCGAAGGGCGACAACGTCATCTCCGTGCTCACCGTGAACATGGGGCACGAGGAGGACTACGACTCGACCAACGGCAACAAGACCGCGCGCGGCCTGACGAGCGCCTCCCTCGTCGGGGCGCCGCTGACCGCCGTCACCTGGCGGCTGCAGGGTGTACGGGGCGGCGAGGACCCGCAGGACACCGTGCGCGGCCCGCTCTCCACGGGCGGCCTGTACGGCGAGCGGGCCGGATGGTCCCTGCCGGGCTACCCGGACGGCGGCTGGAACCAGGTGACCCTGCCGACGACCGACACACGGCCCGGGGTCTCCTGGTACCGCACCGACGCCGACCTGGACCTGCCGCACGGCCAGGACACCTCGCTGGGGCTGACGTTCACCGACGACCCGTCACGCGAGTACCGTGCCACGATCTTCGTGAACGGCTGGCAGGTCGGCAACTACGTCAACTACCTGGGCCCGCAGCGCAGTTTCCCGGTGCCCGACGGCATCCTGGATCCGAACGGCCACAACAGCATCGCCGTCGCCGTGTGGAACCTGGACGGCAGCACCGGCGGACTCGGCAAGGTCTCCCTCACCGACTACGGCAGCTACGCGTCGTCCCTACGCGTCGCGCAGAACGACAGCCCCCGCTACGACCACCGCACGTACGTCATGCCGAAGCCTCCGGGAGTGGGTGTCACCCTGGACGTGCCGAACACCGCCCGGTCGGCGCAGGCCTTCACAGCTGAGACGACGGTACGCGTGCCGGAGGACCGGCCGCCCGCCTCCCGTCTGACGGCCTCGCTCTCCGCGCCCGACGGCTGGAGCGTGAGCGCCGCGAGCCCCCCGTCGGTCGAGCGTCTGCGACCTGGCGGTTCAGCGACCTTCACCTGGAAGGTCGAACCGCCGGACGGGAAGCTGCCATCCGCCTCGGCGCTCACCGCCACGGTGCACTACCTGCAGGCCGGGCGAAGCGCCGCAGGCGGTGACGAACGCATCGTCGAAGGGATCCCGCCGGCTCCACCGGCCGGCAAGAGCGCGGTGAGCGACCTGCCGTTCCTGTCCTCCACCAACGGGTGGGGGCCGGTGGAGCGCGACAGCAGCGTCGGCGAACAGGCCGCCGGAGACGGCCGTCCGATCCGTGTCGCCGGCGTCGGTTACGCCAAGGGCCTGGGCACCAACTCCGTCAGCGACGTCGAGCTCTACCTCGCCGGGAACTGCTCTCGGCTGACCGCGGACGTCGGTGTCGACGACGAGACGGGGGGCGCGGGGACGGTGACGTTCTCCGTGATCGCCGACGGCAGGACCCTGGTGACCACGCCGACGATCCGCGGCAGACAGTCCGCGGTGCCGATCGACGTCGACGTCAGCGGCGCCCAGGTGGTCGACCTCGAGGTCGGTGACGCCGGCGACGGCAACGGCAACGACCACGGAGACTGGGCGATGCCGACGCTGACGTGCGGCTGACGGAGCGTCCGTGACAGTGGGCCGGCGCCGAGGCCCACTGTCACGGACCGGCTGGACGACCCGGTATGGCCATGACCAGGCGGGAACGCGGCAGCTCCGTCTCGTACGCCGTGCCCGCGTCGGCGGCCCGTCCGGCGCGTTCACCCGTATGGTCCTCACGCGGAGATGTTCTGGGCCGTCTGGCCGAGTCTGGAGTCCCGGGCGTCGTGCGACGCCCCCGCACCGGAGGAGCGGCATGCGAATATCCGGAGAGTCCAGACACAGGTTCCGCCTCGTCCCCTGGGGCGCAGCGTTCCTGGCGATAACGGGCACCACCTCGGTCCTGGCGGCCGTGACGGCGCAGGCGGGCGGCCCGAGCGGTGGTACCGGAAAGGAGAAGCCCACCATCGTTCTGGTGCACGGCGCGTTCGCCGACGCCTCCAGCTGGAACGGTGTGGTCGAGCGGCTCCAGAGGAACGGCTACAAGGTGGCCGCCCCGGCCAACCCCCTCCGCGGCATCCCACAGGACTCGACCTATCTCGCGAGTTTCCTGAAGTCCATCAAGGGCCCGATCGTCCTGGCCGGTCATTCCTACGGCGGCGAGGTGATCTCCCAGGCCGCGGCCGGGAACGACAATGTCAAGGCGCTCGTCTACATCAACGCGATCATGCCCGACGTCGGGGAGTCGTTCACCACCCTCTCCGCGAAGTTCGCTCCCGCCCCGCTCACGAAGGCCCTGCTGCCGGTGCCCTTCCGCAACGCCGACGGCACCACGGGCACGGACACCTACGTCAGGCCCGACAAGCTGCGCGATGTCTTCGCCCAGGACCTTCCCAGGAACCAGACGGACGTCATGGCGGCGACACAGCGCCCCATCGCGATGTCGGCCTTCACGGACAAGCTGACCGGCGCCGCGTGGCGGAACAAGCCCGTGTACGTGCTCGTGGGCAAGCAGGACCGGTCGATCAACCCCAGCCTGGAACTGTACGAGGCACAGCGCGCCCACGCCCGCAGGACGGTCGAGATCGACTCCTCGCACGTCTCCCTCATCTCGCAGCCGCAGGCCGTCAAGAACCTGATCGTCGACGCCGCCGACGACTACATGCGGAACCGTCACAAGCCCTGAGGGCCGGTGCGCGCACAGGTGTCCGTCCCGGGCGAACCCGGTCCCGTCGTGCATGCTGTGGTGCATGGCCAAGATCCATCGCCGTCCCGACACGCTGACCGTCGGGGTGCTCCTGGCAGCAGTCGGTGGGTTCCTGGACGCGTACACCTACGTACGGCACTCCGTGTTCGCCAACCTGCAATCAGGCAACGTCCTGCTGTTCTGCGTGCAAGCCACGGCCCGGCACTGGCACAGAGCCTTCCTGCTGCTCGTCCCGGTCGTGGCTTTCAGCATCGGCGTCCTCCTCGTGGAGGTACTCGGCCTGCCACGCGCCGAACAACTGGTCCGCCGCCCGCTGCGTCTCATCCTGACCATCCAGATCGTCATGCTCGCGGTGATCGCCTCCCTGCCCGCCGGCGCTCCGGAACAGATCTCGACGGTCACCGTGTCATTCGTGGCCGCGCTGCAGTTCTCCACCTTCACCACCCTGCGCGACGCCCCCTACACCACGCTCGCGGAGTCCGGAAACCTGCAGAAGGGCATCGCCGCCGCCCACCAGTGGCTCGCGACCCGGGATCCGGACACCGCACGCCGCGCAGCCCGCTACGCGGCGATCATCACGGCTTTCGCCGTCGGCGCCATCACCGGTGCGATCCTCACCCGCCTCCTCGGCCCTCCCGCGGTCGGCGCGGCCGCCCTTCTCCTCGCCGCCGTCCTCGCCCACTTCGTCCACGAGACACGTCAGCTGAAACGTCACGAAGCGGACTCCGGACCGGCCCCGCCGTCAACCACGCGCTGACCGCACACCGCTACCGGACGGGACCGGTCTCTCGGAGTGGAGGGGGGACACTCACTCCCCGTCCGCGTCCGCCGATCAGCGGATGCACGGCCCCCTGCGCGCCGCGAGACTGGATCACGCCTCGGCGGCAGCGAGACCGACTTCCTCGTGTCCGAACGCCGGGCAGCACCAAGACGCGCGCCGGGCCGTTCCGAGGAGAAACCGCATGTACGAGCGTATTTCCAGCGAGAACCTCGGGTGCGCGACGGACGGTGCACGGTTCAACAACCGCCTCCATGCGTGGCAGCCGATGACCGCCTCGCAAGGGACCTGGCCCCCACCCGGGCGGCCCAATGCCTACGCCTACGAAACCATGACGAACGGCCGCCGCGTCCTCGCCCATGTCACGGCGCCCGGACGGACCTTCCTGATGTCCAGCAGCGGCGAGGACATCACGGCCGCCCATCCCGAGCTCGCGCGACTGCCCGAGCTCTCCCGCGGCCGCGATGTCGTGTTCGACGCCGAGGTGCTCAGGGCGGATGCGCCGCGACACCCCTCCCCAGCGCTGCTGCGGGCCATGACCGCACGAAGCGACGGAACCGGTGGACCGGGTCGGGCCACACACGACCCGCACCCGCGGCTGGTGATCTGCGACGTGCTCTTCGCGGGACGACCGCTCCTCCGCCTGCCCTACATCGAACGACGTGCGCTCCTCGAACACCTCGTCGTGCGGGTACGCGACCCCCGGATCAGCGCCTCCTCCTGCTGGCCGCAAGCCCTGGCGCACGAACTCGCCGAGACCGATCTCCGCCCACACGGCTACGTCGGAGTCGTCGCCAAGCACCTGGGCAGCCCGTACCGGCCGGGATGCAGCAGCCGGGACTGGCTCACGAGAGCCCCGGCGTAGGGCCACACCCGGCGATGCCCCGAACCGCGTCGGCGCGTGTCATGGGTGCCGACGCGGAGCGGTCGTTCGTGTCACCGACGGCCGCTGTGCACCGACGGGGGTACTGCTACGGCACGTCGCCATGGGCCCGCGTTCAGCGTCCCGACAGGTCGATCGGATGAGGACGCGCTCAACATCCTGAGCCCCCGGCTGGGGGACCCTCGGCGAGAGCGTGCGGTCTCAGGATCGTGGTATGAGAACCGTCAGCTTCCCGGCCGCGCGGCACACCGCGCCTGTTCCGCTCTCCCGAGCGGTACGAGGGTGCTACGGATCGGCAGTCTCGGCTCCGGCCTCGCCGGGCCCGCTCCGCGGCGAGAGCCCGCCACGACGCACCCGGCGGCGAACGCCGTGGCCACGCGTCTCCCCTACGCATCGCCGACAGCCGCTGTCCCAGGGCGGGACAGCGGTCCCGCGGAACACGCGATCGGTGTCACCACCCCGCTCCCGGCACCGGCCGGCCCGCCGTGCCGAGGCTGATGGCCGCGGTCTCTCCCCGTCCACGGCCGGACCTCCAGGCCCCGCGAACGCGCGGGGCGAGGCCGGCGGGAAAGTAACGACAGAAAGCTGAAGCGCATGATGGCAGCGTTGGCATCACGCTCCGGGGAAGCGGCCCTTGCGGCGGCCGCGTGGTCCGGCCACGACACGCGGCTGATGGCCCTGGTGGGACTGTCCGTCGCGTTGGTCGTCGTCCTTGTCAGCTGGGTGAAGCTGCACGCGTTTGTGGCACTCGTACTGGGCGCCTTCACCGTGTCCGTGCTGTCGGGGGCGAGCATCCAGAAGGCGGCGGATTCCTTCACCAGCGGGTTCGGGGCCACCACCGGGCAGGTGGGCGTCCTCATCGTCCTCGGTGCCGTGCTCGGGCGGCTGCTGGCCGACTGCGGTGGCATCGACCAGCTGGTGTCGGCGCTGACCGAGCGGGTCGGGCCCAGACGCCTGCCCTGGGCCGTCACCGTGATCGCCTGCCTGGTGGGGCTGCCGATGTTCTTCGAGGTCGGGTTCGTCATGCTGGTGCCGCTGGTGCTGCAGCTGGCCCGCCGTGCCGGTCAGCCCGTGCTTCGGGTCGGGATTCCGGCGATGGCCGGGCTGGTGACCGTGCACGCTCTGATACCGCCGCACCCGGGCGTGCTGGCCGCCATCACCGCCGTCCATGCGGACGTCGGCCTCACGCTGCTCTACGGCCTGATCGTCGCCGTCCCCTGCGCCGCCGTGGCCGGTCCCCTCTTCACCGCGTACATCTGGCCGCGGGTGGCCGCGCATGTGCCCGAGGCCGCGCTGGCGGCCTTCACCACCGGCGCCCCGGCCCCCGCCGTGGCCGTTGCCCGTGAGCCGGTTCGCCAACCGGCTCTGGTGCCGGCCGCCGCCTCCGCGGCTCCCACGGGCACGCTCACCGCCCCCGTCGGCCCACCCATGGAGACCACCTTCCAGGCCTCCGGCCGGGAGAAGGGATCGCGGCCCGCAAGCGGCAGGCGCACACCGCGGTTTCCCGTCACCATCGGCACCGTTCTGCTACCGGTGGCACTGATGATGCTCAAGGCCGCGTGCGGCACGTTCCACCTCGACCACGGAGCCGCCGGTACCGCGATCGAGTTCCTGGGCACTCCGGTCGTTGCCCTGCTCGTGACCGTCCTCATCGCACTGTTCGCCTTCGGCTGGGCCGTCGGCGCGTCACGTCGGCAGGTGCACGAGACGCTGTCACGCTCCCTCACGCCGATCGCGGGCGTGCTGGTGATCGTCGGCGCGGGCGGCGGCTACTCCACCGCACTGCGCGACGCCGGTGTCGACTCCGTGATCGGCCAGGCCGCGCAGGCCCTGCACATCCCGCTCATCCTGCTGGCCTGGCTGATAGCAGCCCTCATGCGGGCCGCGACGGGTTCCGGCACGGTGGCCACCATCGCGGCCGGTGGCATCGTCGCACCCCTGGCACACGGCCTGAGCGCTCCGCACGCCGCCCTGCTCGCCCTCGCGCTGGGCTCCGGCGCCGTCTTCCTCGGCCATGTCAACGACGCGTCGTTCTGGATGTTCAAGGAATACCTCGGGCTGACCGTGGGCGGAACGCTGCGCACCTGGACCGTCTCCCACATGCTGCTGTCGCTGACCTCACTGGGCGCCATCGTCCTGTTGAGCACGTTCGCGGCGTGAGGGGGTCCTCGTGCGCGCTCCGGCCGGTCGGACCACGTCCCGCGCCCCCAGTGGGTTCGGACACTCAGGTGTCCAGCAGCTCCGCGGCGAAGACGTCCTCGATGCTCCACCGGCGCGCGGTCAGCCCCTGTTCGTGGTGATAGCGCAGGTTGGTGTCGAGGGCGGTGCGGTTGGCCGCGATGCCGTAGGGCCACCAGTCCTCGGGGAACTCCTCACCGTTGCGCTCGACCAGGGCGTTCATCCACGGAACCATGGTCTGGACCTCGTAGAGACGGCGGTTACGGCGGTAGCGGTCGGCGGCGGCGTCCTTCGCCCGGGTGAAGAGGCGGTGGACGCCGAGCGCGAGGCCGGGACGGTCCCGCAGGAGATCCCGCCGGACGACGATGGTGTGCATGATCGGGAAGATGCCCGTTCGCCGGTGGTAGTCGCGCTCCAGCGGCTCGAAGTCGGGGAACAGCCGGGCGACGTCCGGGGAGCCGGCCAGCACGCACTCCGGGACGTTCGCCGAGAACAGGGCGTCGATCTCGCCGGAGTCGAGCATGGCACCAAGTGACCTTCCCTCGGGTGCCACGCTCACGTCGACTTCGGCCGGGTGCGGATGGGGGATGAAGTCGAAGGGCGGCGCGGGGTGTTCGAGGCCGCCGATCACCCAGCGGTTCTTCTCGGGCTCGAACCCGTACTCGTCCATCAGGATCCCCTTGGCCCACACGCCGGAGTCCTGACCGTAGGTGCCGAACTCGCCGATGGTCCTGCCGACAAGATCACCCGGTCCGGTGATCCCGCTGTGGACGTTGACGAAGATGCAGGAGTGCCGGAACACACGGTTCGGGAAGATCGGCAACGCCACGTACGGCAGGCCGGTCTCCAGTAGCCGCAGGTAGAAGGTGAGCCCGAGTTCGCCGACGTCGAACTCGCTTCCGCGAATCAGGCGGTCGAAGATCTCCGGCAGGGTCGCAGCGGTCTCCATCGTGACGTCGATGCCGTCCTCCCCGACGGACGCGTCGAACAGTGCCCGCGTCGTGTCGTACGGGAAGCACCCGACCGTAAGAGCGGGGTTCGTCATGAACATCCCTCCTTGTCAGCTCCGCTGCCCCCATCGTCGTCCGTGGTGAAATCCGGTGTCCAAGACCGTCTCGGTCCGTCCGATACCGCACGGGTATCGTGTTCGGGGTGGACCTTCGCTCGCTCCGGTACTTCGTCGCCGTCGCCGAGGAACGCCACGTCGGCCGGGCGGCGAACCGCCTGCACATGACTCAGCCCCCACTCAGCCGCGCGATCCGGCAGCTGGAGGACGAGCTCGGCGTCGTCCTGTTCGAGCGCACACCCAGGGGTGTCGTCCTCACGCCCGCCGGAACGGTTCTGTACGACGAATCGGCGGCACTGCTGGCGCAGGCCGAACGGATCCGAAGCCGGGTGACCGACGCCGCGGGCGCGGCGACCCTGACCGTCGGGACGCTGGCGGACGCGGCCGAGCACGTCGGCGGCCGGCTGGTCCCGCTCTTCCGCGCCCGGCATCCGAAGGTCAGCGTCACCGTCCACGAATCGGACCTCGGCGACCCGACAGCCGGGCTTCGCGCCGGGCTCGTCGACGTGGCGATGACCCGAACTCCGTTCGACGACACGGGCATCAGCACACACATCCTGCGTTCGGTACCGGTCGGCGTGGTCATGCGTGACGACGACCCGCTCGCCCGTCGCGCTTCCGTCTCCTCAACCGACCTGGCCGGTCGCGGGTGGGTCCGACTGCCGCGGGGCACCGATCCCGTGTGGACCGCGTACTGGACCGGAGGCGCCCACGACGACACGTCGCCGGTCATGCGAACGATCCAGGAGTGCCTGCAAGCAGCCCTCTGGAACGGGACGTCGGCCCTCGCCCCCGTCGACCAGCCGCTGCCCGCCGGCCTGGTGGCCGTCCCGTTCAGCGACCGACCGCCGAGCGACCTCGTCGTGGCCTGGCCGAAGACGGGGCGCAGCCCGCTGGTGAGCAGCTTCGTCCAAGTGGCCGAGGGCAGCCGGAACGGTTGACCACGACGTCCGCCGGTTGTTCCCGCCCGAGGCATCGACACTTCCGGGTGTCGAGAACGCGGCACCGGCTCCGTCCCAGGGGTACAGGTAGCCAGAGCGGACCGCGCGACGCGGAAGGAGCACCCCGTGACGATTCAGCGGATGGACAACGTGGCCATCGTCGTCGACGACCTGGAGGCCGCCATCGCCTTCTTCACCGAGCTCGGCATGGAGCTGGAGGGCGAAGCGCAGATCGAGGGAGTCTATGCGGACCGGACGGTCGGCCTCGACGGGGTCCGCAGCGCCATTGCGATGATGCGCGTCCCGGACGGCCACGGCAGGCTGGAGCTGACGAAGTTCCACTCCCCCGCGGCGATCACCGCCGCACCGCTCAACCCACCGCCCAACACTCTGGGCCTGCACCGTGTCATGTTCGCCGTCGACGACATCGACGACACGATCGCCCGCCTGCGCCGCCACGGGGCCGAACTCCTCGGCGAGGTGGCGCGGTACGAGAGCACCTACCGACTCTGCAACCTCCGCGGCCCCTCGGGAATCATCGTCGCCCTGGCCGAACGGATCGGCTAGGCGCCCTGTGTCCTCGGTCGGCGTCGGGTCCGGACGAGGATGTTCGCGAGGGCCATCTCGGCACCTGAGCACGGGTACTTGATCGGCTCGGACAGATCAGGGGCACGTCAGTCGTGTGTCAGGAGGCGCTGCCATTCTTCTTCATGTGAACGGCGCGGGAAAGCACGGGCCGGGAGCAGGGAGAGGTGCCCGGAGTGGCTTATCGGGGACCGACGAGCACGTCTCGAGGTCGGGCCCTTCGGGGCCCACGCAGGTTCAAATCCTGCCCTCTCCGCACGTCCGATGCGAGTCCCGCGTGATCCACCGTGTAGAGTGGTGTCACCGACGCGGGGTGGAGCAGCTCGGTAGCTCGCTGGGCTCATAACCCAGAGGTCGCAGGTTCAAATCCTGTCCCCGCTACAAGAAGAAGGGGCTCGCAGTCGCGGGCCCCTTCTGCGTTGCTCTCCGCCCTACGACTCACTTCCCCCGGCGGCGCTGAACGCCGGCCTGGAGTTCCTGACGCAGCCGGTCGGAGGCCCAGCCCTCGGCCACGGCCTGCCACAGGGTGTCCGCCTGGGAGGGCGGTGCGCGACCGCCGACCGGCGGATCCGAGGTCCAGGTTCGTGGGGAAGGCATAGCCAGTCCTCACAGGCGCCCTCGTCCTTGCGGCGCAGCAGGACCGGGAAGAGGGCACCCGCCATCGCCTCGCGGTCCACCGTCTCCATCGCGCGCCCGAAGGCGGAGGAGATCTGCGGCAGGTTGGCCATGCGCCGGACGCCGGTCGAGCGGTTGTGTCCGGCGGCGTGGAAGAGCGCCGGGTTGAAGAAGACCGATCCCGCACGGCTGTGGGAGCTGGCCGCCGAGCACCGCAGATCGGTCCTGGGCGTCAGCCCGGGCTACCTGCACGATCATCCAGGTTCCCGCCATCCCGCACACCCGCACCGGCAAGAAGCCGGAGGTCCCGGTCAAACGCCTCCTCCAGGGCGCCGACATCGACCGGGTGGCCGGCCGCGGGGCGGTCGACGACTTCGCGGCACTGGAGTACTTCACCCGATTCGCGCGGACCTCCGCGGATGTCACCTTCTGACCTCAAAGGGAACCGACAACTCTGGTCGTCCAACAACCATCTTGGGTCGCCGTTCGATCACTTCATATCGTTCTCGGGCAGGCTTCTCTCGCACGGTGTCGGTGCGCATACGGTGCGCTCACAGGCAGATCCGGAACAGGGTCCGCCGCAGCCGACATCCAAGGGGAGGCGCCGATGGCGAGCGTGGAAGTGGCACTGAAGGAAATGATGACGGGGATCGAGGGGGCGTTGGGGGCAGCCGTCGTCGACTACACCAGCGGCATGGCCCTCGGCACCCTCGGTGGGAGCAAGGACCTGGACCTGACGGTGGCCGCGGCCGGGAACACGGACGTGATCCGCGCCAAGGTGCGCACCATGGAACACCTCGGCCTCCAGAGCCAGATCGAGGACATCCTGATCACCCTGGGGTCCCAGTACCACCTCATCCGGCTGGTGACCGGCCGCGACGGCAACGGCCTGTTCCTCTACCTCGTGCTGGACAAGGGCCACTCGAACCTGGCGATGGCACGCCGCCAGCTCAAGCGGGTCGAAGAACAACTCGAGGTCTAGCGACTGTCATTCGGCCCGGGCTGACGCATGCTCATAAATTGAAGACTTCTTCAAGCCATCACATGGAGAGGACGACAATTCATGAACGGAATCCGCCCGAACCGAGAAAGATGAACAGGCAGGGCTCATGGCGCGGCTGCGTCCCCGGGACACCGCCGCGCCGTGAGAGGCCACCGCGACAGGCAGGAAGAGCGCTATGCAGGTCCCTCTTTACCAAGCCAAAGCAGAGTTCTTCCGTATGCTGGGGCACCCGACGCGCATCAGGGTCCTGGAACTGCTCCAGCACGGACCGGTCCCGGTGCGGGACCTGCTCGCCGACATCGAGATCGAGCCCTCCAGCCTCTCGCAGCAACTGGCCGTCCTGCGTCGCGCGGGCATCGTCGTGTCCATGCGCGAGGGTTCCACCGTCAGATACGCGCTCGCCGGCGGAGACGTGGCCGAACTCCTGCGTGCGGCCCGCCGCATCCTCACCGAGCTGCTCGCCGGCCAGAACCAGCTCCTCGCCGAACTGCAGCAGACCGACAGCTCCCCGCGGCCGGCAACGGTGGCGGACAGAACCTCCGTCGAGACCGGAGCCCGCTGATCGACGCCGGTGGAAGAGGTGCACCCGCCCTCGGGAAGGCGGACGGCGCCGATGGCAGGATGACGTCATGGTGACGAATCAGCCGTGGGCCGGCCTGCACGACGACCTGCTGGCGGCGAAGACGCTGGTGTACGACCCGAGTGGTCTCGCCTGCTCGCTGCCGGTCCCGGAACCGGAGAGCGCCGAGTACGCGGCACACGCGTTCACCCTCGACGGCCGCTCGGTCCGGTTCCGCGTGGCCAGGACCACGCCGACCAAGGTGGGCCAGTTCGTCACCGTGTGGCAGCGGACCGACGAGGGGCCGATCCGCCCCTTCGACGCCGAAGACGGGGTGGACCTCGTCGTCATCAGCAGCCGCGACGCCGACGGCTTCGGGCAGTTCGTGTTCCCGCGCGAGGTGCTGTGCGAGCGCGGCATCGTCTCCCGCGACGGCTCCGGCGGCAAGCGCGGATTCCGCGTCTATCCCCCGTGGGTGACCACGACCAACCGCCAGGCCCGCTGCACGCAGACATGGCAGGTGGACCACTTCCTCGGCCTGCCCCCGGACGGACCCGCCGATCCGGCCCGCGCCCGCGCCCTCTACCACCCATAGCCCGCGCGTCCTTGCGTTCTCCGGTCACCGTCACGACCGGAAACCGACGAACGCGGCGACGAGTTGGACGGTGGTGGCGATGAACCGTAGGTTTCCCGGCCATGAATCGGCCCTGCGCCGCCCCTATTTGGGCGGTTCGGCGCCCGTCTGCTCGCTGACCATGTACTCGGCGTACCAGTCGGGCCAGTCCGGGTCCTCCTGGCCGAGGCGCTTCTCGTGCTCACCGTGGGCGGCGGCCGCGCGCCGCAGCGCTCTCGCCAGATCGGTCAGGGAGCCGAAGGACGTCGGGCCGGGATCGACGCGCCCGGGAAGCCGGGTCGTGACCTCCTGCATCAGCCAGCTGTTGCCGTCGGGATCGGCGAACGTGGCCCGCGAGAAGTAGCTGCGCCGATCGGGATCCAGGCCCTCCACCGGTCCGTCCGGCCCGAGATGGAAGAGCGCGCTCACCTCGATGCCGGCGGCGACCAGTGCGGCGCGCGCGCCCTCGATGTCGGAGACGATCAGATACGCCTTGGCCGAACCGGGCGCGGCCGATGTCAGGTCCGTGCCGAACTGGACCGAGCACGCGGAACCGTGCGGCGTCAACTGCACGATCCCGGGCGGCGTCTCGTCCAGCCGCCACCCGAGGCGGACGTAGAACTCCTTCGCCCGGTCCAGGTCGGAGACCGGAATGACGAGCACTTCCATCTTCATGTCGACGTCGTTCACGCTCATGAGCGCACCCTCTCGATCGGGCCCCCCTTGGATGGTGCAGAACACCATCGTCGCGTCGCCACGGCCGTGTCGCACGAGGAGGCGTCCCTGCCTCGGACCGCGGGTCCCAAGAACCACTACTCGCCCCCGGCAGGGTATTTGCCGGCGTACCGGTGAAGACGGTCGATCTCCCTCCGCTCCGCGTACTTCTCGCACTCGCTCAGGAAATGGCGGACGTGCGGCTGACGCGCGGTCTCACCACGCACCACCCGGTCCGCTCGCGAACGGCCACCGAGCCGCCACGCGGTCACGTCGATCGAAGAGCCCGAGGCTCCGATCGCGGGCACAGGAGGCGCGGCACAGCATGGGCTGGGCGGGCGCTCGTCCCGCGCTCACGGCCGGCCCCGTACCTCGGTCGAGCCAGCGGCACACGGCCCCGCGCCACCGCGGCCCTCGGCGAATGACCGCCACGGCATGACGCTCAGCCGACGAGTTGCTGACCTCCGTCGATGTCGTAGGTCGCACCCGTGAGCGCGGTGTTGGTCATGATGTGCACGGCGAGCGCCGCCACGTCCTCCGGTACGACCACGCGGCCGATCGGCAGCGTGGTGCGCAGTTCCTGACGACGGGCGTCGAGTGCGTCGCCGAGCAGCCGGGCCGACAACGGCGTGTCCACGAAGCCCGCGGCGATCAGGTTCACCCGGACCGGCGCGAGCTCGATCGCGAGGCTGGCCGCGAACGCGGGCATCGCGGCGGTGACCGCGGGGGCCACCCCGAGCGCGGCCCGGATCCGGCGGGCCCCCGTGCCGCCCAGGAGCAGCAGGGTGCCGCCCGGCCGTACGGTGCCGGCGCAGTGGCGCGCGACCTCCAGTGCGAGCACCATGTGATCGCTGATCGCCCGGCGTGCCTGCTCGGCGTCCATGTCCAGAAGGCGGCCGTACGACGGGGCTCCCGCGGTGACCAGCACATGGTCGATCGGCCCCCGCAGCTGCTGGAAGAACCGCTCCAGCTG
This sequence comes from Streptomyces sp. NPDC037126, assembly GCF_055605965.1. Classification (NCBI taxonomy): domain Bacteria; kingdom Bacillati; phylum Actinomycetota; class Actinomycetes; order Kitasatosporales; family Streptomycetaceae; genus Streptomyces; species Streptomyces sp. NPDC037126. The sequence goes on from NZ_JBVJTD010000026.1 coordinate 69,340, forward strand.
CACCGCGTCATGGGCGTCGAAGGCCGCGGTGCTCAGGGCGTCGGCCTCCTTGGCCGCGGTGCGCAACCGGTCCGGGTCACGTCCGGTGAGGACGACCGAGGCGCCCTGGCCGCGGGCGAGCCGTGCGGTCGCCAGCCCGATGCCCGCGCTCCCGCCGATGACGACGAGGGTCTGTCCGATCAGGGACAGACCGCCTGTGCCGTGTCCCCCAGGTGGTGCAGCACTCATGGGTCCTCCTGTGCGGTGGCGTCGTGATCCCCTCCGGGCGTCTCCTCATTGCTCGGGTGACTGGGCGAGGGCCTGCTTGACCTGCCTGGTCCGCTCGTCGGCGAGGACCTCGACCCGGTCGTTCGCCAGGGCGTCCATGGTCTGCTCCGCCACGTCTGCCGCGGTGATCTTCGGCGCGTCCGTGAAGGAGCTGAGATCCGTCTCCACGAAGCCGGCGTGGACGCCGATCACGAGCGTTCCCTGCCCGCGCAGGCCTTCCCGCAGCGCGCCCGTCAACGACCACTGGGCCGCCTTGGAGGCCGCGTATCCGGGAAACTCCGGCCGGGAGATCCAGGAGACGACGGACAGCATGTTCACCAGTGCGCCGCCGCCGTTGCGGGCCAGGACCGGGGCGAAGGCACGGGAGACGGACCAGGTGCCGAAGTAGTTGATCTCCATCGCCTCGCGCGCGCTGTCGAGGGAGCCCGTCAGCAGCTTGGTCCCGAAACCGCCGACGCCGGCGTTGTTGATCACGATGGTGACGTCACCGGCGGCCTCGGCCGCCGCCGCGACCTCTTCCGGCCTGGTGACGTCCAGACGCAACGCGCAGACGTCCTCGTCGCTCACGCTCGCCGGATCGCGGACGCCGGCGTAGACCTTGGCAGCGCCCCGCTCGATCAGCGCGCGGACGAACGCACGGCCGATGCCACGGTTGGCCCCTGTCACCAGGGCTGTCGATCCTTTGATCTCCATCGCGCTTCCTTCCCGCTGCCGCCCGCCGGGCACAGCGGGCACTGGGGCGAGGGACGATCCGAGGATCGGGCGGCTCTGCCGGACCGCGTCGCGGCACACCAACCCCGTCCACGCCCGGCCTGCGCCGCACAGGTGGCGTCGTCACCCTGGGGCCGAGGCCGGACCTTCGGCCGCGTTCCGGGGCGGACGGGTCCGCGCGCACGCGGGATCCCGGCGCGGAACAGTCCCTCCACCACCAGCCTGCACCGGATGCCGGGGCGACGCATGCGAGACGGGGACGGGTCCGCGACCACGGAAATGCGGGCTCTGCCGAGCAGCCGTTCCTGCGGGGCCGCCCCGGCCACTGCTACGGGATCTCGTACGTTCCGTCCAGCCGGGCACGCCCGATGACGTGCCCCGCGATGGCGGCGACCACCTCGTCGAGGCCGGAGCCGCGCGACACCGAGGGGACCCGGTCGAGGGCGAAGAGCTGGAAGACGTAGGCGTGGGGACCGTGTGACCTGATCGGCATGGGTCCAGCCCAGCCGCGGCGGCCGAGAGCGCCTTTCCCGTGCCGGATGCCCGGCACCGGGCTGGGGTTGGCGAGGGCGTTCTCCGGGAGGGCGTCCAGCGAGGGGGCGATGCCCCAGGTGAGTGCGTGTGTGGCCGACTTCCCGAAGGGAACGTCGGGATCCTGCACGATGAGCACGAGCTCAACGGTGCCTGCGGGCGGCCGCGTCCAGTTGAGGGCTGGTGAGATGTTCGCGCCGAACACCCTGCCGCGGTGCTTCTCCGGTATGGGCGCCCCGTGGTCGAAGGCGGGGCTGGTCAGGGTGAAGTTCTCCGGGGCCTGGAGGTCGGGGCGGGCCCAGGCGAGGGTGTGGTGGCCGGCGCGCCGGTTGCGCAGTGCGACGCCGAGGGGGTTTGCGGGCATTGCTTCGCCTCTTCCTGACTCTGAATCCGTCCCGCACTCACTCTTTAGGTACAAGAAAGATCTGTTTAGGTATACTAATGAGCCATGGGGAAGCATGCAACCGAAGCGCAGTCGGCCGAGGTCGAGGAGGCCGACCTCGGCGTGCAGGTGCGCTCCGCCGTCGGACGCCTCTACCGCCGCTTCCGCAGCGAGCGGCCCGAGGGCGGCCTCGGCGACGTGGCGCTGGAGGTGCTCACCCGGCTCCACAAGCACGGGGCCCAGACCCTCACCGAACTCAGCGAGCACGACCGGGTCTCCCCCGCCTCCATGAGCCAGACCGTGAACCGCCTCACCTCGGCCGGGTACGCCGTACGCAGCCGCGACCCTCGCGACCGCCGCAAGGTGCTCTTCTGCGCCACCGCGGAGGGCGACGAACTCGCCGGCGCCACCCGGGCACAGCGCAACGCCTGGCTCGAGGAGCGGCTCAGCGCCCTGAGCTCCGAAGACCGCGCCGTGATCGCCCGCGCCGCAGCGCTGCTCGGCGACATCGCCGACTCCTGACAAGCGGCGGGGAGCCGACCGGGCCGGGGCAGCGCCGGCTCACGCACTGAATTTCCGTGGCCGGCAAGTCTCAAGACTGCCCCAGGAGTTACGACTCCTCGCTCGATCGCGACAAGGCTTCGGCGGCCCGCTCCTCGTAGGCGCGGAAGCGGCGCAGGTACGACCGTGCCATGGGGCCCGGCGGGACGCCCCGGGCGAAGGCCCGCATGTTGCGTTCGCCCGTGTTGTAGCCCAGGGCGAGGAGTTCGTCGCGGGTGTAGCGGCGCACACGCCGTTCCGGAAGGCTTCGGTCGAGGTCCTTCAGGTGAAGGGCCGCCACATGGATGGCGAAGGCGGGGTCGTCACGAAGGTCTTGCCACCGCCCCGCCAGGTCGTGCGTCCGCCGAACCCGTTCGAACGTCGCACGGTGCATGTTGGCCACCCCGAAGGACGCCCCGGGCTTCCACCACTGCCAGAGCCGTTCGAGCAGCGGATGGTGCGGCTTGTACGCCTCGTTGTGGAGCACGGTCATGACCAGCAGGGGCGACACCCCGGCCTCCCCGGCACTGCGCACCACGCACGCGGCGTAGTCGGCCGGATCGTAGCCGCCGGGCCGCAACGGTGGCGTCCGGACCCGACCGGGCTCCTCCGCAGGGGGCCGTGGCCCCGACGCCTCCGTCGGTCGCACGCCCATCCGCACTCACCTCTCCCCTGCCGCCCGGCCCCCTGACGAACCGCAGGGCGGCCTTCCTCAGGTGCACGTGCCCGCGCGTCTCGGCCTCAATCCAGTACACCTGCCGCACCGTTGCGCCTCTCCCGACTCGCCTTGGTGCGGCCGGCATGATCTACCGAGCCTGGTAGCGGTGGTCGTAGTAGTCCTTGCCGCCCACCAGGACCGAGGTGACGCACACCGGCAGGCCGTCGGCGTCCAGCTCGACCTCCTGGGAGGTCTGCCGGGTGAAGCCCAGCGCCACACCGGGGACCACCGGATACTCGGGCTGGGACGTGTCGACCGTCCAGCCCCGCTCGACGGCGCGTCGGAGGAGATCCCCGGCGGGGGTGGTGAACACCTCGTCCCCTGCGAGCAGTACGCGTGTGCTCGACGGGCGGCCCTCGCCGGGCCACCACAGTTCGATCGCGGTGACACGGCTGCCGCCCTCGGCCAGGGCCTGCACGCCGACGTGGCCGAGGTTCCACGACGCCATCGCCGAGTTGCGGCCCGAGCGCCGCAGCAGTCGGGGCTCGCCCCAGTGGGGCACCGCGGCGGCGAGCGCCTCGTCGAGCGTCGCGCCCAGCAGGACCGGCGCGACTCCGCGCGGCGGGTCGAGTACCAGCTCCATGGGCAACCCCTCACTCCTCCCCCAGCGGCCCCGGCCGCGCCGAGCGGCTCCGTACGTTACCCGGGTGAACCCGTGCGACCGGCGCCCCGGGTCAGATTGCGGGCCGGGCCCGGCAGCCGTCGACGCGTTCGAGCAGGAGGATGGCCGCGTCGTCCTGCTGCCGGCCTCTGCCGTGGCGCAGGAGGTCTTCGCGGAGCCGGTCCAGCATGGCCGATCCGGTCAGGCCCCTCCAGCCCCGCAGCCGCTGCACCAAGGGGTAGAACGTGCCGTCCCCGGCGCGGCATTCGGTCACACCGTCGGTGTACAGGAGGATCCGGTCCCCCTGACGGAACCTGGCACTCAGCACCTGGTGCCCCGGTACCAGATCGCCGAGGCCCAGCGGAAGGCTGCTCGTCGGCGGAGTGAGAGGCAGCGCGCGACCGCCGCGGCGCAGCAGGAGCGGGCGAGGATGGCCGAATCGGACGACGCGCACCACTTCCTCGTCCGGGATCTCCACCACCACCGCGGTGGCGAAGCACTCGGAGAAGGTGTTCTGTGCCCGCACGTGCCGTTGCGTGCTGTCCTCCAGGCGTTTCGCCAGCCGGTCCAACGACGCCTCGGTGTGGGCCGCTTCACGGAAACAGGTCAGCAGGGCCGCCGCGGCGTCGACCGCGGGCAGGCCCTTGCCACGGATGTCCGAGACGAACACCCGGACGCCGAAGGCCGTGTCGAGGCATTCGTAGGCGTCTCCCCCGATGCGGGCCTGGTGGTGCGCGGCGAGGTACAGGCCGTGCAGGCGGACCGGTCCGAGCCGTTCGGGTACCGGGCGCAGCACGACGCGCTGTGCCGTCTCGGCGATCAGCCTGACGTTGACCAGTTCCTGTTCCCGGCGCAGCCGCACGGCGCCTGCCCACATGCCCGCGAGGGTGACGGCGACCACGCTGAGGATCGTCACCCGGAACGGGGAGTCGATCAGCCACCCGTTCATCCAGGCGATCAGGCTCGCCGCGAAGCCGGTGAGCAGCCCCATGCAGACTATGCCGGCCACCGTGCAGGTGGCCGCGGCCAGTGCGGGCACGGCGGCGAGCACCGGCCCGAACCGGGTACGGAAGGGGGCCCAGGCGTCCAGCATGGCCGCGGCGGTGAGGGCGAGGACGGGCACGCATCCTTTGCGCAGTGTCTCGGGCGCCATGCACCAAGGGTGGGACAGGCGTGCGCGCCATGATGTGGACACGGGTCTCTCCTGTGACGGCGGTCGTCTGGTCCGCGGCGGAGGGGCCGCGGCAGATGGTGCCGGCACCGTCCGAGAGATCACAGGCGCCACAGTCGCGACGTCCGCAAGCGACTCGTCCCCGCCTGGGATCTCAGCATCGCCCGCGTGCCCCGGGGCCTGGATCCACCACCTGGTGGAGGCGGCGATGGATCCCCCGTGCCGGGGGATGTGCTCCGCTCAAAGGCTACGGACAGTGCTCCCCGAACTTCACCGCATCCAGCGTGACCGGCTGCCCGTTCAGTTTCCCGGCGGCGGGCCGCTGCGTGCAGACCTGCCAGTTCGATTCGACGAGCACGAGCCGACCGGCGCCGGTCGCGTCGTGCACGGTGATCGAGGTGTCGGAGTCGAGGGCGTCCCGGGCGGCCTTGACGCTCTTGCCGTGGAAGTCGGGCATCTCTCCGCCCGCCGCGTGGGGGACGGCCTGGTCGTGCGCCGGGCAGGTCTCGGACAGCTTGACGGCGCCGAAGTCCAGCTCGGTGTTCACGGAGACGACCGTTCCGGCCCTGACGTTCTGGAAACAGACCTTCCAGTCCCGGTCGAGGATCTGCATGCGGTCACGGCCGAGGGAGTCGTGACTCTTCAGACCGCGGAAGCCCTGCCTCTGCGCGGTGTCCTGCGCGGACTGCAGGCCCATGCCGATGAACTCGGGCACGGCCTTCCTGCCACCGCCCTTGTCGCCAGCACCGGACGTTGCGGTGCCACCACCGCCGCCGGCCGTCTTGGTCGGCTGGCAGGCGGTGCCCGCGCCGAGGACGGCGATGACGGCGGCGGCGCAGACGAGTGTCCTGCGGTTCATGGTCCCCCCTGATCGTGCATATCGCTGTGACGGGTGTCGCTGTGACGGATGAGCGTACGGGCCGCCTACCCCTGAGTAGTGGCCCTATGACGGTTCGTGACCGGATCGGGTGGTGCGCGTACGACACCCGGCCGGCGCGTGCAGCGACGCGGACGCCGACGGCGGGCCGCCTGACCTCGCCCCCCGCGGCCGGGCGCCGATCCCGGCAGGGACGCTCACCGGTTCCGGTCGACGGGCAGTTCGAGGTGGAGTTCGTAGCCCCCTTGGGCCGTGGGGCCGGACGTGACGGTGCCGCCGAGCAGTTCGGCTCGTTGGGCGAGGCCGACCAGGCCGTGGTGGGCGCTCGGCAGGGCCAACGCGCGTCGTGTGGGTGCGGTGTTGGTGATCGTGGTGTAGAGGGCACCGCCCCGGTGCGTGATGCGGACGGTCGCGATCGCGCCGGGAGCGTGCTTGCGGACGTTGGTCAACGCCTCCTGGACGGTGCGGTACACGGCGCGCTGCACCGGAGGCGGAAGCTCGTCGGACAGGTCGGTCTCCAGTTTCGCCTCGATACCGCTGGCGTCGACCATGCGCTCGAGGTCGGCGAGGGAGGGCTGGGGCGTGAGCTCCGTGGGATTGCTGCCGGAGGCCCGCAGGACGCTCACCATGTGCCGCAGTTCGTCCAGGGTCTGCACGCTGAGGCGGCGGATCGTGGCCGCGGCCTCTCTCGTACCGGCGTCCTGGCTGCCCACCTGGAGCGCCCCGGCCTGTACGGCGATGAGGCTGACCTGGTGGGAGACCACGTCGTGCATCTCCCGTGCGAGCTGGGCGCGTTCCTTGGCGAGCACGCTCTGGGCCGTCAGCAGCCGTTCGTGCTCGCGCGCCTCGGAGATGTCGTCGAGCCGCAGGGACAGTTCGCGTCGGGCCTGGACGAGTTGGCCGAGGAAGACGGGGGCGGCGGCGGTGGCCAGGGTGTAGCTGAGGTGGAAGAGGTTGTTCGTCTGGGACAGTTCGGTGGCGTCCAGGGACGACCACGGCCAGGGCATGAAGTCGATGACCGCGTAGGTGAGGGCACAGCCGCCCAGCAGGAGACGGTGGCGGTTGAGCGAGGAGAGCGTGTACAGCGCGGCCATGGGAGCGACCACCGCGTCGGTGACCAGGGCGGTGGGGAGGGTGAGGGCGAAGGTCGTCAAGGGCAGGCGGCGGCGTACCGCGAGGGCGAGGGCACCGATCAGCGCGCAGACAGCGGCCGGTTGGTCCCGGACCCCGACGTGCGCCCATGCGTCGGCCAGCGCGACCGCGACCAGGCCGACGTCGAGCTGGAGGTCCGACGGCCTTCGCAGGCTCACCGGGCGCCCTCGTCCTGTTCCGGAGTGAGCAGGCCGGCGCGCTCGGCGATCAGGGCCGCCTGGACCCGGCTGCTGACCCGCAGTTTGCCGAGCACGTTGGTCACATGACCTTTGACGGTGCCCGTACTCAGGTGCAGCCTTTCGCCGATGTCGTTGTTGGCGAGTCCCTCGGCCATGAGGGCGAGCACCGCGCGCTCGCGTCGGGTCAGCCGGTCGGTGAGGCGGAGGGCGGCGGGCTCGCGCACGCCGTGGTCGAGGTAGCCGTCCACCACCAGGCGGGTGACCGCGGACGACAGCACCGTCCCTCCCCTGGCCAGCTTGCGGACGAGGTGCGGAAGTTCCTCGGGGTCGGTGTCCTTGAGCAGGAATCCGGCGGCGCCCGAGCGCAGCGCAGTCGCGACGTATTCGTCGGCGTCGAACGTGGTGAGCATGGCGACCACCGGGGCCTGGGGCATGCGGCGGAGCTCGGTCAGAATGGTGAGCCCGTCCACGTCCGGCATCCGGATGTCGAGCAGGACGACGTCGGGCTGCAGTTCCCGCACCGTGCGGACCGCCTGGCCACCGGGCACCGCCCCGACGACATCGATGTCGTCCGCGGCGTTGAGAATGTGCGTGAAGCCCGTACGGATCAAGGCTTCGTCGTCGACCACCAGTACCCGGATCACGTGCGCTCCGCTCGTCACAGGCCCCCGTCCATGCCTACCCTTGCGGGAGGCCTCCGCAGGCGTCCGGCACAAGAAACCCACCGGTTGGCGGCATGATCTCAGCCGGTCGGCCGGGTCGCCCAGGCCAGGTGGCGGTGGTCACCCCGGCCGACCGACGGGGGTCGTTCCGGCCACGTGGCGGGGTGTCCCGGCCGAGCGGCGGGGGTTGTTCCGGCCGAGTGACGGGGTGCCTTCGGAAGGCTGAAGGGCTGGTTCGGGCAGCCGTGCCGGTGAACCTGTTGAGCATGGCCCAGCAAGCACTCTCGGTCGACCCGGCGCGCGTGTCACCGTCGCCCGAGCGCGGCCGTTCCCCCCTTCCCGCCGGCAGTCCCTCGACGGGACGCCTGGTCGGCATCGACCTGGCCCGCGGACTCGCGGTCTTCGGCATGTTCTCCGTCCACGTCGGACCCGATGTGACGGTCGGCGGCCCGGTGGGGTTCATGCTGGAGACGGCGAGCGGCCGTTCCTCGACACTCTTCGCGCTGCTCGCCGGCTTCTCCCTGGTCATCATCACCGGACGCCCGCATCCGCGTACGGGGCGGGCGGGCCGTCAGGCGGTGGCCCGGATAGTGATCCGCGCCGTCGTGCTCCTGGTCCTCGGCTACGCGCTCACCGCCCTGAACACCGAAGTCAACGTGATCCTCAGCTTCTACGGGGTGCTCTTCCTGACCGTGCTCCCGCTGTACCGCCTGCGGGCCGGTACGCTCGCCCTCATCGCCGCCGGGACCGCGCTGGCCCTGCCCCAGGTCCTGTACGTGGTCAGAGCGTCCATCGAGGACGGGAACTGGGCGGACGCCGTCACCGCCCATGATCCGCTGGCCCTCGCCAGCGGCACGGACGGCACCATCGAGCTGCTGTTCACCGGCTCCTACCCGGTGCTCACCTGGATCCCCTTCCTGATCGCGGGCATGGCGTTGGCCCGGCTGGACCTCACACGCCCGGGCGTCAGACCCCGGATCGCGCTCGCCGGCGGGGCGCTCGCCCTGCTGGGCTACGGCGGGTCCTGGCTCGCCCTCCACCTGGTTCCGCACGCCCTGTCCACCGTCGCCTCCGCCACGCACGGCGGCTCGGCATCATCCGCCTGGTGGTCGGACACGGTCGGCCAGCCCGACGATCGCCCCCCGCTCGCCTGGCTGCTGGTGGCCGTACCGCACAGCGAGACCACCTTCTCCATCGTCGGCAACACCGGAGTCGCCCTCGTCGTGGTCGCCGTGTGCCTGATCGTCGCCGAACGGATGCCGCGCCTCACCCGGCTGGCCACGCCGGTCGCCGCCGTCGGGATGATGGCGCTGACCGCGTACGTCCTGCACATCGTCGCGCTGTGGTTCTTCAACGACGTCTGGTACGTGCCCGCGGTGGACGGGAACACCCTGTCGGCCCTGACGGTGCTGTTCAGCTTCATCGCGGCCGCCATGCTGCTGGCGACGGTGTGGATCCGGCAGTTCCGGCGCGGCCCCCTGGAACAGCTTCTCCACCTGGCCACCCAGCCCGCCCGTAACATCAAATGACGCCGGCGACGTGCGGCCACCCGGCGGAACGGCGCCCGCTGACTGACCTCGCCGACGACGCGGGAGCCGTCGGCGTCGTCGATCGGGGCTACCGCCGATATCGAGTTCCGCAGGCGCCACGGGCACGAGGCGCCGGAACAGCTCTTCGACGAAGCGGAGATCATCCCTACGGATCCGTTCAGGGCATCCGTCGCCTGAGCCTCATCGATCACTGGGATCCCGCGGCTCCACCGCTAGGTGCGGTTGATGCGATAGACGTCCGGGACGCAGAGGTTGAGGACGGCGGCGACGGCGATCAGGCCGGCGCAGGCCACCAGCACGCTCTGGCTGTTCCACGAGTGGGCCGCAAGGGCGGTGATGAGGTAGCCGAGGGGGATGGCCAGGCGCTCGCCGACGCCGTTGAAGGCGCTCATGCGGCCCTGTTCGGCCTGAGGCACGTGCTGTTGAAACGCGGTGGTCCAGGCGACGATCGCGACGTCGAGCCCGATCCCCGCAGACAGGGCGGCCAACAGGACGGCGGGCAGCGGGAGTCCGAAGGCCATGGCGGCCAGGGGAAGCGCCAGAGCGGCACTGGCCGCGACGGCGACGCCGAGCAGTCGGTACGGCTTCCAGCGCAGGCACACGAGGGTCCCGGCCAGCAGACCGCAGGCGAAGGCCGCCTGGACCATGCCCCAGTCGCGCGCGCCGCCGTACCGCTGTGCGGCGACGAGGGGCCCGAGAAGCTGGAAGCCCGCGAGCCAGGCCGCGACGAGGAGTGTCCCGGCGGCCGTATAGGTCCACAGCCAGGTGCGCGACCAGAAGCCCGTCCAGCCGGCCCGCAGGTCGGCCAGAACACCCCCGGTCCTGCTCATCGGGGCGTCCAGGCGCAGACCGAGAAGGAGCACGGCCGCGGCGGCGAACGTGAACGCGTCCCAGGCCAGGGCCCACGCCGCGCCGCTGGCGGCGACGATGATCCCGCCGGCGACCGGCCCCAGCACCTTGACCGCGTTGCTCGGCAGTCTGAGCAACGCGTTCGCCTGCTGCAGATGCTCCACCGGGACGATCTGCGCCACGGCGCCCTGTGTCGCGGGCACGATGAACGACGCCGCGGTCCCCGAGACGAAGCCGCACGCCGCGATCGATGCCGTCGTCGCATGGCCGGTGGCCACCGTGACGGCCAGGGCGCCCTGCGCGGCCGCCGCCAGCAGGTTGCCGAGGAAGAGGATCCGGCTCCGGGAAAGGCGGTCCGCGAAGAGGCCGCCCACGAGGAGGAACACGATCGTGGGAACGGTGGTCGTGGCCAGCACCAGGCCGAGGGTGCCGGCTCCGCCACCCTCCTCGATGACGGAGTAGGCCAGCGCGAGGGGTGCCATGGCGGACCCGGTGGCCGAAATGAGGTTGGCCGACACGAACCGCCGGAAGGCCGCGACTCTCAGTGGCGTGCTGATGGTCGTCGGTGGCTCGGCGGCGGTGTCCATGATCTCCCTCGTGCTCGGCGCAGCGAGCACCCTAATGCAGGAGTACGCCGTGGACAGAGCCCCTGGACGGAGTCGGCCGACCGCCGCCCGGCCCAGGCGGCGGGGTCTCGGAGACCGCCGCCCGCCTGAGACCGGAGCGCCGCCTCGTCCGCCTTCAGTGCCAGTTGCTGATCTTCACATCGTGCGGCGCGGGATCGCCCTTGCCGCTCTCGACCAGCTGCTTGAGGCTCATCAGGAAGGTCGCCCACTTGGTGCTGCAGTGGTACATGAACTCCACCGGCTCCTTCCAGCCCTCGTGCCGGAAGAGCACGATCGTGAAGCCGTCCTCCTGCTTGAGCTCGAAGCGGACCTGCGTTCCGATCCACTCCTCGGGGCCGTCGACGACCTCCCAGAGCACTCGCTTTCCGGGCTCGGCCTCCAGGACCTTCATGTCGAACCCGCCGGGCTCGAAGCGGAACCGGATCACTCCGCCGACGTCGCCGTCGCCGTCCGTGTCCTCCGTCCACCAGCCGGCGAGTCCGTCGACAGTGGTGAGGGCCGTGTAGACGGCGTCGGGAGTCCCCACGACTCCGATCCTGTGCAGGATGTCAACCATCTCGATACCTCTTTCCCGTGGAGCGCCCGCATCCGGGCACTGCTCGTGCGGGGCACCCGCCTTCGGACGCTGTTCGTCACCGACGCCGCGTTCGTTCGTGAGGGGTCAGCCCTTCTGGCTGCGCTGAATCGCTTCGGCGATCCGCTTGATGCGTTGCAGCCGGGCGTCCCAGCTGGCCCCGACCGAGGACAACTGGGCGACCGCGCGGGCGAGTTGAGCCTCATCGACCTCGTAGAGACGCTCGCGCCCGGACGGCGTGACGTGGACGAGTCCGACCCGGCCGAGCACGACGAGGTGTTTGGCGACGGCCTGCCGGGTGACGGGCAGCTGTTCACTCAGTGTGGTCGCCGTGCCGGCGCCGCCGGCCAGCAGCAGGTCGAGCATCCGCCGCCGGATGGGGTCCCCGACCGCCGACCAGAGATCGTCGTCTATGGCCACGCTCATGACGTCGACACCACCCGGGCGACATAGCCGACGAGGCGCGGCAGGAAGTAGTCCCAACCGGTGACGTGCTCGCGGTACTGCTCCTCCAGCACGGCCGCCTCCCAGCCCTTCTCCCGGAACCCGGACTCGCTGAAGCGCAGCAGCGTGCCCGAGCCCGAGGGGACCAAGTCGAAGGTGACCAGGAGCGAGTTGGCCGGTGCGGCGACCTCGCTCTCGTCGTACACCCACCGGAAGGAGAACCGCCGTGGCGGGTCCGCCTCCACCACCGTGAGCGGTACGACCTTCGCGTCCGGCCCGGTTCGGTCGCCGAACGTGATCATCCCGGTGGCGCCGGGCACCGGCTTGAGGTCCGCCTCGTCCGGCCACCACTCCCGCAGGTGCTCGGGCTTGCTGACGACCTCGTAGACCACCTCGGGCGTGGCCTCGATGTGGATCTCCCGCTCGATGCTGCCGTACTCCATCCCGCTCTCCACCTTTCGCAACCTTTGGTTGCACATAACCTTAGGACACTCGCCCAACATGCGCAACCATTGGTTGCTGAAGCACGCCGGGCAACACTAGGCCCGGGGCACCCCCGCCGGTCGGCGGCGAAGGAGGCAGTCGCACATGCCTTGCCTATGGATGAGGCGTAGGGAATGCTTTCCCGGCCGCAATCGGCAGATCCAAGACTTGGCATGTACCTGCCACCGCATGGGAGATCCCTCAGACATGTCCTTCCTGCCACGGCGCAGCCGACCCAGCCCACACGCGCTCCGGCGCTCCGCGGGCACGCTCTCCGTGCTCGGTGCACTCGTCACGACCTTGAGCCTGTTCACCGCCTCCGTACCGGCGTCGGCCTACGACCTGCCATGGTGGCCGGGGCCGTCGACGCCGGCGTTCAACAGCCTCACCAGCGCGAGCAACCCGGACTGGATGAGCCGGATCCCCGACTCGACCGGTCTGGGACGGCTGTCGATCCCCGGAACTCACGACACCATGGCCATCCATGGGGGTCTCGCACCCTGGTACTACCAGACCCAGGAGAACCACGGCGACAGCGCGGACAGCCTGACCGCGCAGCTGAACGCGGGTATCCGGTCCATCGACATCCGCGTCCGCATCGTCAACGACAACACCGCGTTCGCGATCCACCACACGAACGTCTACCAGAACGCCAACCTCGACGACGTCCTCACCAAAACGCGGGCCTTCCTCACCGCCCACCCGGGCGAGACCGTGCTCATGAGCCTCCACGGCGAGTGCGACGGCGACACCACCGAAGGAGGCACCGGCGGACTGCAGATCGGCAAGTGCGTCGACGATCCGTCCGACGCCACCGGACCCGACCGTGTCCGCATCTTCGACAGCTACCTGGCCCGCTATCCCGGCCTGTTCTACGCACCCACCGTGACCGGCACCAGCACGGCCGACACCCCCACCCTCGGCCAGGCACGCGGCCACATCGTGCTCACCGGCTTCTCCGGTCCCCGAGGCCAGGTGTACGGCGGCTTCGGGCTCTCCCAGTGGCTGCCCACGCCCTTCATCCCGTGGACCGAGTGCAACCTGGACACCAGGTGGTCGCTGGTCACGGCCAGCCTCCAGCAGGTCACCGCCGACGCGACCAACACCATCGGAGGCACCGGGCTCTCCGCCAGCTGTCCCCCCTTCGGCGCGACCTACACCCAGGTGGCCAACGGCTACGGCGGCGGACAAGGCATGAACCCGCGACTGCTCGACTACCTTCACACGACGCCGGGTCACACCGGAGTCATCAGCATGGACTGGCCGGGCGGCCAGCTCATCGACGCCATCATCGCCCACAACACGACTGCCACGACTGCGGGGTCGTAACACTCCGTCAAGAACGTTCCACAAAGCGAGGGGCGAGGCGTGGCAGCCGTACCCGATCGCGGGGGCGTCCAGGGTGCGGCAATTCGCGTGCACACCGTGCGTGTCACGTACTACGGTCTCTGCTGTGCAGGTGCGCAGGCAGCGGCTACTTCTCCTGTCAAGAGAGCAACGCAGGTTCGAATCCTGTCGCCGGCAGTGTGCCGGTGTCGTCCAGCGGCCCAGGACACTTACGTCGCCGCAGCCGATCTTGATCTCTGCACACCGGTCACGGGCCGCCCGCCGCGGGGGAGTTCAGGCGGGCGGCTTCGACTTGCCCGGTCGGGGTGCCGGGTGCGCGGCGCGAACTCGCGGACACCGCGGCCCGGGCCCGTAGAGGAACAGGCGCCCTCAGCAACCCCGGCGGCCCACCCACTACCTTCCTCACATGGAACGGGCCACCATCCTGAGCAGCCTCGCCACCGGCGGATCCGACATCGCCCCACAGCGACTCGCCGGACTCGCCGCCGAACTCGACATACCGGCCGCCGATCTGCTCGTCGTCGCAGGCCACCCGGTACCCGCGGAACTCCTTCCCGCGGAGCGTGACGCGAACGTCATGAGGAAGTTCGCATACCGCGTCAGTCACTGCGACCACACGCAACTCGCCGCCCTGCAGGAGTTCACCCGCTCCCTGCCACGCGTCGCCGCTCCACGCCGCCTCGTACCACCGACCACTGAAAGGGCAGCCGTCGAGGACCCGGATCAAGGGGGCGTGCGGGGGCTTGCCGTGCGCCCCCCGAGTCTGGTTGTGTACCAGCCCCGCAGGCACGCCGGGCCTGCCGGGCCGGTGGGGAGCGGAGCGGACAACGTGCACACGAAGGCAGAGCAGAACGGCTCGTGGTTCTTGCCTGAAGGGCTGGGACAGGCGATCCGGGGCACCGCCGAGGAGATCGCCACGCTGGTGCGCAGCGCGGGCGACACGGCGCTCGCGGTGCCCGGGTCGGACTGGACCGTCGGCGAGGCCGCCGCCCACCTGGCCATGGTCAACGAACTGATGGCCGATCTGGCAGCCGGGCGGGAGCGCCCCTACGGCGACGGCACGCCCGGGAGCCTCGCCGGGGCCAACGCGGAGTCCCTCGCCGTGTTCGGTGAGCGCCGGGCGGAGCCTCTTGCAGCGATGATCACGGAGCAGGCCGAGGCGTTCCTGGACACCCTGTCCCGCCCCACCGCGGACGGCCCGGCACCAGCCGGTCCCCTGGGCCCGATGGACCGGCCCGTTCTCGCGTCGTACCTGCTCACGCACATGCTCGGCCACGGGTACGACCTGGCTCGCGCCCTGAAGCGTCCGCACATGCTCGACCGGGCCCGCGTAACCCTGTGCATGCCGTTCATGTATGCGGTCATGCCGCGTGTCGCGAACCCCGCGGCCACGGCCGGGCACACGGCCCGTTACCGGATCCGGCTGCGCGGGAGCGAGGAGTTCGGCGTGTCCCTGGCCGACGGGGTCGTGCGGGTGACACCCGGGGCACCGACGCAGCGCGTGGACTGCACCATCGTGCTCGACCCCGTCGCCTTCCTGCTCATCGCACTGGGCCGGCTGAACCCCTGGCGTGCCATCGCCCAGGGGCAGGTCCTCGCCTGGGGCCCCAGGCCGTGGCTGGCCCCCCGCTTCCCGACGCTGTTCACGTCGCCCTGAGCCGGCGCCCGGTCGGCCCGCGCGGGCCCCTCGGACCGCGGGGACGATGCGGCAAGCGATGTCGTGAACGGTGGCCGAGGCGCGCCATGAGCCGGCGGACGTGCTGCCGGCCGCATGTCCTCGCCCCGGGAGGAAGCGGCGTTCCGCCGTCTGTCCCGAGGGCTCCGGAGAGCCCGCCCGACGCCCCGGCCCGCGGATGTCCCCCGTTCGCCACATGACGGCACCGGCGGCTCGCTCGCCCGAGCCGTGGACGCCAAATCCGCCTACGGTGGACACAGGGGGTCGACCGGGAAAAGGACCGCCATGGACCTCCAGCTCAAGGACAAGGTCGCCGTCGTCACCGGAGCGAGCAAGGGCATCGGCCTGGCCATCGCGGACTCCTTCGCGAGGGAAGGGGCACACGTCGTCGCCGGCAGCCGGAGCACCACTCCCGCGCTCTCGGGGCTTCACGAGCAGTACGGAGTGACCGTCGTTCCGGTCGACCTGGCCACCGCCGAAGGACCGGACGCACTCGTCCGGCACGCGGTGGAGCAGTACGGCAGGGTCGACACTCTGGTCAACAATCTGGGTGCCGCGACGCCCCGTACGAGTTTCCTGGACGTCGGCGACGCCGAGTGGCAACGGATCTTCGAGATCACCCTGTTCAGCGCGGTCCGGGCCAGCCGCGCGGCGCTGCCCCACCTTCTGGGCGCCGGCGGAGGCTCCATCATCAACATCAGCTCCATCAACGCGCGCCTGCCCTTCGCCACGGTCGTCGACTACTCCGCGGCCAAGGCGGGGCTGACCAACCTGACCAAGTCGCTGTCCGAGGAGTTCGCACCGCGGGGCGTCCGGGCCAACTCGATCGCCCCCGGACCTGTGCGCACGCCCTTCTGGACCGAGCCGGGCGGCTTCGCCGAGGCCATGGCGTCACAGGCCGGCACCACCGCGCAGGAAGCCATCGACGTGGTGGTGCCGCAGAGCATGGGCATCTCCACCGGGCGGGTCAGCGAGGCCCGCGAAGTCGCCGATCTGGCCCTCTTCCTCGCCTCTCCGCTCGCCGGCAACATCACCGGAGCGGAGTTCACCATCGACGGCGGCCAGGTCAAGACTCTTTGATCAGGTGGCCGCCCGTCGAGGACGGCCACATGACCCCGGACGTACGGCGAGCAGGTTCCGCCTCCGCACCTCCGGGCGGCTACGGTCAGCCGGCCGCGTGGCGCAGGCCCGTGATGAAGCGGGCGCCGTCGGGTGTGCCGACGCCCGTCATGGTGTCGTAGCCCTTGGCCGTGACCTGCTGGGTCTGGGTGCGGTCCTGGGCGTCGAAGACGTCGATCCCCGTTCCGTCCTGAGTACCACTGGGCGGGAGGTACGCGGCCCGGTTCTGCTGGGGCATCGAGGAACCGACCGGCAGCACGTCGTGGAACGCCCGAGTGCCGGCAAGCCGGTAGACGAGCGGGTTGATGAAGCCGAAGGCCGACTTCCGGCCCTGCTGGGCGTCGGCGACGAGGCCGGCGACCAGCGGGCACGCCAGGCTGGTGCCGGCGTTCACCATGGTCCGGTACGGTCCCGGCTTGCCCTGGCTCGTCGACGCGATGTACCCGGTCAGCAGGCCGGTGTCGGGATCGGCGTCGGCGGCGATGTCGGGCACGGTCCGTTCGGCGACGGTACGGTTGCCGATGCGCACACGCGCCATCGCCGCGGGGACGACACCCTTCTGGTAGGCAGGCTGCGCATAGACCAGGCTGGTGCCCCCTCCTCCCCCACTGACGCCCAGGTCGGTCCACTTGCCGTGGTCCAGGGAACCGTAGTCGTCGGACCAACCGGTCTCGAAGACGCGGTTGTTCGTGGCCCCGATGCCGACGCTGGTGCCGCCGACCGCCACCACGTACGGGTCGGAGTCGGTCGCCGTGAGGCCGGGAGTGTCACCGGAGGAGAAGTACATGCCGACGCCCTCGGCGGCGGCCCGCACATCGATCGCGTGCACGGTCCGCTCGGGCACCGCACCCAGCGGAATCTGCCACGAGTTGGACTCGACGGTCGCGCTGGGACGGTGGCCGTCGCCCGTCAGTACCGCCAGTGCCGCGTCGAGCAGGGCCTGGTCCTCGTCGCAGCCCCCTCCGATCACCATCACCTGGTTGGCGTCGGGGGCCATGGCGTACACGGCCTCGGAGTCCATCTCCGCCTCGTCGTTCACGGCGGCCGACTGCGCCACGCCGGGCGCGGCGGTACCGCAGGAGGTTCCGGCCCGGACCTCCCGGAACTGGGAGGACTTCGGCGCGGGCAGGTGATTGCTCTTCGCGTACTGCTGCAAGGTCTGGAACATGGCCGTCGGCTCTTCGCTCTCGGTCAGCGCCACGGTCTGGCCTTTGCCGGTGTCCGTCGATGTCGCCCCGTAGGCCGCGCGGATCTGGGCGGCGGAGTACCCGCACACCGGCAGCGATGCCTTGGTCAGCCCGCGGTAGGCCGGGCGGAAGGTCTGTGTGTGCTGCGCCCAGTACGTGGAGCATGTCGGCGCCGTCGCTGCCGACCGGCTCGAGCCCGCGACGGCCGCGGTTCGGGGTGAGGCCGGCCGGGCGCCGCTCAGCCCGGTCACGGCCAGAACGTCGGGAGCCAGCGAAGTGGGCACCGAGACGTCACGATCGACGGACTGGGTGATCGTCGACCTGCCGGTCGCGTCCTTGCCCTGATACCGGTTGATCCGCACCCGGAACGCCGACTGCACCTTGGACACGGGCCCTGTTGCCGAGACGTAGTCGCGGCCGCTGCTGATGTTCACCCGTGTCAGTCCCTCGGCGCTCAGCCACCGCGCGAGCGCCCCGGCCTGTGCACGGGAGGGGCCGAACCTCGCGGTGTAGGTGTCGGGGCTCAGGTAGTGGTGGAATTCGCCGTCGCCCGGAGTGCTGACCGCGTCGGCGTACGCCGTGGCAGCAGCCAGGTCCGGCTTCAGCCATACCTGGACGGTGAGTTCCTGGGAGGACGGCGCGGCACCGGCAAGGGGCATGGTCCGTACGGCGGGTGACACGGTGCCGGGCACCGGTGCGGTGGAGGCCGCCTGTGCGGATCCGGGCATCCCCAGCACCGCGCCGGCGATCAGGACCGCTGCGCAGCCGGCCGCACCGACGGCGAACCTGCCACGGCTCGCCGTCCCGGAAACCGCTCCCCGCCTTCTCGAAAACGCACTTGCCACGTGTTGGGCCCCCAGCCTCGGTCCGACTGCTCCGGCGCCCGACGGAATTCCGCGTCGGGCGCCTCGTGAGACGGAGACCCGAGGCCTCGGGTTGCGTCGATTCCAGGCCCGCGTCCACTGCGGCCCGGGTCCGTGGGGCAGACATCAGCCGATCAGCTGATGCGAGTTCCCTCGCCGCTGACTCGGACGCGCGGGTCGCCCGCGCGCAGCGTCACCGTGAGCTCGCCGGGGCGGCCCAGGTCTTCGCCCTGGTGCAGGGTGAGGACGGAGTCCTCGGGAAGCAGGCCGAGTTCACGGGTGTACGCGCCGAACGCGGCGGCCGCCGCACCGGTCGCCGGGTCCTCGACGACGCCGCCGACGGGGAACGGGTCGCGGACGTGGAAGACGGTGGCCGTCTCACGCCACACCAACTGGACGGTGGTCAGGTCGAGTCGGTGCATCAGGACTTCGAGGCGTGCGAAGTCGTACGCGAGATCCGCGAGGCGCTCGCGCGTCGCCGCCGCGAGGACGAGATGGCGGGCGCCGGCGAACGCCACACGAGGCGGGAAGGCGGGGTCGAGATCGGCGGCCGGCCAGGCGAGCGCGGCGAGCGCCTCCGTGAGGTCGGCGTCGGTGATCTCCTCGATGTGCGGCTCGACACTGGTGAGTGTGGCCCTGAGTGTCCCGTTCTCCTCGGCCACCTCCACCGGCACGGTACCGGCGGGCGTCGCGAACACCAGCTTCCCTGGGCCCGTCCGCTCGGCGAGCGCGACGGCGGCCGCGACGGTGGCGTGCCCGCAGAACGGCACCTCTGCCTTGGGGCTGAAGTAGCGGATGCTGTACGCCCGCGCCTCCGGGCCGCCGTCGAGGCCCTCCGGGGGCGCGGTCAGGAACGCGGACTCCGAGTACCCGAGGTCGGCGGCGATGGCCAGCATGTCACTGTCGTCCAGTTCGCTGGCGTCCAGAACGACGCCGGCAGGGTTTCCGCCGTCGGGAACGCTGGAGAAGGCGGTGTATCGCAGCACCTCGGGCCGCGGCGCATCTGTCGTCATGCCCGCAGCAACAACGAGCCGCCTGCGGCTATTTCACAGGTCCGGCCGAACCGCGGCAGCTCGCGACCGTCCGTGCGCGGGGCGGCTTGCCCGGGCGGCGTCACCTTCCGCACAGCGGACGCTGGCCGCACGGCCTCCCGACCGACGCGCACCGCGGACGGGGGCCGCACGGTCTTCCGGACGACACGCACCGGACGGTGTGGCCGCACGGCCTCCCCGCCGACCGGCGTGATCAAGTAGCCTTCAGGTCCCCAGTGACTCGATGTCGTCCGGTCGCAGCGGCCTGGTACGCCGGCCATCAGGTGCCGGCGGCTGACTCGGTCGACCTCGGCCGGCGCGTTCACCTCGCCCGACCCCAGACTGATGCCGTGCCGCAGATCGCCGCGGCCCAGTTCGAGGGCGCACCGGCTACCACGTCGGCGATCGCGGACCTGTCGGCGCGGGGGCCGTCTCAGGGACGGGGGGCCAGCACTTCCAGAGCGCCGGTCTCGGTGTCGTAGCTGCGCAGGGTGGTGAGCCGGACCGACGGCGGTGGCGCCGGCAGCAGTTCGGGGATGCGCCGGCCGGCGAAGGCACCAGGGCGCCGGGTACGGCCGAGGGTGATGTGCGGGCTCCAGCGCACGGGGGCGTGAAAGGGGTTGAGGGTCTCGGGCGGGCTGTCCGAGGCCACCGCCTCCCACACCCGGCGGTGCAGGCCGGCCAACGCTGAGTCGAGGTCCAGCGCCCAAGCCAGCACCGAGGTCGGCCGCTCGAAGCGGACCACCCCGGTGAACCGCACCGGCAGCGGCAGAGTGGCGGCGACCTCGGCGAGCTCCCAGCGGATCGGGGCGGTCAACTCAGGGCAGGCTGCCAGGGTGAGGTGCGGCTTGTTCGTCGGTGAGCGATGGCGCGCCTGACTGGGCAGCCCCGCATCCGCGAGCCGCCGCCAAGCCTCCAAGACCGCCAACTCCGCCGCCTCATCCAACAGAAGCTCGACCGTGCGCACCAGCGCAGCCTACCGGTGATCGCCCGCCGTACCGGCGCCCCGGGCCGACCGTCAGGCCGGGGCGCGACCAGAGCGTCGGCCCCTTCACGCCTACCTGCAACATGAGTGCGCCGCCGACATCACCTGAGGCCCGCGTGCGCGGCTGACGCGGCCGAGGCACCGGACGCGCACGACGGGCCCGACACCGAACTACCCACGGGACCCGACGACATCGCGGCCGTGCCGCTGCCCTTCGTCAGGCGCTCAGGCGCTCACGGTCCCCCATCACCACTACGGGGTGAAGGCGGGGATCGACGGTGCGCAGGAGTGTCTTCATGCCGGACTCGGGAACAGTGACACAGGCGGACGTGCCGTCGCCGTGGTCCAGGTGCAGCCATATGCCGCCGCCCTTCTCCACTCCCTTGGGACGGCTCCAGTCGAACGGCGGGACGCCCCTGAGCCGGTTGTAGTCGATGGCGATGACGTAGTCGAAGTCGTGGGCGTGCTCGTCGCCCTCCTCCGTCATGGACGCGAAGGCATTGTCGTCATACCAGTACGGCAGTCGGCTGCCCGGGTTCTTCAGAGACCCTCCCGCATCCGTCAGGGAGAACACTCCGACGGGGCTGCGCTCGTCGTCCATGTGGTGGTCGGTCGTCCAGCCCAGCCTGCCGTTGTGTGCGGGCCAACTGCCCGCGCGTTTCCAGGCAGTGCCCTGCTTCTCGTAGAGCACGACCGTGCTCTCGGCGGAGTCCCGGTCGTCGCCGTAGACGACCACCGCCTGGCGGCTGTCTGCCGGTACGCGCTTCCACATGCGGCTTCCGATGCCCGGTATGCGGGTAGCCGCCTCGGGGCCGAGGGAGCCGGACACCGCCGGGTTGTTGAGACCCGGTGCGCCGACGTGACTCCCGTGCCCGCCGACGCCGGTGCACGCCGCGGTGCCGGCCAGCAGCACACCGCAGGCAACGGCCACGGATATGGCATGACGCACCCCACCACGTCGCGTCGACACAGAACAGGCTCCCATGACAGTAGATGTCCGCATGATCAGGATGCTGCGGCGGCCGACCGCGGCATGCATCCGGAGACGGCATCCGGCCTAACAGCCCCGCTCCGGCCCGCTCCATCACCGGCACGCGCATCCACAGCGACAGATCGCCGCGCGGATCGGCGGGCGGCGTCTACGGCCGAGTGGGTGTACGCCTTCGCCGGTGTTCCGAGCACGGCGTGCCACTCCCTGCTCAGCTCCGCAATGCCACATACGCTGCGAGGACGTTCATCCTGACCTCCTTGACGACGCGTACACACAGCGGGCTGCCGCACGGCGGCGGCACTTCACCTCGGCCGGGACGCGCAGCTGCCGGATGCGGGAAGGGGCGTTGCATGCGATCAACAGACGTGCACCTACGGGAAATCACCGACGACAACCAGGATGCCGTTCGCGCCCTCCGCGTCCGACGTGACCAGAAGCAGTTCGTCGCCTCCGTGTCCAAGTCGCTCAAGCAAGCGGCGAAGAAGCCGGAGGCCAATCCCTGGTACCGCGCCATCTACCGCGGCGACGAACCAGTCGGCTTCGTGATGCTGTCCTGGAAGCCACCGGATGGTCCTTACAAAGGGCGGCACTTCATCTGGCGCCTCCTCGTCGACAAGCGACACCAGAAGCGAGGGATCGGCCGAGAAGCACTCACCCAGATCGCCGCCCTGGTTCGCGCCGACGGGGCCACCGAGCTGCTGACCAGCTACGAGCCCGGCGAGGGCGAACCATGGCCCTTCTACCAGAGGTTCGGTTTCGAGCCCACCGGCGAGATCGACGACGGCGAGATCGTCCTGCGGCTCACCTTCCCCACTCGGTGAACTCGTACTGCAAACCGAGGACTGTGTGTGGGCCCCAGAGTCAGGTCACGGCGGCACCGGCGGCGACCGGTATGAGGTCCCCCCGGCCAGGGCGTGCCTGTTCAGATCGGAGACCAGCTGCGGCGGGATACGGCCGGACCGCGTCCTAGCGGCGCACGGGCGCGGGGCCGCCGCGCAGGCCGACGTGGGAGAAGAACAGCTCCTGCCCGTCGACGGCGACATCGTGCGGGACACCGACAAAGCCGACGTTGTTACCGGGCCGCGCAGAGTACAGGGCCTGCTGCATGGCTTGAGCGGTGCCCACGCACTCCAGGACCGAGTCGGCGCCGATGCCGCCGGTCATCTCCTTGATCCGGGCGACGCCCTCGTCGCCACGCACGGCGACGATGTCGGTGGCACCGAACTCCCGTGCGAGCTTCTGCCGGGACGCGTGACGGTCATCGCGATGATGCGCTCCGCGCCCATCTCCTTGGCGGCGATCACCGCGCACAGTCCGACCGCGCCGTCCCCGACCACATGAACCGGGCACGCGTGAAGAGCGCCGTTGTCCTTCGCGCGCCGCCCCGGCCGGGTACCCGTCGAGGTGGCGGTGCCGCTCGGGGGCTCTTCCTCCAGGTAACCGCTCGTGCCGGCGGGTAGCGAGTCACCAGTGAGAGGTGTACCGGCAGTACATCCCTCCTGCGGCGGGCAGGCCGTACGGTCGGAGCTATGGACAACCGTGAGGAGGTCCGCGAGTTCCTCACCTCGCGGCGAGCGAAGATCACACCGGAACAGGTCGACCTGCCGACGGGATCCCGGCGGCGTGTGCCCGGGCTGCGCCGGAGCGAGGTCGCCGCGCTGGCCGACATGAGCGTCGAGTACTACGCGAAACTCGAACGGGGCAACCTGTCGGGCGTCTCCCCGGACGTTCTCGATGCCGTCGCCCGCGCGCTGCGGCTCGACGACGCCGAGCGCGCCCATCTCCTGCACCTGGCCCAGACGGCCGACGGATCCGACGCCCTCACCCGCCCCCGGCGCCGTGCCACCGGCCGTCACTGGACCCCGCACCGCGGCCTGCGATGGACCCTCGACGCGATCACGGCGGGGCCCGCAGTCGTATGCAACGGCACCCCCATGACAAGGGCCTGCACGACCTCATCAAAGAGCTGTCCACCCTCAGCAAGGACTTCCGCACCCGCTGGGGCGCCCACAACGTCCGCCGGCACGGCACCGGCACCGGCACCGGCACGAAGCGTTTCCGCCATTCCGCGGTCGGTGACCTCACTCTCGCCTGCGAGTCCCTGGACCTGGCCGCCGAACCCGGACTCAGCATGGCCATCTACACCGCCGCGCCCGGCTCCCCCTCAGAACAGGGTCTGCGCCTGCTCGCCTCGCCGGCCGCCACCGAAGACGCCGGCACGGCGGCGCAGCACCCGACCGCCTGACACCACCGTTCACCTGGCCGCGCGACCACGGTCACATGCGCCGCTTACGGACCCAAGCTGAGCAGTCGGCGACCGAGCCCGAAGCGGCCATCAACGAGTGGCCTGATGGAGACCGCAGATCCCCGTCCTCATACAGAAGCGGAGACGATAATGAGAAGCAAGATCTCTAGGAAGGCGAGGCCATGACGGGACCGGAGAGCACGCACGGCCAGAGACAGTCCGCCGCAGTGCCCTCTCCCCACCTCACGCCGGCACTGGAGGCCGTGGGGGCGGGAGCCTACGTCGTGGACGAGCAGGGCCGCATCCTCGCCGCCAACCGTCACGCCGAAGACCTGCTGGGCCACCCCGTCGACGCGCTCGTGGGGCAGGACGCTCATGACCTGCTGCACCGCGGGCCGCAGGGTCAGCACCTGCCCACGACACAGTGCGGCATGCGGCAGGCGTTCCACTCCGGCAGCCCTGCCCAGGGGTCCGACGAATACTTCGAGCGCGCCGACGGATCCCTGCTCCCCGTCTCCTGGACGATCACGCCGTACGACATCGGCGATCAAGGCGTCGGGACATTCGTCGTCTTCTACGTCCGCGGACAGGTCCCCGACTCCGGGCCGCGTGGGGCGCAGGCCGTCGGGAAGCTGACCGACTTCGAGCGGCTCGCCTTGCTCGCCGAGACCACGACGCAGCTGACGTCCACGTTCGACGTCGAGGAGGCGCTGCGCCGGTTGGTGGGCCTGGTTCTTCCGCGCCTGGCGGACTGGGCCGTCATCGACCTGATCACCGAACGCGACGAGGTGTGGCGTACGGCTGTGGTCCAGGCCGACGGCGACCAGCTGGTCCACCACGAGGATCTCGAAGGGCCGATGCCGCCGGTGCCGGAGGAGTCCCTGATGCCCCTGTCGAAGGCGCTGCGCGGTGTCGCCTCCACCCTGGCGGGCCCCGACACCTACCAGGGCACGCCGGACACCGGTATCACGGCCGAGCAGCACCGCCTGTTCGAGACCACCGGCATCCACTCCGCGGCCATCGCCCCGATCCGCAGCAGCCGCGAGGTCCTGGGAGCCCTCACCCTCGGCCGCGCCTCCATGCCCGGCGCCTTCACCGTCGCCGACCTGCCCCTGCTGGAGGACATCGCCCGACGAGCGGCCGTGGCCCTGGACAACGCCCGCCTCTACCAGCGCCAGCGCAAGGTCGCCGAGACCATGCAGAACCACCTGCTGCCCCAGATGCCGCAGGTGCCCGGCCTGCAGATGACCGTCCGCTACCTGCCCGCCCCAGACGCCTCCCAGGTCGGCGGCGACTGGTACGACGCCTTCACCCTGCCCGACGGCGCCACCGCGCTCGCCGTCGGCGACGTCGTCGGCCACGACCTCGAAGCCGCCGCCGGCATGGCCCAGCTGCGCAACATGCTCCGCGCCTACGCCTGGTCCCAGCAGCAGCCCCCCAGCCGGATCGTCGGCCGCCTCGACGAGGCGATCATGCCGATCACCGACGTCACCATGGCCACCCTCGTCTTCGCCCGGGTGACGAAGACCAGCGACGGCCACTGGCAGCTGTCCTGGACCAACGCCGGACACCCCCCGCCCCTGCTCATCACACGCGACGGGCTGGCCCACTACCTCACCGACGGCCACGGCCTCCTGCTCGGCACAGGACTCCGCACCCCCCGCCCCGACGCCACCGTCCTCCTGCCACCGGGCTGCACCCTGCTCCTGTACACGGACGGCCTCGTCGAAAAGCCCGGCTACACCCTCGACGACGGCCTGAACACGCTCCGCCAGCACGCGGCCGCCCTCGCCCACCGCCCCCTGACGTCCTTCACCGACCAGCTCCTGCGCCGCGTCCGCCCGCCCGGCCTGGACGACGTCGCCCTCCTCGCCCTGCGCACACCGGCACAAAGCAAAGCAGCGCCGTGACGAAAGGACCGCAGGTCAGGGGCGACCGTCCGGAGTTCGGTTGTGACCGGCCCTGCTCAGGCCGCAGTCCTTCGTACGCGATGACACATGGCGGTCATGGGCGCGACGGTCAGATCCAGTCCTTACGTTTGAAGACCCAATAGAGCACGGCGGATGCGACGACCATGATTCCGGTGGAAGCGAGGAAGCCGGCATGGGTGTTGACACCCGGATACGGAACGTTCTGTCCGTAGAAACCCGTGACGGCCGTGGGCACGGCCACGATCGATGCCCAGCTGGTGACCTTCTTCATGATCAGGTTCATGCGATTGCCCTGAACGGTGAGATTGGTCTCCATGATGGAAGTGACCATGTCGCGCAGTGACTCGGTCCACTCGGTGGCCCTGAGGACGTGGTCGTACACGTCCTGGTAGTACGGGAGCAAGGGCTCGGCGACGATGTGCAGGTCGCGCCGGAGAATGCTGTTGACGACTTCCCGCATCGGCAGCACCACGCGGCGCAGCCTGGTGAGGTTCTTGCGCAGCGCGTAGGAGTCCCGCTGGACGGAGTCCATCTGCTTGCGCCCCTCGTCGAAGAGCAGGTCCTCCACGCCTTCGATCCGGTCGTCGAGGTCCTGCACGGCGGCGAAGTGCCCGTCGACTATGTGGTCGAGCAGTCCGTGCAGCAGGAATCCGACTCCGTACTTGGCGAGATCGCTGTTGTTGTCCCAGCGTTCGACGACCTTCTCGATGTCGAACTGATGATCCGGACGAATCGTAATCAATGCCGTTGGCGTTATGAACACGGACAATTCACTCGCGGTCAGCTGCCCACTGGCCTTGTCCGTACTGATGGCGTAGGCGCTGAGGAAGGCATGAGTGCGGTAGCGGTCCAGTTTGGGCCGCTGGTGTTCTTGACGCGCGTCCTCCACCGCCAGCTCATGCAGACCGAACTCCTCGCTGATCATCGCGAAGTCGGCGGAGCACGGATCACACAGGTCCAGCCAGACCGCCGCGTCCGGATCGTTCACGTATTCCGAGATGTCGGCGGTCGGAAAGTCCTCCAGGATCAGCGAGCCATTGCGGTAGAGCCGTGTTCGAGTCATGGCGGCGTACCATAGACGGCCCTGGTAAGAAGCTCGCCCCCAGGGCCCGGCGCAGATCGTCCCGTTACTCGTACCGGTACTTCAGCGAGTCCGCCTCCGCCTGCTCGACGTCGGCGATCGTCAGCTCCGGCATCCGCAACTGGACCAGCGTCACCTCGGCCGAGGTCGGCTGGGCGTCGGCCGACAGCCACTGCTCCGGCTTCCAGGCCCCGCTGCGCAGCAGCGACTTGGGGCAGTGCGGGTAGACCTCCTCGATCCCCACCACCAGTGCACTGGCCGGCGGCTTGCCCACGGCGGTCAGCTGCGAGAGCAGCTCCGGGCGGGTGGAAACGCAGGCACGGCCGTTCACCCTGAGCGTCGTGGTGCGCCCCGAGATGACGAACAGCAGCCCGGCCCGTCCAGTCGCGACGACGTTCTGCAGGGTGTCCAGACGCCTGTTGCCGGTCGCGTCCGGTATCGCCACCGTTCGCGCGTCCAGGACGGCGACGAACCCGGCGGGGCCGCCGCGCGGGGAGACGTCACAGTTGCCCTCGGCATCCGCGCTGGCAACCAGGACCAGCGACGAGCACCCGATCAACCGCCGG
Source organism: Streptomyces sp. NPDC037126 (assembly GCF_055605965.1). NCBI lineage: Bacteria > Bacillati > Actinomycetota > Actinomycetes > Kitasatosporales > Streptomycetaceae > Streptomyces > Streptomyces sp. NPDC037126. The sequence continues at coordinate 96,678 of NZ_JBVJTD010000026.1, forward strand.
GTCTGCTCGGTGAGTTCGGTCATCTGCTTCCGCACGGCCGCAGCACTGGGGACTTCGTAGACCCGGCGCAACGCCTGCTGGTCGGTCACGGCATCTAGGCGGAGCGAGTCGAAGGCACTGCCGGCAAGGGGTGTTGTCATGCCTCCGACCCTAACGGGCCGACATGCGATTGATCTTGGTCGGGAGGGCCCCGACAAGCAGTCCGGGGAGAGCCCAGCTTGACCGATAAGGGCAGAACCGACCTTTATTTCTGCTTTCGGTACGTTCCTCCACTGCTGTCATGCGGCAGCATCCATTGTGCAGCTCATGCCGCCAGGATCAGGACGACCGCCTCGTCGAGGGCGGCGATCTCCTCTGGGGTGAGGGTCGGGTTGGCGGCCCGCCGGGCCCTGGCCTCAGGCAGCAGCATGCCGTCTGTGCCACCGAGTTGACGCACGAGGGCAGGGAGGACGGTCCGGGCGACTTCGGCGGCGGCCGGCATGGTGAGCGCGGCCTGCGCGAGGATCAGCGCGGCCATCGCGGTGTCCAGGCCGGGAGGGCCCTCCTGGGCGGTTGCCCAGTCGATCACCACCGGGCCCTCGGCGGTGAGGAAGACGTTCTCCGGGTGCAGATCCAGGTGCACGATGCGGTGGGCGGGGTCCGCCCCGACCCGGGGCGGGATGGCGTGCAGTCGCAGTAGCAGGTCGGCCAGAAGCCCGCCCGCCTCCTCGCCGCTGAGGGTGCCCGCGACCAGCGCCTCACGCATCGTCGGCCCCGAAAGCCGCTGCATCACCAGCTCGCCGGCTCCGGCGCCCGGCCAAACCGCCGGCACCGGATACCCGTGCTCGGCCAGATACGCCATCACGGCCGCCTCACCGGTGGCGTCCTCGCCGTCGCGGTAGCGCCGCACCACCCGGTCCTCGTCCAGGGCGAACACATCCGCCGTCCGCCCCGCCCCGATCAGCTCCCCCATCTCCACCCAGCGAACGTACATCGATCGCCGCCGGAGTACGGCGAGTTCTTCATCGCCCGGGCGCCACCGACATGTTCTACGCCCCCACTGCCAGTGCAGTGTGCCGCTCCGCCTATGCCCGGGCGCGGCGTCCCCCTCACCGCCGCCCACCCGCGCAGTGCTCCTCCTCTTGGCCATCCAGCCACGGAGCCCGCGCAAGAAACCGTTTGGCGGACCGCCACGCCCCCTGCTACGTTTCCGGTGGCCGTGCGAGAGAGTGAGGAGGTGGTACCCGTGAACGTATCGACATGGGTGCTCTCCTCCGGGGTCACGGTCGGGCGATAGGTCGTCCGGGAGCGCCGCTCATGAGCACTCCCGAAAGGCACGACCATGCACTTCACTTCTGAACAGCGTCTCGACGGCGATGTCCTCGAGCGCGAATTCACCCTCGGCGACATCCCTGGCATCCTGTGGACGCCCCCGTCCTCCTCCGCACCGGCACCGCTGATCCTGCTCGGCCACCCCGGCGGACTGCGCACGATGTACCCCCGACTGGTGGGCCGGGCCCGGCACTCCGCGGCGGACGGCTTCGCCGCGGCCACCATCGAGCTCCCTGGAAGCGGTGACCGGCCCCGTTGGGCCGCCGTCGAGCAGGCCCGCGCAGAACTGCGCCGGGCGCTGCAGGCCGGCGAGCCGGTCGGCGACGACATCGTCGACGCCCTCGTCCTCCCGCTGGTCGAGAAGGCGGTCCCGGAATGGCAGTCCGCCCTGGATGCCCTCCTCGCGCTGCCCGAGATCGGTGGCCCGGTCGGGTACTCGGGGGGAGTGATCTCCATCGGCGTCCGCCTGGCAGTGGTCGAGCCCCGCATCTCGGCCGCCGTTCTGTTCGCCGGGAGTTTCGTGCCGCGCGCCATGTTCGAAGAGGCCCGTCAGGTCACCATTCCCCTCCACGTCCTGTTGCAGTGGGACGACGAAGGGAACGACCGGCAGGCCGCCCTGGACCTGTTCGACGCATTCGGCACCAAGGAGAAGACCCTCCACGCCAACCTCGGCGGGCACACCGGCGTCCCGCAGTTCGCGGGGGACGCCGCGGCCCAGTTCTTCACCCGGCACCTGCAGGCATCCACGTCGGCGGCGCCCCGGTGATCGATCTCAAGGTCGGTGACGCGAGTGACGGCAACGGTTTCTGGGCGATGTCGACACTGACCTGCGGCTGACGGACGGCTGCGGCAGCGGGCCGGTCGGCGGGCGCCACGGGGCGCGATCGTCCGGCCGGCCCCTGGCTCCCGTACACCCGTCGGAGCAGTGGCGATGGCTCCCCCCGCAGGATGGCCACGGGTGTGCCATGGGCGATGCTGTGGGCTGTGACAGCTGAGGTGCACCGTTCCGGAGCCACATCTGAAGACGGGGCCGGGGGCGCCGCCTCCGAGTCCGCCGCGCTTCCTCCTCCTGCCGAGGGCGCGCAGCGGCCGCCTCGCTCCCGGCTGCGGCGGTGGCTGCGGTGTGCCGCACTGGTCTGTGTCGGCCTGCTGGTGGTCGTCACGGCGGCCTCGTTCGTCTACAACGGCGCGACGGCGGGACGTGCCACGCCGCCCCGGGGGCTGAGGTACGTGCAGGCCGCCGACATCCGCACGCGCTACCAGACCTGGGGGACGCAGGGCCCACCCGTTGTCCTGGTGCACGGCGCCTTCGAGTCCGTGGACACCTGGTCGCGCCTCGCCCCGCTGCTCGCCCGCGACCACCGGGTGTACGCGCTCGACCTGACCGGCGACGGCTACAGCGAGCGCCAAGGCCCGTACACGGTCGACCACTTCGCCCGGCAGCTCCTGGGCTTCCTGGACGCGATGCACCTCGGCGGTCCCGGCGAGCGCCCGCTGCTGGTGGGGCACTCCAGCGGGGCGGCGGCGGTCGCCGAGGCGGCGTTGCGGGCGCCTGGCCGGCTGGAGGGTGTGATGCTCCTCGACGGCGACGCCCTGGACACCGGTGCCGGACCGCCGCCGGCCTTCAAGTACGTGCTGATCGACCCGTACCGCACCAGTCTGCTGCGGCTCGGGCTCGGCATCGACGCGGTGATCCGCAGCGTGTACGACGCTCAGTGCGGGCCCGCCTGTCCGCGCCTTGACGCCGCCGGCCTGGACCAGTGGCGCCGCCCGCTGCGGGTGCCGGGCGCGGAGAGCGCGCTGTGGAGCATGCTGGCCGCGGGTGTGCCGGGCCTGCCCGCGGACCAGGTCGCCCGGCTCGCCGGTGTGCACCTGCCCAAGTCGGTGGTGTTCGGCGCCCAGGACGACGTGTTCACCCGGCAGACGCCGCGGGAGACCGCCCGGCGCATCGGCGCACCCCCGCCCACGCTCATCCCGGGCGCCCGGCACCTGACGATGATCTCCAGCCCCGAGGCGGTCGCGGCGGCCGTGGACAGACTCACGGCCGCATCGGCCTCTCGGTGACCGGACCGCTCCCCCCTCTCACCGGGCGTTCCTCACGACTGCTCGACGGTCGCCTCGGGCGTGCCGCGGCTAGGGGCGGAGCACGATCTTGCCGTGGGTGTGCTGCTGTTCCAGCTCACGGAAGGCGTCCCGCACCTGTTCCAGCGGGTATGTACGGGCGATAGGCACCTCAAGCTGTCCGTCGGCGGCAAGCCGGGCCAACTCGCCGAGTACGACCGCGCATGCCGCCGCGCCTTCCCCGTAGGTGCGCGCGCCGATCTTGGCCGCGGCTTGCCAGTCGCGGATCGTGTTGATTCGCTCGGGCCGCACGCCCAACTCGACCGCCAGTGCCACGTAGCCGTCGCCGAAGGTGTCGATGAACGCGTCGACTCTGCCGCCGGACGCCTGGCGGATCCGCTCGGCCACACCTGGCCCGTACTCGACCGGGAGGACACCGCGGTCCTTCAGCCAGGCGTGGTTCCGGTCGCTCGCCAGCCCGATCACCGTGGCGCCTCGCCGACGCGCGAGCTGCACGGCAAGCGACCCGACTCCGCCGGCCGCACCGGAGACGACGACCGTGTCGTCCGGGCCGGGGTCCACCGCGAACACGGTGGCGTAGGCGGTCGTCCCGGCGACGTACAGCGCCCCGGCCACCTCCCAGGCCAATCCCGCCGGACGGGAGACCAGATTCACGTCGTCGACCACGACGAACTGCGCATGGCTGGCCCGCCTGTGGGTGAAGCCCACCACCTCGTCGCCCACCGCGAAGCCCCGGACGTGCGGGCCGGCCTCCACCACGACGCCGGCCAGATCGCTGCCCTGCCCTGAGGGAAACGCCGCCGGCCAGCGTTCGTGCAGCGCGCCCGTGCGGATGTGCGCCTCGCCGGGCTGGATCGCGGCCGCGCGGACCTCGACCAACACCTGCCCGGGACCGGGCACCGGTCGCTTCACCTCCTCCACCCGCAGCACATCGATCCCGCCGTACTCGTGAAACCGCACCGCCCGCATCGCGTGATCACCACACCTTCTCGTTCGGACAAGGCTTGGCCGGCCGCGCGCCGGAGGGCCGACGCCGACTGTGCCATCGCGTTCAAAGAGCAGACGCGGGAACCGTATTCCCAAGGACACGACCGAGTGCGATGCCGTCCGCGAGCAGTACCCACCGGTGGCATGACTCGGCCCCGGGACATCGACGGAGATCGGGCGTCCGGGCGCCTTGCGGACTCTCAATGGCCGCCCAGGACTGACCGGCCGATCATGTTCGGAGCCAGATGGTGAGGGCTGCGGCGGTTGCGGTGCCGAGGTGGACATAGCCGCGCTTGTCGTAGCGGGCGGGCACCGCCCGGTGCTGCTTCAGCCGGTTGATCGCCCGCTCGACGGTATTGCGCTTCTTTTACCGCTCTTCGTCGGTCAGCGCAACGGCCGCCCGGGGCAGGCCGATCCCACGGCGCGCGGACCGGAGTTCACCAACCCAGGAGCGCGAGAAGCGTCCGCTGATAGATCGGCCGTGTCGGCGCCGCGCGGCGCCGACTCGAAGGAGCCCTTGAAGACGACGAGTTCACCCCGGACGAGCGGCTCGTACAGCGCCCAGGCCGCCTCTATGGGGAATGCCGCCCGGCGAAGGTCCCGTAGCGAACGTAACGCCCGGCCCGGACCTGACGGCGCAGCAACGTGACGTGCCTATGCGGGCACAGCGCTAGACTCTGCGCCCGTACTAGCCATGATCATTACAGGAAGGAACCACATGTTCCAAGACGCCCCGATCTACCACCGGCTTGTCGCGGAGCGTGGCGACGTACCTGCGCGGGTTCGTGACGCGGCGACGAGCATACTGCGTGAACTCGATCACGTAATCGGTGCGATGGCGTCGCCCGCCCTCTCATCACACCCTATGCCGACCCGGCAGCCCGAGGCCGCGGCGCGAACTCCGCTCCCTCTCCCCCCGTCGTAGCCCGCTGCCTGGGCGCCGCCGGTACCGGGCGGATTCCCGTGTGCCGTCGTCTGTATGTGGGGCCGGATCTTGCCGGGCGGGTCCACCGACTGCCCGGCCCGGTTCACCGCACCGTCTACCCGGTATGAGCGCCGCACTTCGGCCGTCACCTCGGCGGCGGACAACACGCGCTGGCAGCTGGGCACGACACCACCGGGCGGACCGCCTCCGCTGCCGCCCCCTCAGCCATAACCCCGGTGTCACGCTCGTCCGCTGAGACACCTGCCCATCCCCGCCGACTCCCGCCAGGCCTGCACACGTCGGCGAGAGTCGAAGGCTCAGCCGTGAGGCTTGGCGCGCATCCTTGGTCGGGCATCGGTCCGACGCCGGCCGGGATAGCGTGGTGGGCCGGGACAGTGCCGGGCAGGCGAGAGAGGGCGACATGACAAGGATGGATTTACGGTTCGCCGCTTACCTTCCGCACCCGGCCGAGCGCCACGATACGGTGACCGCGGTAGTGGCGGAGGCAACCGGGGACGACGTGCCGACGCTGGCCTTGTTGCAGGCCCGGGCGCGCGGTGGTTCGGCGGGCGAGTGGGCAGACCGAATTCATCGGGCGCTTTGTAGTGAGCGCAGCTTGGTGATCACCGCGAAGGTATCCGGTGAAGCTGTCGGGTACGCGAATGCGGCGTTTCTGCCTGAGCACGCTGAGGACGGTGCCCCGGCTGGCTACTACCTGACCGGTGTCACGGTGGATCCTGACTGGCGCCGTCGTGGCATGGCGAGGCTGCTGACCCGGCGGCGCATGGAGTGGATCTGGGAACGGGATTCGGCAGTCTGGTGCTTCATCTCCGCTAAGAACCGCTCCTCCCTCGACCTGCACCGGCAACTCGGTTTCGACCAGCTGACGGTCGGTGCCTCCTTCCAGGGCATTGAGTTCGCCGGTGGTGAGGGGTGGCTTTTGCGAGCAGTCCCACCGCAACCGTGACGGGATGGATGCTGGACCCCGGACGGCACTCAGACCCGCCATAGGCATTAGGGTCTGTCTCTTCCATCAGGAGCAGAGCCAGATGATGACGGCCGCGAAGGTCACAGTGCCCAGGAACACGTGCCCGCGCTTGTCATAACGGGTCGCCACAGCCCGGAAGCCCTTGAGCTTGTTGATAGCCCGCTCGACGGAGTTGCGCTTCTTGTACCGCTCCTTGTCGAAGTCGGGAGGCCGGCCGCCATGCGAGCCGCGCTTCACGCGGTTGGCCGCCTGGTCGGCCTTCTCCGGAATGACGTGCTGGATACCTCGTTTGCGCAGGTAGGTCCTCGTGCGGTGGTTGCTGTAGGCCCTATCGGCGCTGACGGTGTCCGGGCGGGTACGGGGCCTGCGCTACGCGGTGGGAGCGGATGGGCGGGATGCTACGGACGAGGGGCACGAGCTCACCGTGGGCGCCGAACTCGTCCAGGACCAGGCGGTGGAGCCTGCCCCAGACCCGGGCTCGGCTCCATTCAGTGAACCGCCGGTGCGCGGTCGGCCCCTTCGGGCGGAACCCGTGTGGCAGTCGTCGCCATGTGCACCCCGTGGTGGCCACGAACACGATGGCCGGCACCTGCCGGTCCCCATACGGGCGCCGACCGCCACCCCGGAGCGGCCGATACCACCCGCTGAAGCAAGTCCCACAAACCCATCCGGCACCAGACGCTCCACCATCGCCATCACGACCATCAGCCCAGTGATCACCGCCAGTTGGGACGATCTCCAGGTGGGCAGGAAAACCCGTTCGGCGTCGTTGACGGAAGCCTAGGCCGAGACCTCGGCATGGCGGTGCGGGAGAAGTTGTCCGCACCACGAAGGTGCCCCCCATTGGCGAACACCTCGACGTAACCAAGCGCTACTAGCCCGCCGCAGGCCAGCCGCACTCGCAGGTGCTCACCATGTGGTCGCGGCTGTGGGAATGGGCACCGACCCGGCGCTGGCCGGCCCGGCAGCGGACAGGACGGCACCGATCAGGGCGGCGGTCAGCAATCCAGCCGCACTTAACTTGCCCAAGATGGACACGAGTTGCACTCCTTGATCTGCGCAGTGGGGCACTGCGCGCCCTGGTAGAGGCATCCGAAGCCGTCCAGGTTCCTTCTCAGTCGAAGGAGATCACCGTGTCGGGCACCCGGCGGTGCAGAGCCTCGGGCTGGTGCCGGCACCGGGTAGGTGTGGCGTCGGGGAGTACATCCAGCACCGTTCACTGCGGAGAGTGGGCTGATGTCCGACACGCTCCCAGGCTGACCTAAGAGGATTCTAAGTGGGCGGTTCGTAAGGTGATGTCCGTTTCCGGTTGAGGCTGGGCAAGGTCGCTGGTGGAGGCTCCGTCGGCTATGGCTTCCTGGCGAAGTTGC
>NZ_JBVJTD010000027.1:0-94635 GCF_055605965.1 Streptomyces sp. NPDC037126
ACAGGAGTAGAACTCGCCCCGGAAGCATGACAGTTCCGCCAACGACTCTTGCCGGACGTCGTGATGCAGCAGACTCATCTTTACGGCCTTCGTGCCGGACGTGTGTGTTCCTTGGTCGGAGCACATGTTCAGACGAAGGCCGCTTTGACGTACGGCGGTTACCGAACCGAGTGATCAAGTTCGAGGCACCATTCGACGCCGACCGTTAAAGATCAAGCTAGGGCCTGTCTGAGAATTCCCGTCTGCCGCGCGTTGTCAGACAGGCCCTATCCGGTGTGTCGGCGCAGGAAACGGACGGCCTCCCACCGGCACCGGTGAGTGAGGCTGCCGCGGCCTGCTCGTGACCTGGGGGAGAGGGGAGACGGGTGCCGGCGGCATGGCTCCCGTCTCCGTCGTACGGACGTGTCTCCCGGGGCTCAGCAGGTCAGCCGGGCGTCCGCCCAGTCCGCGTGGTCCGAGTCGACGCCGTCGCCGCCGTCGGTGACGACCAGCCGGACCACCTGGGCGCCGGTGACGTCGGCGGTGACCGGCTGGGCGGGCATCGCGTTGGTCAGCACCCCGGTCGAGGCGACCTTCGTGCCGTCCGCCCAGATCTCGAAGGCGACGCTGCCCTTCGTTCCCTTCTCGTCGTCGACGCCGACGTCCGCGGTGACCTTCTCGCAGGCCCGGCCGGCGTAGAAGGAGACGTCGCTCGGGGCGTGCACCCCGAGGCCCTTCGCGTACACCACCCCGCCGACGGTGATCGGATGCCCGTCCCCGGCGGCGGCCTCGCCGTTGCTGGTGTCGCGTTCCACCGGCCCCCAGCCGCTCGCCGCCGACAGCCACGGCAGATCGCTCAGGTACGACGTCCCCGACGGCGGCGGCACGACGACCGACGCGGCGACCGGCAGGCTGCCGGTGACCTGCTGCCCGGACGGTGAGCGGTAACTCGTACGGAGCGTGAGGCCGTAGGAGCCGGTGGGCGTGCCGGCCGGGGCGGTCACGCGCCAGTCGGTGCGCAGGATCCCGCCGGTGGGCAGGGCCGTGGCCGTGGTCGCCGACGCGGGCCGTACGGTCCACCCGTCGGGGCCGGTCAGCGACACGGACACCCGGCGCGCGGGCGTACGGCCGAGGTCGGTGACGGTCGTGGTGACCGCGGCCGGGGTGCCCGCCTCCAGCAACGCCGTTCCGTCCAGGCCGAGTTCGGCGGCGGGCGGGTTGGCGGCCCAGTGCGGGTCGGCCGCCACGCGCAGCAGGACCGTGCCGTGGGCCGGGACGGTGGCCGCGAGGGTGCCCGCGGTGTTGTAGCTGCGGTGCTGCCACAGGTCCCGCAGCGTGTAGGCGTCGGCGTCGGGCAGGCCCACGGCGCTCGCGGTGGTGGCGATCCGCTGGGCGGCGCCGGACTCGTTGAACAGGGCGACCGTACGGCTGCCGTCCTTCATCTCCTTGGCGATCACCCAGCGCCCGTCGGTGGAGGAGACGACCGTGCCCTGCTTGCCGAGCGGGTCCTGGTCGACGGCCGTGACCTCCTTGTTGTCCAGGATGTCGAAGGTCGCCTGCGACGCCTTGCGCAGGTCCGTGCCGATGAGCAGCGGGGCCGCCATCACCGACCAGAGGGAGAAGTGCGAGCGGTACTCGGTGTCCGTCATGCCGCCGTTGCCGACCTCCAGCATGTCGGGGTCGTTCCAGTGGCCGGGCCCGGCGTACGGCGCGAGCGGGAGGTTCTGTTTGAGGATCGACAGCATCGAGGACCAGCTGTCGCTGATGTCACCGGTGGTCCGCCACAGGTGGCCGACGTCCGAGCCCCACTCCCAGGGTTTGTTCTCGCCCCATTCGCAGATGCTGTAGACGATGGGCCGTCCCGTCGCCTTCAGGGCGTCCCGCATGGTCCTGTAGCGCGTCCTGGCGTCCATGCCGAGGTTGTTGCAGTTGTCGTACTTGAGGTAGTCCACGCCCCAGTCCGCGAACTGCCGCGCGTCGCTGTACTCGTGGCCGAGCGCGCCCGGGAAGCCCGCGCTGTTGCAGGTCTTGACGCCTGCGCTGGTGTAGATGCCGAGCTTGAGCCCCTTGGCGTGGACGTAGTCGGCGACCGCCTTGATGCCGTGCGGGAAGCGGGCCGGGTCCGGCACGAGCTTGCCGTTCGCGTCGCGGTTCGGCAGGGCCCAGCAGTCGTCCAGGTTGACGTACCGGTAGCCCGCGTCCTTCAGGCCCTTCGCCACGAAGAGGTCCGCGATGCCCTCGACCATGGTCTCGTCGAAGTCGGGACGGCAGTGGGTGGAGTTCCAGTTGTTGAAGCCCATCGGCGGGGTGAGGGCGAGGCCGTCGGCCAGGGAGGGGGCGACGGGGCCGGTGGCGGGGGCCGCGACGGCGGGGGCGGCGAGGCCCGCCGTGCACAGCAGCGCGGCGGTGAGCGCTCCGGCCGCTCTCCGCCGGGTGGTGCGGGTGTGAGGGTGACGCATCGTTGACGTTCCTCCGACTCGCGAAAGGGCGGGATGACGCCGTGTCCCCGGCGGCTTCGGTGGCCGCGACGGGAGCAGTGGCTCAAGGCGGCCCGCCCCCGAAGGGCATGTACGCGTCATCGGTGCGCGCTTACGGTAGGACGTGTCCGACTGTGTTGGAAGGGGGCAGGCCCGGTTGGGCGATATCCCGTCAAACTCCTTGACAGGCAAGCTGGTTGGCGCAGAAGGGCCCGATGCGCGTTCGGATGTGTTCGCTTCGGTCGGTCACGCCCCGTCGCCGACCCGGCCCCAGCCCGGAAGCGGAGGCTGGGGCCAGGCGGGCGGTCGGGGCAGAGGACCCGTGGGGTCGTCGGTCCGCAGTCCGTCGGCCGGGATCCGCCCGCTGAGCCAGCCGAGCACCCGGTGCCCGGCACCGGCGACCGACGGTCCCCCCGGCGACACCGTCCAGCGCCGGCCGAGGTCGACCGCCGTCACCGAGCCGAGCGGGAAGCCCTGGGCCCGCAGCGTGGCGAGGGTGTCGTCCAGCGCCCAGGAGACGTACCCGTCCGGCCAGTCGCCGGTGCCGTGGCCGACTCCGAGGTCGAAGTGGTGGGTCTCCAGCTCGCGCAGACAGCGGAGCAGGAGGTACCAGGCGGGGTGGCGCCAGCCGGCCAGCGCCGGGACCAGCCGGCCCCAGGCGGGGGCGGGCAGCGCACGCGCCTCGGACGTGAACCGGTCGAGGCTCGACCGCAGCCGGACTACCAGCCGGTCGGCGGGCAGTGCGGCGTCCCGCGCGACGGCCTCGGCCAGCGCGCCGGCGTCGGCGCGCGGACCGGGCTCGCGGCCGGTGGCCGCCAGCCGCAGGAGCCACACATAGGCGTCGGCGCTGTGCGAGACGTGCGCGAGCACCTGGCCGCGCGTCCACGCCCGCTGCCCCGACGGCGCCCGCAGCCCGGCGTCGGTCAGACCGGCCGCGGCCGCGGTCAGCCGCTCCGCCGACCGTACGACGTCCTCGATCGGATCGGCGGGTGCCGCACCCGCCGACGCTGCCCCGAAGGGATGCTCCACCTGGTCTCCTGCCACTCGCGATGCCGTGTCCCGATCTGCCCGGCCCGGCTCACCGGAACGCGTGCACGACCTCGATCAGGCCGGCGATGTGGGCGTTGAACTCGGCCAGTTCCTCGGCCGGAACCCACAGTTCCAGGATCGTCTCGCCTCCGGCCCGCCGGACCGGATAGCGGCCGAGGAACTCCGTGTCCACCTCGAAGCGCGTCACGAACCCGGCGCCGTCGTACTTGACGTTCCAGTCGCGGGCGATCCGGATCGCGTAGTCCTCATTGAGCACCGGATAGAAGATCGGCTGCTCGAGCAGTCTGGGCGGCCAGGCCCGCCACTCCAGCTCGCGGACCAGCTCCAGCTCCTCGGGGCCGGTGGGGCGCCAGAGGGTCGTGGTGGCGCGGGTACTGGTCATGCGGCCGCTCTTCCGGTCGTGGCCTGCCCTCGGAGCGGGCTGGACGGGAGGGCGGACGTTACCGGTGGGGCGATCACCGGAGCCACCGGATTTCGGCGCGCGGGGCCGCTCCGGCCGCTGGCGGAAAGGGGTGTTGTCGGCCGCTCGCGCACTTCCGCGTGACCCCGGGCGGATTCCGCAGTTGATCCGGGCATGAAGAAGCGCAGCATCCTCGCCCTGGCCTCCCTCGCCACCGGATTCGTCGTGGCCGCCGTCACCCCGTCCCACGCCGCGGACAAGGGACCCCTCGACGACCTCCACGTCTCCGACACCCTCCACTCGGCCGGTGACCTCGTCGGCCAGGACAGCCTGGCCCCCGCCGACCACGGCACCTTCGGGGAGCAGTAGCCCCGCGACCGCCGTGCGCGTGCCGGTGCCCCCGCCGCCGGGGGTACCGGCACGCGGCGGGCGGCGCCCTCACCGGGGCGGGGTTTCCGTGGCAGGGTGGAACGGGCAAGCCTCAGGGGGCCAACAAAAGAGGGGGAGTCCGTGACCGTCGTCTGGATCAACGGCGCGTTCGGTGCGGGGAAGACCACCACCGCACGGGAACTGATCGAGCTGATCCCGAACAGCACGCTCTTCGACCCCGAGGTCATCGGCGGGACGCTCACGCACCTCCTGCCGCCCAAACGCCTCGCTGAGGTCGGCGACTTCCAGGACCTGCCGATCTGGCGCCGGCTCGTGGTCGAAACGGCGGCCGCGATGCTCGCCGAGCTGGGCGGCACCCTCGTGGTGCCGATGACCCTGCTGCGCCAGGAGCACCGCGACGAGATCTTCGGCGGCCTCGCCGCCCGCCGGATCACCGTGCGACACCTGCTGCTCGCCCCGGCGGAAACGATCCTGCGCGAGCGGATAGCCGGGCGGGAGGTTCCGCCGGACCTGCCCGACGGCGAGATACGGGTCCGGCAGTGGTCGTACGACCACATCGAGCCCTACCGCGCCGCCCTCGCCTCCTGGCTCACCGCCGACGCCCATCTCGTCGACAGCGGCGCGCTGACCCCCTACGAGACCGCCGTGCGGATCGCCGAGGCCGTCGGCAGCGGCGCGGCCTCCCCCTGCGACATCGTGCAGACCCCGGAGCCCACCGCCGAGACCCTCGCCGCCGGGGTGCTCCTGTTCGACGAGCACGACCGGCTGCTGCTCGTGGACCCCACCTACAAACCCGGCTGGGAGTTCCCCGGGGGTGTGGTGGAGCGGGGCGAGGCCCCGGCCCGCGCCGGGATGCGCGAGGTCGCCGAGGAGACCGGGATACGGCTGCGGGAGGTGCCCCGGCTGCTCGTCGTGGACTGGGAACGCCCCGTTCCGCCCGGCTTCGGCGGGCTGCGGCTGCTGTTCGACGGCGGCCGGCTGGAGTCCGGGGAGGCCTCCCGGGTACTGCTGCCGGGGCCGGAACTGCGGGCCTGGCGCTTCGTCACCGAGCAGGAGGCCGCCGAGATGCTGCCGCCGGTCCGCTACGAACGCCTGCGCTGGGCCCTGCGCGCCCGTGAGCGCGGGACCGCCCTCTACCTGGAGGCCGGTGCGCCGGTCGGCTGACCTCCCCGGTCAGGACCCGGCGGCCGCCTCGCGGAGCGCGGCCGAGGCGCCCGTCAGGACCGGGGCGCCGTGGCCGAAGCAGGCCACATCGGCACCGAGGCCCGCCAGCCTGCCGAGCGAGGCCAGCAGCCGCGGCCGGTCGAGGTTGAACACGCCCGGCATCACCGTGCCGTCGGCCGGCGAGGCCGCCACCGTGTCCCCGGTGAACAGCACACCCTCGGCGGGCAGGAACAGCGCGATGCTGCCGTCCGTGTGCCCGGGGACGTGCAACACCCGCGCGCCGCCGCCGAAGCCGAGCACGTCACCGTCGGCCACGTCCGTGACCGACGGCGGCGGCAGCGGCCTGCTTGGGGGCAGGTGCTCGGCCACCGCCGCGTGGATCGGCAGCTCCCACTCCTCGAACCGCGGGGGCGGGCCCGGCAGTTCACCCCGTACGAACGGCGCGTCCAGGTGGTGGGCCAGCACCTCGGCACCGCTCTGCGCGGCCAACTCGCCCGCCCCGCCGACGTGGTCCTCGTGGAAGTGGGTCAGCACGATCCGCCGTACGTCCCCCACAGCGCCTCCCAGCGCACCGATGGCGTCGACGATCGCCCGGCCGGCGCCGATCGGGCCCGCGTCGATCAGCGTCCACTCGTCGTCGTCACGCCACAGGTACGCCTGGCCGACCGGGAAGCGCAGCAGGTGGAGGCGGGGCAGCAGCTCGATCACGTCCATGCGCCGACCGTAGGCGGAGCCCCCACCCGCAGGCGAGGGCTCTCTGCCGTGGGCAGAGGGGGAAGGCGCCGTCGCCGGACCGCGTCCGCCCCGCGGGGGCCTCAGCCCGCCGCGTAGTTGCGCAGGAACAGCGCCTCGGCGACCGACAGCTGCTCCAGCTCCTTCGGCGACACGCTCTCGTTGAGGGCGTGGATCTGCGCCTCGGGCTCGCTCAGGCCGATCAGCAGGATCTCCGCCTGCGGGTAGAGGCTCGCGAGGGTGTTGCACAGCGGGATCGAGCCGCCCTGGCCGGCGTACTGCATGGTCTCGCCAGGGTAGGCGACCGCCATCGCGTCGGCCATCGCCTGGTAGGCCGGGCTCGACGTGTCGGCGCGGAAGGGCTGGCCCTGGCCGACCTGCTCGACGCTTACCCGGGCACCCCACGGGGTGTGCTCCTCGATATGCGCCTGGAGCAGCTTGGTCGCCGCCGCCGCGTCCACGCCCGGCGGCACCCGCAGGCTGATCAGGGCGCGCGCGCCGGCCTGCACCGAGGGGGTGGCGCCGACGACCGGCGGGCAGTCGATGCCGAGGACGGTGACCGCGGGGCGGGCCCAGATGCGGTCGGCGACCGAGCCGGCACCGGTCAGTTCGACGCCGTCGAGCACCTTGGCGTCCGTGCGGAACTGCTCCTCGGCGTACTCGAGGCCGTCCCAGGTCGCCGTCGAGTCGAGCCCGTCGACCGTGGTCGAGCCGTCCTCGGCGCGCAGCGAGTCCAGAACGCGGATCAACGCGGCCAGCGCGTCCGGGGCGGCACCGCCGAACTGGCCGGAGTGCAGGTTCCCGCCCAGGGTGTCGACCCGCACGCGGAGCAGGGTCATGCCGCGCAGGGTCGTGGTCACCGTCGGCAGGCCCACGCGGAAGTTGCCCGCGTCGCCGATCACGATCGTGTCGGCCGCCAGCAGCTCCGGGTGCTCCTCGGCGTACCGCTCGAGACCGCCGGTGCCCTGCTCCTCCGAGCCCTCGACGATCACCTTCACATGCACCGGGACGCCGCCGTTCGCCTTCAGGGCGCGCAGGGCGAGCAGGTGCATGATCACGCCGCCCTTGCAGTCGGCGCTGCCGCGGCCGTACCAGCGGCCGTCGCGCTCGGTCAGCTCGAACGGCGGGGTGGTCCAGCCGGTCTCGTCCAGGGGCGGCTGCACGTCGTAGTGCGCGTAGAGAAGAACCGTTTTAGCGCCCTCGGGGCCCGGCAGGTAGCCGTACACCGACTGCGTGCCGTCGGGGGTGTCGAGCAGGGCGACGTCGACGAAGCCCTCGGCGCGCAGCGCGTCGGAGATCCAGGCGGCGGCACCCTCGCTCTCGCTCTTCGGGAACTGCTCGAAGTCCGCCACCGACTTGAAGGCGACCAGCTCGGTCAGCTCCGCCTTGGCCCGGGGCAGCAGCGAGGCGACGGTCTCGGCGACCGGATTCGACGACATGGGCACGCTCCTCGTAGGTGCGACGTTGAACTGCTGAGTGGACCGATCCTCCCACAGTGGCCTGCGACGACGGCCGCCGTAGGATGCGGGATACAACGGGTTACCCCCTGCTCGCTGGAAGTCGCGGGTCCGGGGGAGCGGCAGCGGCTTGATCGGAGCAGTAGACCATCGTGAGCGGCGAGAACTCTTCGGCGGACGACGTGCAGCAGGTGTGGGACGTGGTCGTGGTGGGCGCGGGACCGGCGGGGGCCTCGGCGGCCTACGCGGCGGCGGTCGCGGGGCGCAGCGTGCTGTTGCTGGAGAAGGCCGAGTTGCCCCGCTACAAGACCTGCGGCGGCGGCATCATCGGCCCGTCGCGGGATTCGCTGCCACCGGGCTTCGAGCTGCCCTTCCGGGACCGGGTGCACGCGGTCACCTTCTCGAACAACGGGCGCTTCACCCGTACCCGCCGTTCCAAGCAGATGCTGTTCGGGCTGATCAACCGGCCCGAGTTCGACCAGCAGCTCGTCGAGCACGCGCAGAAGGCGGGCGCCGAGCTGCGCACGGGCGTCACGGTGCAGCGGGTCGAGCAGCACGGCTCATCGGTGCCGGACCGGCGCACGGTCGCCGTCGTCCTGCAGGGCGGCGAGACGGTGCTCGCCCGCGCGGTCGTCGGCGCGGACGGCAGCGCCAGCCGGATAGGCGCCCACGTCGGCGTGAAGCTGGACCAGGTGGACCTCGGCCTGGAGGCGGAGATCCCGGTCCCGGAGTCGGTGGCCGAGGACTGGAAGGGGCGGGTCCTCATCGACTGGGGCCCGCTGCCGGGCAGTTACGGCTGGGTGTTCCCCAAGGGCGACACGCTGACGGTCGGCGTGATCTCCGCGCGCGGGGAAGGCGCGGCCACGAAGCGGTACCTCGAGGACTTCGTCGCCCGGCTGGGCCTGTCCGGCTTCGAGCCGGCGGTCTCGTCCGGGCATCTGACCCGCTGTCGTGCCGACGACTCGCCGCTCTCCCGCGGCCGGGTCCTGGTCTGCGGCGACGCGGCCGGGCTGCTGGAGCCGTGGACCCGCGAGGGCATCTCCTTCGCCCTGCGCTCGGGCCGGCTGGCGGGGGAGTGGGCGGTCCGCATCGCCGAGGCGAACGACGCCGTCGACACGCGGCGCCAGGCCCTGAACTACGCGTTCGCGGTCAAGGCGGGGCTGGGCGTCGAGATGAGCGTCGGGAAGCGCATGCTCGCGGTCTTCGAGAAGCGGCCCGGACTCTTCCACGCCGCGCTCACCGGCTTCCGCCCGGCGTGGCGGGCGTTCAGGGACATCACCCAGGGCTCGACCTCCCTCGGCGAACTCGTCCGCTCCCACCCCTTCGCCCAGCGCGCCCTGTCGGCCGTGGACCGGGGGGCGCAGGAGGAGAGCGCGGGGTCGTGACCCTTGCGCCCGGGCTTCACGCGGGGGATTTGTGGGTCCGGGAGGGGTGGCCTTGGCCGGGGGCTGTGTCCCTTGCGCTGGGGCTTCGCACGGGCGCGCCGGTGGGTCCGGGACGGGTGACCGTGTCTGGGGTCGGTACCGGTCTCGCGCGGTGCCCCTGGCCGGGGTCGTGACCCTTGCGCTTGGGCATCACGCCGGCGAACTGGCGGGCCCGGCACCGGTGTCCCCTGACTGGGGTCGGTCCCGGTCCCGCGGCGGCGGGGTCTGCGGGTCCGGTCTCGCGGTGGCGGGGCCGGTGAGGCTGGCTGGGGCCTGAGGCCTGGCGGGGCCGGTGGGTGACGGCTTGGGCCGGCGCCGTCGCGGGACCGGCATCGGCGGGTGACGGCTCAGGTTCGTCATCTGTCGAGACCGGGGCCGGTGGCTCCCAATCGGTGCTGCGGCCGGGAAGGTGCGCCGGGGCGGTGGCCCGGTCGGACGACGCAGGGCGGCCTTCGGCGGCGGTGATCAGCGCCCTAGGGTCTCGGGCCCAGGACCGGATGCCGGAGGGGGGCGTGGAAGCGCCGCGGATGCGCCTCGGCACCGATGATACGTGGCTGGAGCTGACCCGGACCGGTGGCAACACCTGGAGGGCCAGTGCCGGCTGGTGTTCCTTGCTGACGGCCGACTTCACCGCGGACCTCAGCGATGCCGAGGTCGCGGATTCGCGGGGCAGGTGCTCTCGCGTCTGGGCGCGGCCTCAAGTGCGGGCTTCCCGGCCAGGGTGACACCCGGCCGCAACAATCCCCTGACACTGAAGGCCGAGCCCGTCGGGGACGGTCTCGCCTTCTTCGTACGGCTGACCCCCAACGGGGACGACACCGTGTGCCGGCTTCGGATGGAACTCGATCCGATCGCCACCCCGGACCTGCGCGGGATGTTCGACGCGCTCCATGCGGCGCTGGCGACCTGACGGCCCGGAGTGCTGACCCGTCAGACCGTCACGGCAGTGGCCCGCGTGTCGGCTCCGGCGCGTTCGGGTCAGTTCGTGAGGGTGATGTGGAAGACCGGGTGGTCCGGGGCGATGCGGCGCAGGTCCTCGTCCGGGGAGTCGGGGCCGACCCCGTTGAAGAAGACTCCGACCTCGGCCTTCCAGCGCTTGAGGTAGGCCCGCAGCAGCGGGACCTTGTCGTCGTCGGCGACCTCCGTGGCGGTGAACACGTCCACGTTCTTGCCGAGCCGCAGCTCGCCACCGCCCGCCGCACGCATGTTGTGCGTCCACTGGACGTGACCCCGGGGCGCGAGCAGGTACTGCTGTCCGTCCACGGTCAGCAGGTTCACCGGAGTCGTACGCCACTGCCCGCTCTTGCGGCCCCGTACCGCGAGGACCCGGGAGCCCCAGATGCTGACACCGAGCCCGGTGAGCCAGCCGACCAGCCGGTTGAAGACGTTGACGGTGAACCAGCCGGGCTTCTTGACGTGTGTCGACATGGTGACCCCCACGGTTTGGGAGAGCGGTGCTCTCGCTTGACTCCAGTGTGGGGCAGACAGGTGCTCCAGAGCAAGAGCGGTGCTCTCTTTTGTGTGCACCGCTCTCTCACGTGGCAGACTGCTGGCATGAGCACCCCACAGGGCGCCCGCGCACGGGCCAGGATCGAAGTCACCGCGGCCATCAAGGAAGAGGCGCGCAGACAGCTGGCGAGCGACGGCGCGGCGAGGCTCTCGCTGCGCGCCGTCGCCCGTGAGCTGGGCATGGTCTCCTCGGCCCTGTACCGCTACTTCCCCAGCCGCGACGAGTTGCTGACCGCCCTGATCATCGACGCCTACGACTCCCTCGGCGAGGCGGCGGAGGGTGCGCGGGACACCACCGCCGAGGCCGCACCCGTGGCCCGCTGGACGGCGGTGTGCGAGGCCGTGCGCGGCTGGGCGCTGGCTCATCCCCACGAGTACGCGCTCATCTACGGTTCGCCCGTGCCCGGCTACGCCGCCCCCCGCACCACCATCCCGGCCGCCGCCCGGGTCGGCATGGTCTTCATCGGCATCCTCCGCGACGTCCACGAGGGCCCCGGCCTCGCCGGCCTCACCCTGCCCGAGGGGCTGCGCGACGAGGCCGAACGCATGATGGCGGACTTCGCGGGGGGTCTGCCGCCCGAGGCGGTCACGGCGCTGGTCGCTGCCTGGGCCCAGCTGTTCGGGCTGGTGAGCTTCGAGCTGTTCGGCCAGTTCAACAACGTGGTCGAGGACCGGGAGGCCTTCTTCCGGCACGCGGCCGCGGGCCTCGCGCACGGCGTGGGGCTGCGCTAGGGCCTGTCGTTCGGATCAGGCCGCGCGGCGCGGGGTGTGGCACGCGCATCTGCGGCGTTGCCGTCGCTCGCCGACGCTCCGGGTCGACTCCCTCCTCCGCCTCGCAGCTGCACGCACCACGCCCCGCCCGGGTCGGCCGACAACGCACCGTGGGCCAAGCCGACCTGATCCAAACGACAGGCCCTGGCCACCCGGGGCCGGGGCGCGCGTCGTACTTCCCGGGGAGTACGTGTGATCACCTCGTCCGGCTGACGCCCGTGCTGTCCGGCGGCGTCTAGCGTGGCCTGCATGGAAGACCAGCACGCCCCGGGGCACCGGTGGCGATACGGCCCGCCGTGGCGGGGCGCCCCTCGGGAGGCGGAGCCGCGGCGGGCCCGGTGGCCCTGGCGCTCGACGCTGCTGCTCACCGTGTTCGTGCTGGTCGGCTCGCGCTTCGCGGCGCACGGACAGCCCCACCGCGTGCCCCTCGACGGCTACGCCCACGCGCTGCTGCTCATCGCCTGCGCCCAGCTGTTGTGGCGCCACCGCCACCCGGTGGCCGTCGCCTTCGGCACCGCGGCGGCGGCCCTCGTCTACCTGGCCGCGGGCTACCCCTACGGCCCGGTCTACCTGGCTGTCGCGGTCGCCTGCGTCAGCGCGGTGGTCGCCGGGCACCGGTGGGCCGCCTGGTCGTCCCTCGGACTGCTGTGGGCCGGGCACGCCCTGGTCGCCCTCTGGCTCTACCGGTGGCTTCCGCCCTCGGGGGACACGGGCGCGGGCCTCACGCAGGAACTGTTCATCGCCGCCTGGGTGCTGGCCATCCTCGCCGTGGCGGAACTGGCCCGGGTGCGGCGCGAACAGTGGGCGCGGGAGCGCGCCGACCGCGCCCAGGCGGCACGGCGGCGCGCCGACGAGGAGCGGCTCAGGATCGCCCGCGAGCTGCACGACGTCCTCGCGCACAGCATCTCGGTCATCAACGTCCAGGCCGGCATGGGGCTCGCGCTGCTCGACAGCGATCCCGAGCAGGCGCGGTTCGCGCTCACCACCATCAAGGCCGCCAGCAAGGAGGCGCTGGGTGAGGTCCGGCAGGTCCTCGACACCCTGCGCGCACCGGGCGCCGCGCCGCGCGCCCCCGCCCCCGGACTGGACCGGCTGCCGGAACTGGTGGAGCAGGCCGCGGCGGCCGGACTGACCGTCGCCGTCGACGGTGAACCGCCACAGCTGCCGCCCGGCGCCGACCTGGCCGCCTTCCGGATCGTGCAGGAGGCCCTGACCAACGTCGTACGGCACTCCGGCTCCCGGCACGCGCGCGTGCACCTCGCCCACGACGAGGGCGTGCTGCGGCTGCGGATCGACGACGACGGCCCCGCCACCGGCGCGGAGGCCGGCGGCAGCGGGAACGGGCTGGCCGGCATGCGGGAGCGGGCGGCGGCGCTGGGTGGCACCATCGAGGCCGGCCCGCGCCCCGACGGAGGCTTCCGGGTGCTCGCCGTACTGCCGTCCCACCCGAGGGAGGACCAGTGATCCGGGTACTGCTCGCCGACGACCAGTCGCTGGTGCGGGCCGGGTTCAGGGCGCTGCTCGACGCGCAGCCCGACATCGCGGTGGCCGGTGAGGCGGCCGACGGCGAGGAGGCGGTGCGCCTGGTGCGCGAACTGCGGCCGGACGTCGTCCTCATGGACATCCGCATGCCCCAGCTGGACGGCCTCGCCGCGACCCGGCGCGTCACCGGGGACACGGAGCTGGCGGACGTGAAGGTGGTCATGCTCACCACCTTCGAAGTGGACGAGTACGTCTTCGAGGCGATCCGCGCGGGCGCCTCCGGATTCCTGGTGAAGGACACCGAGCCGGAGGAACTCGTGCGCGCGGTACGGGCGGTGGTGCAGGGCGACGCGCTGCTGTCGCCGGGCGTCACGCGCCGCCTGATCGCGGAGTTCGCGGCCCGCTCCAAGGAGCCGGCGGCGGCCGGATCCCTCGGCCGGCTCACCGAGCGGGAACGGGAGGTGATGGCGCTGGTCGGGATCGGCCTGTCCAACGAGGAGATCGGCCGCCGCCTGGTCGTCAGCCCGCTCACGGCCAAGACCCATGTGAGCCGCACCATGGTCAAGCTGGGCGCCCGCGACCGTGCCCAACTGGTCGTGCTGGCCTACGAGTCGGGCTTGGTGCGGCCGGGCTGGCTGGGCTGACCCCGCCTGCGGAAGCGCACCAGCACGCTCACGACCCTGACCGTGAACAGCACCGCGGCCAGGACGAGTCCGGTCCGCCGCAGCGCCGTGGCCAGCGGATGCGGCAGGTCGAAGAGCAGTCCGGGTCCGGCCACGGCACCGAACAGCAGGGCAGCGGCGAATGCCCCGCTGAACAGCGCGTACCCGATCTCGACCGTCGCCGCGTCCTGTTCGGCCCGGGTACGGCGTCCCCCATGTGCGCACATCGTCCCAGCCTCACAGAGGTGCGCCCGCCGGAGCAAGGAACTCCGCCGGGCGCACGCCCGATTCGAGCCGCCCCCTCAGTCGCCGACCGCCACGCGCTCGGCTTCCGCCTCCGGAACGGCGGACCCGGCGACGACGAGGGACTTCCCGGTACGGCGGCCGCGCAGACCGGTGGCGGTGATCAGCAGGCCCGCCAGCGCGACGCCCGTGACCACCACGAAGCCCGGCCGGTAGCTGTCCAGCACCGCCTGCGGGGTGGGGTGCGCGGGGGAGTTCGCGGTCACCACGGCCGTCACCACGGCGAGGAAGACCGCCCCGCCCACCTGTACCGAGGTGTTGAGCAGACCGGAGACCATGCCCTGCTCGTGGTCGTCGACCCCGTTGGTGGCCTGGATGTTGAGGGACGGGAACACCAGCGCGCAGGCCGCGCCGATCAGCAGCATCGACGGCAGCACGACGGCCGCGTACACCGGGTTCAGGTCGACCCGCAGGAACAGCGCGTAGCCGAGGACCATCAGGGCGAAGCCGGTCGCGATCAGCCGCGGGGTGCCGAACCGGTCGACGATCGCCCCGACCCTGGTCGAGGACACCGCCACCAGCGCGCCCGCCGGCAGGAAGGCGAGGGCCGTGTGCAGCGCCGACCAGCCGAGCAGGGACTGCATGTACAGCGTCGTCAGGAACTGGAAGCCGACGTACGACCCGAAGAAGGCGACCGCGCCGAGCTGGGCGCGGACCTGGCCGCCCGAGCGGAGCACGCCCAGCCGGATCAGCGGGCTCGGCGAGCGCCGTTCGACCAGGACGAAGGCGGTCAGGAGCACCGCCACGGCGAGGAAGGACAGCAGCGTGCGGGCCGAGGCCCAGCCGGCCCCGGGCGCCTGGACGACGGTGAAGACCAGCAGCAGCATCGAGGCGGTGCCGAGAACGGCGCCGGGGACGTCGTAGCCGTGGTGGTTCTCCTCGCGGGCGCTGCGCGGCAGCAGCCTGAGACCGGCGGCGAGGGCGAGCAGCGCGATGGGTGCGGGCAACAGCATGGTGAGGCGCCAGCTGGCCTCGGTCAGCAGGCCGGACAGCACCAGGCCCATCGAGAAGCCGGTGGCGGCGCAGGTGGTGTAGATGGAGAGGGCGCGGTTGCGCAGCGGGCCCTCGGGGAACGTCGTGGTGATGATCGACAGGCCCGCCGGGGCCGTGAAGGCCGCGCTCAGCCCCTTGACGAAGCGACTCGCGATCAGCAGCGGGCCCGAGTCCACGAGCCCGCCCAGCAGCGAGGCGAGCGCGAAGACACCGAGGGCGACGAGGAACACCCGGCGCCGGCCGAGCAGGTCGGCGGTGCGGCCGCCGAGGAGGAGCAGGCCGCCGTAGCCGAGGATGTAGCCGCTGACGATCCACTGCAGCGTCGACGTGGACAGGTGGAGGTCGGAGCCGATGCTCGGCAGTGCGACGCCGACCATCGAGACGTCCAGCGCGTCCAGGAACATCGCGGCGCACAGCACCAGCAGGGTGCCCCACAGTCGGGGGGTCCAGCGTCCCTCGGACGCGGGGGCGGTGAGCGGAGAGGTCATGACGTCGAGGCTTGCATGCACATGCATGTGATGCAAGTGCATTTAATTCCAATGCAACAAAATCGGATTTCTGCTACGGTGCGCTCATGGCGGCGAAGAAGGCCGAGCAGGCGCTCGTGGAGCAGTGGCGGGACATCCTGGCCCTGCACGCCCGCACCCAGTGCGAGTTGGACCGGACGCTGAACTGCCACGGCCTGTGCGCCAGCGACTTCGAGGTCCTCGACCTGCTGGCCGAGGGGGCGGCGGCCGAGGGCGGCTGCGCCTATCGCGTGCAGGAGATCTCCGAACGGGTCCACCTCAGCCAGAGCGCGCTGTCCCGGCTCATCGGGCGTCTGGAGAAGGACGGTCTCGTCGAGCGGGCCATGTGTGCGGAGGACCGTCGCGGCGTGCGGGTGGCGCTGACCGACAAGGGGCGCGCGCTGCACGGCGAAGTGCGTCCCGTGCAGCGCGCGGTTCTGGCCAGGATGCTGACCGAAGGTGACTGACCGGGCGTCAGATCCCCGACGTATCCCGCCACAGGGCCGCGAGCGAGCGGTCGCCGGTCACCCGCGGCAGCGGGGCGCGGTTCCACAGGGCGAGGTACAACTGGTCGGCGGGGCCTGACAGTTCTGCCTCTGCCTCGCCGGTGTCCGCCCGGACGGTCACCGGAGGCGCCTGGGCGGAGAGCCGCACGGTCCACACCGCGTCCCGGCCCGCGTCCACCGCGCGCACCCGCAGCACGCGGGGCTCCCGCGTGCGCACCCGGCTCCTGGACCGGGCGTGGAAACCGCGCAGCAACTCGTCGATGCCGTCCACCGCGAAGTCCGTCGCGACCGGGGTCGGCGTGCCGCCCCGGGCCGCCTCGGCGTCGTACCGGTGAATGGTCGTCTCGTGCGCCTGGCGCCGTGTCCAGAAGGCGAGCGGCGAGGGACCGGGCGCCGGATGGAAGGTCCAGCACTCCAGGTCCGCGGGCGCGGCGGCCAGGGTGTCGACCAACTGACGGTGGCTGTCCGCGTACCACGCCACCAACTCGGCCCCGCCCAGGTCCGGGACGTCGCCCAGGGGGCGCGGTCCGCCGTGCCCCTCGGCGACGAAGGCGGCAGCCCACCGGTGCACCGCGCCCGTATGCCCCACGAGGTCCCGCACCCGCCACTCCGGACAGGCCGGCACCTTGGCCTCGGCCCCAGCCTCGCCCGCGGCGGCCGCGAGCAACCGGCCCTCCCGCTCCAGGGTCTGAAGGAAATCCGCAGTCTCCATGGGGGTGAGTGTGACGGATGACGGCGGAGTGGTGGAGGCGGGGCTCGGATCGTGGGCGGCGGCGGTGTTGTGTTTGGTCGGGGGGATCGACGCCGGCCGGCGCCGCGGCGAGCGCGCGTGCGCTTCTCTTCGGGGCCGATGTCGGGGATTCGGGCCGGACGGGTATCTCATGGCGGCGGCGCGGCCCCTTTCCGTTTTCTTCGGCGCACGCGGAGGCGTCGTGCGGGCGGGTCGCCCCGCCTGTCGCATGCCGGGGTCCCATGGGCTACCGGGCCCGTAGGCCCATGTGCTGCTGGGTCCGTAGGCCGATGTACGGCGGCTCCCGTTGCCGGCCGGACCGCCGGGTCTGCGCCGTACCCGTCGGCCTGCGGCGTCGTCCCCCGGCGGCGCCGAGCCCGGACACCGGCCGGACGCACCGGGCCGGCGGGCGCCGCCCCGGGCGGTGTCAGGAACTCATCGACCGGCGCGTGCAGATCCCTATGACGGCGGCGACGGCGGCCAGGGCGGACACGCTGGTGAGCGCGGCGGGCAGGGAGAACCAGTCGGCCATGAAGCCGATGGCGGGCGGTCCCATGAGCATGCCGCCGTAGCCCAGCGTGGAGGCGACGGCGACACCGGACGGCCCGGCCAGGGCACCGGCCCGCTCCACGGCGACGGGGAAGAGGTTGGCGAGCCCGAGCCCGGTGACGGCGAAGCCGGCCAGCGCCGCCCAGGCGAAGGGCGCGAGCGAACCGAGCAGCATGCCCGCCGCCGCGACGGCACCGCCGGCGATCACGGTGCGCGCCCGGCCGATGCGCGCCAGCAGCGCCGTACCCGTGAGCCGCCCGACGGTCATGGCGAGCGCGAAACACGCGTACCCGGCGGCCGCCGTGCCCGCGGACGCCGCGAGGTCCTGCTTCAGGTGCAGCACACCCCAGTCGGCCATGGCACCCTCGCCGTACGCGGTGCACAGCGCGACCAGCCCGAAGACCATCACGAGCCCCCGGCCGCGCCCGCCTGCGGGGCCCGTGCCCGCAACGCCCGTGTCGGCTCTGCCCGGCGGGTCCGCGCCGATGCCGGGGTCGGCGGTTCGACCGGCCGGGCCCGCACCGGCGGCGCCGTCCCCCTCGGCTCCGCCCCGCACGCTCGGCCCGTCGGCGCTCCGCTCGGCCCGCCCCGGCCGCCACCGCTGCGGCGGCACCGGTGGCTCGTGGCTCAGCAGGGTGCGGCCGGCGATCGCGGTGACGAGGAGGCCGAGCACGGTGAGGGCGAGGAGGTGGCGGGTGGGGGAGAGGGAGCCGGCGACCAGGCCGCCGAGGCCCGCGCCGACCATCCCGCCCAGGCTGAAGGCGGCGTGGAAGCTCGGCATGATCGGTCTGCGCAGCGCGGCCACGAGGTCGACGGCCGCGCTGTTGAAGGCCACGTTGACACCGCCGTAGGCCGCGCCGAAGAGCAGCAGTACCGAGCCCAGGGCGGTGGCCGAGTGGGTCAGCGGGGGGAGCGAGACGCTGAGCGCGAGGACGACCATGCAGACGACGGTCACCGGGTGGCTGCCGTAGCGGCGGCACAGGCGGCCGGTCAGCGTCATCGTGAGCACGGCCCCGGCGGAGACACAGAGGAGGGCGAGTCCGAGGGAGCCCGCGGAGGCGTGCGTCTGGTGCTTGATGTCGGGGATGCGCACCACCCATCCCGCGAAGATGAATCCGTCCAGGGCGAAGAACGCGCTGATCGCCGCACGCAGCCCGACGAGATCCCGGCCCGGCACGGCACTGTGCTTTCGGGTTTTGTTCAGTAGCGGCACAAACTCAGCGTAGAGGTGTCCGCCGAGCGGAGCAAGGGAGTCGACGGTTGCCTCGGGCACTTGAGGAGCGCGACCGTGCCACGGTCCGGCCCGCCTGCGTCGGCACCGGGCCGAGGGCCGGCTGCACGGGCGGCTGGCAGCTGGACGCCGTACCGGCCACAGTCGCCCTGGCGCGTACGCCGCGGGGACCACGTTCGGGCGGCCGCCGGTGTTCACACGCGCCCCGAACGAGCGCCTGGCCGTCTCTTCGTTCCACCACGGGGCACGCACGGCGGTCGTGTTTCTGCACGAGCTGGGGCGCCGTGTGGCGGGAGGTCGTGGGTGCCTGTGAGCTGCGGGGAGTTCCGGCTCGGGCTTGGTCGGGGAGGGGCAACGGGGCGGCGGGGCCGTCCGGTTCGCGGCACGTGCGGGTGTTCGGGCCCCGGATACAGCTCGGTTAATGCTTGCTCACGAGCTGGTTGCGGAACGGTGAGCGCGTCATTATGGGCCCATGACGTTGGCCTCGCGCGCGCTCGCGCAACTGGCGACCTGGCCGGACCTGAGACAGGCCGTCCCGAGCTGCGGACAGGGACAGGCGGTGAGTTCGGCCCACGGCGAGATCGTGCACTTCCACTCCGACCGCGATGTCGACCTGCGGCTGACCGCCCGCGCCATCCATCGGTTCGCCAAGGACTTCCGGGACGCGGGCGCGATCAGGATCGTGCCCGGCTCGCAGTGGGTGACCGTGCGCCTCGACGCCGCGAGCGACGTCGACCTGCTGCTGACCCTGGTCAGCGTGGCACTCCAGGCGCAGCAGACCTGGCCCGACCCGGCCGGTCGCCCGGCGGCCGGCTGCAACGACCAGCGCGGCGCGGGGTTCGTGAAGGCGGACCACGGCGCGTTCTGAGCACCGGCGTCGGGGTGCCGGACGGCGGTGCCGCGGATTCCCG
Source organism: Streptomyces sp. NPDC037126 (assembly GCF_055605965.1). Lineage (NCBI taxonomy): Bacteria > Bacillati > Actinomycetota > Actinomycetes > Kitasatosporales > Streptomycetaceae > Streptomyces > Streptomyces sp. NPDC037126. The sequence goes on from NZ_JBVJTD010000027.1 coordinate 19,227, forward strand.
GCTCCGCGGACCACGGTGTTCCGCGTGCCGCGGTGGCGGGGTCACACGGCGAGGACGCGGATCCCCGCCTCCTCGAACCGCCGTACCGTGTCCTGGTGGACGGCCGTGTCCGTCACCAGCGTGTTCACCAGGTCCGCGCCGCAGATCCGGGCGAACGCCCGCTGGCCCAGTTTGCTGGAGTCCGCGGCGACCACCACCCGCTCGGCGCGCTCGCACAGCAGCCGGTTGATCGCCGCCTCCGCCTCGTCGTGCGCGGCCGCGCCGTGGGTCACGTCGAAGGCGACGACCCCGAGCACCGCCACGTCGAGGGTGATCTGCGCCAGCACCCCGTCCGCGAGCGGTCCGATGAGCTCGTACGACTGGGGGCGTGCCACTCCGCCGGTGACCACGATCTTGAACTGGGGGCGTACGGCCAGCTCGTTGGCGATGTTGAGCGCGTTGGTGACGACGGTCAGCGCCGGTGAGCCGGTGGAGAGGTCGCCGCGCACAGCCAGCGCGCGGGCCACCTCGGTGGTGGTCGTGCCACCGGTCAGCCCCACCGCCTCGCCCGGCGCGACCAGGTCGGCCACCGCCTTGGCGATGCGCTGCTTCTCGGAGGCGCGGCGGGCCGTCTTGTAGCGCAGGGGGAGTTCGTACGACACCCCGTGCACCACCGCGCCGCCCCGGGTGCGCACCAGCATCTGCTGCTCGGCGAGCTGGTCGAAGTCCCGGCGGATCGTCGCGGCCGACACCTCCAGCTCGGCCGCCGCCTCCTCGACGTCCAGCCGGCCGCGCTCCACGAGCAGTTCCAGCAGCGCCTTCCAGCGGGCGTCCCGGGACATCCGCAGCCTCCGTCTCTCCGGCCGGTCACCGGCCCCTTTCCGGCCGTTCTCCGGCTCTCCGGCGACCCTAGCGCACCCGCAACCACGTTCGGATGCTTGATTGTGCTTGAAAATGCGCTATATCTTGCAGGAAAGAGCAGACTGGAAGGGTGTGCGCATGACCCATGTCGAGGACGAGCTGAACAGCCAGCCCGAGTGCTGGACACGGGCGGCCGAGGCGGCCGAGCGGCACCGCGACGCGCTCCCGGACCCGGGTGAGCGGGTCGCCGTCGTGGGGTGCGGGACCTCGTACTTCATGGCGCAGGCGGTGGCCGCCCTGCGCGAGGGCGCCGGGCAGGGCGAGACCGACGCCTTCGCCGCCTCGGAGTTCCCGCACGGCCGGTCGTACGACCGGGTCGTCGCCCTCACCCGCTCCGGCACCACCACCGAAGTGCTCGGCCTGCTCGACCGCTTGAGGGGCACGACGCGGACCACGGCCGTCACCGCCGACCCCGCCACCCCCGTGATTGCCGCCGCCGACGACCTCGTCGTCCTGGACTTCGCCGACGAACGCTCGGTCGTCCAGACCCGGTTCGCGACCACCGCCCTCACCCTCCTGCGTGCCCACCTCGGCCTGCACACGGCCTCAGTCGTCACCGACGCCCGCCGGGCCCTCACCACGGATCTGCCCGAAAAGCTCGTCGGCTGCACCCAGTTCACCTTCCTGGGCCGCGGCTGGACGGTCGGGCTCGCGAACGAGGCCGGGCTGAAGATGCGCGAGGCCTCCCTGTCCTGGACCGAGGCCTATCCCGCGATGGAGTACCGGCACGGTCCGATCAGCATCACCACCGAGGGCACGGCGACCTGGATGTTCGGCGAGGCGCCCGACGGCCTCGCCGAACAGGTCCGCGACACCGGTGGGCTGTGGGTTGCGGGCGGACTCGACCCGCTCGCCGAACTCGTCCGCGCCCAGCGTCTCGCGGTCGCCGTCGCCGCGGCCCGCGGCCTCGACCCGGACCGGCCCCGCCATCTCACCCGCTCGGTGATCCTCGCCCCCTGACCCGGCCGCCCGACCCGGAAGGACACCCGAAGTGCCCCTCGCGACCACCGGCGAGCTGGTCAACCGTGCCGCCGAGACCCGCTCCGCAGTCGCCGCGTTCAACGTCATCACCCTGGAACACGTCGAGGCCGTCATCGCCGGCGCCGAGTCCGCCGGCGCCCCCGTCGTCCTCCAGGTCAGCGAGAACGCCGTCAAGTTCCGGTACGGCCGGCTGCTGCCACTGGCCCGCGCGGCCTGTGCCGCGGCCGAACGGGCCGCCGTGTCCGTCGCGTTGCACCTCGACCACGTGCAGAGCGACGACCTGCTCCGTCAGGCCCCCGGCGCCGGGTTCAGCTCGGTGATGTACGACGCGGCCCGGCTGCCGTACGCCGGCAACCTCGCCGCGACCCGCGCGGCCGTCGACTGGGCGCACTCCCAGGGCCTCTACATCGAGGCCGAGTTGGGGCAGGTCGGCGGCAAGGACGGCCGTCCGCCGCTGGACGCCCACGCCCCCGGCGCCCGCACCGACCCCGACCAGGCACGGGACTTCGTCGCCCGGACCGGCGTCGACGCCCTGGCCGTCGCCGTCGGCAGCGTGCACGCCATGACCAAGCGCACCGCCGTCCTCGACCACGGCCTGCTCAAGCGCCTGGCCGCCGTGCTCGCCGTCCCGCTCGTCCTGCACGGCTCCTCGGGCGTCCCCGACGACGGACTGGTCGACGCGGTCGCGGGCGGCATCGCCAAGGTCAACGTCGGCACCGCCCTCAACGCGGCCATGACCGGCGCCATCCGCGCCTTCCTCGCCGCCCACCCCGAGGCGGTCGACTCCCGCAAGTACCTCAGCGTCGGAAGGGAGGCGATGGCCCAGGAGGTGGCCCGGATCATCGGCGTCCTGTCCCGCACCCCCGGCTGACCGTGCGGCACACGGCCGTGCACCTCGGCCAACCGCCCGGCGTGGTCACCGCGGGCGCCGGCGTGCACGGCGTCGTGAGCCGCACCGACGTCCTCGCGCCCCGAGCTGTGGCAGCCGCCACCGGTACGGCCACGACGCCGACCTGCGACAAGGCCTGCCGCCGCCAACTCGGCGCATCCGCGAGGGCGTTGTGCGCTAGTCCTTCCTGACGGCCTTCAGCACCACGAACTTCGGGTCGCTCGCGACCAGCCTGCTGTTCCCGAACAGCCGCTTCAGCGTGACGTGGTAGCCGAGGTGCCGGTTGCCGATCACCCACAGCTCGCCGCCCGGCCGCAGCGCGCGCCGCGCCCCGCTGAACATCCGCCACGCCGTCGCGTCCGTCGTCGCCTGGTGCGAGTGGAACGGCGGGTTGTTCAGCACCAGGTCCACGCTGCCGGGCGCCACCCCGGCCATCCCGTCCCCGACCCGGAACTCGGCGTGCCCCGGCACCCCGTTGGCCTTGTACGTGGCCTCCGCCGAGGCCACCGCCTGGAACGACTCGTCCACGAACAGCACCTCGGCCGCCGGGTCGGCCAGTGCCACCGCCGTACCGACCACGCCGTTGCCGCACCCCAGGTCCACCACGCGGCCCGCGCCCGGTTCCGGCAGGTGCTCCAGGAAGAAACGGGTGCCGATGTCGAGCCGGTCGGCGCAGAACACGCCCGCGTGGTTCACGACCGTGCGCCCCGAGACCGCGCCGGTGCCCTCCGGGAGCGCGTAGCTGTACGGCCACGGGTTCGCGGGCCGCGTGAGCGCCGGGTCCGGGGCGCAGAAGATCAGCCGCGCCTTCTGCCGCGCCAGCGAGGTCCGGGTCGGCCCCAGGATCCGCTCGAACAGGCGCAGCGTGGAGGTGTGGATCTCCTTCACCATGCCGGTGCCCACGACGACCGTGCCCGCGTGCACGGCCGGCGCCAGCCGCAGCAGCTGGTCCTCCAGCAGGGCCAGGCTCTTCGGCACCCGCACCAGCAGCACGTCCACCCGCTCCGGCGGCGGGTCCTGGGTGGTCAGCAGCCGTACGGCACCGGGCTCGACACCGGCCCGCGCCAGGTTCCCGCGGGTCGCCTCCTGGCTCAGGAACGAGTCGGTGATCTGCGTCGGCCGGTGCCCGGCGAGCGCCGTGACCAGCGCGCCCCAGCGGTCCCCGACCACCACGACCGCCCCCGTCAGCGGCACCCCCTCCTCGGCCAGATGGCGCAACAGGTACGCGTCGGAGGCGTCCCAGGCGCGCAGCCGGTCGCGGGGGTCCTCGGGGAAGCGGGCCAGCTCGACCTCGCCCCACGGTGTCGTCATACGGTCGCTCATCGTGGGTCCAGGCTAGCGGAGCCGCAGCTCAGCGACGGTGGGCCGGACCTGCGGCAGGATGGAGCGCATGGAGGACCAGCTGTTCGCCCGGGAGCGCGCGGAGGTCGCGCCGGGCGCCGTGCACGTCCCGGACTGGCTGCCCGCGGCGCGGCAGCGCGAGCTGCTGAGCGCCTGCCGGGAGTGGGCGCGGCCCCCGGCCGGTCTGCGCACGGTCCGCACCCCGGGCGGCGGCACCATGACCGCGCGCCAGGTGTGCCTGGGCTGGCACTGGTACCCGTACGCCTACGCCCGCACGGTCGTCGACGGCGACGGAGCCCCCGTGAAGTCCTTCCCGGCCTGGCTCGACGAGCTGGGCAGACGGGCCGTGGCCGACGCGCTCGGCCCGGACGCCCTGCCTGAACAGCCCTACGACATCGCGCTGATCAACTTCTATGACGGCGAGGCCCGCATGGGCATGCACCGCGACGGCGACGAGCGCTGCGACGCGCCCGTGGTCTCGCTGAGCCTCGGCGACGCCTGCGTCTTCCGTTTCGGCACCACCGAGACCCGGACCAGGCCGTACACCGACGTGGACCTGCGCAGCGGCGACCTGTTCGTCTTCGGCGGTCCCTCCCGGCTCGCCCACCACGGCGTGCCCCGCGTCCACCCGGGCACCGCGCCGCCCTGGCTCGGCCTGGCCGGACGCCTGAACATCACGCTGCGGGTGAGCGGCCGGTAGCGGGCGGCACAGGCCACCGGGGATGCGGATCATGACAGACTCGCCCTCATGAACGGCAAGGCGGAACCCCGGACGGCGGGGGAGAGGACCACCTCGAGGGCGCGGCTGGAACGGGGGCGCGGAGCGCTCGGACCCGCGCTGGAGCTGGTGCACACCGGGCGGGCGCCGACCCGTGCCGTGCTCACCGCCGAACTCGGCGTCACCCGGGCGACGGCCGGCGCGGTCGCGGCCGAGCTGGAGGCCCTGGGCCTGATCCGGGTGGACGCCCGGCCGGGCGCCGCGGCCGGCTCCCAGGGGCGCCCCTCGCACCGGCTGGACGTCGCCGAGGACGGCCCGGTGGCCCTGGCCGCGCAGGTCCACGCCGACGGCTTCCGGGCGGCGCTGGTCGGGCTCGGCGGCCGGATCGTGGCCACGGCGCCCGGCTGCGAGACCGTCGACGCCGACCCGGCGAAGGTGCTCGGCTCGGTCGTCGAGGCGGGCGCGGACCTGCTGCGGACGACAGGACGGCGCTGCGTCGGCGCCGGACTCGCCGTGCCGTCCGCCGTCGCCGAACCCGACGGCCTGGCCCTCAACCCGCTGCACCTGGCCTGGGCCGTCGGCGCCCCGGTGCGGCGCCTGTTCGCGGAGTGCGTGCGCGCGGCGGGCATCACCGGCCCCGCGTTCGCCGGCAACGACGTCAATCTCGCCGCGCTCGCCGAACACCGGCACGGCGCGGGGCGGGGGGCACGGGACCTGCTCTGCGTGGCCACCGGGCACCGGGGCGTCGGCGGCGCCCTGGTGCTGGACGGCCGCCTGCACACCGGGAGTTCGGGCCTCGCCCTGGAGGTCGGCCACCTCACCGTCAACCCGGAGGGCCGCCCCTGCCACTGCGGCAGCCGGGGCTGCCTGGACGTCGAGGCGGACCCGCTGGCGCTGCTCGTCGAGGCGGGCCGCGAACCGGGCCCCGAGGTCTCCCTGCTCCAGCAGGCCAACGACCTGCTGCGCACCCAGTTCGACGACCCGGCCGTCCGTACGGCCGCGGAGGCCCTGATCGACCGGCTCGGCCTCGGCCTCGCCGGACTCGTCAACATCCTCAACCCCGACCGGATCATCCTGGGCGGTCTGCACCGCACCCTCCTGGACGCCGATCCGGGCCGCCTGCGCGCCGTGGTCGCCGACCGGAGCCTGTGGGGCCAGAGCGGCGGCGTACCGATTCTGCCGTGCACCCTGGACCACAACAGCCTCGTCGGGGCCGCCGAACTGGCCTGGCAGCCGGTGCTGGACGACCCCCTGGGGGCGCTGCGGTGACCCCGCGGGCCGTGGAGATCCTGCCCGCCCGGCGCATCCGCCTGGTCGAGACGTCGCTGCCGGAGCTGTCCGGTCACCACCGCTCGGCGATGGACCGTGTCTGGGAGGAGGCGGTACGGGCCAATCCCGCGCTGTTCGACGGCCCGGTGGCCGCCCTGACCGGGTACGAGCGCGACGGCGACGGCCTGGTGCTGTTCTGGGCGCGGACCACCTACCGGCACCGCGCCCTGCGCCAGGTGCCCGACGCGCCCGTCTACGGCTCCCTGTTCGTGTCCGTACTGCAGCCGGCCGACGACGGCCGGCTGCTGGTGGGCCGGATGGCCCCCTCGACCTCGGCCCCGGGCCGCTGGCAGCTGCCCGGCGGAACCGTCGAACCCCCCGACGGCGACGGCGCGCTCGACCTGGTCCACCTGCGCGAGCACGCGGCCCGCGAACTGGCCGAGGAGACCGGCAGCGACACGCCCGCCGACGCCCTCAGCCCGTGGCTGTCCACCCGGGGTGGGCGGGGCAACGTCGGCGTCCTCTTCCTGGCCCCGCCGCGTCCCGCGACGGAACTGCTCGACCGGTACGCCGAACTGGCGAGAGCGGAGACGGCCCAAGATGTCGAGCCCGAGTTCGACCGGGTCGCCCTGATCCGCTCGACGGCCGACCTGGACGGCTTCGCGGGCCCGCCCGTCGACTACCTGGCGCTGATCCTACGGCACTACGGCGGTCTCCCGGCCTGAGGTCACAGGTCTCTCCCGGCCTGGGGTCACAGGTCGAGGACGACCTCGGTGGCCGGTTCGCTGCAGCAGACCAGGACGGTGCCCGGCCCGGGAGGTTCGAGCGGCGGGGTGGTGTAGGCGGTGTCGCCCGACACCACGGGGGTGACGCAGGTGTGACAGACCCCCGTGCGGCAGGACCAGCGGGTGGGGATGTCGCAGGCCTCGGCGAGTTCGAGGAGGGACGCGCGCGCCGGCGACCAGAGCGTGGTGATGCCGCTGCGCGCGAAGGTGACGGCCGGGCCGGTGCCCGGCGGGCCCGGGGGCTGGTGCGGCCGGACGGCGGCGGTGGGTGCGACACCGGGGTTGATCGCGGGGAGAGCGCTGAACCGCTCCGTGTGGATCCGCTCGGGGCGCAGGCCGAGGGCGCGCAGGTCGCCGCCGAGGCCGTCCATGAAGGCGGACGGACCGCACAGGTAGGCGTCGGCGTCCGCGGGGACGCCCAGGGCCGCGAGGGTCGAGGTGGTCGGGCGCCCCCGGGTGACACGGTCCCCGTCGGCGGGCACGGCCGGCTCCGCGGTGTAGTGGATCTGCTCGTGGGCGTGGGGGAGCCGGGCCAGGAGCGCGTGGGCCTCCTCCGCGAAGGCGTGGTGGGCCCGGTCGTGGGCGACGTGGATCCACCAGACGGAGCGTGGGTCCCGTGCGGCCGCGAGCTGGTGGAGCATGGCGAGCACCGGGGTCACGCCGATCCCCGCCGAGACGAGGACGACCGGCCGGGTGCCCTCTTCGAGCACGAAGGTTCCGCGCGGGCCGGCGACGTCCAGGAGGTCACCGGCCCTCAGGGCCTCGTGGATGTAGCCGCTGACCTCGCCGTGGGCCTCGTGCTTGACGCTGATGCGGTAGGTGCCGGAGGTGGGGGCGGAGGACAGGGAGTAGCTGCGCACGGTGGGGGCGGCGCCGCCCACCGCGAGACGGACGCCCAGGTACTGGCCCGCACGGGCCTCGGGCAGGGGAGCGCCGTCGGTGGCGTCGAGGTAGACCGAGGAGACGGTGGGTGTCTCGGGGACGACGCGGGCGACACGCAGGGCCTTGAAACCGGGCCATCCCGGCTCCTTCGCGGGCTCGGGTCCCGGTACCCCCGCGGCGGCGAGCTCGCGGAAGGACTGCTGCCAGCCGGGGCTGAGGGCAGGGATGGCCAGCGCCCTCCGCAGCTTCTCGGGGTCGCGGCCGGGCAGGTAGAGCAGCGCGTCGGTGTCGGCGACGCTGAGTTCGCCCGGCCCTCTGCGCAGCAGGGTGATCTCGTCGCCGGCCCGGACCCGGCCCTCGGTGAGGACGCGCATGTAGAAGCCGGGGCGGTGGTGGGCGACCAGCAGCGAGGCCATCGCCGGTTCGCCGAGGCGCATGCCGACGCGGTAGCAGGTGACGCGCGGCTGGGTGACCTCGAACTCGGCCCCGCCGATGCGGTAGCGGTCGCCGATGCACACCTCGTCGTCGGGCAGGCCGTCGACCGTGAGGTTCTCCCCGAAGATCCCGAACGTCAGGTCGTCGCGGCCCAGGTGCTCCCGCCAGTGCCGGTAGGACCCCAGCTGGTAGACGAGGACGGCGCGCATCTCGCCGCCGTGCCCGGCCAGGTCTCCCTGGCCGTCCCCGTCGATGTTCAGCCGCCGGACCGTCCGGGGGCCGTGCACGGGGGCCTTCCAGGCTCCGGTGTGGACGGTCCTCCCCTGCCAGGAGACGTCCCTGGGCGTCCCCACGTTGACCGAGAGCAGCGTCGCCATTGCGGACCTCCCGCGGGTGGAGCCCCTCAGGGTGCTGCGCGCAGTGCGCTCCCGCCGATCGTATTCCCCATGGCGCCGCTCCTCAGCTTCTGGAGCGGCCCGCGGCCCCGGTACGACGGTCCGGCGCCGCGGAGACCGCTTCCGGGCCGGGCGGAAGCGGCCGCTGAGGAACGCCCGTGCCGGCCCCTTCCCCCGGGCCCGCCTTCCAGCGCGAGCGCGCCCGCCCCGGCGGGGCAGTGGCAGTGGCAGTGGAGATCGTTCACTCCCGCATGGGCGGCTGGGCGCCCCTGCTGGGCGCCCCTGTGAGCCGGCGCCGAGCCCGGCCGGCGGCTCAGCGGGTGGCGCGCTGTGCCGCCACGATCGTGTCGATGGCCTGCTCCGCGCCCGCCCGGCGCTGCACCCGCTCCGCGAAGCCCGGGAACTGCGAGGCGACCTTGGTGAGGAACCGCAGTTCGAGCGGTGCCACGTTGATCTCGGCGACATCGCGTTCGATCGCCCGCGTCACGCCCTTGACGACCTGCTCGGGCGAGACGGTGCGGACCCCGCCGGGCGTCGGCGAACCCGTGTTGGCGAACATGCCCAGGTCGCGCACGAAGCCCGGCTGGACGATCGAGACCCCGACGCCCGTGCCGTACAGGTCCTGACGGAAGGCCAGCGAGAAGCCGCGCAGGCCGAACTTCGTGGCGTTGTACAGCGACGACGACTTGGTGGCCGCGACCCCCGACAGCGATCCGACGAAGCAGATGTGGCCGTGCCTCGCGGCCACCATGCCCGGCGCCAGCAACCGCGCCAGCATCGCGGGGGCCCGCAGGTTCACCGCGATCGCCCGGTCGATCTGCTCCGGGGTGTAGTCGAGCACGTCACCGCTGGAGGGCAGGGCCGCGTTCGCGATGAGGACGTCCGCGTCGGCGGCCTCCTCGGCGAGGCGCTGCACGTCGTCCGGGTCGGCCAGGTCCGCCAGGACGGTCCGTGCCCCGTAGCGTTCCGCGAGGCCGTCGAGAGCCTCGCGCCGCCGGCCGGTCAGGATCAGCCGGGCGCCGCGAGCGGCCATCCCGGCGGCGAGTGCACCACCGATGCCACCCGTGACACCGGTCAGCAGAACAGTTGCCCCAGCAATGCGCACGACTACCCTCCCGTTCTGTTCGTTCGAACGAACAATAGGGAGAGTGGGCCGCCCTGTCCACCGGCTGCCCCGATGGGACAATGAACGGCATGCCGTACGCCGACCACTCCGCCCCGATGCGCCAGCGCATCATCACAGCCGTTCTGCAGATCATCGGCGCGGACGGGGTCGCGGCCGTCACCAACAGGCGCATCGCCAGGGAAGCCGGGGTGTCGCTCGGCTCGGTCACCTACCACTTCGAGACCCAGCACGAACTGCTGCGGGAGAGCCTGCTCCACTTCGTGCGCGAGGAGGCACGGCACTTCACCGAACTGGCCGACCAGTGCCAGACGGAGGGGATCGACATCGAGGACGCGGCCTCCCTGGCCGGACAGGTCGCCTGCGGCACGGCCCTGGACAGCGCCCATCTCGCGCCCTTCGAGCTCTACCTCCACGCCGGGCGGGACGAACGGCTGCGGGAGGCGGCGGCCGAGGCGTTCAGGGCCTACGACCGGCTCGCCGCCCGGATCCTCACGGCGCTGGGCGTGCCCGACGCGGAACGCCTCGCCGCCACCACGGTCGCGCTGGTGATGGGGCTGCAACTCCGCCGTCTGGCCACGGGAAGCCCGGCGGAGGAACTGGTCGACGCCCTGCTGCTGCTCGCCCGCGGTGCCGCCCAGCCCGCCGACGCGTCCCCGCTGCCGGGCGGCTCGCGAGCCTCCTAGGGCCTGTCTGACGATTCCCGTCTGCCCTTCGGGCGACGACGCGAACGGTCAGACAGGCCCTAGGCGTCAGCGCCCAAGCGCCGGGGCCGGGGGACCAGTTCGCCCCCGCAGTTCGGGCACACCTGCCCCATGGCCTCGGCGCACGCCTCGCAGAACGTGCACTCGTAGGAGCAGATGCGGGCCGGGCCGTCCGCCGGCAGTGCCGTGGTGCCGCAGCGCTCGCAGCGGTCGCGCATCTCCAGGGCCATGGCTGTCCCGTCTCCTCGACGTTCGTCCGTCCGCCTCCCATCATCCGGGCGGCGGCGGGCGCCGACAGTACCCGGAAGGACAGGGACCCGCCGGATCGGGCCAGTGCCCGCTCACTTCCAGTCCACCGCGAACGCCCGCCCCGGATGCTCCGTGAGCATGCGGTCCACCAGGTCCGCGCCCACCGCCTCCACCAGCCGCGGCCGCACCCGGCGCAGCAGGTACGGCATCCCGGGCCCGCCGTCGACCGAGCGCGCCCCGGCGACCACCGTGTCACCGCCGAGCAGCAACCGGTCCCCGAACCCCGCCTCCGCGAGGGCCCACAGCGCGTCCGGCATCCGCCAGTCGGTGGGGTGATGGGCGCGGGACGGCCCGTCGAAGGCCAGCCAGCAGCCCGACGCGGCGGCCTGCCGCTGCACCACCGGATCGGGGAAGCGGTTCAGATGCCCCAGGATCAGCCGGTCACCGGGCACGCCCAACTCCCCGCACAGCAGGTCGACGACGTCCAGGGCGCCCGTGCCCAGTTCCAGGTGGACGGCGACGGGCGCGCCGGTGGCGTGGTGCGCCTCGGCCGCCGCCGCCATGGTCCAGCGGGCGTGCGCGTCGAGGGCGTGGAAGCCGCCCGCCACCTTGATCAGACCGGCCCGGACCCCGGTCGCGCCGATGCCCTCGGTCAGCTCCGCGACGAACACCTCGGCGAGCCGGCCGCGCAGTCCGTCCAGCAACTGCGGCCCGTAGTGCGAGGCTTGGTGCAGTCCCGTCGCGCAGACCAGGTGCACACCGGCCGCCCGGGACAGCGCGGGCAGGTCCGCGGCCCGCCGCCCCATGCCGTGCGGTGTCCACTGCACGACGGCCGCGCCGCCCGCCGCCTTGAACGCCGCCAGCTCGGCCCGCGCCGCGTCCGCGTCGTCCAGTTCCCGCCCCGGCAACTGCGGACTGCGCAGGAAGAGATGGTCGTGCGCGTCGCACACGCCCAGCTCCTGCGGCCGGATGTCACCGAGGACCGTGCGGACGAGGCTCACCACTGCCGCCCGCGGGGGAGGCGGCCGAGACCGGGGGCGGACAGGTGCAGCACCCGGTAGAGGTCGCCGTCGGCCTTGGGGGAGTCGTGCTCCCAGAGGGAGAAGTGCACCAGCTCCCAGCGGTGCGGGTCCACGGCCGCCGCGGCGAGCACGGCGCCGTCCAGGGCGGCCAGCCGCCCGGCCTCTTCGGCCGCCTCCTTCATCAGCGGCCCCAACTCCACTGCGTGGGGGACCGGTTGCGTCCGTCGTACGGCGAACCGGGCGCCGGCGCCGGTGCCCCCGGCGCAGCCGAGGCCGGTCCACTGCCGCACCGCGGGGCGGCCGAAGTCGTTCACCAGGCCCTGGAAGGCGCCGCCCCACAGGAAGCGGTTCATGCCCTCGACGGTGTTCCAGAGGTAGAACGGCGCGTACTGGTTGACCGGGGAGCCGTGGGTCCCGCGCTCGCGCATCAGGTACGCCTTGAGGCCGAGGCCGTCCCAGTCGTCGAGCAGGTGCCCCACCCGGGCGACCCGGGCGCGCACGACGTCCATGTCGTAGTCGGCTGGCAGCGTCAGTTCGTACTGCATGGCGTGCATGGCGTGGACCTTCCTCGCGAGCCGGTCAGGCGGGGTATTCGGCGGCGGACACCTGCGCGTCCCACTCCGTGGTGGAACCGTCCGCGGCGGCCTCGACGACCGCGAGGTGGGTCATGAAGGTGCGGGGCGCGGCCCCGTGCCAGTGCCATTCGCCGGGCTCGATCCACACCGTGTCGCCCGCGCGGATCCCCTCGACGGCACCGCCCCGGCGCTGCACCAGGCCCTCGCCCTCCACGACGTGCAGCACCTGACCGTGCGGATGCCGGTGCCAGGCCGTGTGGGCGCCCGGCGCGAAGTGGACGTTGAACATGCGCAGGCGCGAGGGGGCGGGCGGCGCGGCCACCTCGTCCAGCCAGACCTGGCCGGTGAAGTTCTCCGCCGGACCCCGGGCACTGTCGGGACGCCGTCTGGTGATGTGCACGAAATCACTGCTCCTGTCGGTGAGTTCGGGGTGCCAGCAGGGAGAGCAGGCCGCGGACGCCGGCGTCGAACGCCTCGGGGGAGCCGGCGGCGCGGGCGAGCACATAGCCGCCCTGCACGATCGCGAGGACGGCCGCGCCGATCTCCTCGCCGTCCAGCCCGGGCGCGAACTGCCCCTGCCGCTTGCCCTCTTCGACGATCCCCGCGATCCGCTCCCGGACCCACGCGATCGTCTCGTCGACCGGGGCGCGCAGTTCGTCGCGGGCGATCACGTCCGGGTCCATGGTCAGCCGCCCGACCGGGCAGCCGCGCAGCACGTCGCGCTCGCGCAGCAGATATGCCTCGATGCGCTCGTACGGCGTGCCCGGGCCGCCCAGGACGCGCTCGGCCGCCGCCCGCAGTTCCTCGGCGGTCCGGCGGATCGCCGCCAGCGCGAGGTCCGGCTTGCCCTTGAAGTGGTGGTACATGCTGCCCTGGCCGGCGCCCGCGCGCTCCAGGATCGCCTTGGGGCTGGTGCCCGTGTAACCGCGCTCCCACAGCAGCTCACGGGTGGACTCGATCAGTCGTTCCGAGGTGCTCATACGATCACTGTACATACTAGTAGTTACAATCCGCCAGTCCCCGGGGAACAGCGGCCCGCCCCGCCCGTACTCCCCGGGAGGTACGCACACTGCCGCCGGCCGCACGACGACCCCGACCCCGTGCCGGAGGGAGTCTCGGGACAGCACCCGAAGACCGAGCCTGACGAGGGAGATGCACCGAGATGCAGACGCTGGCGAACTGGGACGGGGGACCCGGCCCGTGGATCCTCTTCTTCCCGCTGATCTGGGCGGCCGTCGTCTTCGGCGCCGTCACCGTGCTGCGCCGCACCGCCCTGCGCGGCCGCGGCGGCCCGTGGCGGGCCGTGGACGCGGGACGCCCGGCGGGCGACTCCCCGCTGGCGGTCCTCGGCCGCCGCTTCGCCTCCGGCGAGATCGACGAGGACGAGTACTGGCGGCGGCTGTCCGTCCTGGAGGAGCAGTTCGGCCGTGCCGGCAAGGGCGGCGCGGCATGACCACGACCACCGAGGTACGCGCGGCGGCCCGCGTGGTGGCCGCGGTGAAGGTGTACGGCGGTGACACCGCCGTACGCGCCCTGGACGGCGTCGACGTGGCCTTCGCCGCCGGCCGCTTCACCGCGATCATGGGGCCCTCGCGCTCCCGCAAGTCCACCCTGATGCACTGCGCGGCCGGCCTCGACACCCTCACCTCCGGCGCCGCCTACATCGGCGACACCGAACTGGGGCGCGCTGGACGACCGCCGGCTCACCCTGCTCCGCCGCGACCGGGTCGGCTTCGTGTTCCAGGCGTTCAACCTGGTGCCCACGCTGACCGTCGCGGAGAACATCACCCTGCCCCTGGACCTGGCCGGCCGGCGCGGCGACCGGGAGTGGACCGACGCGCTCGTCGACGTGGTCGGACTCGGCGACCGGCTGCACCGCCGGCCCTCGGAACTCTCCGGCGGCCAGACGGCCGGCGCCCTCGCGGGCCTGCGCCCGGCCCGCCGGGCGGCCCGCCTCGACGTGCTCCGGGCGATCGCGACGGAGTGAGGCCACGGTGCTCGCCCCCTACGGTCTGCCCGCACGCCTGCCGGGCGGCGCCCGGGGCGGCCGAGGCCCGGGCGGGTGCCCCTGGGCCCGAGGCGACCTCGCCGAGACCGGCCGGCGGTTCGCCGCCGCCCCGTCCTGCCGCCCTCCCGGTCAGCCGCGAACCGCTGACCGGGAGGGGGTCTTCGTGACGACGGCTGCGGGCGTCACGACCGGTGCGGAACCCGCTCCGGGCTTGCCGGCGACGGACACCCCGGTGACCACGGCGGTCGTACGGGCAGCGGGGGTATCGGGGCCGACGGCGGCCATGGCCGCGGCTGCCCCGCCACCGACGGTCGTCGTACCGGCAACGCAAGCCCCGACACCGAAGGGAGCCGCACTCGCCACCGGAGCCCCCGCGGCGACCGGAGCCCGGGCCGGGACGGCTGCCCCGGCGGGGACGGGAGCGGCGCTTGCGACGGGGGTTCCGGCGGTGACCGGAGTCCGGGTCGGGACGGGCGTACCGGTGGGAACGGGAGCCGTTCTCACGACGGGGGTTCCGGCGGTGACCGGAGTCCGCGTCGGGACGGGCGTACCGGTGGGAACGGGAGCCGTTCTCACGACGGGGCTTCCGGCGGTGACCGGAGTCCGGGCCGGGACGGATGTCCCGGTGGGAACAGGAGCCCTACCCGCCACCGGTGCGCCGGCGGTGACCGGAGTCCGGGTCGGGACCGGAGTCGTGGTGGGGGCGGAGACGCCCGTCGGGACGGGAGCGGCGGCCGGGACGGGCGTGTGCGCGGGGGCCGACCGTGCGTCCGCGGGCCGGGCCGCCGGCTGCCGTTCCGAGGTGCGGCGTGGCGCCCGGGCCAGATGGGCGCGCACCGCGGTCGGCGCGGGCAGCGTGAACCACACGACCTTGCCGTCCTCGCCGTCCGGCCGCGCACCCCAGCTCTCGCTCACCGCGGCCACCATCGCCAGGCCCCGCCCACAGGTGGCCAGCGGCGTGGCGTCGACCGCGCCCGCACCGTCGGCCAGCACGGGGAGGCGCGGATCGTGGTCGCGTACCGACACGGTCAGCCGCTCCGGCAGCAGCTCCAGCTCGACGGTGCACGACTTGTCGGGCCTGGCGTGCCGGTGCACATTGCTCAGCAGCTCGGTCACACCGAGCGCGGCCCGGTCTATCAACGGGTCCATATGCCAGTAGCGCAACTGCGCAGATACGATTCTGCGGACCTGGCCGATCCGCGACGGCAGGGCTTGGAGCTCCACCGTGCAGTGCCTGCTTGGGTGACTGATCACGGCTGCGACTCCCCGATGTGAGGTCCGGAAGGAACCGGAAGAACACGGAGAACAACGGATCCAGCAGGGCCCCCCGTCGGTACGGCCGCCTGCTGTCGTGTCCGGCGGGCTGGTTCGCAGCGTTATCGCCGGTAAACCCAGAGTGACGTGTGACCAGCGTGACGCAGCGGATGCGCTCCCGCAACTCGCCGCGCCCGCGCGAGCGTCAGGCGGCCGCGCGTCGCTCAGCCGCCGCGCCCGGCCGCCCGGCGCACCGCCTCGATGAACCGCCGCGCCGCCGGCGGACCCGGCTCGCCCGGTGCGGGGTCCTGCTCACCGAGCGTCAGCAGGTACCGGTTGCCGTTGAGGTCGGCGAGTGCCTTGCCGTCCGGCGCGAACCACGGCTTGGAGGCGCGCACCGCCTGCACGGGTGCGCTGTCGATCTCGCTGCCGTAGCTGTTGAGCAACTCCACCCTGCCGTCACTGATCCGGACCTGTCCGGCCCGGGTGAGCGAGCGCATGCGTTTGCCGATCCGCACGCCCATGGCCGTGAACTCCGGCTCCGCCATCCCTCGCCGCCCCCTTGCGCGTGGTCCTCGTGATCCCGTGTGCGACCCGGTTCGGGACGATCGTCCCGACGCGTGCAGTCTGCCCCGATGGGGCGTGGAGCACCAGTACACGAGGGACGCGTGCGACGGTCGCCCGGAGCACTCTCGCCAATGCGCCCCCGGCCCTCTCGCACGCCTGTGCCCCAGCCCGTCTTTGGTTGGCTCAAAGATGCGTTTATGCAGGTGGGAAGCGGTGCTAAAGATGCCTATGCTCAAGATGCCGACCGCGTGAGGAGCCGTCGGCGGACAGCGTAAGGAGTCCCGCCGTGAGCACCACCCCACAGACCCGGACCGGCGCCACGCTCGACGTCGACCGCAGTGACGCCGGCTACCGCGACTGGCTGAAAGAGGCGGTACGCAAGGTGCAGGCCGACGCCAACCGGTCGGCCGACACGCACCTGCTCCGCTTCCCGCTCCCCGAGCGCTGGGGCATCGACCTGTACCTCAAGGACGAGTCGACCCACCCCACCGGCAGCCTCAAGCACCGCCTCGCCCGCTCCCTGTTCCTCTACGGTCTCTGCAATGGCTGGATCCGCCCCGGCCGGCCGGTGATCGAGGCCTCCAGCGGCTCCACCGCCGTCTCCGAGGCCTACTTCGCCAAGCTGATCGGCGTGCCCTTCATCGCGGTCATGCCCCGCACGACGAGCGCCGAGAAGTGCCGCCTCATCGAGTTCCACGGCGGGCAGTGCCACTTCGTGGACGACTCCCGGAAGATGTACGAGGAGTCCGCCCGCCTCGCGGTGGAGACCGGCGGGCACTACATGGACCAGTTCACCTACGCCGAGCGGGCCACCGACTGGCGCGGCAACAACAACATCGCCGAATCCATCTTCCGCCAGCTGGAGTTGGAGCGGTTCCCGGAGCCGGCGTGGATCGTCGCCACGGCGGGCACCGGCGGCACCTCCGCGACGCTGGCCCGGTACGTGCACTACATGCAGTACGACACCCGCATCTGTGTGGCCGACCCGGAGAACTCCTGCTTCTTCGAGGGCTGGACCACCGGCGATCCGGACGTCACCTGCGACTGCGGTTCCCGGATCGAGGGCATCGGCCGCCCGCGCATGGAACCGAGCTTCGTGCCCGGCGCCGTCGACCGGATGATGAAGGTTCCCGACGCGGCCAGCGTCGCCGCCGTACGCGCCCTCGAGCGGGCGATCGGCCGCAAGGCGGGCGGCTCCACCGGCACCGGGCTGTGGAGCGCCCTGAAGATCGTCTCCGAGATGGTCGCCGAGGGCCGCACCGGCAGCGTCGTCACCCTCCTCTGCGACCCGGGCGACCGCTACCTCGACAAGTACTACTCGGACGCGTGGCTCACCAGCCAGGGTCTGGACATCGCTCCGTACGCGACGGCGATCGAGACCCTGCTGACCACGGGGGTGTGGCCGGGCTGAGGGGTGCGGGCCTGTTCCTGGACGGGGGTGTCGCGAGGCCGGGGCGGTGGCCGTTGTGGGGGGGCGTGCCTGGACGGTGCGAGGGGTCGGGGCCTTGAGCGGTGGCCTTTGCGGGGTGGCCTGGCCTGGCCTGGTGCGGGGCGGGCGTGTCTGGACGGTGCGAGGTGCTGGGGGCCTGAGCGGTGGCCTTTGCGGGGCGGCCGGGCTTGGGTGGTGCGGGGCCCGAGCGGCGGTCTCCGCGTGGTCGCCGTGCCGGGTGCCCGCTAGCGGAGCCGTCGGTCCAGCTCAGCCGCCGCCTTGCGGAAGGCGTGGCCGACGCCCGGTCCGATGAGGCGGCAGGTCAGGCGGAACGCGGCCGTGCCGTCGAGGGCGAAGGTCATGCCGACCCGGGTGCCGGTGCCGTACGGAGTGAGCCGCCACTCCTCGACCCAGGCGCGGGCGCCGGGGGTGTTGGTCACGTCGACGCGGTACGCGTACACCTCGGGCTCCTTCGCCACGAGGATCGTCTCCTCGAAGCGGGTGCCGCCCCGCAGCCGGACCTCCCGGCCGCCCTCGGTCGGCCGGGCGGAGGCCACGGCCGAGAACCACTCCGGCCAGCCGGCCACGTCCTCGGCGAGGGCACGGAAGACGGCGTCCGGGGCGGCCGCGAGATCCCGGCCGAACACCAGCCGTACGGGCGCGGACTCGATGAAGTCCGGTCCGACCGGGCGCAGACGCTGGGCCATGCGGGAGCCTCCTCGTGAAGTCCCTTGCGGGGGCGGGGCGTTGGCAACAGCTTAGTTGACGGTCAGTCAGGTGTCGCGTACGGGGACACATACGGTCGCGGGGCTGTACCGCTCCCGCGGTGCGAGATTCGGCGTGGACCAAAACTCTGATCTGGTGGTGCTCACCCACGGTCATGTGGACCATGTGGGCGGAGCCCATGAGTTCCGCGAACGGGCCGCGCACCCGGCCGCCGCCGAGATCCTGGCCCAAGGCGTCCCGGCGAGCCTGTACGGGGCCGAACTCTGCGAACGGATCGGCTTCGAGGCCGTGGGAGAGACCGTTCCCGACCTGCTGATCGACGCGCTGCCGCATGCCGCCTACGATCCCAGGACCTACCACGTGGGCCCGGTGACGGTCACCCAGCCGCTGCGGGACGGCGACACCGTCGACGCAGGGGGCCGCACCCTCACGGTCCTCCACCTCCCCGGCCACACACCCGGATGCATCGCGCTCCACGAGCGGCGCACCGGCGCGTTGTTCTCCGGCGACGTGATCTACGACGGCCACCTCATCGACGACCTCCCCGAATCGGACCCGTCCGCCTACCGGCGCAGCCTGCGACGCCTCGCCGGCCTCGACGTGTCCGTCGTCCACCCGGGACACGGCCGCAGCTTCGGTCCCGACCGACTTCACGAGCTGCTCCAGAGCCACCTCCTGCCGTGACCCGGTCACCGAGCGGGCTGCGCAGGCACAGCACGAGACGTCCACGCCGACCCAGGACGACCGGCCACGCACGGGGCAGCCGAACCTCGGCGGAAGCACGGCATTGGCATTGGCGTCCACCGCGAGGTCCCGATGCGCCGGCCCACGAACTCACCAGGTGGGTGGCAGGTCGGGCAGGGGACTGACGGCGGTAATGGAGGTGAACGGCGGTGGGGCGGCGGCTTATTGTCAGGCGCATGAGGCCTCCCGCGTATCCGCCCAAGCCCGTGCCCGGCGATCGTATCGCCGTCATCTCGCCCTCCTCCGGTCTGGCGGGAGTCCTCCCGCGCCCGCACGAGCTGGGACTCGAGCGGCTACGCAAGGAGTTCGGGCTGGAGCCGGTGGAGTACCCGGCCACCCGGAAGATGGGGTCCACCCCGCAGGAGCGCGCACGGGACATCCACGCCGCGTTCGCGGACCCGACCGTCAAGGCCGTCATGGCCAGCATCGGCGGGGACGACCAGATCACCGTGCTCCCCCTGCTGGACCGCGAGTTGATCCGGGCCAACCCCAAGCCGTTCTTCGGCACCAGCGACAACACCAACCTGCTGCTGTTCCTGCACAATCTGGGCATCGTCGGCTACCACGGTGCCTGCCTGATGACGGAGATCGGCCGTCCGTACGCGCTCCACCCCCAGACCGCCGACTCGGTACGCGCCGCCCTGTTCACCTCGGGCCCGTACGAGCTGCGCCCCGCCGAGCGCTACCGCGACACCGCCCGCGACTGGGCCGCCCCGGCCACCTTCGAGGCGGAACCGGACTCGGAGCCCGCGAGCGGCTGGATCTGGCACCGGCCCGAGAACGTCGTCGAGGGCCGGGCCTGGGGCGGCAACATCGAGATCCTCTCCTGGCTGCTGATGGCCGACCGCGAGATCGAACGGGACCCCGCCGCGTACGAGGGCGGCGTGCTGTTCCTGGAGACGTCCGAGGAACTGCCGAGCGCGGAGGAGGTCTTCCGGATCCTGCGCAACATGGGCGAGCGGGGCCTGCTCGCCCGCTTCCCCGCCCTGCTGATGGCCCGGGCAAAGGCCTGGTCCTTCGAGCGGCCGAACAGCCCGGAGGAGAAACGGCGTTACGCCACCGAGCAGCGCGAGGCGGTGCTGCGCGCGCTGGCGGTCTACGCGCCGCGGACGACGGCGGTCTTCGACGTCGACTTCGGGCACACCGATCCCCAACTGGTGATCCCGTACGGCGGTCTGGTCCGCGTGGACGGCCCGGCACGGCGCATCACCGTGACGTACTGACCTCGCCCGGCACCGGGCCGGCTACTCGGCGGCGTCGAAGCCTCCGGCGCCGTCCTGCTCGCCCGCCACGATCAGCCGCTGCAGATGCTCGGAGACCTCGGAGCGTGCCTCGTCGGGCAGGCCCGCGTCGGTCACCAGGGTGTCCACCTGCCCCAGGGTGGCGAACGAACTGAGGCCGACCGTGCCCCACTTGGTGTGGTCGGCGACCACCACCACCCGCCGCGCCGAGTGGACCAGCCGGCGGTTGGTCTCCGCCTCCGCCAGGTTCGGTGTGGACAGGCCCGCCTCGACCGATATGCCGTGCACGCCGAGGAAGAGCAGGTCGAAGTGGAGCGCGGCGATCGCCTGGTCGGCCACCGGGCCCACCAGCGAGTCGGACGGGGTGCGCACCCCGCCGGTCAGCACCACCGTGGCCGCGCCCTGCCGCTGCCCCGAGGTGCGCTGCGCGGAGTGGAAGACGTCGGCGACCCGCACCGAGTTCGTCACCACGGTCAGGTCAGGCACCTCCAGCAGGTGCTGGGCGAGCGCGTATGTCGTCGTACCGCCGGACAGGGCGATCGCGGTGCCGGGGGTGACCAGCCGGGCGGCTGCCCGCGCGATGTCCTCCTTGGCCGACAGCTCCAGACCCGACTTGGCCTCGAAGCCCGGCTCGTGGGTGCTGGCTTCGACCACCGGCACCGCTCCGCCGTGCACCTTCTCCAGCATGCCCTGCCGGGCGAGCGCGTCCAGGTCGCGGCGCACGGTCATGTCCGACACCCCGAGCTTGCGGGTCAGTTCGTTGACCCGCACACCGCCCCGGCGCCGGACCTCGTCCAGGATCAGCGAGCGGCGCTGCTCGGCGAGGAGGTTCTGATTCTCGCTCACGTACGCTCCGGTCCTTTCGCCGCCAACCGTCCGACACGCCCCGGCACGCAGCCTCCGACCAGGACGTTCCAGCCGTTCGAAGGTGCGCGGGCGTCCCATCTTTTCACGGGAGGGCACGGGTTGCGCCACCACCTGTCGCGACGCGCACATGCCACAGGGGCGCGCGGCCGCCCCGCCCGCCGTCACACGGATCGGGGAGTTTGCGCGACAAGGGGTGTGGACCGCCCCGGAACCGGACATCCTGGAGCGCGCACGGGCAGGGGCCTTCACGGCATCACGGGGGAAGTGCGAGAACGGTGGAACGCGCGCAGGACCGCCCCACCGGGCGGGAGACCGACGGACCCGCCGGGCCCGGAACGCGGCGGCCCGGCGGGGACGAGCCTGGGAACGATCTGGAACTGCTGGTGCACGGGGTCGGCGGCACCACACCCGAGAAGATGCTCGACGACCCGCGGACCGTCCGGATCACCGGCGACGACACGGCCGCGATCTTCCGGCGGGCCGCGGACGCCGGGCCCGCCGGGGACCCGGAGCGCGGGGGAGAGCACCGTGGCGGACCGGTGCAGGAGGCGTACGTCTGGTGCAACCTCACCTCGGGCGACGCCGGCCGCGCCCTGTGGCTGCTGCTGTCGCCGTTCATGGTGGTCAACCTCGCGCACTGGATGCGCCCCGCCGCCCCGGGCCGCCCCCGCACCGTCCGCTTCTACGGCCTCCTCGTGCGGCTGACCGCGCTCACCCTGACCGTGCTGCTGGTCGCGGCCGCCTGTGAGGTGGCCCTCGACCTGGTGGCCTGGCAGTGCGGCGGCGTCCGGGCCTGCGCCGCCCGGCACCTCCGGCCGGCCCCCCTCCCACGCGGGGCGACGGGGCCGGGGTGGCCCGCGCTGCTCGCGGCGGCCGTCGGCTGGTGGCGTCCGCCCGGGCGCCGGCTCGCCCTCGCCGCCCTGGTGCCGACCGCCCTGACCGGCCTGCTCTGGTACCTCTCGCACCGCACGTGGAGCGCGTACGAGTCCCACCGCCCCATGCTCCAGGACCCCGAACCGGACACCGACGGCAGCGCCCTCGCCATGCCCGGCTTCTGGTACGGGCGCCGCCTGGTGGCCCGGCTGCGCGCCGCGCACACCGCCGCGGGCCTGCTGACCGTCGCCGCCGCCGTCGCGACGCCGGTGGCCCGCTTCGACCACCGTCCCGGCGGCTCCCCGGCCCTGAACGCCCTGAGCTGGCTGCTCACCGCGGCCCTGATCGCCGGGGCGGGCGCGGCCGTGGGTGTCGTGTGCCGCCGGGGCCGCAGCGAGCACCGCCTCGAGGAGCGCCTCGACCGGCACCTCGTACGGCTCCTGCCGCTCGGCACGCTCGGACTGCTGCTGCTCACCCTGGTCTACGCCGGCTGGTCCCGGCCCGGCTGGCGGTCCGTGGGCCGGCTGCCCGGGGACCCCGCCTTCGGGGCCCTGATGGCGGCCCAGGGGCTGCTCGTGGTCGCGCTCGCCGTCGTCGCCCGCGTCCTTTACGTCCGCGCCGACGACCCGCGCACCGCGATGCGCGGACTCGGCGGACCGGCCACCGCGCTGCTCGCCTGCGCGCTCGGCGGGGTGATGTCCGGCGGAGTCGCGCAGCGCGTCGCCGACTGGCTGGACGGCACCCGTGCCTCGCTCGCCGGTCCCCCGGTGCTCCTGACCTGGCAGGCGTCCGTGATCCCGCCGCTCCTCGCGGTCCTGCTGCTCCTGGCCGCCAGGCTCGCCGCGGGCACCGCCCGGCTGGCCCGTGCCGAGCGCGACCGCGTCCGCCACGAGCACCCGGGTGAGCCCGAGGACCCCGCCCGGACCCGGACCATCGCCCACACCCGGGCCATGGCGGCCCTCACCGACCGTGCGCCCGTCGTCCTCACCGTGCTCTCCGCCACCACCCTGGCACTGGGCACCGTGGCGCTGGCCGGTGCCCTGGTCACCGGGAGGACACCCGACGGCGCGGCCCGCCGTACCTACGACGCCGTACAGGCCGTCGCCGGGATCTCGCAGGCTCTCGGCTCCTGGCTGGTCGGGCTCGGCTTCCTGCTCTTCGTCGCCTGGGGCCGGCGCGCCTACAAGGATCCCGCCGCCCGGCGCACGGTCGGCATCCTCTGGGACGTCGGCACCTTCTGGCCGCGCGCCGCCCACCCCTTCGCCCCGCCGTGCTACGCCGAGCGCGCGGTGCCCGACCTGACCTGGCGGATGGCGACCTGGACGCGGCGCACCGGGGGCAGCCTGGTCCTCTCCGGCCACTCCCAGGGCAGCGTCCTCGCCGCCGCGGCGGCCTGGCAGCTGACCCCGTCCGCCCGCGGCCGGGTCGCGCTGCTGACGTACGGCTGCCCGTTGGAGCGGCTCTACGGTCGCTGGTTCCCCGCGCACTTCGGACCCGCCGCGCTCGCCGCCCTGCACCGCGACATCGCCTGCTGGCGCAACCTCCACCGCCTCACCGACCCCATCGGCGGCCCGGTGCGGCTGCCCGCCGACGGCACCCCGGGCGTCGACCGTCCGCCCCTGAAGGATCCCCTCGCCTACGGCCGTACCACCGACCAACCGCTGCCGGCCCCGATCCTCGGCCACTCCGACTACCGGGCGGACCCGGTCTTCGGCCTCGAACGGGCCCGCCTGCTGGCCCGTCTGCACGGGGAACTGCCTGGCCAGCGTCGGTAGACGCGGCGGCCGAAGGGCTCGATCGTCCGCTCCGGGCCCGCTTCGGGTCCCGTTCGAGTCCGCCGTTCGCGTCCCCCGGTCGGGCGCGACGGGTCCTCCGGGCGACCCACCGGGTGGACGACGGCGCGCCGGGCGGCATGACGGGAGGCTGGCGGCATGGACAGGAAACCGCGTCCGCGGTTCGTGTCCCTCCCCTTGTCTCAGGAAAGGACTGCCGGAAATGAAGTATGGCAACCGTTCGGTGGTAGTGGCCCTGGCCGCCGTGTCCGTGGTGGGTGCGGCAGCGGGGGTCGCGTCCGCGCACGACGCGGCTCCCTCGACCACCCGTGCCGACAGGAACTTCGTGGAGTTCATGGCCAACGTCAACGCGAGTGAGATCGCGGCGGGAAGCAACGCCCAGAAGAGCGCCACCACCGGGTGCGTCGCGCAGGCGGGCCGCGTCCTGTACGACAACCACACGCGTCTCCAGCAGAGACTCAAGCCGGTCGCCGACTCCCTGGGCCTGCGTCTGCAGAGCGGTCCGACCAAGGCCGACCAGCAGATGTTCGCGCCCGTGGCGGACAAGGCCCACTCACCGGCCTACGACGCGGCCTGGCTGAAAATGATGTACCAGGGCCACAAGGAGGTACTGGCCAAGATCGACCACGAGATCCCGACGGCCCGGAACAGCCAGGTCAAGGCCTACGCCGAAATGGCGCGCCCGATCATCCACGCGCACCTGGAGATGGTCGACGGCGGCACGTGCCACATGCCACCGCGTTGAGCCTGAACCAGGGCACGAGCTCCCGGGGCTGCGGCCGAACCCCCACATCCGCAGCCCCCGCGAGCGACCGGGCCCGTTGCTCGACGTACTCCGAGTGCTCCAGGGGTGTGCGGCGGGGTGGTCAGGGGAGTTCCGGGAGGTCTTCCGCGTACAGCAGGGTCAGGTCGTCCGTGTCGGGGTCCTCGATCTGGGCCACGCGGCTCGCGTGGCGCTCGACCAGGGCCTCGAACGTCTGGCGGGCGGTGCGGCCGTTGCCGAACGCGGGGCCCTTCGGGAGTGCCGTGAAGTACTTGAGCAGCGCCTCGGAGGCCCCCGGCGTCAGCCGGTACTCGTGCTCGCCGGCCTGCTGCTCCACGATCCGCAGCAGCTCCTCGGAGCCGTAGTCGCCGAAGGTGATGGTGCGCGAGAACCGGGAGGCCACACCGGGGTTGACGGACAGGAAGCGTTCCATCTCCGCCGTGTAGCCGGCGACGATCACCACCACCGCGTCCCGGTGGTCCTCCATCAGCTTCACCAGCGTGTCGATGGCCTCCTTGCCGAAGTCACGCCCGGCATCCTCCGGCGAGAGCGCGTACGCCTCGTCGATGAACAGCACCCCGCCGCGAGCCCGTTCGAAGGCCTCCTGGGTGCGGATCGCCGTGGAACCGATGTGCTCGCCGACCAGGTCCACCCGGGACACCTCGACCAGGTGGCCCTTCTCCAGCACGCCGAGGGAGGCCAGGATCTCGCCGTAGAGCCGGGCGACCGTCGTCTTGCCGGTGCCGGGGGAGCCCGTGAAGACCAGGTGCCGCTTGACCGAGGCCGCCTTCAGGCCCGCCCGCTGACGGCGCCGGCCCACCTCGATCATGTCGGTCAGCGCCCGCACCTCGCGCTTGACGCTCTCCAGGCCCACCAGCGCGTCCAGTTCACCGAGCACGTCCTTCGACGTCCGCACCGGCTGCTCCGGCCCGAGGGCTGCGGGCGGCTCCTGTTCCGTGCTGCGCTGCCCGGGGATCGAGCCGAGCAGCCCGGCGGACCCCGGGGACGTCTGCACCGCCGTCTCCCGGGCCGCCGGCGGCCGGAGACTGCCGCTCTCGTCGCTGGTGCAGTCCTCCACGACGGGACCCGTCCCGGACCCCGTGTCCGGGCCGCCGTCCGCGAACTCGTAACCACCGCGCGCACAGCGCTCCGTACGGCACTTGCGCAGCGTCGTACGACAGCCGTCGATCACATGGAAGCCGTAGCCGCCGCTGCCGCTGACCCGGCAGTTCAGGAAGCTGCCGCGGCCGCCCGCGGAGACGTAGAAACCGGCCTCGGCGGGGGAGTCCACCGTGCACCGCTCGACGGTCGGGTCGGCGCCCTTGGTGACGATCACACCGGTCTGGGTGCCGTCCACGGTGCAGTTGTCGAGGGTGCCGCCGCTGCCGTGGTCGCGGAACCAGGCGCCGGTGGCCGCGTCCCGGATCCGGCAGTCGTCGAGCTGCGCGGTCGCCCCGTCACTCACCGACACGGCCGTGTTGCGCACCTGGGACAGGTCGCTGTCCACGACGTCCACGCGCGACCCGCGGTCCAGCACGAACAGGGCGTCCGGCACGTCGTGCACCCGGCACGAGTCGAGGACCGCGGTGGCCCCGTCGCTCACCCACACCGCCGGGTAGTCGCCGGTGCTGTCGAAGATCTCGCACTGGTTGGCGTCCACCCGGGTGCCCGGGTCCCACACCGACAGGCCGTTGCGGCCGAACTGACGGACCGTCGTCCGGGTCAGCGTGAGCACCGAGCGCGAGCGCAGGTCGACCGCGTTCTCCGGGATGTCGTGGATGCGGCAGTCGGCGAGCGTGAGGACCGCCTCGTTGTCCAGCGTCACCCCGTCGGCGGTGGTGCGGTGCACATCGCAGTCGGTCAGGTGCGCGGTGGCCCGCTGGGTGACCTGCACCCCGGAGCCGCGGACCTCGTAGACCTCGCAACCCACCGCCTCCAGGGCGGAGTTCTCGCCGGTCACCGTGAACCCGGTGCCCGAGGCGTGGTGCACCCGGCAGCGCTCCAGGCGCGGGTGGGCGCCGCCGCGGACCGACACGCCCGCCTGCCCGGCCGCGACCACCTCGCACTCCTCGAACACCCCGCCGCCGTCGAGCACGGCGATGCCGATGCCGGCCGGGTTGTCCACGGTGCAGCGGCGCACGGTCGGGCGGGCGCCGCCGCGCACCTCGATGCCGGCCGCGGACCGCGTGACGATCCGCACGTCCGTCACCTCGGGCGTGCCCTCCTCGACCAGCAGCGCGGGCGCGGCCGCGTCCTGGCCCTCCACATGCAGGTCCTGCACCACGGCCGAGGCCCGCACGGTCAGCGGCACCCCGTCCACGGGGGCGATCCGCACCGAGCCCGGCGAGCCCTCCGGTCCACGGAGCGTCACCGCCCGCTGCACGACGAGGTTCTCCCGGTAGGTACCGGGGGCGATGGTGAGGACGTCGCCGTCGGCGGCGGCCTCCAGGGCGGCGGCGAGCGACGCGTACTCACCCGTGCGGCGCCGCCACCGCGAAGTACCGGTGTGCGTCACCTGGACCGTGCCCTGTGCCATGGCGTTGCTGTGCCCCCACCTCGTCGTACTGATGGCTGACGCCCCTGCGGGGGCGCCGCGCCGGTGCCGGGACCGCGATCGCGCCCGGACCTGGGGCCGGTGCGCGTGCGCGCTCTCGGGGACCGCGAGCCCCCGCGGTTCGCTCACCCGCGGGTTGTCGCCGAAAGCGTTTCGGCCGGTCCACCGTAGCGTGTGCGTGCACGGTGGGTTGACCAGAGCCGGAAGGCGGTCAGCTGCCGGTGCCCGCCTTGCCCCAGTCCGGTCCCGCCCGGTCCCAGGCCTGGTCCCATCGCGTGTACCGATGACGGACCATGCGCCAGACGACGAGGCGCCGGACGCTCTCCACCAGCGCGGCGGCGATCAGGGCGGCGCCGAGGCCGGCCAGGACCGCGTGTGTGGTCGCCGTGGTGGAGTCCAGCGGACGGCTGGTTATTCGGCCGTGCGGATCCGTCCAGAGCCCGAAGTGGTCTCCCGCGTGCGGGGACTTGATGTCCGCCAGGGCCGCTCCGCGCCGCCGGGTGCCGTCCGGCGCCGTCCAGTCCGCGACGACCCGGCTGCGGGCCTCGCGCGCGGTGGTGGTGTCGGGGTCGGTCTCCAGCGGGGCTTGGCCCAGGTCGCGCACCACGGTGGCCGAGACGAGCCGGCGGGCGTGCTGCTGCTCCCTCGCCGACCGTTGCAACGAGTCCTGGGCGGCGGCGCCGACCAGGCAGCCGGTCACGGGCGCGGCCAGCGCGACCAGCACCAGCGCCACGAGCGCCACCCACGCCTCGGCCAGATCGGTCGCACGGCGCAGCGGATTGCCCCGCCAGCGCCACACACCGGTGACTGCCCGCACGTCCCCCACCCCCCTTTCGCTCCGTCATGACGCCTGGCGCGGGCGGTCACCCGCGGCCCGGGTCCGAAGAGAGCGACATCATGTCCACCGCGGCCGGTCATGACCGCGGCGTCTCACGAATTTCTCATGTCTCCTCAACGACCGTGGACGTCCCCAGGGTTCCCCGATCGGCAATCGGTTTCCGTGCTATCCGAGCACCCGCACCGGGTCGCCGGTCCTGATCGTGCCGGGGGACAGGGGTACGAGGTTCTGCCCGAAGACGAGGCTGCCGCCGATCCTGCGGTGGCGGGCCAGGGTGTGCAGCGGCTCCCGGCCGCGGGCGGCGGTCTCCTGGTCGGTGGTGGTCACCACGCACCGCCCGCACGTCTTCGGGACGCGGAACTCGACCTCGCCGACGGAGATGCGCGACCAGTGGTCCTCGGCCCAGGCCTCGGTGCCCGCGACCACGACGCTGGGCCGGAAGCGGTTCATGGGCAGCGGGCCCTCACCGGCGTACTTCCCCTCGGCGATCAGGGAGTTCAGGGCGTCCAGCGAGGCCGTGGTGGTGACGAGCAGGGGGTAGCCGTCGGCGAAGCTGACCGTCTCACCGGGCAGCGCGTACTCGGGATCGACCGGGCGGCGGGTGGCCGGGTCGTCCAGGTGCACCAGGCGGACGTCGTCGCCCAGGTAGGCGCTGCACCAGGCGTGCGCGTCCGCCGAGGCCGGCACCGCTTCCACCTTCGTGCCGAAGATGTTCACCGGCACGGTCGCCGCCGGCTCCGGCACGGCGACCGTCACGGGTGCACGGCCGGGCGCGGAGAGACGAATGCCGCCGCCGGCCAGAGGCTCGGCGGCGGCCAGTGCGAGGCGCGGCTGCTCCCGCTGTGTGACGACCTTTCCCCCGTCGTCGATCAGTGTCCAGCGCCGGTCTCCGGCCAGGCCCCAGCGCTCCACCACGGCCTCCCGGGGCGCGAGGCCCCGGAACGCCTTGACCGGGTAGACGTGGATCGACTGCACTTCGGCGTTTCCCATGACGCCATCGTGCCAGGTGACACCTACGGCGGGGGTGTGCCGGTCAGTAGCCGCGGTACTGCTGGTTGTTGTACGGGTCCTGGTAGGGAGCCTGCACGGGGACGGGGCGCGGCGCCGCCGGGCGCATGGCCTCGTACCCGGTGCCCGGCGCCATCGGCCGCTGCTGCGGGGCCTGCGGACCGGGGTAGCCGCGCGGGGCGCTCGCCTGCTGCGGGATGTACGCGGTCGGCGCCTGCTGGAACGGGGCGGGCTGGTGCATCTGCGGGTAGCCGTAGGCGGGGGCCTGCGGGGAGGGGGCCGCCGGGAGGGCGGGCAGTGCCGACGGCAGCGCGGGCAGGTTGCTGCCCGTGTCGTAGGCGGCGGGGACCCGGATCGGGGCGATCTGCGGGGTGCCCCGCTCGGCCACGAGGGAGTCGTAGATCGGGGTGTCCGGGAAGGAGGCGGAGTAGTAGCCGCCACCATAAGTGGAGCGGGGGGAGGTCATGGCACATAAGTTAAGCCCACGATGTGCTGGTTGGGGAGACCGATAAGAGGGTTGTTTTCCGTGTCCGCAGTGACTCGGGATCCCCAATCCGAGCGAACTTGGCAAAAAGGGGCACGTTTCAACGTTCAGATCGTGTAAAGGCCAAGCTCCCGCGGGGTTACCGGCGGTTGACGGGCGATCTTCCGGCGCCGCCGCCCGCACGCTCCATGGGAGTTCGGCGTGGCCGGGAATAGGTTGTGCGGGTAGGGATGAACCGGACGACCGCGGAGCACCCGCGAACCGACTCGCCAGGGGGGCGTACATGTCAATGCCGAAGGGATCGAACGCGCAGGTGCCGACCACGGCGCTGCGCGTCGAACTGGGCCGGCGCGGGGGACCCGGCGTACCGGACGCGGACGCCTCGGCGCTGCTGCTCGCCACCGGAAAGGTCCGCTCCGACGGGGACTTCGTCTTCTACAACCAGCCCGCCCACGCCTCCGGAGCGGTACGCCACGAGGGCAAGCACACGGCCGGCGCGCGCGTCGTCGACACCCTCTTCGTCGACCTCGCCCGCGTGGAGGGCGAGATCGAGCGGATCGTCCTCGCCGCCTCGGCGGACGGCGGGACGTTCGGGCAGATCCCGGACCTGTACATCGAGGTGACCGACGCCGGGAGCGGCCAGGTGGTCGCCCGCTTCGACAGTTCGGGTGCCACCGTGGAGACCGCCTTCCTGCTCGGCGAGTTCTACCGCCGCCAGGGCGGCTGGAAGTTCCGCGCCGTCGGCCAGGGCTACAGCAGCGGACTCGAAGGCCTGGCAACGAACTTCGGCATCACCGTGGACGAGCCGCGGCACGCCGCGCCGCCCGCGCCGGCACCCCCGGTGACCGCGCCGCCACCCACCGCCATGGCCTCGCTGCCGCCGCACCCGGCCATGGCACCGCCCCTCGCCGGATCCGTGCCGCCACCGGCCCCGCCCGCGGCGCCGGCGCAGCCGGTCCGCCTGTCGAAGGTCACCCTCACGAAAGCCGCCCCCTCCGTCTCGCTCGCCAAGCAGGGCGGTACCTCCGGTGTCATGCGGGTGAACCTCAACTGGCAGGTGCGCAAACAACTCCAGGGCTGGGGCGGCCGTCGCGGCGGGCAGGGGGGCCTCGACCTCGACCTGTGCGCCCTCTACGAGCTCGCCGACGGCCGCAAAGGGGTCGTACAGGCCCTCGGCAACTCCTTCGGATCGCTGCACCGGCCGCCGTACATCCACCTCGACGGCGACGACCGCACCGGTGCCGTGGCGAGCGGTGAGAACCTCACCGTCAATCTCGACCACCGGCGGGACTTCCGGCGCATCCTCGTTTTCGTCACCATCTACGAAGGCGCCAGCTCCTTCGCCGACCTGCACGCCACCGTCACCCTCCAGCCGCAGCACGGCGCCGCCATCGACTTCTCGCTCGACGACTGCACCGTCCCCTCCACGGTGTGCGCCCTCGCCCTGATCACCAACACCGGCGGGGACCTCCTCGTCCAGCGCGAGGCCCGGTACCTCGTGCCGGACCGCGGGGTGAGCCCGCAGCGGACGATAGACCGCGCCTACGGGTGGGGCATGAACTGGACGCCCGGGCGCAAGTGACCGTGCTCAGCCCTCGTCGGGCAGCGCGCCGGGACGCGCGTACGTGCGGCCCTTCCAGGCGGCCCCGCGCCCCCGGTAGTGCTGCACGGCCGAGTCCACCGTCATGAGGAGGTACAGGAAAGCGGTGTACGGCAGCAGCGGGGCGAGCCACAGCGGCTGCCGGTAGTAGCGCAGCATCGGCACGTACGTGCCCGCCATCACCGCCCACGCCAGCGCGCCGAGCGCCGCCGTCCCCGCGCTGCCGGCCGCCGCGCCCACGACCACCGCCGCCGGCGGCACCAGGTAGACCAGCGCCAGCCCGGCGACCGTGCCGAGCAGCAGCAGCGGGTTGTGCCGCAGCTGGGCGTACGCGCTCCGGGAGACCATCCGCCACAGGTCGTGCAGCCGCGGATAAGGGCGGACGCTGTCCACCCGGTCGGCGAGACCCAGCCAGATCCGGCCACCCGCGCCCTTCACCGCGCGCGCCAGGGCCACGTCGTCGATGACGGCGTGCCGGATGGCGTCCGGGATCCGCGCCTTCTCCGCCATGGCGGCGCGCAGCAGGACGCAGCCGCCCGCGGCGGCCGCCGTGCGCGAGCCCGCCCGCCCGATCCGGCGGAAGGGGTACAGCTGGGCGAAGAAGTACACGAAGGCGGGGACCACCAGCCGCTCCCACCGGCTCTCCACCCGCAGCCGCGCCATCTGCGACACCACGTCGAAGCCCCCGGTGCGGGCGGCCGCCACCAGCCCGCGCAGGCTGTCCGGCGCGTGCGCGATGTCGGCGTCGGTCAGCAGCACGTACTCGGGGTCTCGCGCGCGTGCCAGGGCGATGCCCTGCCGCACCGCCCAGAGCTTGCCCGTCCAGCCCGCGGGCGGTTCGCCCGGAGAGTCCACCGTGAGCGGCAGCCCGCCGTGCCGCCGGGACAGCTCCTCGGCCAGCCCACCTGTGCCGTCCGTGCTGCCGTCGTCGACCAGGAAGACCTCCGCCCGCCCCGGATAGTCCTGGGCCAGCAGCGACGGCAGGCTCGCGGGCAGCACGGAGGCCTCGTCGCGAGCCGGTACGACCACACAGACCGGTGGCCACTCCTCCGGTTCGCGGCGCGGTGGCAGACGCACGTCCGTGCGCCAGAAGAACCCCTGGCACAGCAGCAGCCAGCACCAGGCTGCCAGCGACCCGACGGTGATCCACAGGAAGGCGCTCACGGCCGCAGTCTGCCCCACCAGGGCGGTCCGTAAGGGGGCATCGTCTATCGTGGCCGGGTGAAGATCGCGCTCATGGACTCCGGAATCGGCCTGCTCCCCGCCGCTGCCGCGGTACGACGGCTGCGGCCCGACGCGGACCTGGTGCTGTCCTGGGACCCGGACGGCATGCCCTGGGGACCGCGCACTCCGGAGGACATCACGCGGCGGGCCATCGCCGTCGCCGAGGCGGCCGCCGCGCACGAGCCCGACGTCCTGATCGTCGCCTGCAACACCGCGTCCGTCCACTCCCTGCCGCAGATGCGCGCCCGGTTCGAGCCGGGCCTGCCGATCATCGGCACGGTCCCGGCCATCAAGCCGGCCGCGGCGGGCGGCGGCCATGTCGCGATCTGGGCGACTCCCGCCACCACCGGAAGCGCCTACCAGCGGGGACTGATCGATCAGTTCGCCGCCGGTGTGTCCGTCACCGAGGTGGCCTGCCCCGGTCTCGCGGACGCCGTGCACCACGCCGACGAGGCCGCGATCGAGACCGCGATCGCCTCGGCGGCCTCCCGCACCCCGGACGACGTGACCACCGTCGTCCTCGGCTGCACCAACTACGAGCTGGTCGGCGAGCGCATCCGGGCCGCCGTCCAGCAGCCGGGCCGCCCGCCGCTCGTCCTGCACGGTTCCGCCGGGGCCGTGGCCGCCCAGGCCCTGCGCAGGATCGGCGCGCTGCCGGATCCCGGCGCCGACACGGCGACCGGCCTCTCCGTGCTGCTGAGCGGCCGCTCGGCGACGCTCCCGGACACGGCGCTGTCCTACGAGGAAGGGCGCTTCCTCCAGACCGTCGCCAGTCCCGTCCGCTGAGCGGCAAGAACCCCGGGTCCGCCGTGCTCCACCCGGGCCAGTCACCCACCGCCACGGCCTACCCGCGCAGCGAAACCTGAGTAACCTCTTAAACATGAGGGAGCACCCCCGCCCGGACGACACCTCGAACCCCGACGTCTGGACCGGACGTGCCACGAATCGGGTGCAGTGGCTGCTGGCGCTGGTCGGGGCGGCGTGCATGGCGCTCGGCATCGAGCTGGCCGTGGACTCGGCCTGGACGTCCGGTATCGCCCCGCTGGTGATGTCCGTCGTGGGCTGCATCGCGGCCGGCCTGCTGGTCCTGTTCGGCACGCTCGCCTTCGTGCACGTCGACCTCAAGCTGGACCGGGAGTCCGTCGAGGTGCGCTGCGGCCACATCGGGGTGCCGCGCCGCCGCATTCCGCTCTCGCACGTCGCGGGCGCCGACTTCACCGCCCTCGTCACCCCGCGGCAGTGGGGCGGCTGGGGCTACCGATGGCGTCCCGAGAAGGGCACCGCGGTCGTCGTACGCCGGGGCGAGGGCATCGTGCTGAGCCTGTGGGACGGCCACACCTTCACGATCACCGTGGACAACGCGGAGTCGGCGGTACGGGCCATCAGGGCCCGGCTGGGAACGATCAGACCGGGAACGGCGGCCTGAGGCCCGAGCCGCTGATCACGTTCGGCCCAGCCCTCCGGAGCATCGCGGCGGCCACGGTCGGGCGAGTGCTCCTCGCCCAGGCGTACCACCGGCCCCCGGGCCGTCACGCAGCAGGTTCCGTGTCCGCCCCCGCCTTCGTCCACGGCCGTGCCGTCGACCAGCCGGCCAGGAGGCCCGCGCCCGCCGTCACGGTGGTGAAGCTCAGGGCGTCGCCCAGCGAGGCGAGGACGGCGAGCGCGGTGAGGGCCGTGGCCGCGGTGAGGGCGACCGGGGTGGAGCGGGGGGTGCGCCACAGCGCGTGCAGCACCCAGCAGAACGCGGCGGTGATCAGGCAGACCCCGATGAGCCCCTGTTCCGCCGCCAGTTGCAGCGGGGCCGAGTGGGGCTTGCCGTCGGACACCGGCTGGGCGGGCGTCGCGGCCAGTTCGCCGAACCGGTCGGGACCCACGCCCAGCCCGCTGTCGTGGCCCGCGAGACGCAGGGCGTCCTGCCACAGCTGGACCCGGCGCGGCGTCAGCACGTTCTCCAGCACCCCGGCGGGGCCGCCGGGCAGCGCGTCCGCGGCGACCGCCCAGACCGTCGCGGCCACCAGGACCGCGACCGCGGCCAGCACCGCGAGCCACCCGCCCCGCCGGGACACCCGGCCCGCGGCCACCGAGCACAGCAGCACCACCGCACTGGCCGCGCAACCGGCGGCGGATCCCAGCGCGGCCCCGGTCAGCACGGCGGCGACGCCGAGCGTGCGCAGCCCCAGCCGCACCGCCGGTACGGCCGTCGCCCAGGCGGCGCAGCACGCGGCGCCGGTGGCGAGCGCGAGCAGGGCGGCCGTGGCACCGGCGTGGCCGAGTGGGGCGGCGTAGCGCGGGCCGGCGGTGAGGTCGGGCAGTGCCACGGCCAGCGCGACCCCCGCGACCGCTCCGGCGCACGGCGCCGCCACGGGCAGCAGCGCCCCGGAGACCCGCCCCGCCGCGTGGCCGGCGGCCACGGCGAGCACCGCGAGCAGCATGCCCTCGGGCCGCCCGTCGTGGGCCGCCGCGCTGATCAGCGCCCACCCCGCGCAGGCCCCGAGCAGGATCATGCCCGCCCCGTCAGAAACGTTTCCTCTGATGTTCTGAGCTTCCGCGCCGTGCGTACCGGCCGCGGACCTCGTTCTCGTCGCCCCCACGCGCCGCCCCTCGTACCCCGCCCTGTGGCACGCCAAGGCCGAACGCCGGTTGCGGCGACACTGCCGAGGCTGGGCTCACCGTAACGGCTGATGACCGGTTTGTGCATGAGGTGGGGCAGAACGTCGTGGTTTCATCCGTACGTGCCAGGCGGTGCGGACGCCTGCGCCGACGGGGCGCCGGGGCCGCCACGGCGGCGCGCGTACCCGCCCCTGCCACGCGCCCGGCCCCTTGCGGCCTGGCCGGTTCCGGTCCCGGACCGCGCTGTCAACCGCGAGGTCAACCGCCGTACACTCACCCGCGTGACCGTCACCGCAACTTCCGTGGACCAACCGGATCAGCTCCGGCCGACCCCCGCGCCCGGCGCGCTCGGCCGCCGGCTGCTGCGCCTGGTCCCGGCCGTCGCCTCCGTGCTCTGCGGAGTGCTGCTCTACGTCAGTTTTCCGCCACGCACCCTGTGGTGGCTGGCCCCGCTCGCCTTCGCCGGCTTCGGCTGGGTGCTGCGCGGCCGGAGCTGGAAGGCGGCGCTCGGCCTCGGCTACCTCTTCGGGCTCGGCTTCCTGCTGCCTCTGCTGGTGTGGACCGGCGTCGAGGTCGGCCCCGGCCCCTGGCTGGCCCTGGTCGCCATCGAGGCGATCTTCGTCGCGCTGGTCGGCGTGGGCATCTCCGCGGTCTCCAGACTGCCGGCCTGGCCGGTGTGGGCGGCGGCGATCTGGATCGCGGGCGAAGCGGTACGCGCGCGCGTGCCCTTCCGCGGCTTCCCCTGGGGCAAGATCGCGTTCGGGCAGGCGGACGGCGTCTTCCTGCCGCTCGCCGCTGTCGGCGGCACGCCCGTGCTCGGTTTCGCGGTCGTCCTGTGCGGATTCGGAATCCACGAGGCCGGCCGGCTGATCGCCGAGCGGCGCCGCAGCCGGACCGTGCGGCGTGCGGCCGCCGCCGCGGCCCTGCTCAGCGTGGCCGTGCCGGTGGCGGGCGCGGTCGGGGCCCGCGCGCTCGTGAGTGACAAGGCGGAGAACGGCACCGCGACCGTGGCGGTCATCCAGGGCAACGTGCCGCGCTCCGGGCTGGAGTTCAGTGCCCAGCGCCGCGCCGTGCTCGACTACCACGTGCGCGAGACGCTCAAGCTCGCCGCCGCCGTCAAGGCGGGCAAGGTCGCCAAGCCCGACTACGTGCTGTGGCCGGAGAACTCCTCCGACATCGACCCCTTCAGCAACCCCGACGCGGCCGCCGTGATCGAGGAGGCCTCCCAGGCGCTCGGCGTGCCCATCTCGGTCGGCGCCGTCGTGGAACGGGACGGCAAGCTGCTCAACGAGCAGATCCTCTGGGACCCGGCCAAGGGCCCGACACAGACGTACGACAAGCGTCAGATCCAGCCCTTCGGCGAGTACCTTCCGCTGCGCTCGCTCGTCGGGGCGGTCAACAAGAACTGGACCGGTATGGTCCGCCAGGACTTCAGCCGGGGCGGCAAGCCCGGCGTGTTCGACATCGACGGCGCCAAGGTGGGCCTCGCGACCTGCTACGAGGCCGCCTTCGACTGGGCCGTGCGGGACACCGTGACGCACGGCGCGGAGATGATCTCCGTGCCCAGCAACAACGCGACCTTCGACCGCAGCGAGATGACCTACCAGCAGCTCGCCATGTCCCGCGTCCGCGCCGTCGAGCACAGCCGCACGGTGACCGTGCCGGTGACCAGTGGCGTCAGCGCCGTCATCATGCCGGACGGGAAGATCACCCAGCGGACCGGCATGTTCGTGCCCGCGTACCTCGTCCAGAAGGTGCCGCTGCGCACCTCCGAGACGCCCGCGACGCGACTGGGCATCCTGCCGGAGATCGCGCTCGTGCTGGTCGCCGCGGGCGGGATCGGCTGGGCGATCGGCTCCGGCCTGCGCGCGCGGCGCACCGGTGGCGTGTAGCCGTACGACCGCGGTACGCGCCCCGAACGGGCGGGGAGGGGCCGGACCGGCCGGTTAGGGTCGGGCCATGGCTACTCCTGAATTCATCCGCACGCTCAGGGCCT
The DNA here is from genome assembly GCF_055605965.1 of Streptomyces sp. NPDC037126. Classification (NCBI taxonomy): domain Bacteria; kingdom Bacillati; phylum Actinomycetota; class Actinomycetes; order Kitasatosporales; family Streptomycetaceae; genus Streptomyces; species Streptomyces sp. NPDC037126. The sequence continues at coordinate 56,074 of NZ_JBVJTD010000027.1, forward strand.
CGGCCGGCCGCCAGCTGCTCTGGCTCCCCGGGGTCACCGCGATCGTCTTCGACGACGAGGGCAGGGTGCTGCTCGGCCGGCGGTCCGACACCGGGAAGTGGTCGGTGATCGGCGGCATTCCGGAGCCGGGTGAGCAGCCCGCGGCGTGCGCCGTGCGGGAGGTCTTCGAGGAGACCGCCGTGCACTGCGTCGCCGAGCGGGTCGTGCTGGTGCAGGCGCTGGAGCCGGTCACCTACGGCAACGGGGACGTCTGCCAGTACATGGACATCACCTTCCGCTGCCGGGCGGTGGGCGGCGAGGCCCGGGTCAACGACGACGAGTCGCTGGCGGTGGGCTGGTTCGCCGTCGACGCGCTGCCGCAGCTGAACGAGTTCGGGCTCCTGCGGATCAAGCAGGCCATGTCCGAGGCGCCCACATGGTTCGACCCCACGACCAGCGGCTGACGTATGGGTGGGCACCACATGTGGTGAGGGGCGGGTTCCGCTTAGGGTCGGTGCATGACCTCGTCCAGCCCGTCGCCCGGCCCGGGCCCCCAGGTGCAGCCCCTCGCTCTCGACCTCGCGGGTCGCACGGCCCTCGTCACCGGCGCCGCCAGCGGCATCGGCCGCGCCTGCGCGCTGCGGCTCGCGGCCGCCGGGGCCGAGGTGAGGGCCGTCGACCGGGACGCGGCCGGTCTCACGGAACTGGCCGACGAGGCCGGGCGGTCCGGACTCGCCGGGCCCCTGGTCCCGCTCGTGGTGGACCTGACCGACCTCGACGCCGCCGAGCGCGCCGCGTTCGGCACCGACGTGCTGGTCAACAACGCCGGGCTGCAACTGGTGCGCCCCATCGAGGAGTTCCCCCCGGACGTCTTCCACACGGTGCTGACCGTGATGCTGGAGGCCCCCTTCCGCCTCATCCGCGGCGCCCTTCCCCACATGTACGCACAGCGCTGGGGCCGGATCGTCAACGTGTCCTCCGTCCACGGTCTGCGCGCCTCGGCGTTCAAGTCCGCCTACGTGGCCGCCAAACACGGCCTCGAAGGTCTGTCCAAGACGGCCGCGCTGGAGGGGGCCGCACACGGCGTGACCTCCAACTGCGTGAACCCCGCCTATGTGCGCACCCCCCTGGTCGAGAAGCAGATCGCCGACCAGGCGGAGGCGCACGGCATCCCCGAGGAGCGGGTGCTGTCCGAGGTCCTGCTCAAGGACAGCGCGGTGCGGCGGCTCATCGAACCGGAGGAGGTCGCCGAGGCCGTGGCCTACCTGTGCAGCCCGCAGGCGTCCTTCGTCACCGGAACCTCGATCGTCCTCGACGGCGGCTGGACGGCCCACTGAGCACCGCTTCAGAGCAGCGGCGGCAGACTCACCAGGGCCGCGCCGCTCGCGCCGAGGGCGGCCAGGAGCGCGGCCGGCCAGTTGCGGGACTGGGCGTAGGTCAGCAGGCCCACCAGCAGCCCCGCGACCACCGCCGCCAAGAGTATGAGCGCCCAGCGCAGCGACAACCGCTCCGGCGGGGGCGTGGGTGAGCTGGGTTCGGGCATGCGGCTCTCCTCCTGCTGCGTCAGAACGGGAGACGGACAGCCCTGTGTCGGCTGCCGCGCGGCGACGCCGGTCGTGTGCCCACCTGCCTGGCTCCGGCCGGCCCTCGGCGTCATCGAAACCTTTCGAATGACCGACCACGCTACTCATGTGATCTGGCGTCGAGAAAAGGCTTCTGATGCCCTATCAGTCGGTCCTGGGGTCGCTTGAGGGTGGGAGCGCCGCGCGAAGTGCCCCGGCGTGCGCCCCGAAGGCATTTCGTGCTTCATGCGGCGGAGTCCGGACGGCTGACCAGGAGGCCACTGTGATTTAGCATCGCCGCCATGACTGGTCCCGAAGCCGACCCGACCGAAGGATCCGAGGACGCGTTACGGGGCTCCACCGCGAGGGTGGTGGAGCGACTGGGCTGCCAGATCGTGGAGGGCGGCAAGCCCCGCGACCACCACCTCACCGTGGACGCCGTCACGCACGAGTTCGACGTCACGCGCCCCATGGCCCGCGAAGCCCTCCAGGCGCTGCACCAGAAGGGCCTGGTGAACCTCCAGCCGCGGGTCGGGGCCACCGTCCAGGCGCTGGAGCGGTGGGACCTGCTGGACCCCGACGTGATCGCATGGCGCCTGGAGGTCGCCCCGGACAGCCAGATGCGGTCGTTGACCGAGCTGCGGGAGGTCATCGAGCCCCGGGCGGCCAGGCTGGCCGCCCTGAGCAGGTCCGCGGAGATCTGCCACGACCTCACCGGTCACGCCCGTACCCTGCTCGCCCTGAGCGAAGACCCCGACTTCGCGCGGCCACGAGAGGGCGCGGCCGTTCGGCAGCGCTTCAGGGACGTGGACGCGGCCTTCCACCGGACCCTCCTCGCCGGGTCGCGCAACGAGCTGTTCGTGCGCCTCTCCCATCCGGTCGTCATGGCGCTGAACCACCGCATCGACAGGAACTGGGCCGGCGCCCTCCGGGAGACGGTGATCACGCCCGCGCGGGCCGTCGCCGGCACCGACACCGTGCGGAGCTATCCCACCCGGCCGGAGCCCATCGCCATGTGGCTGCACGTGGGGCTCGCCTACGCCGTCGACCAGGGGCTGGCCACCGCCGCCGAGACCTTCGCGGAGGCACTCCTCGCCGAGATCCGCAGCGGACGGCTGCACGACCCCGGCGTACGCGACCGGCTGCGGGCGGGCCTGGACCAGTTCGACACCAACGGGCTGCCACCCGCCTACCGAGCCGGTTTCCAGGACGCCATGGCCGGTCTGTTCCGCGCCCGGCGCGCGCCTGTCGTCGTCATGGGGGTCAGCGGCTGCGGCAAGAGCACCGTCGGCCGGTACCTGGCGGACTCGCTCCGGATGCCGTTCGAGGAGGGGGACACCTTCCATCCCCGAGGCAACGTCCGCTCCATGGAGAACCGCACCCCTCTGGACGACCGCAGCCGCAGCCCGTGGCTGGCCGCCATCGCGGGCCGTATGCGGGTGGCGGACGCCGAGGAGGGGCTGGTCGTCACCTGCTCCGCGCTCAGACGGATCTACCGGGAGCTGCTGCGCGTGGCCCGGCCCGACGCGTTCTTCGTGCACCTGACGATCGGCCAGGACGAGGCGGTCTCCCGGGTGGAGAGCAGGAAGTCGCACTTCATGCCCGCCTCCCTCGTGGCCTCCCAGTTCCAGGACCTGGAACCCCTGGAGGAGGACGAGGCCGGGATGACCGTCGACGCGACCCTGCCGGTCGAACGCGTCGTCGCCGAGGTCCAGACCGAGCTGGCCCGGCGCACCCGGAGCCGCTGAACCCAGTTCCGCCAGGACGGCCGTCGGCGCACACGGCGGCCGTGCCCGGCGAGAGGACCCACCGCACCGACCGACCGAACCGCCGCGAAGAGGGGGATCCACCATGCAGATCGTGTCCGCCGAGGTGATCGTCACCAGCCCGGGACGGAACTTCGTCACCCTCCGCATCACCACCGAGGACGGCGTCGTCGGCCTCGGCGACGCCACGCTCAACGGCCGTGAGATGGCCGTCCACTCCTACCTCGACAGCCATGTCGTGCCCCTGCTCATCGGAAGTGACGCCTCCCGCATCGAGGACACCTGGCAGCACCTCTACCGGGGGGCGTACTGGCGGCGCGGCCCCGTCACCATGGCGGCGGTCGCGGCCGTCGACACCGCGCTGTGGGACATCAAGGCCAAGTGCGCGGGAATGCCCCTGTACCAGCTGCTCGGTGGCGCGTCCCGCACCGGCGCCCTCGCCTACGGACACGCCTCCGGGCGCGACGTGCCCGAACTGCTCGACTCCATCCGCGCACACCTGGAGGAGGGCTACCGCGCCCTCCGCGTACAGACCGGCATCCCCGGCTTCGAGTCGGTGTACGGCGTCGCCGCGTCGAGCGCCGGCGGGGGAGAGCGCTACGACTACGAGCCCGCGCGCCCGACCACCCGCGACCGGGTCCGGCCCACCGTCGAGACCTGGGACACCCGCGCCTACCTGCGGCACCTGCCCGGCGTTCTTCGAGGCGGTCAGGGCGGAGTTCGGCCCGGAACTCCCGTTGCTGCACGACGGACACCACCGGATGACGCCGATCCAGGCCGCGCGGCTGGGCAAGGCACTGGAGCCGTACGACCTGTTCTGGCTGGAGGACGCCACTCCCGCGGAGGACCAGGCGGCCCTGCGGCTGATCCGGCAGCACACGACGACACCGCTGGCCATCGGCGAGGTCTTCAACTCCGTGTACGACTACACCACGCTGCTCAGCGAGCGGCTGATCGACTACGTGCGCTCCGCGGTGACCCACACCGGCGGCGTCACCGCGATGAGGAAGCTGCTCGACCTCGCGGCCGTCCACGGCGTCAAGTCCGGGATGCACGGCCCCACGGACATCTCCCCGGTGGGCATGGCCGCCGCCCTCCATCTCGACCTGGCCGTGCACAACTTCGGCATCCAGGAGTACATGCGGCACTCCGAGCGCACCCTGGAGGTCTTCCGGACCTCCTACCGCTTCGAGGGAGGACTGCTCCATCCGTCCGACACACCGGGCCTCGGCGTCGACCTCGACGTCGACGCGGCACGCCGCTTCCCCTACCAGCAGGCGTACCTGCCGATCAGCCGGCTGCACGACGGGACCGTGCACGACTGGTGAGCCTTCGGGGGCCGTCGTACGACGGCGGCGGTCCGCCCCGGACGTACCCGGCCACCGCGCCCGGCCCCGGGCAGCCCCGGCAGCGCGGACTGCTGGGATGCGTGGGGCGCCGGCCCCCTGTGCCGCCGCCGTCCCGCCGGAGTCTCGCAAATTCCTTAGCCACAATGCTGATTCGCTGGCACTTCGAGAAGGCCGTGGCGGTGGAAGGGAAATGATGTCCAAGCGTGCGCTGATCACCGGAGTGACCGGGCAGGACGGGTCCTACCTGGCAGAACATCTGATCTCGCTGGGATACGAGGTCTGGGGGCTGGTCCGGGGGCAGGCGAACCCGCGCAAGGACCGCATCAGCCGGCTGATCCCGGACCTGCGGTTCGTGGACGGCGACCTCATGGACCAGGGCAGCCTGGTCTCCGCCGTGGACGTGATCCAGCCGCACGAGGTCTACAACCTGGGCGCGATCTCCTTCGTCCCCATGTCGTGGCAGCAGCCGGGCCTCGTCACCGAGGTCAACGGCAACGGCGTGCTGCGCATGCTGGAGGCGGTCCGGTTGGTGAGCGGGCTGAGCGGTGGGTCGGTGAAGTCCGGCGACCAGGGGCGCATCCGCTTCTACCAGGCGTCGTCCTCCGAGATGTTCGGCATGGTCGCGGAGACGCCCCAGCGCGAGACCACCCTGCTCCACCCGCGCAGCCCCTACGGGGTCGCCAAGGCGTTCGGCCACCACATCACCCGCAACTACCGGGAGTCGTACGGGATGTACGGGGTCTCCGGGATCCTGTTCAACCACGAGTCCCCGCGGCGCGGCGCCGAGTTCGTCCCGCGGAAGATCTCCCTGGCCGTCGCGCAGATCAAGCTCGGCATGCAGGACAAGCTGAGCCTCGGCAACCTCGACGCCGTACGCGACTGGGGCTTCGCCGGCGACTACGTCCGCGCGATGCACCTGATGCTCCAGCAGGAAGAGCCCGGCGACTACGTGGTGGGCACGGGCCGGATGCACTCGGTGCGCGACGCGGTGCGGCTGGCCTTCGAGTACGTGGGCCTGGACTGGGAGGAGCACGTCGTCATCGACCCCGCGCTGGTACGGCCCGCCGAGGTGGAGATCCTGTGCGCCGACTCCTCCCACGCCCGCGCGGCCCTCGGCTGGGAGCCCGAGGTCGACTTCGCCGAACTGATGCGGATGATGGTGGAGTCCGACCTCGCCGAGGCCCGGCTGGTCCGTGAGCACGGCAGCGTGCTCACCGGAGCCCGCTGGTAACAGGGCACTTCGCGGACCCGCGGACGGCGGGCTCCGGGCCGGTCCCGGAGCCCGCCGTCACGGTGAGCGCCGTACGCGCCGTTCGGACCGTGCCCCGCACGAGTCACGCGCCGTTCGGACCGTGCGCCTCACCGGCCGCCGGGGGGTGCGTGCGGGTGCTGGCGGGCCAGCGCGAGGATCGCCAGCGCGATCTCCGCCCCCGGCCGGCCGAGGCGGGCCGTGTACTGCCGCAGCATCTCGCTCTCCCCGGCCAGGGTCGTGGCCGGAAGGCCCGCTGCCCGACGGCTCAGTTGCCGGCCCCGGGACCGCTGCACCCGGCGCAGCAGAAGCGCGATCAATTCCTCGTCCTGTAGGTCGAATTCGGCCGGGTCCCTGGAGGCGGACGGTGCGGGACGCGGCGGATTGCCCGTCGGGGCGGATTCGGGCATGCGAAGAGATCCTCGTCGAAGTCGCTGGCCGGGTGTCCCCGGAACCCATCTCGCGGGTCCGATCCTGTCCCGCCGCCCGGCCGCAAACCCCTAGTGTTCCCCACCGGCCCGCCCCCGACGGTCCGTCCCGCCCCGCCGGCGCCCGGACCCCCGCCACGACTAGGGGTTTTCCTGGCGGTGACCTGCCGAGACTGTGCGCTGGTGTGCGCCGGTCTTCGAGATGGGTTGAGTTGATATGGGCAACGAGCAGAAACTGCGGGACTACCTCAAGCGGGCCGGCGCCGACCTGCAGCGCGCACGGCAGCGGGTGTCGGAACTCGAGGCCGCCGCCGCCGAGCCGATCGCCATCGTCGGCATGAGCTGCCGTTACCCCGGCGGGGTCGCGAGCCCCGAGGACCTGTGGGCCATGCTCGTCGAGGAACGGGACGGCATCACCGGGCTGCCCGGCGACCGCGGCTGGGAACTCGACCCGGGGGACGGACCCACCGAGGTGTACGGCGGTTTCCTCCAGGGCGCCGCCGACTTCGACCCCGACTTCTTCGGGATCTCGCCCCGTGAGGCCCTGTCCATGGACCCCCAGCAGAGGGTGCTCCTGGAGGCGTCCTGGGAGGCCTTCGAACGGGCCGGCGTCGACCCGGTCTCGCTGCGCGGCACCCGGACCGGTGTCTTCGTGGGCGCGATGCCCCAGGAGTACCGCACCGGCCCCGACGACGACGTCCAGGGCTTCGTCCTGACCGGCAACGCCACGAGCGTCGTCTCGGGCCGGCTGTCCTACTTCTTCGGCGCCGTCGGACCGGCCGTGACCGTGGACACCGCCTGCTCCTCCTCCCTCGTGGCCCTGCACCTGGCCGCCCAGTCGCTGCGCTCGGGGGAGTCCGCCCTCGCCCTGGCCGCGGGCGTCACCGTGATGTCCAGCCCGACGACCTTCGTCGAGTTCGCCCGTCAGGGCGGCCTCGCCGCCGACGGCCGCTGCCGCTCCTTCGCCGACTCCGCGCAGGGCACCGGCTGGTCGGAGGGCGTCGGCGTCCTCGTCCTGGAGCGGCTCTCCGACGCCCGCCGCAACGGGCACCCCGTCCTCGCCGTGGTGCGCGGCTCGGCCGTCAACCAGGACGGCGCCAGCAACGGACTGACCGCGCCCAACGGCCCCTCCCAGCAGCGCGTGATCGAGCAGGCGCTGGTCAACGCCCGGCTGTCGGCCGACCAGGTCGACGTGGTCGAGGCCCACGGCACCGGCACCACCCTCGGCGACCCCGTGGAGGCGCAGGCGCTCCTCGCGACGTACGGACAGGACCGGGACGCCGAACGCCCGCTGCTGCTCGGCTCGGTGAAGTCCAACATCAGCCACACCCAGGCCGCCGCCGGTGTCGCCGGCGTCATCAAGATGGTGCTGGCGCTGCGGCACAACCTGCTGCCGAAGACCCTGCACGTGGACGAGCCCTCCACGCACGTGGACTGGACGGCGGGAGCGGTGCGGCTGCTCACCGAGCCGACCGCCTGGCCCGAGCGGGACGAACCGCGCCGCGCCGGTGTGTCGTCCTTCGGCCTCAGCGGCACCAACGCCCACGCCATCATCGAGCAGGCGCCGCCGGCCGAGGACGCCGAACCGCAGTCCGCACCCGCGGTGGAGACCACCGGGACGGCGCTGCCCTGGCTCGTCTCCGGACGTACCCCCGAGGCCCTGCGCGCCCAGGCCGCCCGGCTCGGCTCCTTCCTGCGGGACAGCCCCGGCCTGCCCGCCGCCGACCTCGCCCGCTCCCTGGCCACCACCCGGGCGGCCCTGGAACACCGGGCCGTGATCACGGCGGCCGACGCCGGGGCGGCGGCGACGGCACTCGCCGCGCTCTCCGAGGGCGACACCGCGACCGTCCCGCAGGGCAGCACACACGGCCGCCCCAAGCTCGCCCTCCTGTTCTCCGGGCAGGGCTCGCAGCGGCTCGCCATGGGCCGCGAACTCGCCGCCCGCTTCCCGGTGTTCGCGCGCGCCCTCGACGAGGTCCTCGCCCACTTCGACTCCGGGCTCGACCGCCCGCTGCGCGACGTGCTGTTCGCCGACGGGGACGGCGCCGACGCCGCGCTCCTGGACCGGACCGGGTACGCGCAGCCCGCTCTGTTCGCGATCGAGGTCGCCCTGTACCGGCTGGTGGAGTCCTTCGGCGTCCGGCCGGACTTCCTCGCCGGGCACTCCGTCGGCGAGATCGCCGCCGCGCACGTCGCCGGCGTGTTCAGCCTCGCCGACGCGGCCGCCCTCGTCCTCGCCCGCGGCACCCTCATGCAGGCGCTGCCCGCGGGCGGCGCGATGATCGCCGTACAGGCCACCGAGGCCGAGGTGCTGCCCCTGCTGGAGGGCCGCGCGGACCTCGTCTCCCTCGCCGCCGTCAACGGCCCGGGCGCCGTCGTCGTCGCGGGCGCCGAGGCCGAGACCGAGGCCGTCGCCGCCCACTTCGCCGGGCTGGGCCGCAGGACGAACCGGCTGCGGGTGTCCCACGCCTTCCACTCGCCGCTCATGGAGCCCATGCTCGACGCGTTCCGCGCGGTGGTCGCCGGACTGTCGCCGCAGGCCCCGGTGATCCCCATCGTGTCCACGCTCACCGGCGCCCCCGCCACCGTCGAGCAGCTGACCTCGGCCGACCACTGGACCGAGCACGTCCGCCGCACCGTACGCTTCGCCGACGCCCTCACCTGGCTCGGCGACCACGGCGCGGGCCTCTTCCTCGAAGTCGGCCCCGACGGCGTGCTGTCCGCCCTCGCCCAGGCCGCCCTGGAGTCCGACGAGCCCGTCACCGCCCTGCCGGTGCTGCGGCCCGGCCTGGGCGAGACCGACACCCTCACCGAGGCCCTCGCCGGACTGCACGTCCGCGGGGTCCGCATCGACTGGGCGGAGTACTTCGCCGGCACCGGCGCCCGGCGCGTGGACCTGCCGACGTACGCCTTCCAGCACCGCAGGTACTGGCCCAGGACCGCGCTGAGCCGTACCGGTGACGTCCGTGGCGCGGGCCTCGGCGCGGCCCACCACCCGCTGCTCGCCGCTGCCGTCTCCCTCGCCAACTCCGACGGCCTGCTGCTCACCGGCCGGCTGTCGTTGCGCACGCACCCCTGGCTCGCCCAGCACGCCGTGCGGGGCACCGTCCTGCTGCCCGGCACCGCCTTCCTGGAACTGGCCGTCCGCGCGGGCGACGAGACCGGCTGCGACCGCGTGGAGGAGCTGACGCTGGCCGCGCCGCTGGTCCTGCCCGAACTGGGCGGCGTCCAGGTGCAGGTGTGGGCAGGGAGCCCCGACGAGTCCGGCCGCCGCACCCTCACCGTCCACTCCCGGCCCGACGGCGCCGACGACCAGCCGTGGACCCAGCACGCCGCCGGCGTCCTCGCCCCGGCGGACCCGGCGGCCGCGCGCGAGACCGTGTTCCCGGAGTCCGCCACCGGCAGCTGGCCGCCCGCCGGCGCCCGCCCGCTCGACACCGGCGACCTTTACGAGCGGCTCGCCGAACTCGGCTTCGGATACGGCCCGATGTTCCAGGGTCTGCGCGCCGCGTGGCGGCACGGTGACGACGTGCTCGCCGAGGTGGCACTCCCCGACGGCAGCGACGACACGCGCTCCTTCGGACTGCACCCCGCCCTGCTCGACGCCGCCCTGCACGGCTCGGCCTTCCTCGACCTCGGTGAACACGGCCGCGGCGGAGTGCCCTTCTCCTGGCAGGACGTGGCCCTGTACGCCGAGGGCGCGCGCGCCCTGCGCGTCCGGCTCTCCCGGGCCGCCGACGACGCCGTGTCCCTCGCCGTCGCCGACACCGAGGGACGTCCCGTCGCCTCCGTGGGGTCGCTCGTCCTGCGCGCCCTGCCCGACGCACGGCAGACCGCCGCCACCGCCCTGGCCCGCGAGGCCCTGTTCGAGCTGCGCTGGACCCGCATGCGGGGCGCGGCCCCCACCGCACCCCCCGCCCCCACCGCACCGGTCGCCTCCTCCGCGCCGGCCCCCACCGCACCCGCCTCGGTCGCCGTCCTCGGCGACGACCCCTTCGGCCTCGGTACGCCCCTGGCCGCCGGCGCGCGCCCGGTACCCGCCGTCGTGCTCGCCCCCGCCGTGGGCGACCCGGCCGCCGACCCCGCCGCGTCGGCACACGCCCTCACCGCGCACGTCCTCGACCTGATGCAGACCTGGCTCGCCGACGAGGCGAGCGCCGACTCCCGGCTCGTCCTCGTCACCCGCGGTGCGGTCGCCGCCGCCGAAGGCGAGGGCGTCATGGACGCCGCGGGCGCCGCCGTCTGGGGCCTGGTGCGCTCCGCCCAGGCCGAACACCCCGGCCGCTTCGGCCTGTTGGACCTCGACCCTGATTCCCCGGGTGTCCTGCCCCCGCAGGCCCTGACCGGCGACGAGCCGCAACTGGCCGTCCGGGACGGCTCGGTGCTCATGGCCAGGCTCGCCCGCGCCCGGCACACCGACGCGGCCCCGGGCGCCGACTGGAACCCCGACGGCACGGTCCTCGTCACCGGCGGCACCGGAGGCCTCGGCCGCGCCCTCGCCCGCCATCTGGTCGAACAGTACGGCGTACGGCACCTGTTGCTCGCCGGGCGCCGCGGTCCGACCGCCCCGGGGGCCATGGAACTCGCCGGCGAGCTGCGCGCCCTCGGCGCGGACCGAGTGGCGATCGAGTCCTGCGACCTCGCCGACCGCGCGGCGGTCGACCGGCTGCTCGCGGCCGTGCCCGCCGGGCACCCCCTGACCGCCGTGGTGCACTGCGCGGGCGTCCTCGACGACGGCGTCGTCGACTCGCTCACCCCCGAGCGGATCAGCTGCGTGCTGCGCCCGAAGGCCGACGCCGTGTGGCACCTGCACGAGGCCACCCGCGACCGCGGCGACGACCTCGCCGCCTTCGTCGTCTTCTCCTCCCTCTCCGGTTCCGCCGGCGCCCCGGGACAGGGCAACTACGCCGCCGCGAACGCCTTCGTCGACGCCGTCGTGTCGCTGCGCCGGGCCACCGGACTGCCCGGCCAGTCGCTGGCCTGGGGCCCGTGGGCCCCGGCCGCCGGCGCCTCCGCCGACGGCATGACCACCACCCTGACCGAGGCCGACCTCGAACGGCTCGCCCGGACGGGCACCCCCGCCCTGTCCGAGCAGGACGGCCTCGCACTGTTCGACGCCGCCCTCGCGCACGGCGCCCCCGTGCTGCTCCCCGCCCGCCTGGACCTGCCCGTCCTGCGCGCCCTGGGAGACGTACCGCCGCTGCTGCGCGGCCTCATCCGCACCCCGGCCCGGCGCTCCGTCGTGGCCGGCTCCGAGGCGGCTGCGGGCCTCGTCCAGCGCCTGGCCCGGCTCGACGCCACGGCCCGCACCGAGGCGGTCGTGGACCTCGTGCGCGCCGAGGTCGCCGCGGTCCTGCGGCACGGCGGACCCGAGGACGTCGACCCGGCGCGCCGGTTCCAGGACCTCGGCTTCGACTCGCTGACCGCCGTGGAACTGCGCAACCGGCTGCGCACCGCCACCGGCCTGCGTACCTCCGCCACCGTGATCTTCGACTACCCGACGGTCACCGCGCTCGCCGCGCACGTCCTCGACGAACTCACGGGTGAGGACGGCCCCGCCGCGGCCGCGGCCCGTCCGGCCGAGCACGGCGACGACCCGATCGTCATCGTCGGCATGAGCTGCCGCTACCCGGGCGGGGTCGCCTCGCCCGACGACCTGTGGCGGCTGCTGCGCGAGGGCACCGACGCCGTCTCCGGTCTGCCCACCGACCGCGGCTGGGACCTCGACTCGCTCTACGACCCCGACCCGGACCACCTCGGCACCACCTACACCCGCTCCGGTGGATTCCTGCACGACGCCGCCGAGTTCGACCCGGCCTTCTTCGGCATGAGCCCGCGCGAGGCCCTCGCCACCGACGCCCAGCAGCGCCTGCTCCTCGAGGCCTCGTGGGAGGCGATCGAGCGGGCCGGGATCGACCCTGTGGCGCTGCGCGGCAGCCGGACCGGCGTGTTCGCGGGCGTCATGTACAACGACTACGCGGCCACCCTCGCCGACGAGCGCTTCGAGGGCCACCAGGGCAGCGGCACCTCGCCGAGCATCGCCTCCGGCCGCGTCTCGTACGTCCTCGGCCTGGAGGGCCCGGCCGTCACCGTCGACACCGCCTGCTCCTCCTCGCTGGTCGCCCTGCACTGGGCGATGCAGGCCCTGCGGGCGGGGGAGTGCACCCTGGCGCTGGCCGGCGGTGTGACCGTGATGTCCACGCCCACCTCCCTGATCGAGTTCGCCCGGCAGCGCGGGCTGTCTCCGGACGGCCGCTGCAAGGCGTACTCCGACGGCGCCGACGGCGTCGGCTGGGCGGAAGGCGTCGGTGTCCTCGTACTCGAACGGCTCTCCGACGCCCGCCGCAACGGGCACCAGGTCCTGGCCGTCGTGCGCGGCTCCGCCGTCAACCAGGACGGCGCCAGCAACGGGCTGACCGCGCCCAACGGCCCCTCGCAGCAGCGGGTCATCCGGCAAGCGCTCGCCGGTGCCGGACTGACCACCGCCGACGTCGACGTGGTCGAGGGGCATGGCACCGGCACCACCCTCGGCGACCCCATCGAGGCCCAGGCCCTGCTCGCCACCTACGGCCAGGACCGCGACGCCGAACGGCCCTTGCTGCTCGGCTCGGTGAAGTCCAACATCGGGCACACGCAGGCCGCCGCCGGTGTCGCGGGCGTCATCAAGATGGTCCTGGCGATGCGCCACGGCGTCGTGCCGCGCACCCTGCACGCCGGGCAGCCCTCCAGCCACGTGGACTGGGAGGCCGGGGCCGTGGAACTGGCCGCCGACGAGGCGCGGTGGCCCGAGACCGGCAGGCCGCGCCGCGCCGGTGTCTCCTCCTTCGGCATCAGCGGCACCAACGCGCACGTGATCCTGGAACAGGCCCCGCAGCCGTCCCCGGCCGCGCGGCCCCGGCCCGTGGACGCCGGCCGCGTGACCGTCTGGCCGCTGTCCGGCCGCAGCCGCGCGGCCCTGCGCGACCAGGCCGCCCGGCTGCGCGCCCACGTCGATGCCCGGCCGGAACTCGACCCCGCCGACATCGGCCTGTCCCTCGCCACCACCCGGTCCGCCTTCGACCACCGTGCCGCCGCGACCGGTGACCGCACCGACCTCCTGCGCGCGCTGACCGCGCTCGCCACCGGCGACACCGACCCCGCCCTGGAGACCGGCGAGAGCGCGGGCACCGGCAAACCCGCGCTGCTGTTCACCGGCCAGGGCGCCCAGCGCCCTGGCATGGGACGTGCACTGTACGAGCGCTTCCCGGTGTTCGCCGCCGCGCTGGACGAGGCCCTCGGGCACCTGGAACAGGACACCGACCGGCCGCTGCGCGACGTCCTGTTCGCGGCCGAGGACTCGCCCGAGGCCGGGCTGATGGACCGCACCGGGTACGCCCAGCCGCTGCTGTTCGCCGTCGAGACCGCCCTCTTCCGGCTGCTCACCTCCTGGGGTGTGCGCCCCGGCGCACTGCTCGGCCACTCCGTCGGCGGGATCAGCGCCGCGCACGCCGCCGGTGTGCTGTCCCTCGCGGACGCCTGCACGCTGGTCGCCGCCCGCGCCCGCCTGATGCAGGCGCTGCCCGAGGGCGGCGCCATGGCGTCCCTGGAGGCCACCGAGGACGAGGTCCTCGCGCGCCTGCCGGAGTCCGGTGCCGTGTCCGTCGCCGCGGTCAACGGCCCACGCGCCGTCGTGATCTCCGGCGACGAGACCGAAGTCCTGTGCCTCGCCGAGCAGTTCGCCGCGGACCGGCGCCGCACCAAGCGGCTGCGGGTCAGCCACGCCTTCCACTCGGCCCGCATGGAACCCATGCTGGAGGAGTTCCGCCGGGTCGCCGAGACCCTCACCTACAGCGCGCCGAACCTGCCCGTCGTGTCCGACCTGACCGGCGAACCCGCGACCGGCGAGGAACTGTGCAGCCCCGGCTACTGGGTCGAGCACGTCCGCCGCACCGTCCGCTTCGCCGACGGTGTACGCGCCCTGCGCGCCACCGGCGCGACCACCTTCCTGGAGGTCGGCCCGGACGGCGTGCTGTCCGCGCTCGCCGAGGACGTCCTCGCCGCCGACACCGTGGTGCAGACCGTGCCGCTGCTGCGGGCCGGGCACGGCGAGGAACGGTCCGCGGCCGTCGCCCTCGCCCGCCTCCACGTGCGCGGGATCCCCGTCGACTGGGCCGCCCACCACGCCCCCGGCGGTGCCCGCACCGTCGAACTGCCCACGTACGCCTTCCAGCACGAGCGGTACTGGCCCGAGACCACCGCTGCCCCCGCCGCCACGGCAGACCCGGCGGACTCCGCCCTGTGGGGTGCCGTCGAGCGGGGCGACACCGACGGGGTGGCCGCGCTGCTCGGACTGCGCGACGAACAGCACGCGGGCCTCGCCTCCCTGCTCCCCGCGCTCACCTCCTGGCGCCGCGGCCGGCACGAGAAGACCCTGCTGGACACCGCCCGCTACCGCGTCCGGTGGACACCGGTCCGCGCGAGCGCCGCGCCCGTCCTGGAGGGCACCTGGCTCGTGCCGACCACCGCCGCCGTCGACGACGGCGGGCTGCTGGAAGCCCTGCGCGGGCACGGCGCCCGCTTCGAACTACTGGTCCTCGACGACGCCTGCCTCGACCGCGACACGCTCGCCGCCCGCCTCACCGAGGCCGGAGCCGCGGACGCGGCCGGCTTCCTGTCGCTGCTGCCGCTGGCCGACCAGGGCCCCCTCACCGGACGCGGGCTGCCCGCCGGACTCGCGCTCAGCGTGGTCCTGGCCCAGGCGCTCACCGACACCGGGGCGAGCGCCCCGCTGTGGACCGTCACCCGCGGCGCCGTGTCCACCGGCGCCGCCGACCCGCTCACCGAGCCCGTCCAGGCCGCCGTCTGGGGCCTGGGCCGGGTCAGCGCCCTCGAACGCCCCCAGGCCTGGAGCGGACTGGTCGACCTGCCGCCCGTCCTGGACGCACCCGCGGTGCAGCGGCTCGTCAGCGCCCTGGCCGCGCCCACCGCCGACGCCGAGGACCAGATCGCGCTGCGCGCGACCGGGTGCCTGGGCCGCCGCCTGCTCCGCAGGCCCGCCGCCGAACTCCCGCACGAGAGCGACGTCACCGTTCGCGGCACCGTGCTGGTCACCGGCGGCACCGGCGCCCTCGGCGCCGAGGTGGCCCGCTGGCTCGCCCGCGCCGGTGCCGCGCACCTCGTCCTGACCGGCCGACGCGGCCCCGACGCCCCCGGAGCCACCGAACTCGCCGCCGAACTGAGCGACTTGGGTACGGACGTCACCCTCGCCGCCTGCGACACCGCCGACCGCGAGGCGCTGGCCGCCCTGCTTGCCGCGATCCCCGGGGACCGGCCGCTCACCGGCGTGATCCACGCCGCCGGCGTCGGGCAGGCCGCTCCGCTGGCCGCCACCCCGCTCACCGACGTCACGGCCACGGCCGAGGCCAAGATGCTGGGCGCCGCCCACCTCGACGCCCTGCTCGCCGACCACGACCTGGACTTCTTCGTCCTGTTCTCCTCCGTCGCCGGGGTCTGGGGCAGCGCCGGGCAGAGCGCCTACGCCGCCGCCAACGCCTATCTCGACGCCCTCGCCGAACACCGCGCCGCCCGCGGTCTGGCCGCCACCTCGGTGGCCTGGGGACCCTGGGCCGACGCCGGCATGGCCACCCACGAGGCCGTCACCGACAGCCTCACCCGGCAGGGCCTGCGCTTCCTCGCGCCCGCCACCGCGCTCGCCGAACTGCGCCGCGCCGTCCTGCGGCGCGAGGTGACCGTCACCGTCGCGGACGTCGACTGGGAGACGTACGTCCCCGTCTTCACCGCCTCCCGGCCCAGCCGGCTGTTCGGCGAACTGCCCGAGGTGCGCCGGCTCGCCACGGCCGGCGAGAGCCGGGACGCCGCCGCCTCCGTGTTCGTGACGAAGCTGCGCGGCCTGGACCAGGACGAGCGGCAGCGCACGCTCGTCGACGTGGTCCGCCGCGAGGCCGCCGCCGTCCTCGGGCACGCCTCCGCCGAGGGCGTCGCCCCCACCCGCGCGTTCCGTGACGCCGGATTCGACTCGCTGATGGCGGTGGACCTGCGCAAGCGGCTGGTCGCCCTGACCGGACTGCCACTGCCCAGCACCATGGCCTTCGACCACCCGACACCCGTCGCCCTCGCCGCCTTCCTGCGCGACGAGATCGCCGGCGCGGACCACGCGGCCACCGCCCGGACCGCGGCCACCGGCCGGTTCGACGAGCCCATCGCCATCGTCGGCATGAGCTGCCGCTTCCCCGGCGGCACCGGCAGCCCCGAGCAGTTCTGGCAGCTGGTCGCCGAAGGCACCGACGCCATCTCCGAGTTCCCCGTCAACCGCGGCTGGGACACCGGCCTGTACGACGCGGACCCCGACGCCACCGGCAAGGCCTACTCCACCCAGGGCGGATTCCTCCACGAGGCGGGCGAGTTCGACGCGGGCTTCTTCGGGATCTCGCCGCGCGAGGCCCTCACCATGGACCCGCAGCAGCGCCTGCTCCTGGAGAGCACCTGGGAGGCATTCGAGTCCGCGGGCATCGACCCGACGTCCGTCCACGGCAGCGCCACCGGCACGTTCATCGGATCCACGTACCAGGAGTACGGGATCGGCATGGACGACTCCTCCGCCGGGCACGCCGTCACCGGCACCAGCCCCAGCGTCCTGTCCGGCCGGCTCGCCTACCTGTTCGGCCTGGAGGGACCGGCGGTCACCGTGGACACCGCCTGCTCGTCCTCCCTGGTGGCCCTGCACCTGGCCTGCCAGTCGCTGCGCAACGGCGAGAGCGACCTCGCCCTCGCCGGCGGCGCCACCGTCATGACCAACCCCAACGCGTTCATCGCGTTCAGCCGGCAGCGGGCCCTGGCCGCCGACGGCCGCTGCAAGGCCTTCTCCGAGGCCGCCGACGGCATGACCCTCGCCGAGGGCGTCGGCGTCCTCGTCCTGGAACGGCTCTCCGACGCCGAGGCCAAGGGACACGACGTCCTCGCCGTCGTCCGCGGCTCCGCCATCAACCAGGACGGCGCCTCCAACGGGCTCACCGCCCCCAACGGGCCCTCCCAGCAGAGGGTCATCCGGCAGGCCCTCGCCAACTCCGGCCTCACACCCGCCGACATCGACGCCGTCGAGGCACACGGCACCGGCACCGCCCTCGGCGACCCCATCGAGGCCCAGGCCCTCCAGGCCGTCTACGGACCGGACCGCGACCCCGAACAGCCGCTGCTGCTCGGCTCGGTGAAGTCCAACATCGGCCACACCCAGTCCGCCGCCGGTGTCGCGGGCGTCATCAAGATGGTCATGGCGCTGCGCCACGGACTGCTCCCGCGCACCCTGCACGCCGACGAGCCGTCCTCGCACATCGACTGGACACCCGGCACCGTCTCCCTGCTCACCGCCCCCACCGCATGGCCCGAGGGCGAGCGCACCCGCCGCTGCGCCGTGTCCTCCTTCGGCATCAGCGGCACCAACGCCCACGCCGTCCTCGAAGAGGCACCCCGCCGCGCCGAACCGCCCGCCGCCGAACCGGCCCCCGCGAACGCCCCCGCCGTCCCATGGGTGCTGTCCGCGCGGACCCCCGGCGCGCTGCGCGCCCAGGCCCAGCGGCTCACCGACCACCTCACCGCGCATCCCGGGCTCCGGCCCGCGGACGTCGGCCACTCCCTCCTCACCACCCGCGCCCTCCTCGACCACCGTGCGGTGGTCGTGGGCACCGGAACCGGCGAACTGCGCGCCGGCACCGAGGCCCTCGGCGCCGGCGCGCCCTCGGCCACCCTGGTCCAGGGCACCGCCGACCTGGACGGCAGGACCGTCTTCGTCTTCCCCGGCCAGGGCTCCCAGTGGACCGGCATGGCCGCCCAACTCCTCGACGAGTCAACGGCGTTCGCCGAGCGGCTGCACGAGTGCGCCGCCGCGCTCGCCGCGTACACCGACTGGAACCTCGTGGAGGTGCTGCGCCGGGCCGACGGCGCGCCCACCCTGGACCGCGTCGACGTCGTCCAGCCCGCCACCTTCGCCGTGATGGTGTCCCTCGCCCACCTGTGGCGCTCCCACGGGGTGCGGCCCGACGCGGTCGTCGGCCACTCCCAGGGCGAGATCGCCGCGGCGGTCGTCGCCGGCGCCCTGAGCCTGGACGACGCGGCTCGTGTCGTCGCCCTCCGCAGCCAGGCCATCGCCCGTGTCCTGGCCGGCTCCGGCGGCATGGTGTCCGTGCCGCTCTCGCCCGCCGAGACCGAGGAACGCCTCGCCGAACGCGGCGGCGGCATCGCCGTCGCCGCCGTCAACGGCCCCCGCAGCGTGGTGGTGGCGGGACCGCCCGACCAACTGGACGCCCTCGTCGCGGACCTCACCGCGCAGGACGTCCGCGCCCGCCGCATCGCCGTCGACTACGCCTCGCACTCCGCGCAGGTCGAACTGCTCCAGGACGAACTGCTGACGGCCCTGGCACCCGTGCGCCCGCGCCCGGCCGAGGTGCCGTTCCTCTCCACCGTCACCGGCGACTGGCTGGACACCACGGCCATGGACGCCGGGTACTGGTACCGCAACCTGCGGCAGACCGTCCGCTTCGCGCCCGCCGTCGAGGCCCTGCTCGCCGCGGACCACCAGTTCTTCGTGGAGGTCAGTCCGCACCCGGTGCTCACCATGGCGGTGCAGGCCACCGCCGAGGAGACCGGCCGCCGGGCCGCCGCCGTCGGCACCCTGCGCCGCGACCAGGGCGGCCGCGGCCGCTTCCTGACCTCCCTCGCCGAGGCCTTCGTACGCGGCGCCCGCGTCGACTGGACCCGTGTCCTCGACGGCGGCGGAGCCAGCCGGGTCGCCCTGCCCACCTACGCCTTCCAGCGCGAGCACCTGTGGGCCGTACCCGCCCGGCCGCGCGGCGGACAGGGCGAGGAACAGCCCCTGGACGCCGGGTTCTGGGACGCCGTGGAGCAGGAGGACGTCGAGTCACTGGCCGCCGGCCTCCACCTCGACCAGGCCACCCTCTCCCCGGTGCTGCCCGCCCTGACCGCGTGGCGGCGGCGCAGCCGCGACCGCTCCACCGTCGGCTCCTGGCGCTACCGGCAGACCTGGAAGCCGCTCGGCGGCCTCGCCGCCACCCCCGTGACGACCGGTACCTGGCTCGTCGTCAGCGGCCGCACCCCGGCCGCCCCCGACGTCACCGACGCGCTGACCGCCGCCGGCGCCGACCTCAGGCACCTGGTGCTGGACGAGACGTGCCACGACCGTACGACGGTCGCCGCGCGCCTCACCGAAACCCTCGCGGACGGCATCGAGTTGACCGGGGTCGTGTCCCTCCTGGCCGCCGACGAGGCGCCGAGCGAGGCGCACCCCGCCCTGTCCGAGGGCCTCGCCCACACCCTTATCCTCGTCCAGGCCCTCGGCGACACCGGCCTCGGCGCACCCCTGTGGTGCCTGACCCGCGGCGCGGTCTCCACCGGCCGCGCCGACCGGCTCACCCACCCGGTCCAGGCCCAGATCCACGGCCTGGGCTGGACGGCGGCCCTGGAGCACCCCGACCGCTGGGGCGGTGTCGTCGACCTGCCCGAGACGCTCGACCGGCGCGGCGCGGAGCGCCTCGCCGCCGTCCTCACCGGCGCCACCGGCGAGGACCAGATCGCCGTGCGCCCCTCCGGCGTGCTCGTCCGCCGCGTCACGCCGGCAGGCCCCGCGAGCACCGGCGGGAACAGCGGCTGGCACCCGCGCGGCACGACGCTCGTCACCGGCGGCACCGGCACCCTCGCCCCGCACCTCGCGCGCTGGCTGGCCCGCCAGGGCGCCGGGCACATCGTGCTCACCAGCCGCCGGGGACCCGACGCGCCCGGCACCGGGGAACTGGTCGCCGAACTCGAACAGCTCGGCGCCGAAGCCGAGTTCCTGGCCTGCGACCTCACCGACCGCGACGCCGTCGCCGCACTTCTCGACGGACTGAAGACCGCCGGCCGCACCGTACGGACCGTGGTGCACACCGCCGCCGTCATCGAGCTGGCCACCCTGGAGGAGACCAGCACGGAGGCCTTCGCCAAGGTCATCGACGCCAAGGTCACCGGCGCCCGGCACCTCGACGAACTCCTCGACGACGACGAGCTCGACGCGTTCGTCCTCTACTCCTCCACCGCCGGCATGTGGGGCAGCGGCAGGCACGCCGCCTACGTCGCGGGCAACGCCTACCTCAACGCGCTCGCCGAGCACCGCCGCGCCCGCGGTGCCCACGCGACCGCCGTCTCCTGGGGCATCTGGTCCGACGACCTCAAGCTCGGCCGCGTCGACCCGGGCCAGATCCGCCGCAGCGGGCTGGAGTTCATGGACCCGCAACTCGCCCTCGCCGGACTGCGCCAGGCGCTGGAGGACGACGAACAGGTCCTGGTCGTCGCCGACATCGACTGGGACCGCTACCACCCGGTGTTCACCTCCGGGCGCCCCACCGCGCTGTTCGAGGACGTGCCCGACGTCCAGCGCCTCACCGTCGATGCCGAACGTCCCTCCTCCGATGGCGAGTTCGTGGCACGGCTGCGCGCCCTCGCCACCACCGAGCAGGACCGGACGCTGCTGGACCTCGTCCGCGCCGAGGCCGCCACCGTCCTCGGGCACGCGTCCCCCGACGTCCTGTCCGAGCACCGGGCGTTCCGCGACGTCGGCTTCGACTCGCTGACCGCGGTCGACCTGCGCAACCGGCTGGCCACGGTGACGGGCCTGACCCTGCCCAGCACCATGGTGTTCGACTACCCGAACCCGCTGGCCCTGGTCGCGTTCCTGCGCGGCAGGATCGCCGGCCCGGACACGGCCGGCCCCGCCGCGCCCTCGGCCGCCGTCGCGCGCACCGACGACGAGCCCATCGCCATCATCGGCATGAGCTGCCGCTACCCCGGCGCCGTCGCCTCCCCCGAGGACCTGTGGAACCTCGTCGCCGCCGCCGGCGACGCCATCGGCGAGTTCCCCCTCGACCGCGGCTGGGACACCGACGGCCTGTACGACCCGGACCCGGACGCCCCGGGCCGCACCTACTCCACCCGGGGCGGCTTCCTCGCCTCGGCCGCCGACTTCGACGCCGCGTTCTTCGGCATCTCGCCCCGCGAGGCCCTGGCCACGGACCCGCAGCAGCGGCTGCTCCTGGAGACCGCCTGGGAGGCCCTGGAGCGCGCCGGCATCGACCCGGCCGGTCTGCGCGGCAGCCGCACCGGCACCTTCATCGGCGCCAGCTACCAGGACTACACCGTCGGCGGCTCCGGCCAGGACGGCGCCGAAGGTCATCTGATCACCGGCACCATCCCCAGCGTCCTGTCCGGGCGGATCTCCTACACCTTCGGCCTCGAAGGCCCCGCCGTCACCCTGGACACCGCCTGCTCCAGCTCGCTGGTGGCCCTGCACCTGGCCTGCCAGTCGCTGCGCAACGGCGAGAGCTCCCTCGCCCTCGCCGGCGGTGTCAGCATCATGGCCACGCCGAACGCCTTCGTCGGCTTCAGCCGGCAGCGCGCCATGGCCACCGACGGCCGCTGCAAGGCGTACGCCGACGCTGCCGACGGCATGAGTCTCGCCGAGGGCGTCGGCCTCGTCCTGGTGGAACGGCTCTCCGACGCGCTCCGCAACGGACACCGGGTGCTGGCCGTCGTACGGGGCTCCGCCGTCAACCAGGACGGTGCCAGCAACGGGCTCACCGCGCCCAACGGCCCCTCCCAGCAGCGCGTCATCCGGCAGGCCCTCGCCGACGCGGGCGTCGCCGCCACTGACGTCGACGCCGTGGAGGGCCACGGCACCGGCACCCGGCTCGGCGACCCCATCGAGGCCCAGGCCCTGCTCGCCACCTACGGCCAGGACCGGCCCGCGGACCGGCCGTTGCTGCTGGGATCGGTGAAGTCGAACATCGGCCACACCCAGATGGCCTCCGGCATCGCCGGAGTCATCAAGATGGTCATGGCCATGCGCCACGGCGTCCTCCCGCCGAGCCTGCACATCGACCGGCCCTCCACCCACGTGGACTGGGCCGAAGGCGCCATCGAGCTGCTGACCGAGCCGCGCCCCTGGCCCGAGACCGGCCGCCCGCGCCGCGCCGGTGTCTCCTCCTTCGGCCTCAGCGGCACGAACGTCCACACCATCCTCGAACAGGCCCCGGCCGCGGCGGACACCGCGGACCACGAGGGCGGTCCCGACGACTCCGCGCCGCGGCGGGCGCCCGCCCTGCCCGTGGTCCTCTCCGCCCGCTCGGAGACGGCCCTGCGCGCCCAGGCGGAACGGCTGCTCGGCTTCCTCGGCGCCCTGCCCGGGCTGCCGCTCACCGACCTGGCCGCCTCCCTGGCCACCACGCGCGCCGCGCTCGACCACCGCGCCGCCGTCGTGACCGAAGGCACCGACGGCCACGACGGCCTGGTCCGCGCCCTGACCGCGCTGCGGGACGGCCGTCCCGACGGCGGCCTCGTCACCGGCCGCACCACGCGCGGACAGCTGGCCTTCCTCTTCACCGGTCAGGGCAGCCAGTACGCCGGCATGGGCCGCGAACTGTACGACGCCCAACCGGTGTTCGCCGACGCACTCGACGCGGTACTGGCCCGCTTCGACCTCGCGGACCTCGGCACGGACCACTCGCTGCGCGAGGTGCTCCTCGCCGAGGAAGGCAGCGAGACCGCCGCCCTCCTCGACGACACGGCCTCTACCCAGCCCGCCCTGTTCGCACTGGAAGTGGCCCTGTTCCGGCTGCTGGAGTCCTGGGGCGTGCGGCCCGGCGCCGTCGCCGGGCACTCGATCGGCGAGCTGTCCGCCGCCCATGTCGCGGGTGTGCTCTCCCTGGAGGACGCCTGCACCCTCGTCGCGGCCCGCGCCCGGCTCATGGCCGCGCTGCCCGGCGGCGGCGCCATGGTGTCGCTGGAGGCGGCCGAGGACGAGGTGCTGCCGCTGCTGGCCGGCCACGAGGACCGCATGGCGCTCGCCGCCGTCAACGCGCCGCGCTCCGTGGTCGTCTCCGGTGACGAGGAACCCGTCCTGGAACTGGCCGCCCGACTCGCCGCGCAGGGACGCCGCACCAAGCGGCTGCGGGTCAGCCACGCCTTCCACTCCCCGCACATGGACGGCATGCTCGACGCCTTCACCCGAGTGGCCCGCGGGCTCACCTACCACCCGCCGGTGATCCCGCTCGTCTCCACGGTGACCGGAGCGACGGCCACCACCGAGCAGCTGACGGCCCCCGGGTACTGGGCCCGACAGGTCCGCGCCACCGTGCGCTTCGCCGACGCCGTGCACACCCTCACCGACCAGGGCGCCGCCACCTTCCTGGAACTCGGCCCGGACGGCGTGCTCACCGGAGCCGTCGGCGCCACCACGGGCGACACGGACACGCCCCCCGCCGCGGTACCCGCGCTGCGCCGCGGCCGCGAGGAGGCACCGACACTCACCACGGCCCTCGCCACCCTGCACACCCGGGGCGTACGCATCGACTGGGGCGCGGTGTTCGCCGGCACCGGCGGACGGGTCCTCGACCTGCCGACCTACCCGTTCCAGCGGCAGCGCTACTGGCCCGAGGCCCTGCCGGCGGCACCCGCGGCCGCGTCCGACCCCGTGGACGCCGAGTTCTGGTCCGCCGTCGAGCGGGCCGACCTGCCCTCCCTCGGTGCAGGCCTCGAACTGGACGACGACACCGTGGCGGCGATGGTGCCCGCGCTGTCGGCATGGCGACGCAGGCGCCGCGAGGCGTCCACCGCCGACAGCCGGCGCTACCGGATCACCTGGAAGCCGCTCACCGGCACGGACTCGGGAACCCCCCTCACCGGGACCTGGCTGTGCCTGCTGCCCGCGGGCACCGACGCGCCGGCCGCGCTCCTCGACGGCCTCGCCTCCGACACCGTACGACTGGTCCGCGCCGAGCTGCCCGTCGGCACCCAGCGTGCCGAACTCGCCGAGCGACTAGGTGAACTGACCGCCGAACAGGACCAGTTCGACGGCGTGCTGTCCCTCCTCGCGTTCCAGGACGACGGGCTGCTCGCCACGGCCGCCGCCGTGCAGGCCCTCGGCGACGCCGGCCTCGACGCGCCCCTGTGGTGCGTGACCCGGGGAGCCGTCCGCGTCGGCTGCTCGGACCGGCTCACCGCACCCGCGCACAGCATGGTGTGGGGCCTCGGCCGCAGCGCCGCCCTGGAACACCCCGAGCGCTGGGGCGGCCTGATCGACCTCCCCGAACGGCTCGACCCCGCCGTGACCCGGCGGGTGGCCGGCCTGCTGACCGGCACCACAGGTGAGGACCAGGCCGCGGTCCGGACCTCGGGCACCTACGTCCGCAGGCTCACCCGCCACCCCGTGGCGGACCGCCCCGCCGTCCGCGGCCTCTCCACGGCCGGCACCACCCTGATCACCGGCGGCACCGGCGGCATCGGCGCCCACGTCGCCCGCCGGCTCGCCGCACAGGGCGCCGAACACCTGCTGCTCGTCAGCCGGCGCGGCGAACAGGCCCCGGGCGCACGGGAACTGCTCGACGAACTCGCCGGACAGGGCACACGGGTCACCCTGACCGCCTGCGACACCGCGGACCGGGCCGCCCTCGCCGCCGTGCTCGCGGCCGTCCCCGAGGAGTTCCCGCTCGCCTCGGTGTTCCACGCGGCGGGCGTCGTCGCCGACGGCGTCCTGGACACGCTGACGCCCGAGTCCTTCGCCGCCGTACTCGGACCGAAGGTCACCTCGGCCCGCCACCTGCACGAGCTGACCCGCGACAGCGGCCTCGAAACCTTCGTCCTGTTCTCCTCGACCGCGGCCACCCTCGGCGCGGCCGGACAGGCCAACTACGCCGCAGCCAACGCCTTCCTCGACGCCCTCGCCGAACAGCGACGCGCCCAGGGCCTGCCCGCCACCTCCGTGGCCTGGGGCCCCTGGGCCGAGGCGGGCATGGCCGCCGAAGGCGCGGGCGTCGAAAACCGGGTCCGCCGCGGCGGCTACCTCCCGATGGCGCCTGCACCGGCCGTCACCGCGCTGCTGCACGCCATCGAACACGACGACACCACCCTGACCGTGGCGGACATCGACTGGGCGCGCTTCGCCCCGGTGTTCACCACCCTCAGGCCCAACCCGCTCGTCGCCGACCTGCCCGAAGTACGCGCCGCCGCACCCGCGCGGGACACCGGCGCGGCGCAAGGGGAGTCCGCACTGCGCGAGCGGCTCGCCACACTCGCCGAAGGGGCACGCCCGAAGTTCGTCCTCGACCTCGTGCGGACCCAGGTGGCCGCCGTACTCGGACACACCGACGCCTCCGCCGTCGGTGCCGACCAGGCCTTCACCGACCTCGGTTTCGACTCCCTGACCACCGTCGAACTCCGCAACACGCTCACCGCCACCACGGGCCTGCGCCTGCCCGCGACCCTCGTCTACGACCACCCGACCCCGCTCGCCCTCTCCACCCACCTGTTCGCCGAACTCGCCGACGGCGTACGCGAGTCCGGACGGGACACCGGCACGCGAACGCGCACGGCACCGGCGGTGGACGACGACCCGATCGCGATCGTCGGCATGAGCTGCCGTTTCCCCGGCGGGGTCGCCTCCCCGGAGGACCTGTGGCGGTTGCTGACCCGCGGCGAGGACGCCATCAGCACGTTCCCCGCCGACCGGGGCTGGGACCTCGACACCCTGGGCCGCGGCAACTCCGCGACGCTGGAGGGCGGCTTCCTCGACGGCGTCGGCCTGTTCGACGCCCGCTTCTTCGGCATCTCGCCGCGCGAGGCCCTCGCCATGGACCCCCAGCAGCGCCTGCTGCTGGAGACCTCATGGGAAGCCCTGGAGCGCGCCGGCATCGCCCCGGACACGCTGCGCGGCACCGACACGGGAGTCTTCGTCGGCACCAACGGCCAGGACTACATGACCGTGCTGCGCCGGGGCACCGCCGACGTACAGGGCCACGTCGCCACCGGCACCACGGCCAGCGTCATGTCCGGCCGGCTCTCCTACACCCTGGGCCTCGAAGGCCCGGCGGTGACCGTCGACACGGCCTGCTCCTCGTCCCTGGTGGCACTCCACCTCGGCGCCCGCGCGCTGCGGGCGGGGGAGTGCTCCCTGGTGCTCGCAGGTGGTGTCTCGGTGATGTCGAGCCCGGACGCGTTCGTGGAGTTCACCGCGCAGGGCGGCCTCGCCCCCGACGGCCGCTGCAAGGCGTTCGCCGACACGGCGGACGGCACGGCCTGGTCGGAGGGCGCCGGTCTGATCGTCCTGGAACGGCTGTCGGACGCCCGCCGCAACGGCCACGAGGTGCTCGCCGTCCTGCGGGGCGCCGCCGTCAACCAGGACGGCGCCAGCAACGGCCTGACCGCCCCCAACGGGCGCGCCCAGCAACGCGTCATCCGCCAGGCCCTCGCCGACGCGGGCCTGTCCCCGGCCGACGTCGACGCAGTCGAGGCCCACGGCACGGGCACCCCGCTCGGCGACCCGATCGAGGCGAACGCCCTGATCGCCACCTACGGCCACGACCGGCCCGGGGACCGGCCCCTCCTGCTCGGCGCCGTCAAGTCGAACATCGGTCACACGCAGGCCGCGGCGGGCGTCGCCGGTGTGATCAAGATGGTGATGGCGATGCGGCACGGGGTGCTTCCGCGCACCCTGCACGTCGGCGCTCCGTCCACCCACGTCGACTGGTCCGACGGTGCCGTCACCCTCGTGCGCGAGGAACAGGCGTGGCCCGGAACCGGACGGCCGCGCCGGGCCGGCGTCTCCGCCTTCGGCGTGAGCGGCACGAACGCGCACGTGATCGTGGAGCAGGCTCCCACGGTGGTGTCCCCGGGAATCGAGCCGGCTGTCGAGCCCGGTGTGGTGCCGTGGGTGGTGTCGGCGAAGTCCGAGGGCGCGCTGGACGCGCAGGTGCAGCGCGTCACGGCGCTGGACGGTGTACGTCCGCTGGACGTGGCCTTCTCCCTGGCGTCCGGGCGTGCGCGGATGGCGCACCGGGCGGTGCTGGTGGAGGGCGCCGAGATCGCGCGGGGTGTGGCGGTCGAGCGGTCGCCCGCGTTCCTGTTCTCGGGGCAGGGGGCGCAGCGGCTGGGCATGGGGCGTGAACTCTATGCGCGGTTCCCGGTGTTCGCGGAGGCGTTCGACGCGGTGTGTGCGGGGCTGGACCCGCACATGGACCGGTCGGTCCGGGACGTCGTGTGGGGCGAGGACGAGGAACTGCTGAACCAGACCGCCTATGCGCAGGCGGGGTTGTTCTCCGTGGAGGTGGCGCTGTTCCGGCTGGTCGAATCCCTGGGCGTGCGGCCGGAGTTCGTGGCGGGGCACTCGATCGGCGAGGTGGCGGCGGCGCATGTGGCGGGGGTGTTCTCGCTGGAGGACGCGTGCGCGTTGGTGGCTGCCCGGGGCCGGCTGATGCAGGCGCTGCCCGAGGGCGGCGCGATGCTCGCCATCGAAGCGACCGAGGACGAAGTGCAGTCCCTGCTTGGCGAGTTGGTGTCCCTTGCCGCAGTCAACGGGCCGTCGTCCGTGGTGGTTTCCGGCGCCCGGGAGGCCGTCGAGGCGATCCGTGTCCACTTCGAAGGGCTGGGGCGCAGGACGACACCGCTGCGGGTGTCGCACGCTTTCCACTCGCCGTTGATGGAGCCGATGCTGGACGACTTCCGTGCGGTGGTCTTCGGCCTCTCCTTCTCGCCTCCGGAGATCCCGCTGGTCTCCAACGTGACGGGTGGGGTGGCGTCCGCCGAGTTGGTGTGCGACCCGGAGTACTGGGTGCGGCACGTCCGTGAGACGGTCCGCTTCGCCGACGGGATCCACGCCCTGCGTGAAGCGGGCGCCTCCGCGTTCCTGGAGCTCGGCCCGGACGGCGTGCTCTCGGCCCTGGCGTCGGTGTCCCTGGAGGACCACCACGTCGTGGCCGTCGCCGCCCTCCGCAAGAACGCTTCCGAAGAGGCCGCGTTGGTCACGGCCCTCGCGCGGACGCACTGCGCGGGTGCCGACGTGGACTGGGCGCGGCTCTTCGACGGTACGGGAGCCCACCGTGTCGACCTGCCCACCTATCCCTTCCAGCGCGAGCTGTACTGGCCCGAGGCCGCGCCCGCACCGGCAACGGCCGCACCGGGCGCCGAGGACGGACGGCGCTACCGGATCACCTGGAAGCCGCTCACCGGCACGGCGGCGCGCGACGGCCGCGCGCCGTCCGGGACCTGGCTGGCGCTCGTACCCGTGAACCTCCCCGAGCACGAGGACCCGTGGGTCGCCTCCGTGCTCGAAGCCCTCGGCGCACACGCCGAACGTGTCGCCGTCGACGCGGCGGACCCCGACGCGTTCGCCGGGCGGCTCGCCGCACTCGCGGCGGACGGCGCACCGATCGCGGGCGTACTGTCCCTGCTCGCCGTGGACGGCCGCGCGGCCGAAGACGACGGCACCCTGCCGGCCGGGCTCGCCCGCCCGGACGCCCTCGCCCAGGCGCTGGCCGAGGCCGGAGTGGAGGCACCCGTGTGGTGCGCGACGCGGCACGCGGTGAGCGTCGGACGCTCCGACGCGCCCGCCGATCCCGCCCAGGCCGCGATCTGGGGCCTCGGCCTGGTCACCGCCCTCGAACACCCCACCGGATGGGGTGGCTTGATCGACGTACCGGACCTGCTGGACGAGCGCGCGGCGCGGCGGCTGCGCGCCACGCTGGCGGACCCGCACGGCGAGGACCAGCTCGCGCTGCGCGCCTCGGGCGTCTACGCCAGGCGCCTGGTGCGAGCCGTACCGGCGGCGGACGCGGGTGCGGACGGCTGGCGCCCGGGCGGCGCGGTGCTGGTCGTCGGCGGCGTCCAGGGCTTCGGCGGGCACACCGCCCGCTGGCTCGCGCGTCAGGGCGCCGGGCACGTGCTGCTGGCCGGCGCGACGGAGCCGGACGCGGACGCGGTGGCGGCGCTGGACGCCGAACTCGCCGAGCTGGGCGCCGGACTCACCGTCGTCACCGCCGACCCGGCCGACTCCGGTGCGCTGTCGGCGGCCCTCGACCGCGTGCCGGACTGGTACCCGCTGACCGCGGTGATCCACACCGGCCAGGGCGACGGGCCCGCCACGGACCCGGTCGGCCCCGGCCGTGTACGGGCCGGCGTCGAAGCCCTCGAAGCGGCGCTCGGCGACCGCACGCTCGACGCGTTCGTGGTGTTCGCCTCGATCGCCGGGACCTGGGGCGTGCGCGGACAGGAGGAGGGTGCCGCGGCGAGCGCCTACCTCGACGCCGTCGCACAGCGCCGCCGCGCCCGTGGCGAGACCGCCCTGTGCGTGGCGTGGAGCGCCTGGACGGACCTCGCCGACGGCTCCCTCGCCCGGCACCTGCGCACCAGCGGGCTGCCGCCCATGACGCCCGAGCGCGCCCTGGCCGAACTGGGCGGGGCCGTCGCCGCGGACGCCGGGTCCGTCACCGTCGCCGACGTGGTGTGGGAGCGATTCGCGCCCGCGTTCACGCAGACCAGGGCCACCGCACTGTTCGGGGAACTGCCCGAGGCGCGTGCCGCCCTCGCGGCGACCGGTGCACCGGTCGGCGACCCGGTGGACGGAGGGGGCACGGCGGCCGCCGCGCTGCGCGCCGACCTCCTCGCCCGCGCGGACGACACCGAGCGCCACCACCTGCTCCTGGCGCTCGTCCGCCACGAGGTCGCGGACGTCCTCGGATACGCGGACGCCGAGTCCGTCCCGCCCGGCCACGCCTTCCGGGACCTCGGTTTCGACTCACTGACCGCGGTCGACCTGCGCAACCGGCTCGGCACCGTCACCGGTCTGAAGCTGCCCGCCACCCTCGTCTTCGACCACCCGACCCCGGAGGCCCTCGCGGCACGGCTGCGGGCCGAACTGCTCGGCGAACGGGACACGGAGGACGCGGCCACGGTACGACGGGCCGCGGACGGCGGCACCGCCGACGACCCGATCGTCATCGTCGGCATGAGCTGCCGCTACCCCGGTGGCGTGCGCACCCCCGAGGAACTGTGGGACCTGCTGCGCACCGGCACCGACGCCATCGGCGACTTCCCCGCCGATCGCGGCTGGGACCTGGACCGGCTGGCCCGGGGCGACGCCGACGGCCGCGGCCGCAGCGTCACCCGGCACGGCGGGTTCCTGTACGACGTCGCCGACTTCGACGCCGCCTTCTTCGGCATCTCGCCGCGCGAGGCGATGATCGTCGACCCGCAGCAGCGGATCGTGCTGGAGGCCGCCTGGGAGGCGCTGGAACGCGCCGGGGTCGACCCGGCCACGCTGCGCGGCGGTGACACCGGCGTGTTCATCGGCGGCGGCAGCGGCGACTACCGGCCCTCCATCGGCGGGATCGGCCACGTGGAGACCGCCCAGTCCGCCAGCCTGCTGTCCGGCCGGCTGTCCTACACCCTCGGCCTCGAAGGCCCCTCGGTGACCGTCGACACGGCGTGCTCGTCCTCCCTGGTGGCCCTGCACCTGGCCGCGCAGGCCCTGCGGAGCGGCGAGTGCTCCATGGCGCTGGCCGGCGGCGTGACCGTCATGTCCACCCCCGTGGGCTTCGTCGAGTTCGGCGAGATGGGCGCCCTCTCCCCGGACGGCCGCTGCCGCGCCTTCTCCGACTCGGCGAACGGCACCGGCTGGTCGGAGGGTGTCGGCGTCCTCGTCGTCGAACGCCTCTCCGACGCCCGCAGCCGCGGCCACCAGATGCTCGCCGTGCTGCGCGGCTCCGCCGTCAACCAGGACGGCGCCTCCAACGGCATCACCGCCCCCAACGGACCGTCCCAGCGGCGCGTCATCCGGCGGGCCCTCGCCAACGCGGGCCTCACGCCCGCC
Organism: Streptomyces sp. NPDC037126; assembly: GCF_055605965.1. Taxonomy (NCBI): domain Bacteria; kingdom Bacillati; phylum Actinomycetota; class Actinomycetes; order Kitasatosporales; family Streptomycetaceae; genus Streptomyces; species Streptomyces sp. NPDC037126. The sequence continues at coordinate 87,083 of NZ_JBVJTD010000027.1, forward strand.
GAGGTCGACGCCGTCGAGGCGCACGGCACCGGCACCACTCTCGGCGACCCGATCGAGGCGCAGGCGCTGCTGGCCACGTACGGCCAGGATCGCGAGCCCGGACACCCGCTGCTCCTCGGCGCCCTGAAGTCCAACATCGGCCACACCCAGGCGGCTTCGGGCGTCGCCGGAGTCATCAAGATGGTCCTGGCGATGCGCCACGGCGTCCTGCCGCGAACCCTGCACCTGGACGCCCCGTCCTCGCACGTCGACTGGACGGCCGGCGCGGTCGAACTCCTCACCGAGGACACGGCCTGGCCGCACACCGACCGGCCGCGCCGGGCCGGCGTCTCGGCCTTCGGGGCCAGCGGCACCAACGCCCACGTGATCCTCGAACAAGCCCCCGACCACCCGGACACCGACGACCGTGCGAGGGCCGAGGGCGGCCCCGTACCCGTCCCGCTGTCCGCGATCACCCCCGACGCCCTGCGGGCCCAGGCCATGCGCCTGCTCGCCCACCTGGCCGGGCGACCGGACACCGCCGTCACCGACGTGGCGTACTCGCTCGCCACCACCCGGTCCGCCTTCGACCACCGGGCCACCCTCCTCGCCGCCGGCCGGGACGAGCTGCTCCAGGGCCTCACCGCCCTCGCCGACGGCCTGAGCACGCCCCAGCTGTTCCGCGGCCGGGCCGCGGCCCGGAGCCGCAGGACCGCGTTCCTCTTCCCGGGGCAGGGCGCCCAGCGCCCGGGCGCGGGCCGGGAACTGTACGCCCGCCACCCGGCGTTCGCCGAAGCCCTGGACCAGGTGACCGCCTGCTTCGACACGCTGCTCGACCGCCCGCTGCGCGACCTCCTGTTCGCCGCACCCGGCACGGCCGAGGCCGCACTGCTCGACGACACCTGCTACACGCAGCCGGCCCTCTTCGCGACCGGCGTGGCGCTGTACCGGCTCGTCGAGTCCTGGGGCATCAGGCCCGACTTCGTCGCCGGACACTCGATCGGCGAGATCGCCGCCGCCCACGTGGCGGGGGTGTTCCCGCTGGAAGACGCCTGCACCCTGGTGGCCGCCCGGGCCCGGCTGATGGCCGCCCTCCCCGCCTCGGGCGCGATGGCCGCCGTCCAGGCCACGGAGGACGAGGTACGAGCCCGCCTCACCGACCGCGTCTGCGTCGCCGCGGTCAACGGCCCCCGGGCCGTGGTGATCTCCGGCGACACCGGGGAAGTCCTGCGCATCGCCCGGGACTTCGAGGCCGACGGCCGCAAGACTAGGCGTTTGCGGGTCAGCCATGCATTTCACTCCGTGCACATGGACGACATGCTCGACGACTTCGCACGAGTGGCCCGGGGCATCGGCTACACCGCCCCGCGCCTGCCCGTCGTGTCGAACGTGACCGGCGACCTCGCCGGCACCGGGCAGCTCTGCACGGCCGACTACTGGGTACGGCACGTCCGGGAGACCGTCCGCTTCGGCGACGGCGTACGCGCCCTCGCCGACCAGGGCGTGGCCCGGTTCCTCGAACTCGGCCCCGACGCCGTACTCGCCCCGATGGCCCTGGACGGCCTCGAAGGCGCCGACCTCGACCAGGACGTCGTCGCCGTACCGGCCCTGCGCCGCGACCGGGACGAGGAACGCTCGCTGCTCACCGCGCTCGCCCGGCTGGGCACCGACGGGCTCGCCCCGAACTGGCCCGCCGTCTTCGCCGGCACGGGCGCCCGCCGGGTGGACCTGCCGACCTACGCCTTCCAGCGCGAACGGTACTGGCCGGACACCCTCCCCGCCCGCCGGGAGACCAGCGGGGACGACGCGTTCTGGACCGCCGTACGCACCTCGTCCATCGACACACTGGCCGAGAGTCTCGACGTCGACAGCGACGCCCTGTCCAAGGTGCTGCCCGCACTGGACGACTGGCGCCGCCGCCGGGAGGAGACGTCCACCGTGGACGGCTGGCGCCAGCGGATCGGCTGGAAACCGCTGACCGGACTCCGCACCGGCGCCCCCGGAGGCACCTGGCTCGCCGTCGTACCGGCCGGACACGGCGACGCCCCCTGGACGACCGCCCTCCTCGGCGCCCTCGGGCCGGACACCGTCCGCATGGAGCTGGACCCCGGCACCGACCGGGAGCGCCTCGCCAAGCGACTGCGCCAGCAGGCCGAACTGAGCGCGCCCACCGCCGAGTTCAACGGCGTGATCTCCCTGCTCGCCCTCCACGAGACCGACGAGGACGACGACCGGGACGCGCCGGCGGGCATGGCGCTCACCACGGCGCTCGTCCAGGCCCTCGGCGACGCGGGCATCGCCGCACCCCTGTGGTGCGTCACCCGCGGAGCGGTGGCCGCGACACCGGACGAGCCCGTGCCCGCGCCCCTCCAGGCGGCCGTCTGGGGCCTCGGCCGCGTCGCCGCGCTGGAGTACCCCGGCCGCTGGGGCGGACTGATCGACCTCCCGCCCGTCCTCGACGCGCCGGCCGCGACCCGGTTCGCCGGCTTCCTGTCCCACCCCGACGGCGAGGACCAGGTCGCGGTCCGCGCCACGGCGGTCCTCGGCCGCCGGCTCCTGCCCGTACCCGCGGACAGCACCCCGGACCGCACGTGGGACCCGGCGGGCACCGTGCTGATCACCGGCGGCACCGGAGCCCTCGGCGCCCGCGTGGCACGCCGCCTGGCCGCAGCCGGCGCCCGCCACCTGGTCCTGGTCAGCCGCAGCGGCACGGACGCGCCGGGCGCCACCGAACTCGCCGCCGAACTGCGCGACTCGGGAGCCGAGGTCACCGTCGCCGCCTGCGACGCGGCCGACCACGACGCCCTGGCAGCCGTCCTCGCCGCGATCCCCGCCCAGGCACCGCTCACCGCCGTCATCCACGCGGCCGGAGTCCTGGACGACGGCGTGATCGACGGGCTGACGCCCGAGCGCTGCGCCCCCGTGTTCCGCGCCAAGGTCACCGCCGCGCTCAACCTCGACCGGCTCACCCGTCGACCGGGCCTCGACCTCGCGGTGTTCGCCCTGTTCTCGTCCGCGTCCGCGGCCGTGGGCAACCCCGGACAGGGCGGCTACGCCGCCGCCAACGCCGTCCTCGACGCCCTCGCCGAACAGCGCAGGGCCGACGGACTCCCCGCCACCTCCATCGCCTGGGGCGCCTGGGGCGGCGACGGCATGGCCACCGGCGACCGGGCCGCGGCGGCGGCACAGCGCACCGGCGTACGACCGCTCGACCCGGACCTGGCCGTCCTGGCACTGCGCCGCACGGTCATGGACCCCGTCCCGACACCCGTCGTCTCCGACGTCGACCCGGGCCAGTTCGTCCGCGCCTTCACCGCGGTACGGCCCAGCAGGCTGCTGGCCGAACTGCCCGTGCCCGAGGCCCCGGACGCCCCCGGTGCCGGCACCGCCGCCACACCCCTGCGCGAGGAACTGGCCGGGCTGTCCGGGGCCCGCCGGCGGACCGCCGTACTCGACCTCGTCCGCGGCCAGGCCGCCGACGTACTGGGCCACACCGGCACGGACCTCGTCGGCGCCGACAAGGCCTTCCGCGACCTCGGCTTCGACTCGCTCGCCGCCGTCGAACTGCGCAACCGGCTGAACGCCGCGACCGGGCTCGGCCTCTCGTCGACCCTCGTCTTCGACCACCCGACACCCGCCGAACTGGCCGCGCACATCCTCCGCGAACTCGACCCGGCCACCGTGGGCGACCACGCCGAGGGCCACGACACCCAGGAACGCCTCCGGACGCTGCTGTCGTCCGTGACCCTCGACCAGCTGCGCCGGATCGGCGTGCTGGAACCCCTGCTGAAGCTGGCCGACGAGCGGCGGCACCAGGACGGCCCGGGGGCCGCGCCCGACGGGTACGACGACCAGTCCATCGACGCGATGGACGTCGACGACCTGGTCCAGGCGGCCCTGCAGAACCTTTCCGACGACGCACACGAGCAGCAGGACTGACGGAGCGGACAGACCCATGACCACGGCCCACGACAAGGTTGTTGAAGCTCTGCGGTCCTCGATGAAGGAGACCGAGCGGCTCCGGCGGCAGAACCGGCAGCTGCTCGCCGCGGCCACCGAACCCATCGCCGTCGTGGCCATGGGCTGCCGGTACCCGGGCGGGGTCACCTCGCCCGAGGACCTGTGGAACCTGGTGGCCTCGGGAACCGACGCGATGTCCGGCTACCCCACCGACCGGGGCTGGGACCTCGACGCCCTCAGCGGCGCCGGGGTCGACGAGCGCGGCATGGGCGTCAGCCGGTGCGGCGGCTTCCTCGACTCCGTAGCCGACTTCGACGCGGACTTCTTCGGGATCTCGCCGCGCGAGGCCCTCTCCATGGACCCGCAGCAGCGGCTCCTGCTGGAAACCTCCTGGGAGGCCTTCGAACGGGCCGGGCTCGACCCGGCCCGCCTGCGGGGCACCCGCACCGGCGTGTTCGTCGGCACCAACGGCCAGGACTACGCCTACCTGCTCGTCCGCTCCCTGGACGACGCCACCGGCGACATCGGCACGGGCATCGCGGCCAGCGCCACCTCCGGCCGGCTCTCCTACACCCTCGGCCTGGAGGGCCCCGCGGTCACGGTGGACACCGCCTGCTCCTCCTCGCTGGTGGCCCTCCACTGGGCCGCCCGGTCACTGCGCACGGGCGAGTGCCAACTCGCCCTGGCGGCAGGCGTCAACGTCATGTCGACACCGGGCTCCCTCATGGAGTTCAGCCGCCAGGGCGGTCTGGCCTCGGACGGGCGGTGCAAGGCGTACGCGGACGCGGCCGACGGCACGGGCTGGTCGGAGGGCGTGGGCGTCCTCGTACTGGAACGGCTTTCTGACGCCCGGCGCAACGGGCATCCGGTTTTGGCCCTCGTGCGCGGCTCCGCCGTCAACCAGGACGGCGCGAGCAACGGCTTCACCGCCCCCAACGGTCCCTCCCAGCAGCGCGTCATCCGCCAGGCCCTCGCGAGCGCCGGACTGTCACCCCGCGACGTGGACGCGGTGGAGGGCCACGGCACGGGCACGCCGCTGGGCGACCCGATCGAGGCGCAGGCCCTGCTGGCGACGTACGGCCGGGACCGCGATGGGGGGCGTCCGCTGTGGCTGGGCTCGGTGAAGTCGAACATCGGTCACACGCAGGCCGCCGCCGGTGTCGCCGGTGTGATCAAGATGGTGATGGCGATGCGGCACGGGGTGCTGCCCCGCACCCTGCACGTGGACGAACCCTCCACGCACGTCGACTGGTCGTCCGGTGACGTCCGGCTCCTCACCGAACCGGTGCCCTGGCCGGCATCGGACCACCCCCACCGGGTGGGTGTCTCGTCGTTCGGCATCAGCGGCACGAACGCGCACGTGATCGTGGAGCAGGCGCCCACGATTGTGCCCCCGGGCATCGAGCCGACTGTCGAGCCCGGTGTGGTGCCGTGGGTGGTGTCGGCGAAGTCCGAGGGCGCGCTGGACGCGCAGGTGCAGCGCGTCACGGCGCTGGACGGTGTACGTCCGTTGGACGTGGCCTTCTCCCTGGCGTCCGGGCGTGCGCGGATGGCGCACCGGGCGGTGCTGGTGGAGGGCGCCGAGATCGCGCGGGGTGTGGCGGTCGAGCGGTCGTTGGCCGTGCTGTTCTCGGGGCAGGGGTCGCAGCGGTTGGGTATGGGGCGTGAACTCTATGCGCGGTTCCCGGTGTTCGCGGAGGCGTTCGACGCGGTGTGTGCGGGGCTGGACCCGCACATGGACCGGTCACTGCGTGATGTGGTGTGGGGCGAGGACGAGGAGCTGCTGAACCAGACCGCCTATGCGCAGGCGGGGTTGTTCGCGGTGGAGGTGGCGCTGTTCCGACTGGTCGAATCCCTGGGCGTGCGGCCGGAGTTCGTGGCGGGGCACTCGATCGGCGAGGTCACCGCCGCGCTCGTGGCGGGCGTGTTCTCGCTGGAGGACGCGTGCGCGTTGGTGGCTGCCCGGGGCCGGCTGATGCAGGCGCTGCCCGAGGGCGGCGCGATGCTCGCCGTCGAAGCCGCCGAGGACGAAGTGCGGCCGCTGCTCGCCGAGTTGGTGTCCCTCGCTGCAGTCAACGGGCCGTCGTCCGTGGTGGTTTCCGGCGCCCGGGAGGCCGTCGAGGCGATCCGTGTCCACTTCGAAGGGCTGGGGCGCAGGACGACACCGCTGCGGGTGTCGCACGCTTTTCACTCGCCGTTGATGGAGCCGATACTGGACGACTTCCGTGCGGTGGTCTCCGGCCTGTCCTTCTCGGCCCCGGAGATCCCGCTGGTGTCGAACGTGACGGGTGGGGTGGCGTCCGCCGAGTTGGTGTGCGACCCGGGGTACTGGGTGCGGCACGTGCGTGAGACGGTCCGCTTCGCCGACGGGGTACGGGCGTTGGGCGAGGCCGGGGTCTCGGCCTTCCTGGAGCTCGGCCCCGATGGTGTCCTCACGGCCCTGGCGTCGGTCTGCCTGGACGACACGTCGGTCGCCGTTCCCGCGCTGCGCAAGGATGGTGCCGAGGAAGCCGCGCTGGTCAGCGCTCTCGCACGGACGCACTGCGCGGGCGTCCACGTGGACTGGGCCCGCCTCTTCGACGGTACGGGCGCCCAGCGCGTCGACCTGCCCACCTACCCCTTCCAGCACGAGCGATACTGGCCCGAGCTCACCCCCGCCGTGGGTGACGTGGCCGGCGCCGGACTGATCGCCGCCGAGCATCCGATGCTCGGCGCCGTGGTACCCCTTGCGCAGAGCGAAGGCGTGCTGTTCACCAGCCGCCTCTCCCTGCTCACCCAGCCATGGCTCGCTGACGACATCGCGGACGGGCGGGTCCTCTTCCCTTCCACCGCGTTCCTCGAACTGGCCGTCCGCGTCGGTGACCACGTCGGTTGCGACCACGTCGAGAACCTGACCATGGCGGCTCCGCTCGTCATCGCCGAGGGCGGCGGTGCCGTGCTCCAGGTCCGCGTGGGCGACCCCGACGACGAGGGCGCACGTAGCGTGCACTTCTTCGCCCGTACGGACGCCGGCCCGGACGAGCCGTGGACCGAGCACGCGACGGGCCGGCTCGTCCCCGGCAAGGACGTCCCCTTCGCCGAGAACGACGTCGCCGACGAGGACTTCGCGCTCTCCGGTGACAAGGCCCGGAACGCGGCCCGCTTCGGTCTCCACCCGGCTCTGCTGAGCGAAGTGATGAGCGCAGCGGCCGGCGACGACGACCTCGTACCGATGTCATGGAGCGGGGTGACCCTCCACGCCTCCGGCGCGGCAGCGGTCAGTGCCCACATCGGACGCACGGACGGCGAAGCGGCCTCGATCACCCTGGTCGACTCCGAAGGCGCGCCGGTGCTGTCCGTGGACGCGGTGACCTTCGGCCCCAGGCCGACGACGGTGGGCGGCCCCACCGTTGAAGGGCTGCGCGAATCGCTGTTGCGGTTGGAGTGGGTGCCGGTCTCGGGTGGTGGTGTGCGGTCGGCTGCTGATGTCGCGGCGTCGGTGGTGGTGCCGTTGGAGGCGTCGGATGCGACTCCTGCCACGGTGCATGAGGTGTCGGTTCGTGTTTTGGGTCTGGTGCGGGAGTGGTTGGCGGGGGAGCGGCCGGTTGGTGCGCGGTTGGTGTTCGTGACGCGTG
>NZ_JBVJTD010000028.1:0-80691 GCF_055605965.1 Streptomyces sp. NPDC037126
TCGACGCCCTTGTGGACGAGGAGGGTGGCGTCGCCACCGTCGTCCAGGATCATGTTCGGGCCGCCGGTGGGGCTGTCGGGCCAGGTCAGCGCCTGCTCCGTGCACCACCAGTACTCCTCCAGGGTCTCGCCCTTCCAGGCGAAGACCGGGACGCCCTGCGGGTTGTCGGTCGTGCCGTTCGGGCCGACGGCGATGGCGGCGGCCGCGTGGTCCTGGGTGGAGAAGATGTTGCAGGAGGCCCAGCGGACCTGTGCGCCGAGGGCGACCAGGGTCTCGATGAGCACCGCGGTCTGCACCGTCATGTGCAGCGAACCGGTGACACGGGCACCGGCCAGCGGCTGCGCCTCGGCGTACTCCTTGCGGATCGCCATCAGGCCGGGCATCTCGTGCTCGGCGAGGGTGATCTCCTTGCGGCCGAACTCGGCCAGCGAGAGGTCGGCGACCTTGAAGTCCTGTCGGTTTTCGACAGTCGTCATTACGAGCTGCTCCTCGGTATCGGGGCGAGGGTGGGTACGGCTGGTCTGCGCGGCGGCGGACACACGGGTGTCCGAGAAGAGGACACTGGCATGCCCACGTACGCGCAGCGCAGTCCGTCGGAGGCCCTCTCTCCCTCGGCCGGTCCCTGCTGGACCGCCCGACCGCCATCAGCAGCGACGTCTGGCTTCGTCCCAAGCTACACCGGACGACCCACTCGTCCCCAGTCCGCATCCGGATACTTCGAGCCGATCCGGGGCGGAGACCGGTCCGGCGCCGGGTGGGTCAGTGGCCGACGGCGTGCGGGTTCGGGCCGCCCGGGGTGGCCTCCGGGTCCGGGCCCTTGGCGGCCTCGGCCTCGCTGTAGATGTCCGGTTCCAGGTAGATCACGCGGGCGATGGGGACGGCGGCGCGGATCCGGGCCTCGGCGGCGTTGATGGCGTTGGCCACCTCGGCGGCCGTGTCGTCGTGCTGGACGGCGATCTTGGCGGCGATCAGCAGTTCCTCGGGGCCGAGGTGGAGGGTGCGCATGTGGATGACGCCGGTGACCGTGTCGCCGTCGACGATCGCGCTCTCGATCTTCTTGACGTCGTCGAGGCCGGCGGCCTCGCCGAGCAGCAGCGACTTGGTCTCGGCGGCCAGGACCAGGGCGATGCAGACGAGCAGGACACCGATGCAGACGGTGCCGACGCCGTCCCAGACGCCGTCGCCGGTGAGCACGGAGAGGCCGACGCCGCCGAGGGCCAGGACCAGGCCGATGAGCGCGCCGAAGTCCTCCAGCAGGACGACGGGCAGCTCGGGTGCCTTGGCGCGGCGGATGAACTGCGCCCAGGACAGCGAGCCGCGCAGCTCGCTCGACTCCTTTATGGCCGTGCGGAAGGAGAAGCCCTCGGCGATCACCGCGAAGACGAGGACACCCACCGGCCAGTACCAGTTCTCCAGTTCGTGGGGGTGGCTGATCTTCTCGTAGCCCTCGTAGATCGCGAACATGCCGCCGATGGAGAAGAGGACGATCGAGACGAGGAAGGCGTAGATGAAGCGCTCGCGGCCGTAGCCGAAGGGGTGCTGCGGGGTGGCCTGGCGCTGGGCCTTCTTGCCGCCGATGAGCAGCAGGAACTGGTTGCCGGAGTCGGCGAGCGAGTGGACGCCCTCGGCGAGCATCGAGGAGGAGCCGCTGAAAGCGAACGCCACGAACTTCGATGCCGCGATCGCGAGGTTGGCGCCGAGTGCCGCCACGATCGCCCTGGTACCGCCTGACGCGCTCATGTGTCCGCGTTGTCCCTTCGCCGCTATTCGCGCTCGTCCGTCCACGCCGTCCGGGCGTGGCCCGGCTTTGCCCGGCCTTTGCCGGTGGGCCATTGTTGCAGCCCGGCCGGGCCCCGGCGCGTCAGGTATCCACAGCCGCGGTCATACGATCACAGTGGCACGGAAGATCGTGCCCGCGCCCGCGATCTCGGCCTTCTCGTCCGCCGGGACGAAGACGGACTGACCGGGGCTCAGCTCGTGCTCGCCCGCCCGGACGGAGCCGGCCGTGCAGAGCAGGATCTGCGGGGTGTCGCGGGTGACGTCGTGGGCGGCGGCGCCCTCGGACAGGACGTAGCGGGAGAGGCGGAACTCGTCGATCGGGGTCTCGTAGACCTCCTCGCCGTCCGGGGAGGCCTCGGGGCGCAGCACGCCCGGGTCGCCCGCCTCGAAGCGGACCACGCGCAGGAGTTCGGGGACGTCGACGTGCTTGGGGGTCAGGCCGCAGCGCAGGACGTTGTCGGAGTTGGCCATGATCTCGACGCCGAGGCCGCTGATGTAGGCGTGCGGGATGCCGGCGCCGAGGAACAGGGCCTCGCCGGGCTGCAAACGAACGTGGTTGAGGAGCATGGCCGCGATCACGCCGGGGTCGCCGGGGTAGTGGTGGGCGAGGCCGGCGTAGGGGGCGTAGTCGCCGCCGAGGCGGTCACAGGCGGCGGCGGTCTCGGCGACCGTGTGCGCCATCTCCTCGGGGTCGGCGCCGAGGATCGCGGTGAGGACCTCGCGCAGGGCCGCGTCCTCGGGGTGGGCGTGCAGCAGGTCGACGTACGGCTTGAGGGAGTCGACGCCGAGCCCTTCGAGCAGGTCGGCGGCCTGGTCCGGGGCGCGGAAGCCGCACAAGCCGTCGAACTCGGTGAGGGCGCAGATCAGTTCGGGCTTGTGGTTGGCGTCCTTGTAGTTGCGGTACGGGGCGTCCACGGGGATGCCGCGCTGCTCCTCGTCGGCGTAACCCTCCTTGGCCTGCGCCAGGTCGGGGTGCACCTGGAGGGACAGGGGCGCGCCGGCGGCGAGGACCTTCAGCAGGAACGGCAGGCGCGGGCCGAACTTCGCGACCGTCTCGCTGCCCAGTTCGCCCTTCGGGTCGGCGTCGATGACGTCGACGAGCGTCCCGCGCGCGGTGCGCGAGGGAGCGCCGGGGTGGGCGCCCATCCACATCTCCGCCTGGGGTTCGCCGGTCGGCTCGACGCCGCGCAGGTGCGGGATGGCGGTGGGCGAACCCCAGGCGTAGGGGCGGATGGTGTTGTCGAGGCGGTCCATGTGTTCTCTGTCTCCGTGTGTACGCGGCTCGGCCGGCGCCCGTGCCGGGGGCGCCGTGCCGGTGGTGGGCGCGGCGGATCCGGCCCGTAGCCAGATCAGGCCCTGGAAGCGAGCGCCAGGTAAACGGCGGCGAAATCCGTGACGGCGATCAGTTCCGCGAGGGTCTCCAGTTCGCCGCCCTCCTCCGGTTCGAGCTCGCTGATCGGCGTGTCGTGGCTGAGGGCCAGGTCGCGGGCGGCGGGCGCGGCGGTGAGGCCGCCGAGGGGGCGGTCACGCAGCAGCACCACGCGCGCGTGCATCGCGGGCGGCTCCTCCACGCGGTCGCGGAAGAAGTCCTCCGGGTCGGCGCTGGCGGCGAGCGGTCCGGCCAGCAGGGCGCTGTGCGCGGCGAGCGCCTCGGGAAGCTCGGCTACGACGGCGGGGCGGCCGGCGAGTTCGGCGAGGGCGGCGGCGAACCGGCGGCCCGCGGGCCCCGCCGAGCTGCCTTCCGTCCACACCACGGGGAGGGCGTCGGCGAGTTCGGCGGCGAGCGTCTTGGCCGGGTTGCTGTAGGTCACGATGGCGGGGCCGCAGCGCTCGGCGACCTGGTCCAGGTGGTCGGCGATCTTCTCCAGGGCCTCCGGCGGCGCGTTGAGCAGGCCGATGCGGTCCAGGAGGGCGAGCAGCGGGGTCAGCAGGGCCCAGAAGACGCCCGGGGAGGACGCGGCGAGCGGTTCCTCCTGGTCGTAGGGGGCCGTCGCCATCGGTACGAGCAGCCCGTGCGCGCCCGCGACCGCCTCGGCCAGCGGGGTGCCGTCGGGAGCGACGGCCACCACCGAGACACCGCGGCGGTAGGCCTGGTCGGCGAGGAGGGAGAGGCTGGGTTCGGTGCCGTCCGGGGTGGCGATCAGGAGCAGGTCCACGGAACCGGCCCAGCCGGGCAGCTCCCAGCGCAGGGCTCCCGCGGCCGGGGCGACGCCCGAGGGGGCCAGGCGGACCACCGGACTGCCGGGGCCGGCCAGTGTGCCGAGGAGGTCGGCGGTGTGGGTGGCGGCGGCGCCGGGGCCTGCGATCAGTACGGCGCGCGGGCGGCCGTCGGGCTTGAGTTCGCCGACGCCGGCCTCGACGGCGTGCCGGGCGGCGGTACGGACGCGGGCGCCGGCCTCCGCGGCCCCGCGCAGCAGGCCTCGGCGGTCGGCCTCGGCGAGGCCTTCCGGGGTGTCTAGCAGCGATTCGTCCAGCATGGGCGGCAGCCTCCGATCGCCGGGGGTGCTGTGCGGGGTGGGGTCCTTCGCGGGGGCGCGGGCGCCCTGCCGCTACGGGGTGACGGGCCGCGTCACGCGGGGCGGCGGGCCTCGTCCACGAGCAGGACCGGGATGCCGTCGCGGACCGGGTAGGCGAGGCCGCAGTCCTGGCCGGTGCAGATCAGCTCGGTGTCCTGCTCCTTGAGGGGAGCGTGGCAGGCCGGGCAGGCGAGGATCTCCAGGAGGCCGGCTTCGAGCGGCATGGGATGTCCCTTCGAGGGCGGGTACGTGTCTGTGGTCGTGCCTGGTCAGCGTACCGCTGGTGAACGGGCTGGGCCGGGCCGCGGGCGGCGCCCAGGGGAGCCTTTCGCCCCCTGGGCACCGGGCCGCGCGGTCCCGGCTGCCGCAACCGCGGGCCGGGGGGCCGCGTGTCAGGCCCTGATGATCGCCAGTGCCTCGTCCCTGACCTCGGCCATCGTCGCCTCGTCCTTCGCCTCGGCGTTCAGGCGCAGCAGGGGCTCGGTGTTGGAGGGGCGGACGTTGAACCACCAGTCGGCGGCGGCGACGGTGAGTCCGTCGAGTTCGTCCAGGGTGACGCCGGCGCGCCCCTCGTACGCGGCGCGGATCGCGGCGAGGCGGCCGGCCTGGTCGGCGACGGTGGAGTTGATCTCACCGGAGCCCGTGTAGCGGTCGTACTGGTCGACCAGGGCGGACAGCGGGCCGTCCTGGCCGCCGAGGGCGGCGAGGACGTGCAGGGCGGCCAGCATGCCCGTGTCGGCGTTCCAGAAGTCCTTGAAGTAGTAGTGGGCGGAGTGCTCGCCGCCGAAGATCGCGCCGGAGCGGGCCATCTCGGCCTTGATGAAGGAGTGGCCGACGCGGGTGCGGACCGGGGTGCCGCCGTTCTCCCGGACGACCTCGGGGACCGTGCGGGAGGTGATCAGGTTGTGGATGATCGTGCCGGTCCCGCCGTTGCGGGCCAGTTCGCGCGCGGCGACCAGTGCGGTGATCGCGGACGGGGAGACCGGGTCGCCGTTCTCGTCCACGACGAAGCAGCGGTCGGCGTCGCCGTCGAAGGCGATGCCGAGGTCGGCGCCCTCCGCGGGGACCCGCTTCTGCAGGTCCACGAGGTTGGCCGGGTCGAGCGGGTTGGCCTCGTGGTTCGGGAAGGTGCCGTCCAGTTCGAAGTACATCGGGACGAGCGCCAGCGGCAGGCCGTCGAAGACGGTGGGGACCGTGTGGCCGCCCATGCCGTTGCCGGCGTCGACGACGACCTTGAGGGGGCGGATGGCGGTCAGGTCGACCAGGGAGCGCAGGTGCGCCGCGTAGTCCGCCAGCGTCTCGCGGGAGGTGAGGGTTCCCGGCTCGGCGGCGGGCTCGGGGGCGCCCGACTCCAGCCACTGCTCGACCAGTTCGCGGATCTGCGACAGGCCGGTGTCCTGGCCGACCGGGGCGGCGCCGGCGCGGCACAGCTTGATGCCGTTGTACTGGGCCGGGTTGTGGGAGGCGGTGAACATCGCGCCCGGCAGGTTCAGCGCGCCCGAGGCGTAGTACAGCTGGTCCGTGGAACACAGGCCGATCTCGGTGACGTCCACGCCGCGGTCCGCCGCGCCGCGCGCGAAGGCGCGGGTGAGACCGGGGGACGAGGGCCGCATGTCGTGGCCGACGACGATCGCCGCCGCACCCGTCACCTCCGCGAAGGCGGCACCGAAGAGTTCGGCCAGTGGCTCGTCCCACTGGTCCGGAACCACTCCGCGTACGTCGTACGCCTTCACGATCTGCGACAGATCAGCAGTCACGGCCAACCCTCCTGAAAGTCCTATGGGTGCCCACAAACTACCCGTCCGGGGTAAGGGCGAGGTGTGCGGACACCAGGTGGACGCTCAGTCGTGACCGGGAAGGCGGTCGGCGGGCGTGGCTCGGCCGACGGGGTGGCTCAGTTGTCCGGGGAGCGCAGGACCCGCAGATGGCCGCGGCGGGCCACCTCCATGGGATCCGCCGTACGGCCGCCGCCGCCCGCCTCGGCAGCGCGCTGCTGGGGGCGGGCCGCCTCGCGCACGGCGTTGGCCAGCGCCTCCAGGTCGTCCCCGCTGGGCCGTGCGGGGGCGGAGCCGTCGAGGAGGCGGACGACCTCCCAGCCGCGCGGGGCGGTGAGGCGCTCGGAGTGCTCGGCGCACAGGTCGTAGCAGTGAGGTTCGGCGTAGGTGGCGAGCGGGCCGAGGACCGCGGTCGAGTCGGCGTAGACGTACGTCAGCGTCGCGACGGCGGGTCGGCCGCAGGCGGTGCGCGAACAGCGACGTACAGGGCTCACGATGTTGGACGGTACCGCACTCTTGAGCGGGCCGCGACGACTCTCCCCCAGGTCACTCCACCGTGTCTTGCTGTGAGGCGCCCCACACGCCCCCTCGGACAAGCTCTGCTGACCTGCGTGGACGAGGTCCCGCCGGCTCCTGGGCGGGACTGCTTCCGGTCATGAGTCGGCACAAACACCGTCAATTGCCTTGTGCTCGGCGCTCTTGGAGGGTTACGGAAACGAGCCAGACCTTGGCTGGAATGGTCATCCTGCGACATGGGGGCGCCGGTGGCCGGTCGGCGCGTGGGGTCGGGCGGGCGGGGCGCCCGGGGACTAGGCTTCACCGGTGATGGACAACCGTGTACCGCCCCGTGCCGCCGGCCCCGGGCCCCGCCGCCGTGATCGTCACGGACGGGGCATGCGGGGGCCGATCGCACCGCCGCAGGTGCCGCTGGCGGCCAGCCGTGCGGAGGTGTTCGCGGACCTGGTGCAGGACTCCGTGGAGCGACTTGAGCGGCGCTGGCCGCAGCTGGCCGACATCGATTTCCTCGTGCTCGAGGTGCCCCGGCTGGAGGCGCCGGGTGAGCCGGCCGGGTGGACCGACGAGGCCGTGCCGCTCGGGGGGATCATCCCCGCGCGTGACGGGCGGCAGGCACGGGTGGTCGTGTACCGGCGGCCGGTGGAGATCCGGACGAAGGGGCGGGACGAGCGGGCCGCGCTGGTCCACGAGGTGGTCGTGGAGCAGGTGGCCGAGCTGCTGGGGCTGACCCCGGAGACGGTGGATCCCCGGTACGGGGAGGACTAGGACGTCGGCGGCGGCCCGGGTGGTGCCGCCGCCGCGCCGCTGTCACTGGAGGATCGACAGGTCCTCGTCCACTTCCGGGACCGCCACCAGGCCCCTGTCGTTGGGGAGGGTCTGGATGGTGAAGCCGGGGACGCCGCCTTCGGTGGCCGCGAGGGTGCGGGAGGCGTAGACGGGGCCGCCGGAGAGGGGCTCGACGGTCAGGGCGTACGTGCCCTTCACCCCCGAGGGGACCGGGGCGTCGACGTTCTGGGTGGTGCCGGACTTGATCGTGTAGGTCTTGGACACCGTCGTACCGCCGTCGCTTCCCGCCGAGGCGGTGACCTTGACCTGGGCCGCGGCGGTGGGGGCCGTCAGCGCGAGGGTCGTGCCCTTGGCGCTGTTGTCGGCCACCGTCGCGCGCGTGCCGACCGGCGCGGTGGCCGGGATGAAGGCCGTCTCCTGGTTGGCGCCCTTGCCCCGGACCACGCGCAGCGCGGCGACGACCGGAACCGTCTGGTCGGTGGGGGTGAGCACCAGGGAACCGGCCTCGCCCCGGGTCACGGGGCCGAGGTCGGTCGCGGTCGTCATGCCGGACTTGACGTGCACGGTCTCGTTGCCCGCCGGGGTGATGAGGCCGTCGGGCGAGGCGAGACGGATCTTGAGGTCGGCGTCCGCGTCGCCGGGCGTGAAGGCGATCAGACTCACGTCGGTGGCGTCCTTGGGGATGCCGGGCAGCACCATGCTGCCGGCCGGGTCGGCGGACGCCGCCAGCCAGTCGCCGCCCGACTTGTCGTCCAGCGCCTGCACGGCCGCGCCGACCCGCCCGCTGCGCACGCTGACGTGCACGGTCAGGTCGCTCTCCTGCGCGTCGGTGAGGGTGGACAGCAGGATCGGCTTGCTCGCGTGCGGGTTGACCGTGAGGTCCTCCCCCAGCGGCGACTTGATCGCGCCGTTCTTGCCGTACAGCTCGATGTCGACGACGGCGGCGGAGTCGTCGGGGTTGGTCAGGTGCACGTAGTCGGTGCGGCCGGTGGCCGTGCTGGCGCCCGGGAACCAGAACTCGGTGTCCGCGGGCGTGCAGTTGACGCCCTGGAGGCCGCGGCCGGTGCCGGCGGCGACCTCGGTGGTCTCCTGGACGGTCCAGCCGGGCGCGAACTTGCCGTCGGCGGTGCCGATCAGCGCGGGCGCGTCGGCACCGGAGGTGTCGCCGGTGACCGGCGTGCCCGGCTCCTTGGGGGTGAGCACCGGCCGGGCGGCCTTCTTCTTGGTGCCCTTGCCCTGCGGGGTACCGCTGGCGCCGTCCGCCGAGTCCTCGGCGGCCGCCTGGAGTTGGGCCTTGCCACCGCTCGCGGCACTCTTGGTGACCGGTGTGAACGACGTGTACGACGTGTCGGCGATGTCCGAGATGCTCGGCGCCGGGCACAGCAGGCTGGTGCGCTCCACGGGCAGCTGGGCGGCGGCCCTGGGGGCCGGGGCGCCGGACGCGGACGGGGTGTCGAGCGCGGCGAACGCCGTGACGGCGGCCAGCGCGGTCGTGCCGGCGATCAGGGACAGGGTGGTGCGGTTCACTGCTGGCTCCCGTCGGGGCGCTCACTGCCGGTGCCGTGGGGGTGCTGGGCGGGGTCGTAGCCCTGCTGGGCCGGGTCGTACGCCGGGTCGTAGGCCTGCTGCTGGTACGCCGCCGGGTCGTAGGGCATCTGGTCGGCGGTGCCCCCGTAGGCGTACGGGTCGTACTGGGCGGCCTGGTAGGGGTCGCCCTGGTACGCCTGCTGGTCGTAGCCCGCCGCCTGGTAGGGGTCGGTGTCGTAACCGGCGTACTGGGCGTTCGCGTAGGAGCCCGCGTCCCACTCGTCGTAGGACTGCTGGTGCGGTACCGCGGCCGGGGTCTCCTCCGGCGCCGGGGGCACGTCCGGCTGCTCCTCGGCGGCGGCCTCCTCCTCGGCCTGGGCGCGCAGCCGGCGGGCGCGGCGGCCCTCGCCCGCGGTGGCCTGGGCGGGCAGGGGCTCCTCCTCCGGGAGGTCGTCGTCGACGTCGCGGCGGCGGCCGGGCAGGGCGAGGACGACCAGGACGACGGCGAGCGCGCCCTGCGCCCACAGCCAGGCGGTGTGGGTGATCGGGGCGTCGTAGGTGACGTCGAGCCGGCCGCCGGACGCGGGGAGCTGGAAGCCCTGGGCCCAGCCGTCCACGGTGGTGCGGGTCAGGGGCTTGCCGTCCAGGGTGGCGGTCCAGCCGGGGGCGGCGCTGTCCGCGAGGCGCAGGACGCGGCCGTCCGCTCCGGAGGGGACCGTGGTGTGGATCTCGACCGGTCCGGCGGAGACCGGCTGGGCGGTGCCGGAGCCGCCGGCGGGCTCGATGGCGGCGCGGGAGACCTCCTGGTCGACGCGCCACAGGGCGCTGCCGTCCTGCTGGCTGAGCCGGGTCAGGCCGGGGGTGGCGTCGAGGACGCGGGTGATGTCGCGCGGGGCGCCCTTGTGGACGAGGACGTAGCGCACGGCGAAGCCGCCGAGTTCGTCGGCCTGGTCGGCGCCGGAGCCGGCGACGAGGTTGGCGACGACCTTGTCGAGCCGTGCGTTCTCGCCGTCGGCGGCGGTCAGTTCGGCGTCCCCCATGCGCGCGCCCGAGCCGCGGACCAGGGTGTAGCGCACGCGCGCGGTGGAGTCGCTGTCGAGGACGAGGGTGCGGGCCCGGTCGCCGGTGCTGGAGTCCTCGGCGACGAAGGCGGGCACCTGGGACGGGTCGTGGCGCCCCAGCGGGCCGTCGGCGCCGCGGAGCATCCAGCCGGCGGCGACGAGCAGCGGGCCCGCGGCCGCGGCGAAGGCGATCAGCGCGGCGACGGGTTGGCGCCAGCCGAAGCTCTGCTCGGCCACGCGCGCGCGTGCGCCGTCGGCGCCGAGGGTGGCGGCCGCCAGCAGGGCGATGCCGTAGACGAGGGTGGCCGGTCCGGCCCAGGCGGAGCGGTTGGACAGCACGGCGAGGACGAGGCCCACCAGGGCGACGGCCCATGCGGTGCGGATGCCCAGCTGCCGCTCGGAGCGCAGCAGCGCGGCGAGGGCGGCGAGCACGATGCCGATGAGCAGCAGGCCGTTCAGGGTGCCGGGGCCGCCGGGGCTCGCGCCGAGCAGGTCCGGCGCGGAGGCGGCCGAGGTGCCGTACGCCAGGCCCGCTTCCTTGAAGAAGCCGGTCGGGAGCAGGGTCAGCGACCAGGGCGCGAGGACCAGCAGCGGGGTGCCGAGCTGGACCAGGAAGCGCAGGCCGTGGGCCACGAGGTCGGAGCGGCGCAGGACGAGCACGCCGAGGCCGAGGACCAGCGCGACGGGCCAGACGACGGGCGTGAAGGCGGTGGCGACGGTCAGCAGGAGCGCATACGCCCAGGTGGCTCGCCAGCTGCCCCGGGCGCCGGTGCGGCTGGTGAGGCCGCTCGCGGCGACGCCCGCACGCGCGATGAGCGGCAGCAGCACGGCGAGGACGGCGGTGCCGACGCGGCCGCCGGCCAGCGCGCCGGTGGTGGCGGGCAGGAAGGCGTAGGCGATCGCCGCCCAGGCGCGCAGCAGCCGGGAGGTGACGAGCGGCCGGGAAGCGAAGTAGGCGGTGAAGCCGGCGAGCGGCACCGCGCCGACGAGCAGGACGGTGACCGCGAGTCCGGTGGAGCCGAACAGGAGCGAGGCGAGGCTCGCCACGATGGCGAGGTAGGGCGGTGCGGACGGGGTGCCGCCGGCGCCCACCGCGTGCCACGCGTCCGTGTAGCGGGACCACAGCTCGCCGGCGTCGGCCGGGGCGGGCAGCAGGGCGCCGCCCGCGAGTGCGCCGCTGCCGAGCAGGGCGCGGCAGGCGACCAGGGAGACGGCCAGGAGCGCGAGGAAGAGCACCGGGCCCGGCCTGCGGGCGATCCGCTTGAGCCGGGCGAACTGCTCGACCTCGAGGAAGTCGGCGTCGTCGCCGCCGGGCCCGGACTCCACGGCGCCGCCGTGCCGGCCGGCCGTGGTGTCGATGTCGGAGCCGCCGGTGAAGTTGCCCGCGAACTGCTCCGCGGTGGCCCGGACGGTGGCGCCGGGCGGCGGCAGGAGCTGGCGCAGTTCGCCCTTGTCGATCCCCGGGCGGCCGCGGCGGCGCCGGGCGGCGATGATCCGCTCGGGCCGCAGCAGGGTGCTCAGCAGACCGCGGATCTCGTCGACAGCCTGTCCGGGGACCTTGCCGACGAGGTAGGCGACGGTCCTGAGGACGGTGCCGAGGACGAGCCGGAGCAGCACCCACGGCAGGGCGCCGGTACGGGTGTTGGCGAGCAGGGTGTAGACGGCGCCGGCCTTGTCGACCTTGTGCGGTGAGGCGGTGGTGCGGCCCGCGCAGTCGACGGTGCGGCGCTCGCGGGAGGCGGCCTCGGCGTGCCGTACGACCGCGTCGGGGACGATCAGCACGCGGTGGCCGGCGTTGTGGGCGCGCCAGCACAGGTCGACGTCGTCGCGCATCAGGGGCAGCCGGCGGTCGAAGCCGCCGAGCTGTTCGAAGACGTCGCGGCGGACGAGCATGCCGGCGGTGGAGACGGACAGCACGGTGCGGACGTGGTCGTGCTGGCCCTGGTCCTGTTCGCGGCGGTCCAGGCCGGTCCAGCGGCGCCCGGAGTTGGCGATGGAGACGCCGACCTCCAGCAGCTGCCGGCGGTCGTACCAGCCGCGCAGCTTGGGGCCGACGATCGCGACGTCGTCGCGGCCGAGTTCGATCTCGTTCTCGACGACCCGGAGCAGCTGGGCGAGCGCGTCGGGCTCGGGGGCGCAGTCGTCGTGCAGCAGCCAGAGCCACTGGACGGGCTCGCCGTGCGGCAGTTCGGGGAGGTCGTAGGCGTCGTCGCGCCAGCTGCGCGTGACGGGGTCCCAGCCGCTGGGGCGCCGGAGGTACGGCAGGTCGTCCGGGGTGAGGACGGGGGCGGTGCGCCCGGCCTCCTCGACGGCCTGGC
The DNA here is from genome assembly GCF_055605965.1 of Streptomyces sp. NPDC037126. NCBI lineage: Bacteria > Bacillati > Actinomycetota > Actinomycetes > Kitasatosporales > Streptomycetaceae > Streptomyces > Streptomyces sp. NPDC037126. Next base: position 12,279 of record NZ_JBVJTD010000028.1, read on the forward strand.
CGAAGCCGGTGCGGCGGGCGAGGTGCAGCACGTTGCCGTCGCCGAGGGCGCCGGTGAGTAGCTGGGCGGAGTCGTCCGCGCTGCCCGTGTCGGCGGCCACCGCGTACTGGACGGGGCGCTCCTGGCCGAGCAGCCCGGCGAGCGCGTCGGGCAGCCAGCGGGCGCCGTCGTGGGAGACGAGGACCGCGGTCACCACATGACGCGGGAACTCAGGTGTGGCGGCGCCGTCTTGGGCTGCCGTATGGCTGTGCACGGACATCGAGGTACGGGCCCCGGTTCGATGGACTGCGGTGGACGCCTGTGCCTTCTCGTGCGCCGAGGGGACAGCGGGGCGTCTCGGACGAGCGACCACACTATCGGCTGCCCACGACGACGGCCCGCCGCCTGTGGATAACCCACCCGCGACGGGCCGTTCGTGCAGTTTGTGTGTGTACGTGTGATCAGACGGCGGCCTTCTTGAGACGGCGGCGCTCCCGCTCGGACAGTCCGCCCCAGATGCCGAAGCGCTCGTCGTTGGCGAGGGCGTACTCGAGGCACTCGGACCGGACCTCGCAGGCGAGGCAGACCTTCTTCGCCTCTCTGGTGGAGCCGCCCTTCTCGGGGAAGAAGGACTCGGGGTCGGTCTGGGCGCACAGCGCGCGCTCCTGCCAGCCGAGTTCCTCGTCCGCGTCGTCGACCAGCAGTTGCTGCACCAGCTCGGTCATGTGCGCCCCTCGTCTGTCTTTCACGTCCCCGTGCGTAGCCGTACCGATTTCGGCTGAACGACACGAGTGAAATTACAAGTGTGCTGCTCCGGGCGAGTCAAGCCGAGATCTGCTATTGGGCCCGTTATTCACTCTGCGGAACCAAGCCCGTGCGGAAAGTGTTCAAATCGCCATAAACCCTGACACGCAGACGAGACCCCTTGTGGGTTCCGGACCCGTACTGATCTCTGTACGGAGGAGGACGCCCTGGCGTTCGATCGCGTTCCGCGAGGTTTGACCGCTCGGTTGTGCCCCATGTGTCCTGGCATCCCGGTGAGCAAACCTTTCATCTGAGAGATGAACCGGATGAGGTGAAACATGTCCCACATTTCGGGCTCCGAGTTGACACTGCGCGTGTGAACCGATGTCCTAGTGGGCATGTTCGCGAACTTGGCACCCACCTCGACCCGCCCCGCCGGGTCCCACGGTGCCGCTCGCGCGCGCTGTAGCTGTTGTTGCTGTCCCAGCTGTTGAGCCAAGCCCGCTCCGGCTGTTCCCGAGTCCATCCCGGCTCGGTCGCGTCTCCCCCTTCGTGATCCCTCACCCAGGGCACCCCGCCCGCCCGTGACCCGGGCGGACCGACACGCCACCTCCAGCTCCGGCCCCCACTCCCGCCGAGGACCACCGCACCCCGATGAACAGCGACAACGACCTCCAGATCGCAGGCGACATCCTCGAAGTCCCGCACCTGCTCCAGCCGCCCCGCGAGCACCCGGCCACCGTCGCCGAGTTCGTGGGCCTCGCCCGCGAGATCGCCGCCGACCGCTCCCAGTGGGCGCACCTCGTCCGCTACGACGCCACCACCCGCTGGTACCACCGTCTGCGCACCGGCCCCGGCTACGAGGTGTGGCTGCTGTCCTGGGTGCCGGGGCAGGGCAGCGGGCGGCACGACCACGGCCGCTCCTCCGGTGTGCTCACCGTCCTGGAGGGCACCCTCACCGAGCACACCCGGCGCGGCACGCGCGCGCTGGCGCCCGGCACGCAGCGGGCGTTCGCGCCGGGCTACGCGCACGAGGTCGTCAACGACACGCTGGAGCCCGCGGTCAGCCTGCACGTGTACTACCCGGGCCTCACCGAGATGCCGATGCACACCTCCCCGCACTGCGAGGCGCGCACCGAGCCGCCCGCGGTACGCGCCTGACGCCCCGACTGCTCCGTACCGCCCCGGACTGCTTCCGTCCGCTTCGATCCGCCCCCGCCGGCGCCGCGACCGCCTGACGCGTTGTCGTACCAGCCTGCAAGACTGGGGCCCATGCGCATTGTGGTTCTGGCAGGCGGCATCGGCGGTGCCCGGTTCCTGCGTGGTCTGAAGCGGGCCGTGCCGGACGCGGACGTCACGGTGATCGGCAACACCGGCGACGACATCCATCTCTTCGGTCTGAAGGTCTGCCCGGACCTCGACACGGTGATGTACACGCTGGGCGGCGGCATCAACGAGGAACAGGGCTGGGGGCGGGCCGACGAGACCTTCCACCTCAAGGAGGAGCTGGCGGCCTACGGGGTCGGGCCGGAGTGGTTCGGGCTCGGCGACCGGGACTTCGCCACCCACATCGTGCGGACGCAGATGCTCGGCGCCGGCTATCCGCTCAGCGCGGTGACCGAGGCGCTGTGCGACCGCTGGAAGCCGGGCGTGAAGCTCATCCCGATGACCGACGACCGGGTCGAGACGCACGTGGCGGTGGAGACGGACGGCGAGCGCCGGGCCGTCCACTTCCAGGAGTACTGGGTGAGGCTGCGCGCCTCCGTACCGGCCCAGGCGATCGTGCCGGTCGGCGCCGAGCAGTCCAAGCCGGCGCCGGGCGTCCTGGAGGCGATCGCCGCGGCCGACGTCATCCTCTTCCCGCCGTCCAACCCGGTCGTGTCCATCGGCACGATCCTCGCCGTCCCCGGCATCCGGGAGGCGATCGCGGACGCGGGCGTACCCGTGGTCGGCCTCTCCCCCATCGTCGGCGACGCGCCCGTGCGCGGGATGGCCGACAAGGTCCTCGCCGCGGTCGGCGTCGAGTCCACGGCCGCCGCGGTCGCCGAGCACTACGGCTCGGGCCTGCTGGACGGCTGGCTGGTGGACACCGTGGACGCGGGGGCGGTCGAGCGGGTCGAGGCCGACGGCATCCGCTGCCGCGCCGTACCGCTGATGATGACCGACGTGGACGCGACCGCGCAGATGGCCCGGGAGGCACTGACGCTCGCCGAGGAGGTGCGGGGAGCGTGACCGAGGAGCGCCCGCAGTACCGGGTCTGGGCCCTGTCCGGCATTCCCGAGGTGCAGCGGGGCGACGACCTCGCCAAGCTGATCGCCACCGCCGAGCCCGCCCTGGCCGACGGGGACGTGGTGATCGTCACCTCCAAGATCGTCTCGAAGGCCGAGGGCCGCATCGTGCAGGCCACCGACCGAGAGGCCGCGATCGACGCCGAGACGGTGCGCGTGGTGGCGCGCCGCGGCACGCTGCGGATCGTCGAGAACCGGCAGGGCCTGGTCATGGCCGCCGCCGGGGTCGACGCCTCCAACACCCCCGCCGGCACCGTGCTGTTGCTGCCCGAGGACCCGGACGCGTCCGCGCGCGCGATCCGCGCCGGCCTGCGCGACGCCCTCGGGGTCGACGTCGGTGTCGTCATCACCGACACCTTCGGGCGCCCCTGGCGCTCGGGGCTCACCGACGTGGCGATCGGCGCCGCGGGCGTGCACGTGCTGGACGACCTGCGCGGTGGCACGGACGCGTACGGCAATCCGCTCAGCGCCACCGTCGTGGCCACGGCGGACGAACTGGCCGCCGCCGGCGACCTGGTCAAGGGCAAGGCTGCGGGCCGCCCGGTCGCCGTGGTGCGCGGGCTCCCCCAGGTGCTGGACCCGGACGGCGGCACGGGCGCCCGCGCGCTGGTGCGCGGGGCGGCGGGCGACATGTTCCGGCTCGGCACCTCCGAGGCGGTCCGGGAGGCCGTGACCCAGCGGCGCACCGTGCGGGCCTTCACCGACGCCCCCGTGGACCCCGGCGCGGTACGGCGGGCGGTGGCCGCGGCCGTGACCGCGCCCGCACCGCACCACACCACCCCGTGGCGGTTCGTGCTGCTGGAGTCCGCGGAGTCCAGGACCCGGCTGCTGGACGCGATGCGGGACGCGTGGGTCGCCGATCTGCGCCGGGACGGCAGGAGCGAGGAGTCCGTCGCCAAGCGGGTGCGCCGCGGTGACGTCCTGCGCAACGCCCCCTACCTGGTGGTGCCCTGCCTCGTCATGGACGGCTCGCACCACTACGGGGACGCGCGGAGGGACGCCGCGGAGCGGGAGATGTTCGTCGTCGCGATGGGCGCGGGCGTGCAGAACTTCCTGGTCGCGCTGGCCGGCGAGCAACTGGGCTCGGCCTGGGTGTCCTCGACGATGTTCTGCCGGGACGTGGTGCGCGAGACGCTCGGGCTGCCCGCGGACTGGGATCCGATGGGCGCGGTCGCGATCGGGTGTCCGGCGGAGCGGCCGGAGCCCCGGGGCGAGCGGGACGCGGGGGCGTTCGTCGAGGTCCGGTGAAAGGACCCGGACACCATGGGCACCGCCTAGTCTCGTAGGACGGCACCGGCTCCCCTAGGAACTCGATCGTGGCAGGACGATTCGCTCAGCGCCCCACGCGCACGACCGTGCGCGGCGGCCATGCAGGCGTACCCGCGGGTTCCACCGCGATACCGCGTCAGGCCGCCGTCCCGCCGCGGGTGCGGCGCTGGGTGCCCGAGGGGCCGCTCGATCTGGGACTGGTGCTCGGACCGCTGCGGCGCGGGCCCGCCGACCCGACGTTCCGGGCCACCTCGGACGGCTCCGTGTGGCGGGCCACCCGCACACCCGCCGGTCCGGGCACGCTGCGGGTGCGCGCGCACGGCGGCGAGGTGCTCGGCGAGGCGTGGGGCCCCGGTGCGCAGTGGCTGCTCGACCGGCTGCCCGAACTGCTCGGCGCGGCCGACGACCCGGAGGCGTTCGTGCCCCGGCACCGGGTGGTGGCGCTGGCACGGCACCGGCGGCCGGGACTCCGGCTGACCAGGACCGGGCTGGTGCTGGAGTCCCTGATCCCGTCGGTGCTGGAGCAGAAGGTTACGACCGACGAGGCGTACCGGGCGTGGCGGCTGCTCGTCCGGCGGTTCGGGGAACCGGCGCCGGGGCCCGCGGGGGCGGGCGAGCGGCCGATGTCCGTGATGCCCGCACCGCGCACCTGGGCGCTGATCCCCTCCTGGGAGTGGCACCGGGCCGGGGTCGACGACAAGCGCGCCTCGGCGATCCTGCGCGCCGTACGGGTCGCCGCGCGGCTGGAGGAGGCGGTGGGGATGCCGGCGGCCGAGGCCCAGGCGCGACTGGAGGTCGTGCCGGGGGTGGGGCCGTGGACGTCGGCGGAGGTGGTGCAGCGCAGCCATGGGGCCGCCGACGCGGTGACGGTCGGTGACCTGCATCTGCCGGGGATCGTGGGGTGGGCCCTCGCGGGCGACCGCCATGCCGACGACGCGGCGATGCTGCGCCTGCTGGAGCCGTACGCCGGGCAACGGCACCGGGCGGCCCGGCTGATCCTGCTGAGCGGGAACGGTCCCGCCCGGCGGGCCCCGAAGATGCCGAAGGTGGACATCGGGCTGCTGTGAGGCGCCCAGCGCCTCACCGGCGCGCGTCGCCCCGCCCGCGGCACCCACAGCGGACGATCAAGCGGATCCGTCCCCCGGGCAGGGGGTTCCGGGGGCGCAGCCACCGTGGACGGCGCCCCAGCCGGCCCGCCCGGCTACTGGTCGGAGGAGAACCGCACCGCCCCCGCCGGGATCCGCGCGTCGCACCACACCCGCGCGCCCTCCAGCAGCTCGTTGTCGGGCCCCACGACCGCGCCGTCGCCGACGACCGTGCCGGTGAGCACGGAGCGTTCGCCGACGCGGGCACGGGCGCCGATGAGGGAGTCGGTGATGACGGCACCGGGTTCGATGACGGCGCCGGGGAGGATGGTCGAGCCGAAGACCCGGGCACCCTCGGCCACGAACGCGCCCTCGCCGACCACCGTGCCGCCCGTCAGCTTGGCGTCCGGGGCGACCTGGGCGGTGGGCAGGATCAGGCGGTCGCCGCAGCGGCCGGGGACGGCCGGGGAGGGGGCGCGGCCGAGGACCAGGTCGGCCGAGCCGCGCACGAAGGCGGCGGGGGTGCCGAGGTCCAGCCAGTAGGTGGAGTCGACCATGCCCTGCAGATGGGCGCCCGCCGACAGCAGCTCCGGGAACGTCTCGCGCTCCACGGAGACCGGCCTGCCCATCGGGATCGCGTCGATGACCGAGCGGCGGAAGACGTACGCACCGGCGTTGATCTGGTCGGTGACGATCTCCTCGGGCGTCTGGGGCTTCTCCAGGAACGCCAGCACGCGGCCGGTCTCGTCCGTGGGGACCAGGCCGTAGGCGCGCGGGTCGGTCACCTTCGTCAGGTGCAGGGAGACGTCCGCGCCGGTCGACCGGTGGGTGTCGACGAGGGCCCTGATGTCCAGACCCGTCAGGATGTCGCCGTTGAAGATCAGCACCGGCTCGTCGGGGCCCGACTGGAGGCGGGAGGCGACGTTGCGGATCGCTCCGCCGGTGCCCAGGGGCTCCTCCTCGGTGACGTACTCGATGTGGAGGCCCAGCGCGGAGCCGTCACCGAAGTACGGCTCGAAGACCTCGGCCAGGTAGCTGGTCGCGAGCACGATGTGCTCGACACCCGCCGCTTTCGCTCTGGCCAGCTGGTGGGTGAGGAACGGCACCCCGGCGGCCCGGACCATGGGCTTCGGAGTGTGCACCGTGAGCGGACGCAGCCGGGTGCCTTTGCCGCCGACCAGGAGGATCGCTTCTGTCACCTGTCGTCTCTGCTTCCTGCCGGGACCGGCCGAACTGTTCGTTACTACTCGTTTCGGCCGGTCAGTGTATGCAGACCGTAACGACGGCGCCTTCGAAGACAGCGTGGTTTCGCGCGAGATCGGTGTGAGATCGGTGTGAAGTCGGCATGAACTCGGCGCGCCCCCGTCGGCGCTGAACACGCCCCCGGCCTCATCGCCCCTGGTGGTGGGCGGCGCCGGAACGGGCCGTACCGAGTCCGGCACAGAGCCGCCTTGCCGGGGCACTCGGTGGCGAACCCGTCCCGATGACCTGAGATCACGTTCAGTCGTACGTTCTTCCCCTTGGGGTAGAGATTGCCACCACCCGGCGTCAGATATGTCATTCCACGCGGGTCCCACCGGTCCCTGCTCGTGACGTGGTAGCGGTGGGTACTGCGGATGGCGGAGGGCGCCCGGGAGCGAGGCACCGGCGGACGGGGCCGGGAGTGTCCGCTCCACCCCGTGCGCGGGGCCGCCCGCGCGTACCCTGTGCCGGGTGAACGCCACCGATCGCACCCCTGCCGACCTGCTGGCTTCCGCGCTCGCCGCGGACCCCGGCCGTCCCCTGGTGACCTTCTACGACGACGCCACGGGCGAACGCGTCGAACTGTCCGTGGCCACCTTCGCCAACTGGGTGGCCAAGACCGCGAACCTCCTCCAGGGCGATCTGTCCGTCGGACCCGGCGACCGGGTGGCGCTGCTGCTGCCCGCGCACTGGCAGACGGCCGTGTGGCTGCTGGCCTGTTCGGCGGTGGGCGTGGTCGTCGACGTCGCCGGGGACCCGGCCGCCGCCGACGTGGTCGTCAGCGGGCCGGACGCGCTCCAGGCGGCGCGGGCCTGCCGTGGCGAGCGGGTCGCGCTCGCGCTGCGGCCGCTCGGCGGGCGGTTCCCCGCGACGCCGGAAGGATTCGTGGACTACGCCGTGGAGGTGCCGGGCCAGGGCGACCGGTTCGCGCCGTTCGCGCCGGTGGACGCGGAGGAGCCCGCGCTCATCGTGGCCGGCCGGGAGTTCAGTGCGGCGGAGGTCGTCGAGCGGGCCGCGGCGGAGGCGCCGTCGCTGGATCTGACCGGGCCCGGGTCCCGGCTGCTGTCGGGGCTGTCGTACGACACCTGGGACGGCCTGAACGCGGGGTTGTACGCGCCGCTCGCCACCGGCGGTTCCGTGGTGCTCTGCCGGAACCTGGACCGGCTGGACGAGGAGGCCCTCGCCAAGCGGATCGAGAGCGAGCGGGTCACCGCCGTACGGCGCTAGGGCCGCCGCAGCCGGCGACCGTCCGCCGGCCGTCCGGCGGGGGGCCGCCGCCGTTCAACCAGGCCTTCCGGCTCGGCGGTTCGGCGTGCACGATCCGAACCGCCGGGATACCGGAGGGCGTTCGGATCCCCGGTACGCGGCCGGGCACTGCAGCGGTCTTCGAACGGACGGGGCGTCAGCGGCGCTTCCCCGGCGCGCTCCTCGGCGGTCCGAGCGCCGGGACGGCGAACTTCCGTTCAGAAAATGAGGCGGATTGCCCAGTTGTAGGGAGGTGGAATTTGTCACCGGCGTCGCTTGACGCTGAACTGGGCGGATAGTGTGAGCGATCCGGTGCACGACCGCGTGGTCCGTCCTGGGGTCGTGCACTGTTTCACCGAGACCCGAGCGCCTTTTGAGGGGGGAAGGCGCCGCGTGGCCCCGACGGAGGATTCGGACAACCGTGGACGCGCAAGGCCGTGGGCGGGCGGACAACATCGACCCCGCAGACCAGTGGGTGCTCAATCCGAGCACGGGCGAATACGAACTGCGACTGACTCCTTCCGCTCAGCAATCAGGGGTGCCGCGCCCGCGCCGTTCGGGCTCCCGGGGCAACGGCGCCGCGCCGCGCCCCCGTGAGGACGCGGCGCCCGGCGGCACCCGTGAGATGCGCCAGGTGCGCACCGGTGACGTCCCGCAGCCGCGGCGGCGCCGGGCCCCCGAGCCGGAGGCGCCGCAGGGGCGCCGCGGCCGGCGTCCGGTGAAGAAGAAGTCGAAGGCCAAGAAGGTGCTGGCATGGACGGCCGGCGGTACGGCCTTCGCGCTGGTCGCCGTCGGCACCGCCGGTTACCTGTACCTCAAGCACCTCGAGGGAAACGTCACGACGACCGACATCGGCAGCGCGGGCAAGAAGGGCTTCAGCAAGGACGAGGCCTTCAACCTGCTGATCATCGGCACCGACAAGCGCACCGGCAAGGGCAACGAGGGCTACGGCGACAAGGGCAGCGTCGGCCACGCCGACACCGACATCCTGCTGCACGTGTCGAAGGACCGCACCAACGCGACGGCGCTGAGCATCCCCCGCGACCTGATCGTGAACGTCCCGGACTGCCCGACGAAGCAGCCCGACGGCAGCACCAAGGTCATCCCCGGCACCGAGAACGCGCGGTTCAACACCAGCCTCGGGCAGGACGGGCGCGACCCGGGCTGCACCATGCGCACCGTGAAGGAGATCACCGGCATCCAGCCGGACCACTTCATGATGGTCGACTTCAACGCGGTGAAAACGCTGACGACGGCGGTCGGCGGCGTCAAGGTGTGCCTCGCGCACGCGGTGAACGACAAGGAGTCGCACCTGAACCTGCCCGCCGGACCCTCCACCATCGAGGGCGAGCAGGCCCTGGCCTTCGTCCGGACCCGGCACAGCTGGGGCAACCACGGCGACCTGGACCGCATCAAGGTGCAGCAGCAGTTCATGGCCTCGCTGATGCGCAAGATGTCCTCCAGCGACACCCTGACCAGCCCGACCAAGCTGGTGGACCTCGCCGAGGCCGCCACCAAGGCCCTCACCGTCGACACCGGCATCGGCTCCGTGAGCACGCTCAAGGACGTGGGCCTGGAGCTGAAGAAGGTGCCGCCGAAGAACATCACCTTCCTCACCGCGCCGGTGAAGGACAACCCGGCGGACGGTGTCGTCCACAAGACGGTCATCCTCGACCCGACGCTGGCCCCGCAGGTGTTCGACGCGATCAACGGCGACGTCTCCTTCACCGACGTGAAGAAGAAGCAGAAGGCGGCCAAGGACGCGCAGGCCGCCCGCCTCAAGGGGACCAGGTCCGCGGCCTCCGACGTGCGGGTGCGCGTCCTCAACGGCGGTGCCCAGGCCGGGAGTGCGCAGGAGACCCTCGACTGGCTGCAGAACCAGGTGGGCGTGCTGAAGTCGGAGAACGCGGGCAACGCGCCGGCGGCGCTGAGCGAGACCACGCTCGAGTACGCGCCCGACCAGGGCGCCCAGGCCCGGGAGCTGGCCCATCTCATGGGCCTGTCCGGCTCCGCGCTCAAGCCCGGCAAGAGCGTGACCAACTCCCAGGGTCTGCCCGCGATGACACTGACGCTGGGCGCGGACTTCAAGGGGGCGGGTGTGCCGCTCACCGCTCCGTCGAAGGCGCCGGACGTGGACAGGTCCACGGCCGACAAGGTCAAGTGCGCCAGCTGAGCAGGGCTCGAACCACCCCCGCGCTTCCCGCAGAAGCCTCTTACCCGTCACCTGGATAATGCGGGCGCTTCCACAGCGGACAAGGTGAAGTGCGCCTCGTAGGTAACCCAATGGGGCCGTCGGGCGTCTAACTCGGCGCGGGACGGACCCGTTGGCCGGCGCCAGGGTGGGGAGGGGCAGGAAGGTTGGCACAGAGCGATGTGCGAGGAGAGGTTCCTGCGGTGGACGACACGATGTCGGGGGCACCGCCGCGGACCTCGGACGCGTCGGACGACTCGGGCCGGCACGGCGGGCGGCGCAGAGGCGGCCCGAAGACCGAACGGCGGCGACGCAGACGGCGCGTACTGCGCTGGTCGGCGACCGTGCTCACGGTGGTCATACTGGGTACGGCGGGCGCCGGATACCTGTACTACCAGCACCTGAACGGCAACATCCAAAAGGGCGAGCGCAGCAGCGGCGACGACTCCAAGGCGCTCAGGACGCGGGCGAACGCGGCCGGTCAGACGCCCTTGAACATCCTGCTGATCGGCTCGGACAGCCGTAACTCCGACGAGGACGTGAAGCTCGGAGGCAGCAGGGACAACCGCGGCAACCCGCCGCTGGCCGACGTGCAGATGCTCATCCACCTCTCCGCGGACCGCAAGAGCGCCGCCATGGTGAGCATCCCGCGGGACACCCGGGTCGACATACCCAAGTGCACGGACCCCGACACCGGCAAGGTGTACCCGCCGACCAACGACATCATCAACGTCAGCCTGGCCCGGGGCGGCGCCGGCTGCACGCTGGCCACCTGGGAGAACCTCACCCACGTCTACATCGACCACTGGATGATGATCGACTTCGCGGGCGTGGTGAAGATGGCGGACGCCATCGGCGGCGTCGAGGTCTGCGTGAACCAGAACGTCTGGGACCACCCGACGCCGGCCCAACCCGGCGGCTCCGGGCTGAAGATGAGGGCCGGGACGAGGAAGGTCCAGGGCGTGCAGGCGCTGCAGTGGCTGCGCACCCGGCACGCCTGGGGCGACGACCTGCTGCGCGCCCGCGCCCAGCACATGTACCTCAACTCGATGATCCGCACGCTGAAGCAGCAGAACATCTTCACCGACACCGGCCGGCTGATGGACCTCGCCGAGGCGGGCACCAAGTCCCTCAAGGTCTCCGAGGAGATCGGCACGGTCAAGAAGCTGTACGACCTCGGCATGGAACTGAAGTCGGTGCCCACGAACCGGATCACGTCGGTGACGATGCCCAACATCGCGGACCCGCAGAACAGCTCGCACCGCCTTCCGGACCCGGCGAACGCCGACAGGATCTGGCAGATGCTCCGTGACGACGTGCCGTTCGACAAGCACGGCACGGCGTCCGAGGCGAAGCAGGCCGCGAACAAGGAGGACGCGGCCAAGACGCCCTCGGTCGATCCGGCCCGCCTCGGGGTGCTGGTGCAGAACGCCACCCGGACCTCGGCCGAGGCCCCGACCGGGGGCCGGGCCGCGACGGTCAGGGAGGCCCTGGTGCAGAAGGGCTACGGCAGGGCCACGGCCGACACCTCGTCGGCGCTGTCCGCGGACACCACGGTCGTGCGGTACCCGAGCGCGGACCTCCAGGGCGACGCGCAGGCCGTGGCGAAGGCCCTCGGCATCCCGATGAGCGCCGTGAAGAAGTCGACGGACGTCTCGGGTGTGACGGTCGTCGTCGGCGCCGACTGGCGCACGGGCACGGCCTATCCCAAGCAGCCCGCCCCCAAGGCCGGCGATCTGCCCAGCAATTCCGACGCCATCAACGGCTCGGACAAGTCGCAGTGCATGGACGTCTACAAGCCCTACCGGTGGTGACCGGCCCACTGGGCAGGCCCCGGGCCGGCGGCCCCCCGCCGGTCGCCGGGCACCGGTCCGGTCAGCGGGCGGCCGTGCGGGGGGTGGCCGCTCCCGCGGCCGTGTCCAGGCCGGCCTGGGCGAAGGAGGTCGTGCCCTTGTCGTGGACCATCGGCGTGTAGCACTGCTTGCGGCCCCGGGTGACGGTGCAGCCGTAGGCGCGGCCGTCGTCGTTCCGCACGACGTAGGCGTGGGCGCAGCCGTAGCCGGCGGCGGGGTCGCCGCACGCGCCCTGGGCGCGGTCGAGGGTGAGCCTCGCCCAGGCGGTGTGGCACGCGAGGCTGTAGCGCAGCTCGATGGTGCCGAAGGTGGCGTGGGCGTTCCCGACGGTCGCGGACTCCACCGTGGTCGCGTCACGGGCGCAGCCCGTGGCCGGCGGGTCGCCGCCGTCGTAGGCGCAGGCGCCGGAGACGCCCGTGGCCGCCACCGTCGCGAGGCCGAGTCCGCCTGCCACGACACCGGCCCGGGCGAGGTGGCGCATGCTGGAGCGCATTTTGGTCCCCCTTTTCGGTTCTGGTCGTGCGCGAGCACACCTGCGACCGTCCGCCACGGGCGCGGAGACGAAAGACGCGCGCGTGCAGATTCGAGCATGACCACGACGCACCGTCAACAGCCTTTCACGCTGAGTGAGTCGGGGAGCCGGGCGCCTGCCGAAAGGGGGCCGCGCGAGCGCGGCGGATACGGGAAAGGGGCCCTTCCGTCGCCGGAGGGGCCCCCTTGTCACACTCGGCCGGCGTCGACGACGGCCGGCCGCCGTGACGCGATGACCTTCCTCGCCAGGGACTTGGGGCTGGTCAGGAAGCCCCAGCCCCAGGACATGTGCATGGTGGCCAGCGCCACGGGGATCTGCAGACGGGCCTTCAGCGGCAGGCCCTTGCCGGCCGGGACGGAGCCCGCGACGATCGCGGCCAGGTAGCCGCCGGGTATCACCAGGCCCCACGGGGTCAGGACCGCGCCCACCACGAGGCCCGCCGCGATCGCGCACACCGCCGTCGGCGGGGCCAGGTAGCGCAGGTTGATGGAGCCGGAGTGGTAGCGGGCGACCACGTGCCGCCAGCGGCCGTAGTCCTTGTACTGCTTGGCCAGCGCCCGCACGGAGGGCCTCGGCCGGTACGACACCTTCAGCTGCGGCGAGAACCAGATCAGCCCGCCCGCCTCGCGGATGCGGAAGTTCAGCTCCCAGTCCTGGGCGCGGATGAACTCCTCGTTGTAGCCGCCCTGCTGTTCGAGGGCCTCGCGGCGGAAGACGCCGAGGTAGACCGTCTCGGCGGGGGCCGCCTCGCCGCCGGTGTGGAAGGCCGCGTTGCCGACGCCGATCTTCGAGGTCATGGCGGCGGCGACGGCGTGCTCCCAGTCGTTCTCGCCCTCGGCGTGCATCAGGCCGCCGACGTTCTGCGCGCCGGTCTCCTCCAGGAGCCGGACGGCGGTCGCGATGTAGTTCGGCGAGAGGATGCCGTGGCCGTCGACGCGGACCACGATCGGATGCCGGGAGGCCTTGATCGCCGCGTTCAGCGCCGCGGGCGTGCGGCCGGTCGGGTTGGGCACGGTGTGCACGCGCGGGTCTTCGCGGACCAGCTCGGCGGCGATCTCGTCCGTGCGGTCCGTGGACGGACCGAGGGCGATCACGACCTCCATCTCGCCGGCGTACTCCTGCGCGAGGATCGCTTGGACGGCCCCGCGCAGATGCCGCTCCTCATCGAGGACGGGCATGATCACGGATACAGCGGGGAGCCGCACGTCGGGCTTGGCGTTCATAGGACGCTCACGTTACCGCGAACGGGGGACACCGGTGCGCGCCGCCGGGGCTGAGACGCGGGATGGAGATCGTATCGCCCTACGGTGCTCACGGATCCCACGTACGGCCTCGTCCGGAGGTGTCCTCCTTTGCCCAGCCCGCCTCGGTCCCCCGCTCGTCCACAGCGCAGCCCGCAGCCGCCACGCCGGGTGCCGCGGCCGCCCGAGCGGCCCGTGAGGTCCGCCCGGCCGCCACGTCGGCCGCGCTGGGCCATGCGGGCGGTGACCACGCTGTCCGTCGTGGTGCTCGCCTCCGCGGGCATCGGGCACGCGGTCGTCACCAGCCTGGACGCGGGCATCGCCAGGGTCGACGCGTTCAGGGACATGAAGAACCGGCCGCGCGCCGGCCACGGCATGAACCTCCTGCTGGTCGGCACCGACGGGCGGGACAAGATCACCGAGCGGCAGCGGCGCGCCTACCACCTGGGCGGCCAGCCCTGCCACTGCACGGACACGATGATGATCGTGCACATCTCGGACGACCGGGACCGGGCCACGGTGGTGAGCCTGCCGCGCGACTCCTACGCCGAGGCGCCCGCCCGGACCGACGGGACCACCCGCGGACAGGCCGGCCCGCACCCGCTCAGGCTGAACGCGGCCTACGCCGAGGGCGGCCCCCAGCTGACCGTGCGCACGGTCGAGAGCATGACCCACGTGAAGATCGACCACTACCTGGAGGTCGACTTCACCAGCTTCATGAAGACCGTGGACGTCCTCGGCGGCGTGCAGATCTGCACGGCGACACCGCTGAAGGACTCGTACACCGGGCTGGACCTCACCCCCGGCACCCACACCCTCCTGGGCGGGCAGGCGCTGCAGTACGTGCGCTCCCGGCACCTCGACGGGGCGAGCGACCTGGGCCGGATGAAGCGGCAGCAGCGGTTCCTGGCAGCGCTGATCGAGAAGGCCACCTCCTCGGGGGTGCTGCTGAATCCGATGCGGTTCCGGGACGTGACCCGGGCGGTGCTCGGCTCGGTCCGCGCCGACGAGGGCTTCGGCACCGACGAGCTGCTCGACCTCGGCCGCGCGATGCGGAACTTCTCGCCCTCCTCCTCGGAGTTCACCACGGTCCCGATCGCGCAGATGAACTACCCGGTCAAGGGCATCGGATCGACCCTGAAGTGGGACCCGGTGAAGTCGGCGCAGCTGTTCCAGTCGCTGCGCGACGACAAGCCGCTCACCGTGGCGCACCCGCACCGCGGGCCCGCCTCGCAGCCGGTGGAGACGGATCCCCGGCAGATCCGGGTGCAGGTGGCGAACGGCACACGCGTCGCGGGGCTGGCCAAGCGGGTCGACGCGGCACTCGCGGCGGCCGGCTTCGCGGCCACGCACCGGCCGGTGACCGCCGCGCTGCACGACGTACGGCGCACGGTGATCTTCTTCGACCCCCGCTGGGACCGCTCCGCCCGCTCCCTGGCCGCGGCCCTGCCCGGCAGCGAGCTGCGCCCGGTCCCGGGCCAGGGGCCGCTGCTGAAGGTGACCGCCGGGTCCGACTTCAGGCAGGTGCGCAAGGTGCACTTCGAGGACCCGGGGCGTCCGGAGCAGAGCGTGGTGCGCGGCAACGAGGTGGTGTGCTCGGGCAGCGCCTGAGCCCGCCGGTCCCCGCCCGGGTCCGTCAGTCCTCGAAGCCCTGTGCCGCGCGCCTCTCGCGCAGCTCGCGGATGGCGCGCCGGCGGGCCAGGCGGTGGGTGCGGCGGATCTGGGCCTCCTGGCAGCGGCGGCGGTCGCGTTCGGTCTCCGGGATCACCGGGGGCACCCGGCGCGGCTTGCCGTCGGCGTCGACGGCCGCGAAGACCAGGTAGGCGGAGCCGACCTGGGTGGGCGGGGTCGACTCGTTCCAGCGCTCGGCCAGCACTCGCACGCCTACCTCCATGGAGGTCCGGCCGGTCCAGTTGACCTGGGCCTTCACATGGACCAGGTCGCCGACGCGGACCGGCTCCAGGAACGCCATCTCGTCCATGGAAGCGGTCACGGCGGGGCCGCCGGAGTGCCGGCCGGCCACCGCTCCCGCCGCATCGTCCACCAGCTTCATGATCACCCCGCCGTGCACCGTCCCCAGCAGGTTGGTGTCGTTGTGGGTCATGATGTGGCTGAGTGTGGTGCGCGAGGCGGATGTGGGCTTACCCGGAATGTCCGGCTCCATATCTGCTTCCGTGTCCGTGACCTGGTCTGTCATGCCCTCCACCTTATGCCGAGGTGACATTCGCGGAATTTGTGTCAGCTTCGCAACAGGGGCGCCCTGATTTTCCGACATCCCTTGTAAGGCACACACCAGTGCCCTGCACACTGGGGCGCATGAATGACTGGCCCGAGGGATTCTCCGACGACAACCGCGGCCCCCGCTACGGACGCGGCAGTGCCGGCGCGCAGCCGGAGAACGCCCGCGTGATGCGTCAGGTCCGGCGCACGCCCGGGCAGCGCCCGGCGTACGGCGACCCCGGGCCGTCGGCGCCGCCGTACGCCGGCGGCGTCCCGCAGCAGCCGACGTACGTGGACGGCGGCGGCTACGACGAGTACGACAGCGGCTACAACACCGGCCAGGTCTACGGAGGCCCCGGCGGCCACGGCCCGGGCGGCGAGCCCGGACGCGCGCCGCGGCCCAGGCCGAACTGGCGGCGGCGGATCAAGTGGACGGTGATCACGCTGGCGACCGTGCTGATCGTCACCTCGGTCGCCACCTACTTCTGGGCCGACTCCAAGCTGCGCCGCCAGGTCGACATGTCGAAGGTCATCGACCGGCCGCAGTCGGGCTCCGGCACGAACTACCTGATCGTCGGCTCGGACAGCCGCGAGGGCATGACCAAGGCGGACGAGAAGAAGCTGCACACCGGCGCCGCCGAGGGCAAGCGCACGGACTCGATGATGATCCTGCACGTCGGCGACAACGGCGACACGCTGGTCTCGCTGCCGCGTGACTCGGACGTGGAGATCCCGTCGTACCAGGGATCGACCTCCGGGAAGACGTACCCGGCGACCGGCCGGCACGAGAAGCTGAACGCGGCCTACGCCGAGGACGGCCCGACCCTGCTGGTCCGCACGATCGAGTACAACACCGGGCTGCACATCGACCACTACGTCGAGATCGGCTTCCAGGGCTTCGCGAACATCGTGGACGCGGTCGGCGGTGTCGACATCACCATCGACAAGGGCTTCAAGGACAAGTGGTCCGGCGCCGACTTCAAGGCCGGCAAGCAGACCCTGAACGGCCAGCAGGCGCTCGCCTTCGTCCGTACCCGGCACGCGTTCGCCGCGTCCGACCTGCAGCGCACCAAGAACCAGCAGAAGTTCCTGTCGGCGCTGGCCCACCAGGTGGCCACCCCGTCGACCGTCCTGAACCCCTTCAGGTTCTACCCGACCATGGGCGCGGGCCTGGACTCCCTGATCGTCGACAAGGACATGTCCCTGTGGGACCTGGGCTCGATGTTCTGGGCGATGAAGGGCGTCAACGGCGGTGAGGGCACGTCGATGAACATGCCCATCTCCGGCTCCACCGGCGGCAACCTGGTGTGGGACAAGTCCAAGGTGAAGACGCTGGTGAACGAGCTGAACAACGACCAGAAGGTGACGGTCACCGGCAACTAGGCGGCCGGGAGAAGCGTTTCGGGGCGGGGAAGGGCCAAGTGCCCTTCCCCGCCCCGCTTTCCGCTCGGCGCGGGCGTCGCCCGGCGCCGGAGCGGCGGATACTGTGAGCGATCATGTGCGAACGGCCCACAGGTCGCGCACGTGACCAGAGGTCGGTGGGGGCTCGGCACCGCGTCACGACGAACGGCCGTGGTGCCGCCCGGGGGGTGGGAGGGTCAGGAGCATGGCGCGTAGCAGCGTGCGCGGCGAGGGGGCGGTACCCCGCCCCAGACAGGGCGCGTCCGGCGGGAGCGAGGCCGAGGGCGGGCGGGGCGGCCACCGGCGCGGCGGGGGCAGGAGGCGCGAGGCGGAGTCCGGACCGCCGCGCCCCAGGCGCCGGATACTGCGCTGGTCGGCGGCGACGCTGGCGATCCTGATACTCGGCACCGCCGGCGCGGGCTACCTCTACTACGAACACCTCAACGCCAACATCGAGAAGGACAAGCTCAACCTGGGCGACTCCGACGTGCCCAGGGCGACCCCGAACGCCGACGGCCAGACCCCGCTGAACGTCCTGCTGATCGGTTCGGACAGCCGGAACAGCGCGGAGGACCTCAGGCTCGGCGGGTCCAAGGCGGACGTGGGCCGGCCGCCGCTGGGGGACGTGCAGATGCTGGTGCACGTCTCGGCCGACCGGACCAACATGTCCGTGATCAGCCTCCCCCGGGACACGATGATCCCGATCCCCCGGTGCACCGACCCGCACACCGGCCACAAGTACCAGGCCTCCACCCTGGCCATGGCGAACGACTCGCTGGGCCGCGGGGGCCCCGGCTGCACGGTCGCCACCTGGCAGCACCTCACCAGGATCCACATCGACCACTTCATGATGGTCGACTTCTCCGGCGTGGTCTCGATGGCGAGCGCCATCGGCGGTGTCCCGGTCTGCGTCAGGCAGAACGTGTGGTCGCACACCTCCGACGGCCACGGCTCGGGCCTGAAGCTGAAGAAGGGCACCACGTACGTCAAGGGGCAGCAGGCCCTGCAGTGGCTGCGCACCCGGTACGGCTTCGAGGACGGCACCGACCTCGGCCGTACCCACGCCCAGCACATGTACATGAACGCGATGGTGCGTCAGCTGCGCGAGAAGGCCACGCTGGACGACCCCGGCGCAATGCGCGACCTGGCCGAGACCGCCACCAAGGCCCTCAAGGTCGACGAGGGACTGGGGACGATCAAGAAGCTGTACGACCTGTCCGAGGAGTTCAAGCAGGTCCCCACCAAGCGCATCACGATGACGACGCTGCCGACCGTGCAGTGGTCGCAGGACCACAACCGGCTGGTGCCCGCGCCCGGGGACGCCGACCAGCTCCTCTCCATGGTGCGCGACGACACACCGCTGGACGGGCGCGGCGTGAAGAAGAAGACCGAGGAGCAGGCGAAGACCCCCGCGCACCCGGACGACGGGATCGCGGTGCAGGTGCGCAACGGCACCGCAGCGGACGGCGGGCCCCCGGCGCAGCAGCGGGCGCTCGCCCTGTCCCGGCTTCTGCAGGACAAGGGGTTCACCCGGGCCGCGGCGGACACCACGGCCGCCTCGGAGACCCGGACCGTCGTGCTCTATCCCGGCGCCGGCCTGGAGGGCGACGCCCAGGCGGTGGCCAAGGCGCTCGGAGTCCCGCTGAAGCAGGTGCGCAGGTCGGCCGACGTTTCGGGCGTCACCCTGGTCGTGGGCTCCGACTGGCGCACCGGCACCGCGTACAAGGCGCCCGCCCAGCCGACGAAGGCGCCCACCACGGCCGCCGTGCTCCCCGGCGATCAGAAGGGCGCCTGCATGGACGTGCAGAAAGGATTCACCTGGTGAGCCGGGGACCGATCCGGTGACGACGAGGGGGCCGCGGCTGTGGAAAGCCGCGGCCCCGATGCGTCACGGACGCCGAGCGGTACGACGCCGGCGGACGGGTGGTCAGTACGACGACGTCCGGGTGTGTGCCTGGCCGCTCGCCGCGTCGACGAACCCCTGCGCGAACGAGGTCATGCCCGCGTCGTCGACCTGGGGGGTGTAGCAGCTGCTCTGGCCCTGGTGGATGGTGCAGCCGTAGTCGCGGCCGTCGTTGTTGCGGATCACGTCGGCGGTGGGGCAGGCGGTGCCGGCGGCCGCGTTGCCGCACGCGTCCTGCGTGAAGTTCATGGTGAACCGGGCCCAGGCGGTACGGCACGTGGAGCTGTAGCGCAGCTCGATCGTGCCGAAGGCGGCACCGGCGCCGTTGCGGACGGTCGCGGACTCGACGGTGCTCGCGCTGCTGGAGCAGCCGGTCGACGACGGGGCGCTGCCGTCGTACGCGTAGGCCTGCGCGCCACCGGTGGCGGCCACCACCGACAGCACCACGCCACCGGTCACCACGCCGGCCCGCGCGAAAAGTCGCTCGGCCAGGTTCATTTCGTCCCCCACTGGGTCGCCTCCGGAAGCCGACGGCCGGTCACCACCCCCGCGGCCACCCGGAGTTCTCGATCACTGGAGGAGATCATGGCCTGAACACGATGGTCACGGCAAGGTCACGGAACGCACATACCCTCCACACCCGTCCGTCATGACGTCCGGCCCGCGGCGGCGGGACGCGCACGGTCAAGGGCACCCGCGAGGGGTGCCCTTGGGCGGTACCGGGAAGCCTGGGTCACATGCCGGCGCCCGCCATGGCGCGACAGGTCTCCGCGCAGCGGCGACACGCCTCGGCGCAGCGCATCATCTGCTGGTCGTCGGGCATGGACATACACGCCTCGGCGCACATGTCGCAGATCTTGGCGCAGAGCATGCACATCTCGGCGGACATGGGCGAGCGCCGCATCATCATGTCGGAGCACATGCGCGTCGCCTCGGAGCAGTCCATGAGCGCGCGCATGACCTGCATCTGCTGCTGCCCGCCCTTCTGCATGCAGGAGCTCATGGTCTCCTCGCACATGCTGTGGCAGTTCATGCAGGCCTCGATGCAGTCCTGCATCTGCTGGGTGAGAGCAGGCATCATCTGGGACTGGGTCATGGCTCCTCCTGGGAGGCGGGGGCCCGGCCGGGCCCCGTGTGGTTCCGTCCTACGTCCCCCCGGCCCCGCCCGCATGTGACCGACCGGTCGTAAGGCGCGCCCGAACACACGGAAGGCGCCCCGCGGGGCGCCTTCCCGAAGATCCCGGAACGTGACCGGTTACGGCAGGTTGCGGGCCATGACGATCCGCTGGACCTGGTTCGTGCCCTCGTAGATCTGGGTGATCTTCGCGTCGCGCATCATGCGCTCGACCGGGTAGTCGCGGGTGTAGCCGTAGCCGCCGAGGAGCTGGACGGCGTCGGTGGTGACCTCCATCGCCACGTCCGAGGCGAAGCACTTGGCGGCGGCACCCAGGTAGGTGAGGTCGGCGTCGCCGCGCTCCGAGGCGGCCGCGGCCTGGTAGGTGAGCGCACGCGCCGCCGAGATCTTCATCGACATGTCCGCGAGCATGAACTGGATGCCCTGGAAGTCGGCGATCGCCTTGCCGAACTGCTTGCGCTCCTGGACGTAGCCCTTGGCGTAGTCGAGGGCGCCCTGCGCGACACCGAGGGCCTGGGCGGCGATGGTGATGCGGGTGTGGTCCAGGGTCTTCATCGCCGTGGCGAAGCCGGTGCCCTCCTCGCCGATCATGCGGTCGGCGGGGATGCGGACGTTGTCGAAGTAGACCTCGCGGGTCGGGGAGCCCTTGATGCCGAGCTTCTTCTCCGGGGCGCCGAAGGAGACACCCGGGTCGGACTTCTCGACGACGAAGGCGGAGATGCCCTTGGAGCGCTTCTCCGGGTCGGTCACGGCCATCACCGTGTAGTACTCGGACACACCCGCGTTGGTGATCCAGCGCTTCACGCCGTTGAGTATCCAGTGGTCGCCGTCGCGGACCGCCTTGGTCTTCATGCCGGCCGCGTCCGAGCCCGCCTCCGGCTCGGAGAGGCAGTACGAGAACATCGCCTCGCCCCTGGCGAGCGGGGTCAGGTACTTCTTCTTCAGCTCCTCGCCGCCCGAGATGATCACCGGCAGCGAACCCAGCTTGTTCACGGCCGGGATGAGGGAGGAGGACACACAGGCGCGCGCCACCTCCTCGATCACGATGACCGTGGCGAGCGCGTCGGCGCCGGCGCCGCCGTACTCCTCGGGTACGTGCACGGCGGCGAGGTCGTTGGCGACGAGGGCGTCGAGGGCCTCCTGCGGGAAGCGGGCCTCCTCGTCCACCGCCGCGGCATAGGGCGCGATCTTCGCCTCGACCAGCGAACGGACGGCGTCGCGGAGCATGTCGTGCTCCTCGGACGGGCGGTACAGGTCGAAGTCAGCCGATCCGGCCACGGTCTCTCACGCTCCAAAGACGCAGTGATACTGACGCTAATTACCGTTAAGTAACTCAAATTTTAGAGGCCCGCCCCTGAGCCGCCTACGTGAGCTTGGCGACAGCGGGAAAGTTGCCCGGTGAGCGGCCCGACTATGCTCAGGCACCGCACGAGACAGTCCCCTATCTGGAGCGCATCCATGAGCCTGAAGATCACCGTGATCGGCACCGGTTATCTCGGCGCCACGCACGCCGCGGCCATGGCCGAGCTGGGGTTCGAGGTGCTGGGCCTGGATGTGGTGCCCGAGAAGATCGCGATGCTGGAGCGCGGCGAGACCCCGATGTACGAGCCGGGGCTCGAGGAACTGCTGCGCCGGCACGTGCCGGGCTTCGAGGGGTCCTCCGGCCGGCTGCGCTTCACCACGGACTGGGCCGAGGTCGGGGCCTTCGGCGATGTGCACTTCGTGTGCGTGAACACCCCGCAGAAGCACGGCGAGTACGCGTGCGACATGTCGTACGTCGACTCCGCGATCGCCTCCCTCGCCCCGCACCTGCACGGCCCGGCCCTGGTCGTCGGCAAGTCGACGGTCCCGGTGGGCTCCGCCGACCGGCTGGCCGCCTACCTCGCCGAGCACGCCCCGGCCGGCGCGGACGCGGAGCTGGCCTGGAACCCCGAGTTCCTGCGCGAGGGCTTCGCCGTCGACGACACGCTGCACCCGGACCGGATCGTGGCGGGCGTGCGCAGCGAGCGGGCCGAGAAGCTGCTGCGCGAGGTGTACGCGACGCCGGTCGGCGAGGGCACCCCGTTCGTCGTCACCGACTTTCCGACCGCCGAGCTGGTGAAGACCGCCGCGAACTCCTTCCTGGCGACCAAGATCTCCTTCATCAACGCGATGGCGGAGGTGTGCGAGGCCGGGGGCGGTGACGTGGCCAGGCTGGCGGAGGCCATCGGGTACGACGACCGGATCGGGCGGAAGTTCCTGCGCGCCGGCATCGGCTTCGGCGGCGGCTGCCTGCCCAAGGACATCCGGGCGTTCATGGCCCGGGCCGGCGAGCTGGGCGCGGACCAGGCGCTGACGTTCCTCCGGGAGATCGACTCCATCAACATGCGCCGGCGCGGCCAGATGGTGGAGATGACCCGGGAGGCGCTCGGCGGCGGCTCGTTCCTCGGCAAGCGGGTCGCGGTGCTCGGTGCCACCTTCAAGCCCGACTCGGACGACGTCCGCGACTCGCCCGCGCTGAACGTGGCCGGCCAGATCCACCTCCAGGGCGGCCAGGTGACCGTGTACGACCCGAAGGGCATGGACAACGCCCGCAGGGTCTTCCCGACGCTGGGCTACGCCGACTCGGCGCTGGAGGCGGTCCGGGGCGCGGACGTCGTGCTGCACCTCACCGAGTGGCGGGAGTTCCGCGAGCTGGACCCCGCGGCGCTCGGCGAGGTCACGGCGGCCCGGCTGATGCTGGACGGGCGCAACGCCCTCGACCCGGAGCTGTGGCGGCGGGCCGGCTGGACGTACCGGGCGATGGGCCGCCCGACCGCCTAAGGCCCGCGGTGGCGACGCCGGTTCGGCCGAGGCTCAGTCGGCCGAACCGGCGTCTTCCCGCATTCTGCACCATCGGACACATACGTGGCCGGTGAACTCCCCGTGTCCGCGCCCGCTAGCGCTCCCTGGCGCGGTAGCGGCGCATCTTGGCGCGGGCCCCGCACACCTGCATCGAGCACCAGCGGCCGCGGCCGGCGGGGCTGCGGTCGTAGTAGGCCCAGTGGCAGGTGTCGGCCGCGCAGGCCTTCAGCCGGGGCCAGGTGCCCGCGATCAGCGCCTCGGCGACGGCGGCGGCGACCCGGGAGGGCAGCGGCTCCCCGTCGGCCGGGGTGAGGGCCGCTGCGCCGTCGTGCTCGGCGAAGGTCACGTACAGGGGGGCGCGGGACAGCAGGGCGCCGAGCGGGGCGACCGCGCGGTGCGGCGGGTGGCCGGCGTGGGCGAGCAGCACGGCCCGCAGGGACTCGCGCAGGACGCGTGCGTCCGCCACCTCGTCCTCGGTGACGCCGAGGCGTGCCCGGGTGTCCGCCGTGTCGAGCGAGTCGTGTCCCGTCTCCAGGTCCAGGGTGTTCACCAGGGACTCGATCAGGGCCAGGCCGCCGGGGGCGGCCGATCTCTCGCTCATGTCCGCAAGGTACCTCCGCAATTCGATTGCGAGGTTACCCCCCATGGGGGAGCATGCGGTAACCGTTACTGGTTACCCGGCTTCAGGGGTAACACGAGGAGGTAGTCATGGCTCTCGCCAAGCTAGGTGCCGTGGTCCTGGACTGTCCCGATCCCCGTGCGCTGGCCGGCTTCTACGCCGGTGTGCTGGGCGGCACGGTGGAGGGCGACCAGGAGTGGGTGGAGCTCGCGGTCCCCGGCGGGCAGGGGCTCGCCTTCCAGCGGGCGCCCGGGTTCGTGCCCCCGAAGTGGCCCGCTCCCGACGCCTCGCAGCAGTTCCATCTGGACCTGGCGGTGGAGGACCTGGACTCGGCCGAGCGGGGCGTGCTGGAGCTGGGGGCCCGGCCGCTGGACGCCGAGGACCGCGACCGCACCTTCCGTGTCTACGCCGACCCGGCGGGGCACCCGTTCTGTCTCTGCGCCTGCTGAAGCCACCGAAGGAGGACTCCATGGCGTCCGTCGCCCGTTTCCGCAACGTCGTGCTCGACTGTCCCGACCCGGAGGCGCTGGCCGCCTTCTACGCGGCGGTGGGCGGGGGCACCCCGCAGGCCGAGGACGACGACTGGGTGGTGCTGCAGATCCCGGACGGCCCGCGGCTGGGCTTCCAGCGCGCCGAGGGGTACGTGCCGCCGGAGTGGCCGCGCGCGGACCGCAACGGCCAGCAGTTCCACCTGGACTTCGACGCGGGTTCGAGCTGGGCCGAGATCGACGCGGCGCACGAGCGGGTGCTCGCGCTGGGCGCCCGGCCGCTGGACCTGGAGGACCGGGAGAAGAAGGACTTCCAGGTGTACGCCGACCCCGCCGGACACCCGTTCTGCCTGTGCCGGATCGAACACCCGTGAGGAAACCCGGCCCGGGGCACCGGGGGGCTAGGGCCTGTCTGACGGCAGACGGGCATTGTCAGACAGGCCCCAGGGGGGCGTCCAGGTCCGCGATCCGCGCGGTGGACGCCTCCCGGCGATGCTGGGCGGCCCGGGCGGTGAATTCCGCGCTGCGCAGCACCCGTTGCACGTTTCCCCAGGTCAGCTGGGTCAGTTCGGTCCGGGACCAGCCGCGGCGGAGCAGTTCTGCGATCAGGTGGGGGTAGCGGGAGGCGTCGGCCAGGTCCTGGGGGTGGGCGGCGCCGGAGTCGTAGGTGCCGGACAGGCCCACGCAGTCGGGGCCGGCCACGTCGCGTACGTGGTCGAGGTGGTCGGCGACGTCCCGGACGGTGGGACCCGCCTGCTCGGCGGTCAGCGGCACCATGCACAGGCCCCTGGCCTCGCCGAGCGCGGTGAGCAGGTCGTCGGGCAGATTGGCGGGGTGCGGGCGCAGGGCGCGGGCGGCGGAGCGGGTGCAGAGCACGGGGGCCCTGGACAGGGCCACGGTCCGCGCCACGGTGGCCTCGGACGCGCCCGACACGTCCGCGAGGACGCCCAGCCGGTTCATCTCCCGGACGACCTCCTCGCCGAACCGGGTCAGCCCCGCCTCGCCGGCCCAGGCCGTGCCCGCGAGGGTGAGCACGCGCAGGCCGAGGGAGTGCAGGACGCGCAGCAGGGCGAGGGAGTCGTCGAGCGCGGCGCCGGGCGCCGGGCCGAGCAGCACCGCGACCCGGCCGCAGTTGCGGGCGTCGATGAGCTGGCCCGCGGTGCGCACCAGACGCAGCCCCTCCGGGTGCGCCTCGACCGCCGAGCGCACCAGGTCCAGCTGTTCCAGGGTGGCCGTCGCCACGCGGCCGGCGCCGGGCCCCTCGGGCTGGTGCAGCGACCCGAACAGCGCGCCGACGTGGCCCTCGCGCAGCCGGGGCAGATCCGTGTCGAGGGCCGCCTCCCCCAGCTCCAGGTCGTAGCAGGGGAGCCGGCGCAGGGCCCAGGGCAGGCCGCTGTGGCCGTCGGCGACGGGGTGGGCGGCCAGCAGGGCGTGCGCCCGCCGCAGGTCGTCGCCGGAGGGCTCCCCGACGAAGGGGTCGTCCGGCAGGTCCTCGTCCGCGCCGACCTCGGTCGTGATGGGGAGGTCGTCCTGCAGGTCGGCCATGGCGTGCTCCGTACGTCGTCGTGAGCTGCGTCGTGGTGGGGCGTAGGCCCACCGTCGCACGGAGGTGAGGACGGCTTCCTGGTGAGTGCGGCGTTCGGGGGTACGGCGGCCGGGAGTTCGCGGCCGGGTCCCCGGCGCCCGGGACCGGTGCCCGGGAGTGCGGGGCGGTGCGGCCGGCCGCACCGCCCCGGGCGTCAGCCGTCGAGGGACTCGATGGTGGCGTTGGAGGGGGTGCGGCCGGTCTGGAGGCCGCGGGCCACGTCCTCCGCCGCGCCCAGCACCCGTACCGAGTTCTGCCAGGTGAGCTTGGCCAGGTCGGCCCTGGACCAGCCGCGGTCCAGCAGCTCGGCGAGCAGGTTCGGGTAGCCGGAGACGTCGTCCAGGCCGTCCGGGGTGAACGCGGTGCCGTCGTAGTCGCCGCCGATGCCGAGGTGGTCGATGCCCGCGGCCTCGCGCATGTGGTCCAGGTGGTCCGCCACCGTCGACACCGTGGCGACCGGGCGCGGGTTGCGCTCCTCGAAGGCGCGGTGGAGCTTCATCGCCTCGGGACCGGTGTCCAGGTGGTGCAGGCCGTGGGCGCGCAGGTTCTCGTCGGCCGCGGCCGTCCAGTCCACGGCCGCCTGGAGCACGAACTTCGGCACGAACGTCACCATGGCCACGCCGCCGTTGGCGGGCAGCCGCTCCAGGACGTCGTCGGGGATGTTGCGCGGGTGGTCGCACACCGCCCGGGCGGAGGAGTGCGAGAAGACCACCGGCGCGGAGGTGGCGTCCAGCGCGTCGCGCATGGTGGTGGCGGCGACGTGGGAGAGGTCGACCAGCATGCCGAGCCGGTTCATCTCGCGGACCACCTCGCGGCCGAAGGCGGTGAGGCCGCCGGCCCTCGGCTCGTCGGTCGCGGAGTCCGCCCAGTCCACGTTGGAGTTGTGGGTCAGCGTCATGTAGCGCACGCCGAGCCGGTACAGGCCGCGCAGGGTGCCGAGCGAGTTGGCGATGGAGTGGCCGCCCTCGGCGCCCATCAGCGAGGCGATGCGGCCGTCCGCGCGCGCCGCCTCCATGTCCGCGGCCGTCAGCGCGGGCGCCAGGTCCGCGGGATAGCGGGCGAGCATCTGCCGGACGCAGTCGATCTGCTCCAGGGTCGCGGCGACCGGCTCGGGCTGCTCCGCGGGCACGTACACCGACCAGTACTGCGCGCCGACCCCGCCCTCGCGCAGCCGGGGCAGGTCGGTGTGCAGGCTCGCGTGCTGGTCGTCGGCGATGTCGAGGGCGCCGAGGTCGTAGCCGGCCTTCTTGCGCAGCGCCCAGGGCAGGTCGTTGTGGCCGTCGACGACCGGGAACTCGCGCAGCAGCTCGCGGGCCTCGTCCAGGGGGGCCACGGCGGTCACTTCCCGAAGCCGAAGCCGCTGCCCGCGCCCTCGACCTTGGTGCGCAGCCGCTTGCCCTTCTCGGTGGCCTGGTCGTTGAGCTCCTGCTGGAACTCGCGCATCCGGTGCAGCAGGTCCTCGTCGTGCGCGGCGAGCATGCGGGCCGCGAGGAGGCCGGCGTTGCGGGCACCGGCGACGGAGACGGTGGCCACCGGGACGCCGGCCGGCATCTGCACGATCGACAGCAGGGAGTCCATGCCGTCGAGGTACTTCAGCGGCACGGGCACGCCGATGACCGGCAGCGGGGTGACGGAGGCGAGCATGCCCGGCAGATGGGCCGCGCCGCCGGCGCCGGCGATGATCACCTTCAGGCCACGGTCGGCGGCCTGCTCGCCGTACGTGATCATCTCGCGGGGCATGCGGTGTGCGGAGACGACGTCGACCTCGTACGCGATCTCGAACTCGTCCAGGGCCTTGGCGGCGGCTTCCATGACGGGCCAGTCGGAGTCCGACCCCATGACGATGCCTACAACAGGGCTCATTCGGTGATCGTGCCTCTCAGGTAGCCGGCTGCGTGACGGGCGCGCTCCAGCACGTCGTCCAGGTCGTCGCCGTAGGTGTTGACGTGTCCGACCTTACGGCCGGGCTTCACGTCCTTGCCGTACATGTGGATCTTGAGTTTGGGGTCGCGGGCCATGCAGTGCAGGTACGCGGAGTACATGTCCGGGTAGTCGCCGCCGAGGACGTTGACCATCACGGTCCACCTGGCACGCGGGCGCGGGTCGCCGAGCGGGAGGTCGAGGACCGCGCGGACGTGGTTGGCGAACTGGGAGGTGATCGCGCCGTCCTGGCTCCAGTGGCCGGAGTTGTGCGGGCGCATCGCCAGCTCGTTGACCAGGATGCGGCCGTCGCGGGTCTGGAACAGCTCCACGGCCAGGTGGCCGACGACGCCCAGCTCCTTGGCGATGGTCAGGGCCATCTCCTCGGCCCTCAGCGCGAGGTCCTCGTCCAGCTCGGGGGCGGGCGCGATCACCGTGTCGCAGACGCCGTTCACCTGGCGGGACTCCACCACCGGGTAGGCGACGGCCTGGCCGTGCGGGGAGCGCACGACGTTGGCGGCCAGCTCGCGGACGTAGTCGACCTTCTCCTCGGCGAGGACCGGCACGCCCGCCCTGAACGGGTCGGCGGCCTCCTCGGCCGACTCCACGACCCACACGCCCTTGCCGTCGTAGCCGCCGCGCACGGTCTTCAGGACGACCGGGAAGCCGTCCCCTTCCGCCGCGAACCGGACCACGTCCTCCGGATCGGCGACGATCCGGTGCCGTGGGCACGGGACGCCGATCGCGTCGAGCCTCGCGCGCATCACACCCTTGTCCTGGGCGTGCACCAGCGCGTCCGGCCCCGGGCGCACGGGGATGCCGTCCGCCTCCAGGGCCCTGAGGTGCTCTGTGGGTACATGTTCGTGATCGAAGGTGATCACATCGCAACCGCGCGCGAACTCACGCAGCGTGTCCAGATCGCGATAGTCGCCGATGACGACTTCGTTCACGACCTGCGCCGCGGAATCCTGAGGGGTGTCACTGAGAAGCTTGAACCTGATGCCCAACGGGATGCCCGCTTCGTGCGTCATACGCGCGAGCTGCCCCCCGCCGACCATGCCGACTACCGGGAACGTCACACCTATAGCGTATCGGCCACGGCGGGGCCGCCGGATCGCGTCCCTCTTCCGGACTCTTACCCGGCACTTTCCGGTCTCTTTCCGACCTGTTTCCCAGTCCTGGCATGGTCCACAGGCGGCGGCCGATTCGCCTGGATAGCATGGCGTGGTTGACGAAACCTACCGACGGGAGCTGCAACACCATGGAACGACGTTCCTCGGGGCTGCAACGGCTCGTGGGCGAGTTGGCCAAGTTCGGCGCCGTCGGCGGCGCCGGCGTTCTTGTCAATCTCGGTGTGTTCAACCTGGTCCGGCACGTCTCCGACCTGCCGGTGGTCCGCGCCAGCATCATCGCGACCGTGGTCGCGATCGCGTTCAACTACGTCGGATTCCGTTACTGGACGTACCGGGACCGCGACCGGAGCGGCCGCACCAAGGAACTCACCCTGTTCCTGTTCTTCAGCGCGATCGGTCTGGTGATCGAGAACGGCGTGCTGTACCTGGCCACCTACGGTCTCGGCTGGGACAGCCCACTGCAGAGCAATGTCTTCAAGTTCCTCGGCATCGGCATCGCCACCCTGTTCCGGTTCTGGTCGTACCGCACCTGGGTGTTCCGCGCGCTGCCGGCGCAGGAGGCCGAGTCGATCCTGGTGGCCGAGTCGGGCAGGCCCGGCTCCCCCAAGGACCGGCCCACCCAGCGCGTGCCGTAACCCGTCTCAGCGCACCATCGGGTGGTCCTCGTCCGGCTTGCGGGCCGGGGGTGTGCGCGAGAGGAACAGTCCGAAGACCGGCGGCTGGGCCTGGAGCAGCTCCAGGCGGCCGCCGTCGGCCTCGGCGAGGTCCCGCGCCACGGCCAGGCCGATCCCCGTGGAGTTCCGTCCGCTGATCGTGCGCTCGAAGATCCGCGCGCCGAGGTCGGCCGGGACGCCGGGGCCCTCGTCGGTGACCTCGACCACGGCCTGGTTGCCGGTGACCCGGGTGCGCAGGGCGACGGTCCCGCCGCCGTGCATCAGCGAGTTCTCGATCAGCGCGGCCAGCACCTGGGCGACCGCGCCCGGGGTGCCGACGGCCTGCAGATGCCGCTTGCCGGAGCTGACGATGGCCCGGCCGGCGCTCCGGTAGGCGGGTCGCCACTCGGCGAGCTGCTGCTGGATGACCTCGTCCAGGTCGAAGGTGACGGCGGAGCCCGTGCGCGGGTCGCGCGAGTTCGTCAGCAGTCGCTCCACCACGTCGGTGAGCCGCTCGACCTGGGTGAGCGCGACGTTCGCCTCCTCCTTCACGATGTCCGGGTCATCGGTCAGGGTGATCTCCTCCAGCCGCATGGACAGCGCGGTCAGCGGGGTGCGCAGCTGGTGGGAGGCGTCGGCGGCGAGGCGCCGCTCGGCGGTCAGCATGCGCCCGATCCGCTCGGCGGAGGAGTCCAGCACGTCGGCGACCCGGTCCAGCTCGGGGACGCCGTAGCGCTTGTGCCGGGGGCGCGGGTCGCCGGAGCCGAGCCGCTCGGCGGTCTCGGCGAGGTCGGTCAGCGGGGACGCGAGCCGGTTGGCCTGCCGCACCGCGAGGAGCACGGCCGCGACCACCGCGAGCAGCGCCACCAGACCGATGATCAGCAGGGTCCGGCCGACCTCGCGGGTCACCGCGGAGCGCGGCTCCTGCACGGTGACGGTCTCGCCCTCCTCGCCCTGCTGGGTGGCGTGGATGACGTCGCCCTGCGGCCTGGTGCCGATCTCTATCGGCGCCTGGCCGGGCATGCGGATGACCGCGTACTGCTCCTTGCTGACCGGATTGCGCAGCACGTCGGCGTTGACGTTCTCCGCGGCCAGGACCCGGCTGTCCACGATGCTGGCCAGCCGCACCGCCTCGGACTCGACCCGCTCCTGGGCGCTGTTGCTGATCGTCCGTGTCTCGACGATCACCAGCGAGATGCCGAAGACGGCGATCACCACGAGGACGACGGCGAGGGTGGACTGGATGAGACGTCGGCGCATGTTCCGTTACCTGGCGTGACCGCTGGCCCCGGGAGGGGGCTCAGCTCTTCTCGAAGCGGAAGCCCACGCCTCGTACGGTGGCGATGTAGCGCGGGTTCGCCGCGTCGTCGCCCAGCTTCTTGCGCAGCCAGGAGATGTGCATGTCGAGGGTCTTGGTGGACGACCACCACGTGGTGTCCCAGACCTCGCGCATCAGCTGGTCCCGGGTGACGACCCGGCCGGCGTCCCGCACGAGCACCCGCAGCAGGTCGAACTCCTTGGCGGTGAGCTGGAGTTCCTCGTCGCCCATCCAGGCCCGGTGCGACTCGACGTCGATCCGCACCCCGTGCGTGGCAGGCGGCTGCTGCGGCTCGGCGGCTCCGCGCCGGAGCAGGGCCCGCACCCGGGCGAGCAGTTCGGCGAGCCGGAAGGGCTTGGTGACGTAGTCGTCGGCGCCCGCGTCCAGGCCGACGACGGTGTCCACCTCGTCGGCCCGCGCGGTCAGGATGAGGATCGGCACGGTGTGGCCGTCGGCGCGGAGCCGGCGGGCGACCTCCAGGCCGTCCATGCCGGGCAGGCCGAGGTCGAGCACGACCAGATCGACGCCGCCCTGCATTCCGGCGTCGAGCGCGGTGGGGCCGTCCTCGCGCACCTCGACCTCGTACCCTTCCCGGCGCAGGGCGCGGGCCAGCGGCTCCGAGATGGAAGCGTCGTCCTCGGCGAGCAGTACACGGGTCATGAGGTGATGGTAGACCGCCCACGTGCGGTGCTGGGGTGTGATCGGTTCCAGGGTTTCTTACCTACCCCGGCCGCTGGTACGAACCATCGCTCCGGGGATGCGATCGTAGAAGGGCCTTCGAATTCCGTTGCGCGGTTCCTTCGACACCTGTGATCCGTGTCTCAAGTCCTTCCATATCCGGCAGTGTGCTGACGTACAGTGACGTGAACGCCTGTAGTACACCTGGGGACCTTTGGCGGGCAGTTGTCGCTGAGGGTCCTTCTTGTGTGCGGGCTGATCAAGATCAGCCTTGAAAGGAATGACCTCTGGCCGGGCTCCGGACGCACCGACGCGTCACCGAGCGTGGATCCCGGTGGTCGCCGTCCACCGCTCCGTGACCCGGGGCGGACTCCCCCGGGCGTTGGGGGCGGACGACCGACCCCGCCGGTGCCGGCCGACACCCCCACCGGGCGCAACGCTCCACCGCGCGTCCCGACCAGCAAGGAACGACCATGGCGTCCAGCCTGACGAAGGACTCGGTCCGCCCGGGCACCCCCGGCTCCGAGAAGACCTTCTTCGGCCACCCCCGCGGCCTGGCCACTCTCTTCATGACCGAGATGTGGGAGAGGTTCTCCTACTACGGCATGAGGGCCCTGCTCCCGCTGTACCTGGTGGCCCCGGGCGGCCTGCACCTGAGCGCGGGCACGGCGACCGCCATCTACTCGGTGTACGTGTCCCTCGTGTACCTGCTCGCCCTGCCCGGCGGCTGGGTCGCGGACCGCTTCCTCGGCCCCCGCAAGACGGTCGCGGTCGCGGGTCTGATCATCATGCTGGGCCACCTGTGCCTGGCGCTGCCGGCCGCCGCGAGCTTCTTCGTCGGTCTGGGCCTCGTCGCCATCGGTTCCGGTCTGCTCAAGGCCAACATCTCCACGATGGTCGGCCACCTCTACAAGGGTCCGGACGACCCGCGCCGTGACGGTGGCTTCACCCTCTTCTACGTCGGCATCAACCTGGGTGCCTTCGCCGCGCCGCTCGTCATCGGCACCGTCGGTGAGAACGTCAACTGGCACTTCGGCTTCGCGCTCGCCGCGCTCGGCATGGCGCTGGGTCTGGCCCAGTACCTGCTCGGCAGCCGTCACCTGAGCGAGCAGAGCGACGTCGTCCCCACGCCGCTGTCGGCCCAGGAGAAGTCCGCCACCCTGCGCAAGGGCCTGATCTGGCTCGTCATCGCCGCGGTCTTCTACGGCGTCGTCGGCTTCTCCGGCCACTTCACCCTGAACTGGGCGCTGATCCCGCTGACCCTCATCGGCCTGATCGTGCCGATCCTGGTCATCGCGCGCATCCGCCGGGACAAGGACCTGGACGACGCCGAGCGTTCGAAGGTGTCCGCGTACGTCTGGTTCTTCGTCGCCGCCGCCGTCTTCTGGATGATCTACGACCAGGGCGGTTCGACCATGTCCCTGTTCGCGGACAGCAGCGCCAAGAACTCGGTCCTCGGCTGGGGCTTCCCGGTCTCCTGGTACCAGTCGGTCAACCCGGTCATGATCATGGCCCTGGCGCCGGTGTTCGCCTGGCTGTGGCTGTGGCTGAACCGGCGCGGCAAGGAGCCGAGCACGATCGTGAAGTTCTCCGCCGGTCTGGTGCTGATCGGTGCGTCCTTCTTCCTCTTCCTCGCCCCGCTGTCGATCGCCGAGGGCGGTCACAAGGCCGCGGCCATGTGGCTGGTCGCGATCTACTTCGTGCAGACCGTCGGTGAGCTGACGCTGTCCCCGGTGGGTCTGTCCGTGACCACGAAGATGGCGCCGAAGAAGTACGCCTCGCAGATGATGGGCGTCTGGTTCCTCGCGGTCACCGCGGGCGACTCGATCACCGCTCTGCTGTCGAACCCGGCCGTCGGCGGGATCAACCTCGACAAGATGGGCTTCGTCGCCCTGGAGGCCGCGCTCGCCGTGGTCGCCGGTGTCGCGGTGTGGATGTACCGCAACAAGGTCAACAAGCTGATGGGCGACGTCCACTAGTCGCTCGGACCCGGCCGACGGAGGGCCGTCGCATCCCGCGGGATGCGACGGCCCTCCGTGCGTTGCGCGTGGACCGGCTCAACGCGTCCTGCGCCGTGGCATGAACGTGAACACGGCGCCGCCCAGGAGGATCGCCGTGCCGGCGACCAGGCCCAGGGCCTTCAGGGCGCCGTGGTCGTCGGCGCCGGTCTGCGCGAGGCCACCGGAGCCGCCGCTGGTGGTGCTACCGCCGCCGGCCGAGCCGCCGGAGGTGGACGTACCGCCCGAAGCGCCGCCCGGCTGCCCGCTGATGTCCAGCGTGAGGGACACCTCGGTCCTGGTGGGCGTGCACGTGGTGGTCGTACCGAGCGCCTTCACGGTCAGGACACCCGGGGACAGGGTCGAGGTGCCGCTCGCGCCGGGCTTGTAGGTGCCGGTGAGGTCGGGGATCGCGATCGGGTCGCCGGACTTGATGGGCTGGGCGTTCGTCGGCCCCTCCACATGGACCGTGCCCTTGTCGGCGCCGCCCAGCACGACCTCCATGGACGGCTTCACGGAGTTCGCCGGGATGTCGGCGGGACTGTCCATCACCGACTTCTTGAACCGCACGGTGAGGTCGTAGCTCCCGCCGTTCTTCCTGGCGTCGACCTGCACCGGCGAGGTGGCGTTCTTGTCGCCGATGGGGGTCTTGCAGGCGTAGGGGATCTGCACCTCCTTGCCGGTGAAGTCGGTCTGCCCGGTGCCGCCGGTCGCCGTGGCACCGGCGCTGCCCGTGGGGGTGGCCGACCCGGTCGGGGTGGCCGACTGCGTGGGGGTCGTCGACTGGGTCGGGGTCGTGGTGGGCGTGCCGCCGCCGCTCCCCGTCACCTGGATCGTCGCCGACTTCTGCACGGTCTCCTTCGGGGCGCACTTGGTGTCGGTCGACATCGCGTTGACGGTGTACGCGTCCGGGGTCAGCGTCACCTCGCCGGCCGCCGTCAGCTTCAGGCTGCCCTTCATGTCGGACAGCACCATGTCGCCGCCCTTGGGGATAGCGGGGTTCTGCCGCGGGCCCTGCATGGCGATGTCGGCGGTCTGCGCGCCGGCCGCCTTCAGGACGCCGGAGGGCTGCACCGAGTTGGCCGGCAGGTCGATGATGTCCGGGTTCTTGGACGCGGCCTGCACGAACTTCCATGTGACGTCCACGGTGTCGCCCACCTTCGCGGTGGCCGGCGCGGTGATCTCGACCTTCGTGGTGCCGTCGACCGGACTGATGCCCGCGGGCGGCACGCAGTGCGTGGCGTACGCCACCGTGGCCGCCTGCGCGGGCGTCGCGGCCAGGCCCAGCAGGGCGCCCGCACCGCTCAGCACCAGCGCGGCGCCCACCGCCGTGCCTCTCCTTCGCATGCTCACGTGGGTCCCTTCGTGGTGGGAGTCGTAGGACTCGTCGGGCTGTCGTCGTGCGGTGCGGAGAGCCGGCCGGCCGGGTCGCCCGGAGCGGAGTCCGGGGCGAACCACGGCAGGACCGGGGTCGTGGGGGCCGGGGGCGCGGAGGCGCGGGAGCGGAGCACCGGCAGCCGGGAGGTGACGGCGGTTCCCCCGCCCGGACGGAGCCGGGGCAGGGGCAGGGCCGGGCGCCGGTGGCGGACACCGCCCGGGCGGCGCGGCCGTACCCGGTCCACCACGGCCATCCCGGCGCGGAACAGCGCGGCCGGTACGACCAGGCCGAGCAGGATCCAGAACAGGGTCACGCCCCACGGGCGGCCCACGCCCCACGGCTGCTCGGCGAGGATCCGGCCGCCGTACTTCAGGGACACCGTGTAGTCGCCGTGCGCCCCGGCCGACAGTTCGACCGGCAGCTCGATCTGCGCCTTCTTGCCGGGCCCCAGGGTGCCGTGCCACTGGCGGTCGTCCCACTGCGGGGCGAAGACGCCGTGCGCCGTGCCGACCTGGAACACCGGGTCCTCGACCGGGCTGGTGCCGAGGTTGCCGGCGGTGAAGACCAGGGTGCGGCTCGGCGGGGCGCCGAACCAGGTGAGCAGGGAGCCGGAGCCGGTCAGCCGGGTGTCGGAGAGGATCGACAGCCGGCCGCCGGAGGGTTCGGCGGGCAGTGGGGCGACGGGGTGCCCGGCGACCTGGAGGACGGCGTCCGCCTCGGCGCCCGCCCCGGTGACGGTGGCCACGTGCACCACGCAGGGGCAGGGCACGGGCGGTTCGGCGACCGGCAGCCGCTTCGAGAAGGCGCCCCGGGCGTCGGTGGTCACGGCCCGGCCGTCGCCGTTGGCGCAGGAGTTGGTGCCGCCGATGACGCCCCGGGCGGGGGTGGCCCGCCCGCAGACCAGCAGCATCAGGAGGGTGCCCGGCCGCCAGCCGGTGCCGCTGGCGGTGACCGAGCCGCCGGTGCCCGCCTGGGCCGCCGACAGCTTCACGGAGGGTCCGTCCGCCGCCGCCACCGGGCCCGAGAGCGGCAGCAGGAGCAGCGCGAGGACCGCCAGGACCACGATCCGCCTCACGACACCGCTCCCGTCAACTCGGCTTCCCTGCACGGCTGTCCGTCGCCCTCGGGCGGGGGCCTGCGGGATCCGCGGCGGCGCGCGAGGAGCGCGGCGGCCGCGGCCGTCGCCCCGGCGACGACGGCCGTCGTGCCCCACGGCACGAACGCGGCCGAGGTGGCCGCCGTGGCGTGTGCCCCGCCCGCCGCCGTCACCGTCAGCCGCACCCGGACGCGGTCCAGGACCGGCCGGTCCGGCCACGGCTCGTCCAGCGTCCGCCGGGCCCCCGGCGCCAGACGGACCGGCAGGGTGCGCGGGGCGCGGTCCAGGACCGGCCCGAAGACACCGTCGGCGCGCACCGCGAGTCTCGGTACGAGCACGGTCGTCCCGCGGTTGACCAGCTGGTACGTGATGCGGTCGGCGTGCACGGCGAGGTGCTCGACGGTCAGCGCGGCCAGCGCCGGGCCGCCGACGCGCAGCCGTACCGGGACCCGCGCCGTACGCCCCCGGGCGTCGCGCGCCACGATCGCGCCGGAGCGGTCGCCGGGCGCGGCCCCGGCCGGCACGGTCAGCGTGAAGGGCACCTCCGCGCGGGTGCGGGCCGGGACGGTGAGGCCGCTCCGGGCGAACACCGCCGGCACACCGGTGCCGCTCAGCCGGACGGTGACGGGGGTCCGGCCGGGGTTGGTGACGGACACGGTGTCCTGGAGGACCGAGCCGGGGGCGCCCTCGGCGTAGAACGACGGGCGGGCTCCGCCGGGTGCCAGGGACCACCCGCCCGGGTGCGCGGCGGTACGCGGGGCGGCGCTCAGCAGCATCAGCAGGGTCAGGCCGAGGACCCGGGCGGCGGACGGCATGGGCGGCTCCATCAGCAGGTGTGGCGCGACGGGGGTGCCCACCCCTCCGGGGCGGCGGGTGGGCGGTCCGTGGGGTCAGCGGCGCGCGGCCTGGCCCCGCCGGGTCAGCCACAGGGCGCCCGCCGCCCCGGCTAGGAGCACCGTGCCGCCGAGCGTGCCGAGGGCGACGGCGGAGTCGTCGGGGCCGGTCTGCGGCAGCTGGCCGCCCGACGAGGAAGAGGAAGAGGAAGAAGAGGACGACGACGAGGACGACGAGGAGGAGCCGCCGGTGGATCCGCCGGCCGCCGTCACGTCGAGCGTCAGGGACGGACCGGGGTTGTTGGTCGGCGTGCAGGTCGTCGTCGTGCCGAGTGCCTTGATGACGAGCGTGGCCGCCGTGAAGGTGACCTTGCCGGTCTTCTTCGGGGTGTAGGTCCCGCTCAAGTCACTGATCTTGATGGGGGTGTTGGCCGGGATGGCCGCCGCGTTGGGCGGGCCGCTCACCGGGAGCGTGCCGCTGTCCGCGCCGCCCAGCCTGATGGTGGCGCTCGGGGTCATCGCGCCCTTGCCCAGCTCGACCGGGCTGGAGGAGACGCCCTTCTGCCAGGACATGGTGACCCGGTAGCCGCTGCCGCTCCTGACGCCCTTGATGTCGATCGGCGAGACGGCGCTCTTGACGCCGATCGGCGTCTGGCAGCGGTAGTTGACGTCGGCGACGTCGGCGTGGGCCGCCGGGGCGGCCAGCAGTACCGCCGAGCCGGCCAGGGCCGCGGCGGACGCGAGCGCGGCGGTTCGTTTCGGGTACGACACGTTCGGTCCACCCCATTCATTCCCGACGGAATTCCTGACGGCGTATCAGATTCGGCCGCCAAGGTACGCCGGGGGTCGTGAGGAGGGAAGACGCGTCACACGCCGGAGTTGTGGCGATCCGGCGTGTGTGACGGGGTGTCGGAGTGGAGGCGGGGGCCGGGGTGACCGGCCTTGCGGTCAGGCCGGGGCACCCAGTTCCGCCCACACCGTCTTGCCGGGACGGCCCGCGGGGCGGACCACGCCCCAGTCCAGGCACAGCCGTTGCACGATGAACATGCCGTGGCCGCCCGGGCGGCCGGCGCGGTGCGGGGTACGCGGGGCGGGCTGGCCGGTGCCGCCGTCGGAGACCTCCAGCCGGATCACCTTGTTGTCGCAGGCGAGGACGAGTTCGTCGGGGCCCTCGGCGTGCAGGCAGGCGTTGGTGACCAGCTCGGAGACGACGAGCAGCACGTCCTCGGCCGCCGCCCGCTGGTCCGCGGACGCGGCGGGGAGCCAGCCCCACGCGTACAGCGCCTGGCGGGTGAAATCACGGGCGAGCGGGACGACCCCGCTCTCGCCCTGCAGCTCGAGTCTGCGGACGTGCCGGGCCCGGGCCGCACCTGTGCCGCCGCCGGACTCCGACGGCACGGACGGCGCGGCTGCCCCCGTGGTCGCGCCGGCCGGCGCATCCCCCTCGGACGCCCCGGAAGCGCCGCTGGGCTCCGGGCCGCGGTCGCCCGGCGAGTAGGGCCGGGTGGTGCTCATCAGCGCTTCACCTCACCGATTCACCGATTCACGATTCAATGGTCCGGCGCCGTTCGGCACCGGCCGGTCCGTCTGTGGTCCGTCCCGTCATCTGCACATCCGTCCCGTCGCCCGCACGTCGTTCCGCTCCCGTCCGCCCTCGTCCGTCCGGCGTCCGGATCCCGTCCACCGTCCGTACGCGCCCCCGTCGCGCAGGGTCACCGCCCGTCCCGGGCCGTCGCGCGCACAGGGGCCCCGTCCCGTCCGGGACCGGGTCGGCGATGCGGTGGCCGATGGTCGTCAGCATGACTCCTGCCCGACCGGGGCGCCGGAACACCCCCGTCTTCCGCGCGACCGGCGGGACACCCGGGGCGGCACCGGCACACCGGTGCGCCCGCGGGGCCGGGAGCGGCGGGCACAGGGGCTCTCAGCCGGCGCCGCCGCCCTCCTGGGCCAGGGCCGCGTCCACGGAGTCGTGGACGGTGAAGACCGCCTCGGCTCCTGTGATCTCGAACACCCTCGCGACGACGGGCAGCATGCCCGCCAGGTGGACCCCGCCGCCGGCGGCTTCCGCCTTCAAGCGGGCCCCGAGCAGGACGTTCAGCCCCGTGGAGTCGCAGAACTCCAGGCGCGAGCAGTCCACCACGAGCCGCGAGAAGCCCTTGGCCAGAAGATCGTCGAGGGGCTCGCGCAACAGATCGGCGGTGTGGTGATCGAGTTCGCCGGCCGGTGTCACAACGGCGCTGGAGCCCTCTTCCCGCACATCCACCAGAAGCCGGCCCGACTGTGCGCTGCCGACCGTCCCGTGGTCCATGCCGTCTCTCTCCCGAGGTCGTGGCTGCTGATGCCCTCGAACATTACGCCTTCCATGCGCACTCCGACACCTGAACAAACTCACATAACTGGACATACACGAACAGAACGCACTTGCGATCGGTTCGGGGAAGCCGGTAGGGCTAGTAGGGACACGTACACCTACACGCCGGCCACGGAGGCGCCGCACACCGCAGTGCACGTTTTGGCTTCGGCAGCCTTATGCCGAGAACGATGGAGGACACCCATGTCACCCCGGCTCGACGCCTCGCATACCCCGACCGCGACGTCGACACCCCCACCGGAACAACTGGATCATCCCATCGATCTCCTCGACCCCGTCGAGGGGCTCCCGGAGATCCCTCCGTACGACGAGGTCGGTCCCGTCGACGCGCGGGCCCTGTCCAAGACCCTCTTCGAGCGCCTCCAGGTACTGGAGGAAGGGACGCACGAGTACTCGTACGTCCGCAACACGCTCGTCGAGCTGAACCTCGCCCTCGTCAAGTTCGCCGCCTCGCGCTTCCGCTCCCGCAGCGAGCCGATGGAGGACATCATCCAGGTCGGCACGATCGGCCTGATCAAGGCGATCGACCGCTTCGAGCTCTCCCGCGGCGTCGAGTTCCCGACCTTCGCGATGCCGACCATCATCGGCGAGATCAAGCGGTTCTTCCGCGACACCTCCTGGTCCGTGCGCGTCCCGCGCCGGCTGCAGGAGCTGCGCCTGGACCTGGCGAAGGCCGGCGACGAGCTGGCGCAGAAGCTGGACCGCGCGCCCACCGTCGCGGAACTCGCCGAACGGCTCGGCATCTCCAACGACGA
The DNA here is from genome assembly GCF_055605965.1 of Streptomyces sp. NPDC037126. NCBI lineage: Bacteria > Bacillati > Actinomycetota > Actinomycetes > Kitasatosporales > Streptomycetaceae > Streptomyces > Streptomyces sp. NPDC037126. The sequence continues at coordinate 52,254 of NZ_JBVJTD010000028.1, forward strand.
GGTCGTCGAGGGCATGGCCGCCTCGAACGCCTACACGGCCTCCTCGCTGGACGCCCAGCCCGAGGAGGACGAGACCGAGGGCGCCCTCGCGGACCGCATCGGGTACGAGGACCACGGGATCGAGGGCATCGAGTACATCGAGTCCCTCAAGCCCCTGATCGCCGGGCTGCCGCCCCGCGACCGGAAGATCCTCTCCCTGCGGTTCGTGGCGAACATGACCCAGTCGGAGATCGGTGAGGAACTCGGCATCTCCCAGATGCACGTGTCCCGGCTGCTCTCCCGCACGCTGGTGCGACTGCGCAAGGGACTGACGGTGGAGGAGTGACCCCTGGGGCGACGAGCCTCCGGATGTCCGCCTGAAGCGGCCCGGCCCACACCGCCGGGCCGCTTCGGCGCCCCAATGCACCGGTTGGCTGGTACCCGGCATCCCAACCGTTATGCTGTTACCGGCGGAAACCTCTTTCCAGCGCCGTTCCCCTCCACCACTATGGGGCCCCCGAACCGACCAGTAGGTCGGCTGTTTCTCGGGACGGAGGCTGCTGGATGACTCAGGGGGACGGCGACGAGGCCGAGGCGAGCGGGGGCCACGAGGACGCGCCGGACGCACGGCTGACCGAACTGCTGCGCTCCCCCACCCCGACGGCCTACCCCGCGCTGCAGGAACTGCGCAGACGGCACCTCCCGGCGGTGCTCGCCTACGCCCGGCTGTGCGCCGCGAGCGAGTCCGCCGCGCGCCGGCTGGCGGCGGAGGCCGTCACCGCGGCCGCCCGCGAGACGGCCCGCGGGGTCGAGCCCGGTGTCCCGCTGCGCCACGGGCTGCTGCTGCGCACCGCGCGGACGGCGACCGGCTGGGCCCGCGACGAGCGCTCCGCGGGCGTCGACCCCGGTCTGCTGCTCGTCCTGAACGCCTCCGGTCTGCCCGACGGCCCCACCCCGCCGCTGCTGCCGGCGTTCCAGTCGCTGCCGTCCCGCACCCAGGGCCTGATCTGGTACGGCGTGCTGGAGGAGGAGCCGCAGGAGCGGACCGCCGCCTTCCTCGGCCTCAGCGGCACGGACGTGGCCTACGGCACCCCGCAGGCCCTCAAGGCCCTCGCCGGGGCCTGCCTCAGGCACCGGCTGGCCGCGTCCGAGGACCCGCGCTGCGCCGACTTCCGGCGGCTGATCGAGGAGGCGGTACGGCCGGACGGACCCCGCCACAGCCCCGACCTGGACGCCCACATGGCGCACTGCCCGCACTGCACGGCCGCCTTCGAGGACCTGCGGGCCCTGCGGGACGCGCCCCGGCAGACGCTGGCGGAGGGCCTGCTGCCGTGGAACGGGACCGCCTATCTCGGCCGCGCCGAGCCCACCGCGCCCCGTCTCCCCGCGGTGGCGCCTGACGGGCCGCCCCGGCGCCGCCTCGTCCTGGCCACCGCGGCCCTCGGCGTGGCCCTGACCCCGCTCCTGGTGTTCCTGCTCACCCCCGCGCACGACTCCGACCAGCAGCCGACGGCGGCGACCCCCAAGCCGCCCCCGGTGACGGTGACCGCGACGGTCTCGGTGACGCCCTCCCCCTCGGCGTCCCCCTCACCGGCCCGTACGTCCCCCTCGCCGACGCCGACGCCTTCGTCCCAGAGCCCGACCGCCTCCCCCTCTCCCCGGCACACCGCCTCCCCCACGCCCCCGCCGTCGCCCCCGGGCACCTCCCCCGCGCAGGTGGTGAACCTCGGCGACGGGCGCTGCCTGGACATCCGGGACGGCGACCTGGAGCAGGGCAACGACGTCGTCACCGCGCCGTGCTCGTCCTCCCGCACCCAGCGCTGGCGCTACGACACCTATCTGGGCGTGCTCCGCTCGGCGGCCGACGACGGCTTCTGCCTGGACAGCCGGGGCTCGGTCGACCGGGGCGTGGGCATCTGGGGCTGCGACTCGGTGTACGGCCGCAACGGCGAGAACCTCCGCTTCACCGTCGACTCCGACGGCACGATCCGCCCCGACATCGCCATCGAGACGGCGGTGACACCGGACGGCGGCGACGGGGTGTCCCTGGAGCCCTTGACCGGCGGCCACGAACAACGGTGGCACGCGGGGGCCCGCTGAGAGGGAAACTCGACGCCGACGGGTCCGACGGGACCGGTGACTAGTCTGATCGCACCCCCGGTGACCGGTCGCCGGATGACGGCCGCCGCGTGCAGCGTCCGCAGATCCTCGAAGGAGTGCCCGTGCCCGTCACCGCGGCCCGCAGCGGCCGGCCGGCCGATCTCCCCGTGCTGCTGGTCGCGGCGGTGTGGGGCTCCAGCTATCTGGCCGCCAAGGGCGTCACCACGGAACGGACCGTGGTGGCCGTGCTGGTGCTGAGGTTCGCCGTGGCACTGCCGGTGCTGGCCGCCGTGGGCCTGCGGCGGCTGCGGTCGCTGAGCGCCGTCCAGGTGCGCGGCGCCGGGCTGCTGGGGCTGATCCTCGCCGGCATCTTCCTGCTGGAGACGTACGGCCTGGTGCACACCTCGGCGACGAACGCCGGGCTGATCATCAGCCTCACCATGGTCTTCACCCCGCTCGCCGAGAGCCGCTTGCGCGGCACCCCGCTGCCGGGCTCCTTCATGGCGGCGGCCGGCCTCTCGGTGCTCGGCGTGGCGCTGCTGACCCAGGGCGCCGGCTTCAGCGCCCCCACCGGCGGCGACCTGCTGATGCTGGGTGCCGCCGTCGCCCGTACCGTGCACGTCCTCGCCATGTCCCGCATGGAGTCGGTGCGCGGCGCGGACGCGCTGTCGCTGACCACCGTCCAACTGGGCGGCGCCGTCGCCGTGTTCGCCGTGCTGACGGCCGTGCCGGGCACCGGTTCCTCGCCGTGGGCGACCGCGGCCGGCTTCGGCGCCGGGGACTGGCTGGGACTGCTGTACCTGTCCGCGTTCTGCACCCTGTTCGCGTTCTTCGTGCAGATGTGGGCGGTCCGGCGCACCTCACCGTCCCGGGTGAGCCTGCTGCTCGGCACGGAGCCGGTGTGGGCCGCGGCGGTCGGCATCGCCGTCGCCGGCGACCGGCCGGGCCGGCCCGGCCTGCTCGGCGCGGCCCTGGTGCTCGCCGGCACGGCCTGGGGGCGGTCGGTGGCGGACCGCGGGCAAGCCGCCGGGAAGACCCGGGAGCCGGAGCCCCCGGGCACGGGAACCGAGGTCACGGACACCGGGGCAGCGGTCTGAGACCGGCCGTGCGCCGTGACCGGTGTGCCTCCCCGGTCGTCCGTCCCTCCGTTCAGACGACCCGTACGCCCGCGCGCCACACCCCGCTGACCAGCGGCACACCGGGACGGTAGGCCAGGTGGACGTGGCTGGGGGCCTCCAGCAGGGTCAGGTCGGCGCGGGCGCCCGGGGTGAGGCGGCCGATGTCGGTGCGGCGCAGCGCGGCGGCGCCGCCGGCCGTGGCCGACCAGACCGCCTCGTCCGGGGTCATCCGCATGTCCCGGACGGCGAGGGCGATGCAGAACGGCACGGACGAGGTGAACGACGAGCCCGGGTTGCAGTCCGTGGACAGGGCGACGGTGACGCCCGCGTCCAGGAGCCGGCGGGCGTCCGGCCACTCGGCACGGGTGGAGAACTCGGCGCCGGGCAGCAGGGTCGCGACCGTGTTCCCGCCCGCCAGGGCGTCGACGTCGGCGTCCGTGAGGTGGGTGCAGTGGTCGGCGCTCGCCGCGTCCAGCTCGACGGCCAGCTGGACGCCGGGGCCGTAGGAGAGCTGGTTGGCGTGGACGCGGGGGTGCAGGCCCTTCGCCTTGCCGGCCGTGAGGATCGCGCGGGCCTGGTCGCCGTCGAAGGCGCCCTTCTCGCAGAAGACGTCGATCCAGCGGGCGTGGGGCGCGCAGGCGTCCAGCATCTCGCCGGTGACCAGGGCGACATAGGCCGCCGGGTCGTCGGCGTAGTCGGGGGAGACGATGTGCGCGCCGAGGTAGGTCACCTCGTCGGTGTGCTTCGCCGCGAGGCGCAGCGCCCGGGACTCGTCCTCGACGGTGAGACCGTAGCCCGACTTCGTCTCGAAGGTGGTGGTGCCCTGGCGCAGCGCCTCCGCCAGGTAGTGGGTCAGGTTCGCCTCCAGCTCCGCGTCGCTCGCGGCCCGGGTGGCCGCGACGGTGGTGCGGATGCCGCCCGCCGTGTAGGACCGGCCGGACATGCGGGCGTTGAACTCCTGGGTGCGGTCACCGGCGAAGACCAGGTGCGAGTGGGAGTCCACGAAGCCCGGCAGCACCGCCCGGCCGCCCGCGTCGACCCGGTTGTCAGTGGCGGGTGCTTTGCTGGATTCACCGGTCCACGCGATGCGGTCGCCGTCGATGACGACGGCCGCGTCCTGGATCAGACCCAGGGGCGAGCCGTCACCGGAGGAGGGATCGTTGGTGACCAGCGTGGCGATGTTGGTGATGACGGTGCTGCTGCTCATGGTGTCCTCGTCGGGGGCGTTGGGGTTCAGCCGCGGAGGGCTTCGACGGCGGCCGACAGCGCCTGCGGCACGTCGGGTACGAGCGTGTGCGCGCCGTCGCGCACGACCTGCCGGCCGCCGACGACCGTGTGCCGCACATCGGCCGCGCCCGCCGCGAATACGGCCGTCTCGGCGCCCAGCCGGGGCAGCGGTCCCGCTGTCCTGACCGAGTCCAGGGCGATCGTCGTCAGGTCGGCGAGCGCGCCCGGCCGGATGGTGCCGGCCTCGTCCCAGCCGAGGGCCGCGTGGCCGTCGGCGGTGGCGGCCCGCAGCAGTGCCGCGGCCGTCCAGTGGCCTCGGGTGCGGGTGCGCAGCCGCTCGTTCAGCTCCATCGCGCGCGCCTCTTCGAGCAGGTCGATGACGGCGTGGCTGTCGGAGCCGAGGGAGAGCGGGGAGCCTGCCCGCTGCAGTGCGACGGCGGGGCCGATGCCGTCGGCCAGGTCCCGTTCGGTCGTCGGGCACATGCAGGTGCCGGTGCCCGAGCCGCCGAGCAGCGCGATGTCCTCGTCGGTGAGGTGGGTGTTGTGCACACCGGTGGTGCGCGGCCCGAGGACGCCGTGGTCGGCGAGCAGCCGGGTGGGCGTGCGGCCGTGCGCGGCGAGGCAGGCCTCGTTCTCGGCGGTCTGCTCCGACAGGTGCACGTGCAGCGGGGCCCGCCGCTCCTCGGCCCATCCGGCCACGGTCGCCAACTGGCCGGCGGGCACGGCCCGTACGGAGTGGATCGCCGCCCCGATCCGCGCGTGTTCCCGCTCCTTGAGAACTGCACAGCGTTCGGCCCAGGCCTCCGCGTTGCCATCGGAGAACCGCAGCTGGTGGTGGTTGGGCGCCTCCCCGAAGCCGGCGGAGAGGTAGCAGGTGTCGAGGAGGGTGATCCGGATGCCCGCCTCGGCGGCGGCCTCGATCAGCGCCTCGCCCATGGCGTTGGGGTCGGCGTAGGGGGCGCCGCCGGGGGCGTGGTGCACGTAGTGGAACTCGCCGACACAGGTGATGCCGGCCAGCGCCATCTCGGCGTACACCGCGCGGGCGAGGGCGTGGTAGCGCTCCGGGGTGAGCCGGTCGGCCACCGAGTACATGACCTCGCGCCAGGTCCAGAAGGTCCCGGAGCCGACCTGGACGGTGCCGCGCAGCGCCCGGTGGAAGGCGTGGCTGTGGGAGTTCGCCAGGCCGGGCAGGGTGAGGCCGCGCAGCGGCTCGGCGCCGGGCGGCGGGGTGGGGACGGCGGTGCGGACGGCGCCGATCCGGCCGTCCGCGACCTCGACCGCGACTCCCGGCTCGACGGCGGTGCCGAGCCAGGCGTGCTCCAACCAGTAGGTCGCCTTGGTCACCTGCAGGCCAGTCCTTCCAGTACGTCGGCGAGGGCGTGCACCCCGGCCACGCAGTCGTCCTCGGCCGCGAACTCGGCCGGGGAGTGCGAGACGCCGGTGGGGTTGCGCACGAACAGCATGGCGGTCGGAATGCTCGCGGAGAGGATTCCGGCGTCGTGTCCGGCGCCGGTCCCGAGGACGGGCACCGTCAGCTCGCGGTCCGCGCCGAGGATGCGGGCGAGTTCGTCGCGCAGCGCGTGGTCGAACTCCACGACGGGCGTGAAGGACTCCCGGACGACGTCCAGGTCGATGCCGTGGGCGTCGGCGTACTCCCGGGCCGCCTTCTCGATGCCGCCGACCACCGTGTCCAGGGTGGCCTGGTCGGCGGCACGGGAGTCGAGCCAGCCGCGCACCAGCGAGGGGATCGCGTTGACGCCGTTCGGTTCGACCGAGATCTTGCCGAAGGTGGCGACGGCACCGGCGAGTTCGGCCTCGCGGCGGGCGGCGAGCACGGTCTCGGCGTACGACAGCATCGGGTCGCGCCGGTCGGCCAGCCGGGTGGTGCCGGCGTGGTTGGCCTCGCCCCGGAAGTCGAAGCGCCACCGCCCGTGCGGCCAGATGGCGCTGGCGATGCCCACCCGGTCTCCGGACAGGTCCAGCGCGCGGCCCTGTTCGACGTGCAGCTCCACGAAGGCGCCGATCCGGCCCAGCCGTTCCGGGTCGTGACCGATGCCCTCGGGGTCGTACCCGGCGGCCTCCATGGCCCGGGGAAGGCTGGTCCCCTCGCCGTCGGTGAGCCGGTGGGCCTGATCCACGGTCAGCTGCCCCGCGGTCAGCCGCGATCCGACGCAGGCCAGCCCGAACCGGGCCCCCTCCTCGTCACCGAAGTTGACGATGGCCAGGGGCCTGGTGAGCCGCGCCCCCCTCCCGCGCAGCTCGTCCAGGGCGGCGAAGGAGGACACGACTCCCAGGGGCCCGTCGAAAGCGCCGCCGTCCGGCACGGAGTCCAGGTGCGACCCGGTGACGACGGCGTCCCCGGCTGCGGGGTCGCCGAGCCAGGCCCACTGGTTGCCGTTCCGGTCGACCTCGTAGCCGAGCCCCCGCCCCTCGGCCTGCTCCCTGAACCAGTCCCGGCACTCCGCGTCGGCCCCGGTCCAGGCGTAACGCCGGTAGCCCCCGGATTCGGCATGCCGGCCGATGGGCAGCAGCTCCCGCCACATCTCGTGAAACGAGCCACCCCCGACAGCCCGCACAGGCTGCGAACCGCCGCCGGACACAGGCTGTGGACCGTCGCCCCGCTCAGGCTGTGGGCAGTCGTTCCGCAGGGCGGAACGGGTGGGCACAGCCGGACCCGCACCCGGCGACGAGGGACCAGCCCCCACCGGAGAGCTGCCGCCGTGCCCGCCTGCTTCCTGGGTCACGCCTCGTCACCCTCACGCATGGGCACCCGCACGCCCCGCTCGCCCGCGACGGACTCCGCGATGTCGTATCCGGCGTCCACGTGCCGGATGACACCCATACCGGGGTCGTTGGTCAGCACGCGGCGGATCTTCTCGCCGCCCAGCTTGGTCCCGTCGGCCACCGTCACCTGCCCGGCGTGGATGGAGCGGCCCATGCCCACACCGCCACCGTGGTGGATGGACACCCAGGACGCGCCGGAGGCCACGTTGACCATGGCGTTCAGCAGCGGCCAGTCGGCGATCGCGTCGGAGCCGTCGAGCATGGCCTCGGTCTCGCGGTACGGCGAGGCCACCGACCCGCAGTCCAGGTGGTCGCGGCCGATGGCCAGCGGGGCGGCCAGCTCACCGGAGGCCACCATGTCGTTGAAGCGCTCGCCGGCCTTGTCGCGCTCGCCGTAGCCGAGCCAGCAGATGCGGGCGGGCAGGCCCTGGAAGTGGACGCGCTCGCCGGCCATCTTGATCCAGCGCGCGAGGGACTCGTTCTCGGGGAAGAGTTCGAGGAGCGCCCTGTCGGTCTTGGCGATGTCCGCCGGGTCGCCGGAGAGCGCGGCCCAGCGGAAGGGGCCCTTGCCCTCGCAGAACAGCGGCCGGATGTAGGCGGGCACGAAGCCGGGGAAGGCGAACGCGCGGTCGTACCCGGCGAGCTGGGCCTCGCCGCGAATGGAGTTGCCGTAGTCGAAGACCTCGGCCCCGGCGTCCATGAAGCCGACCATGGCCTCGACGTGCTTCGCCATGGACTCGCGCGCCCGCGTGGTGAACCCGGCCGGGTCCTTCGCGGCGGCGTCGGCCATGTCCTCGAAGGCGAGGCCGACCGGCAGGTAGGCCAGCGGGTCGTGGGCGGAGGTCTGGTCGGTGACGATGTCGATGGGGGCGTTCATCGCGAGCAGCTGCGGGACCAGCTCGGCCGCGTTGCCGAGGACGCCGATGGACAGCGGACGGCGCTGGTCGCGGGCCTCGGTGGCCAGCTGGAGCGCGTGGTCCAGGGAGTCGGCCCTGACGTCGAGGTAGCGGTGCTCGATGCGGCGCTCGATGGCGCGCGGGTCGCAGTCGATGCAGATCGCGACGCCGTCGTTCATGGTCACGGCGAGCGGCTGGGCGCCGCCCATGCCGCCGAGGCCGGCGGTGAGGGTGATGGTGCCGGCCAGGGTGCCGCCGAACTTCTTCGCGGCGACGGCGGCGAAGGTCTCGTAGGTGCCCTGGAGGATGCCCTGGGTGCCGATGTAGATCCAGGAGCCGGCGGTCATCTGGCCGTACATGGTCAGGCCGAGGGCCTCCAGGCGGCGGAACTCCTCCCAGTTGGCCCAGTCGCCGACCAGGTTGGAGTTGGCGATGAGGACGCGCGGGGCCCACTCGTGGGTCTGCATGACGCCGACCGGGCGGCCGGACTGGACCAGCATGGTCTCGTCCTGCTTGAGGGTCCTCAGGGTGCGGACCATCGCGTCGAAGGAGCGCCAGTCACGGGCGGCCTTGCCGGTGCCGCCGTAGACGACCAGCTTGTCGGGGTGCTCGGCGACCTCGGGGTCGAGGTTGTTCTGCAGCATGCGCAGGGCGGCCTCCTGCTGCCAGCCCAGTGCGCTGAGTTCCGTGCCGCGCGGTGCTCGTACGGGGCGGGGTCCCGACATCGATTGCCTCCTGCTGTTGCTACGTCTATTCACATCCTGACTTCCTGAATAGAACTAGTCAATACATGGGGACGGCCCCGTCGGCGTGTCCGGGGTGTTTGGCTGGAAACACCTGACGGCCGACAGGAGGGACGACGTGGTGGACCACGACACCGACAGCGAGGCCCGGGAGCGCGCCGCCCGGCGGGACGAGGCGGTGCGGGCCGCCGTGGAGCAGCGGCTGCTGGGGCCGGACGCCGCCGTGGTCGGCCTGCTCGACGTCACCGGCATCCGGGAGTCGGCGGCGGCCCTGCGCGCGGCCTTCGGCGCGGTGCTGGCGCCGGGCACGCCGGTGCTGCACGCGTTCGCCGTGAAGGCGTCCCCGCTGGTGCCGGTGCTGCGGCTGCTGCACGAGGAGGGCATCGGCGCCGAGGTGGCGAGCCCGGGCGAGCTGGCGCTGGCGCGCGCGGCCGGGGTGCCGCCGTCGCACACGGTGCTGGACTCGCCCGCCAAGACCCCGGCCGAGCTGCGCGAGGCGCTGGCGCTGGGCATCGCCGTGAACGCGGACAACCCGCAGGAGCTGGACCGCCTCGACGCGCTCGTGCGCTCGGCGCCGACCCGGTCCCCGCTCGGCATCCGGGTCAACCCGCAGATCGGCGGCGGCAGCATCGGGGCGACCTCCACCGCGACCGAGACCTCGAAGTTCGGGGTGGCGCTGCGCGACGAGGGGGCGCGGGAGTGGGTCGTCCGGGCGTACGCGGACCGGCCGTGGCTGACCCGGCTGCACGCGCACACCGGCTCGCAGGGCATCCCGCTGGAGCTGCTGGCGCGGGGCGCGGCGGAGACGTACGCGCTCGCGGAGGAGATCAACGCGCGCGCCGGGCGGCGGCAGATCGACACCCTCGACATCGGCGGCGGGCTGCCGGTGAACTTCGGCGCGGAGGCCACGGCGCCGACCTACGCCCAGTACGCGCGCGTGCTCGCCGAGAAGGTGCCGGGGCTGTGCGACGGGCGGTACGGGCTGGTGACCGAGTTCGGGCGGTCGCTCCTGGCCAAGCACGGCACGGTGGTGGCCCGGGTGGAGTACGCCAAGCGCGCGGGCGGGCGGCGGATCGCGGTGACGCACGCGGGCGTGCAGGTGGCGACGCGGACGGTGTACGCGCCGGGGGCGTGGCCGCTCAGGATCGCCGCCTACGACGCCAAGGGGCGGCCCAAGCCGGGGCCCGAGGTGGTGCAGGACGTGGCCGGGCCGGCCTGCTTCTCGGGCGACCTGCTCGCCGAGGGGCGCGCGCTGCCCCCGCTGGAGCAGGGCGACTACGCGGCGGCGCTGGACACGGGCGCGTACTACTTCGCGCACCACTACGCCTACAACTCGCTCGCCCGGCCCGGGATCTACGGGTTCGCGCCGGACGGCGCCGGGAGCGTGACCTTCGCGACCGTGCGCGAGCCGCAGAGCATCGCCGAAGTGGTGGCGGAGTCCGGAGGGGCGCACGCGGCCACGCTCACCGCCCTCCGGGCGCCCGGACGCCGTTGACACACCCGGATCACTCCTCGAACAAATGGATCAACGGCCATGCAACACACGTCAGTTGACCAACACTAGTACCCCGGATGCATGTTCCACCGGAAAATGCCAAACCGCTCACCACCCGCGCACACGATGCGTAGTGTCGCAGTCACTCAGCCGGAGTTCCAGGCGGGAGGGGAGCCACGGTGCCCGGAATCGACGAGTGCCTGCTGGAAGCGATGCGACTGCCCGGTGCCCGGGGAGCCGCACTGGTGGACTGGATGAGCGGACTGGCGCTCGGCACGGTCGGGGACGCGCCCGGCGGCGACCATGAGACGACCGCCGCCGAGGCCGCCGAACTGGCCCGCATGGCGGCCGAGCACGGCACGTTCGCGGCACACGGGGAGAACCTCCCACCGGTGGAGGACGTGATCATCAGCAACGGGGACAGCTACCACCTGCTGCGCTTCGTGGACACGTCCTTCGACAGCAGCGTGTTCCTGCACCTGTGGCTCGGCCGCGAGGACGGCAATCTCGCGCTCGCCCGCATACGTCTCGGCGAGATGGCCGCCCGGCTGGTGCTGGGATGACCGTGGTCGGGACGCCGCCGCCGCTGCCGGTGCGGGACAAGGCGGGCACGCGCGCCCTGTCCCCGATGCTGACCCGGCTGGCCGAGGAGCGGGCCACCGGCATCCTGGTCCGCGAGCACGGCACGCTCTACCTCGCCGCGGGCCGGGTGGTGTACGCCGAGAGCCCCCTCGCCCCCGGTCTCGACGTGCTCCTGACCGCCCACGGCACCCTCGCGACCACCGCCTGGCAGCAGGCCGCCTCCGCCACCTCCGGACCGCTCCAGGCGGCCGAACTCCTGCTGAGCTCGGGGCTGTTGCCGGCGGGCGCGCTGGAGCTGTGCCACCTGGACGTGCTGTACGACGCCGGCTACTTCGCCCTGGCGCCGAGCAGCACCCCGGGCCGGTTCCGTTACGACAGCGCGCCGCGGTCCGGCCCGCTGCCCTCGGTCCCGGTCGTCGCGCTCGAACGCGAGACCCTGCGCCGCCGCCTGCAGCTGCACCGGCTCTGGCCCGACCCGGCCGCCGACAGCGCACCGCTGATCCGCGCGGATCCGCTGGGCCGCCCGGCCTCCACCGCGCCGGTCACACCCCGACAGCGGGCGGTCCTGGACCGTGTGGACGGCGTCCGCACGGCCACCGACATCGCCCGGAACCTGGGCCGGCAAGCGTTCCACACGCTGGTCGACGTGCGCCGGCTCGCGGCGGCCGGCCACATCGCGCCGCTGGCTCCCATGATGCGCGAACCCGTCCTGCCGCCGCCCCCACTCCCGGTCACCGACCCCGACATCGCGCTGCTGAAGAGGCTCAGGGATGCACTGGAGGCGCTTTGAACGGCACCGCCCCGCCGAGAGGAGAGAGCTGATGGTGTCCGAGGAGGACCTTCAGACCGTCGTGGACGAGCTGCACCGGCTGCGCAGCCGGGTGCCGCAGCTCACCGGGGCGCTGGCGGCCGGCGTCGACGGCCTCGTCGTCGCCCACGACACCCCCGGCGTCGACCCGGAGGGCCTGTCGGCGCTGACCGCCGCGGCGCTCGGCGTCGCCGTACGGGTCGCCGACGCCACCGGCAACGGCGGCTTCCGGGAGCTGCTGGTGCGCGGCGAGCGCGGCTACGTCGCCACCTACGCGGCCGGCCGCACCGCCGTGCTGACCCTGCTCGCCCAGGACCGCGTCAACGTCGGCCGGCTGCACCTGGAGGGGCGCCGGGCCGGCGCCCGCATCGGTGAACTGCTCGACGCCGCCGAGGCGGCCGCCTCACCCCGGAGGGCCGCACGCCCGGCCACCGGAACCACACCCACACGCACTCGGACCACGCGCACTCCGCGCACCACCACCACACGCACCACGACCGAAAGTTGAGAGGGACCACCATGGCCAACACCGAAACCGCCCTGAAGGAAGCGCTGACCACCGTCGAGGGCGCCACGGGCGTCGCGCTCGTCGACTACACCAGCGGTATGGCGCTGGGCACGATGGGCGGCAGCAAGAGCTTCGACCTGAACGTGGCCGCCGCCGGCAACACGGACGTGATCCGGGCCAAGATGCGCACCATGGAGATGCTGGGCCTCAAGGGCGACATCGAGGACATCCTCATCACCCTCTCGGACCAGTACCACCTCATCCGGCTGCTCAAGAGCCGTGGCGGCAACGGCCTGTTCCTCTACCTCGTGCTGGACCAGTCCCGGGCCAACCTGGCCATGGCCCGGCACCAGCTGCGCAAGATCGAGGAGGAGCTGGAGGTCTGACGGACCGCGGTTCAGACGAGGGCCGCGGTACGGCGGCGGGCCCCGCCCGGGGCCGCGTCGCCGGCCGCGACACCCGTACCGCGCAGTCCCTTCACGGCCTTGCCCGCCGGACGACCGCCGCGCGCGTCGAGCCAGTCGACGCGCACCCACAGCAGGGTCTCCCCGGCCAGCTCGCGCCGTCCGAGCCAGGCGGCCTTCAGCCGCAGCCCGGTGCCGCACCCGGCCAGCAGCAGACCGCCCGCCACCGGCACCGCGAAGGCGGAGCCGACCGCCAGGGCCCAGGCCAGCAGCAGCCACCAGCGGTGTCCGCGGCGCCAGTTGCGCACGGTCACCGCACGGTCCTGCAGCACGTCGTACTTGCCCGCGCGGTCCACCCCGCGGGCGAGGGCCGCGTACCGTCCCCGGCGGGCCAGCGCCACGACCGCGGCGCCGACGACGAACAGCGCCGCCCCCGCCAGGAGCCCGATCCGGCGTCCCGTCACTCCCGGCGGTGCGGCACCGATCGCCGCGGCGGCCACTCCGAACCACCACATGGGTGCGGCCCCGGCCCGTACGACGACGGCCACCCGGGCCAGTCCCTGTCCTCCGCGCGCCACGTCAGCCTCCCGTGTCACGTGTCCACAAAGCGCGTGTCTCGCGTCGGGACCTTAGCGGGGCAACCTGAGACGAGTCTGAGAGCATGCGCTCACTCGACGAAGAGACCCCGGGCGGCGGCCTTCGCGTCGAACTCCTCGAGGCGGGCCTGCGCCTCCGGCAGGTCGTCGCAGACCGCCTCCAGCAGCACCCGGCCCAGCAGCATCGGGGCGCACGCGGTGTCGAAGGCGAGCCCGGTGCCGACGGCGGCGGGCAGCAGCAGGTCGGAGTGCTTGGCGACCGGCGCGAACGCGGAGTCGGCGACCGTGACGACGGTCAGGCCGGCGTCCTTGGCGTAGGCGAGGGTGTCGACGACCTCGCGGGGATGCCGGGGCAGCGCGAAGCACAGCAGCGCGGTGGCGCCCGCGCGGACGGCCGCGTCGATGCGGTCGTGGATCATCGTGCCGCCCTCGTGGAGCAGCCGGACGTCCGGGTGGACCTTGGCGGCGAAGTAGGCGAAGCCGAAGGCCTGGGAGGCGGCGGCGCGCAGGCCGAGCACGGGCAGCGGGCGGGAGGCGGCGAGGATCCGGCCGGCCTGCTGCACCGGGCGCGGGTCGGCGAGCAGCTCGGCGAGGTGCCTGAGGTTCTCGATCTCGGCCTCGACGGCGAGCTGGTACTCGTTGTGGACGCCCGCCTCGGGGGCCGGTTCGGCGGGCACGACCTCGCGCAGGTGCTTGCGCAGGGCGGGGTAGCCGTCGAAGCCCAGGGCGACGGCGAACCGGGTCACCGACGGCTGGCTGACCCCGGCCAGTTCGGCCAGCTCCACGCTGGACAGGAAGGGCACGTCGCCGGCGCGGCGCACCATGCTGTGCGCAATGCGGCGCTGGGTCGGCGTGAGCCGGTGGCCCTCGAAGAGCGCCTGCAACCGGTTCGCCGGGCTGTCGGTCACGGTCATGACGTACTCCCCCTCCAGATGTCCTCGACGCCCCGGGAGAGTACAGCGCCGAGGTTCGGACTCACACGGCCAGCCTATTCAGAAAACTTTCAGCTGCATACCGTCATACAGCCCGGAGGTCTCCGCCACCCCCGACAGGGGGGCTAACCCCAGTGCGGCGGGACCGGTCGCTCCCTAGGGTGAACCGCATGAACACACTGGACCCGCGGGACGTCGGCCTGCCGAAGGACGCCGATCTGCGCAAGGACCTCGACGCCACCGTGCGGGCACGCAGGGACCTGGGCGACGACTACGACGCCGCGCTGGTCGAGTCCTTCCTGGAGAAGGTCGAGCAGCGGATCGACGGCACGGTGGACCGGCGGGTGCGGCGGCACCTGGCCGAGCAGCAGATGTCGGCGGCGCGCGGGACCCGGCGGCCGAAGCAGGCCGACTCCTGGGGCGAGCGCTTCGGGTTCGCCGTCGTGTCGCTGGTGCTGGCGATCCCGCTGTCCGCGATCGGCGGCGCCTTCGCGGGCATGACCGGGGTGGTGGCCGCCTGGCTCGGCATCGTCGGCGTCAACGTGGCCCAGGCCGTGCGCGCCAATCCGGAGGTCTTCGCCGGCCGGCGCCGGGAGGACCGGTCCGAGGCCACGGACCGGGACATCTGACGGAACCCGCGTCCGTCGCCGGGAGCGGTCCGTGATCCGGGGCCGCCCGAGAGGAATGTGCGCGGGGACCGCCGCACCCCCGTTGCCGGGGGGCGGGACGACGGCGGTCCCCGCGAGGGACGCGGGCCGGGTCAGGCCGGGCTGCGCGTCCGTGGCGTCCATGGAGGTCCGGGAGCCGCTCCGGAGGTCCTTGGCGCCGTTCGCCGCCGGCCGGACGGTGAGCCTCCCCCGGTGCTGAACACCTGGGAGTCGCCCCCGCCGCGCTGCCGACACCCACCAATGTGCCGGACCCGTGTTAAGCGGGTGCTGCGCGCACATGACGCCCTCGTACCACTTCCGGAACGGCTCGGTCGGCCCCGGCCACCGCAAGTTCGCCCGGGACACGGGCGGTTCACCGGAGGTTCGCCGCCCGTTGGCACGCCCGGCGGAAGGCTACTTGCCGCCGCCCTTGGCCAGGAAGGCCAGCAGGTCCTGCCGGCTGACCACACCGGTCGGCTTGCCCTCGACCAGGACGATCGCCGCGTCCGCGCCGCCCAGCACCGACATCAGGTCGCCGACCGGCTCACCGGAGCCGACCTGCGGCAGCGGGGCCGACATGTGCTTCTCCAGCGGGTCGTCGAGCGAGGCCCGCTTGGAGAACAGGGCGTCCAGCAGCTCGCGTTCGACGACCGAGCCGACGACCTCGGCGGCCATCACGTCCGGGTGACCGGCGCCCGGCTTGACGACCGGCATCTGCGAGACGCCGTACTCGCGCAGCACCTCGATGGCCTGGCCCACGGTCTCCTCCGGGTGCATGTGCACCAGGGAGGGGATGATGCCGCCGACCTTGTCGTTCAGGACGTCGGCGACGCGGGCGCTCGGGCCCTCGTCCTCCAGGAAGCCGTAGTCGGCCATCCACTCGTCGTTGAAGATCTTGCTGAGGTAGCCGCGGCCGCTGTCCGGCAGCAGTACGACCACGACGTCGTCCGGGCCGAGGCGCTCGGCGACGCGCAGCGCGGCGACGACGGCCATGCCGCAGGAGCCGCCGACGAGCAGGCCCTCCTCCTTGGCCAGCCGGCGGGTCATCTGGAAGGCGTCCTTGTCGGACACGGCCACGATCTCGTCCGCGACGGTGCGGTCGTAGGCGGTCGGCCAGAAGTCCTCACCGACGCCCTCGATCAGGTACGGGCGCCCGGAGCCGCCCGAGTAGACGGAGCCCTCGGGGTCGGCGCCGACGACCTGCACCCTGCCCTCGCTGGCGTCCTTCAGGTAGCGGCCGGTGCCGGAGATGGTGCCGCCGGTGCCCACACCCGCCACGAAGTGGGTGATCTTCCCCTCGGTCTGCTCCCACAGCTCCGGGCCGGTGGAGTGGTAGTGCGACAGCGGGTTGTTCGGGTTGGAGTACTGGTCGGGCTTCCAGGCGCCCGGGGTCTCACGCACCAGGCGGTCGGACACGTTGTAGTACGAGTCCGGGTGCTCGGGGTCCACGGCGGTCGGGCAGACGACGACCTCGGCGCCGTAGGCACGCAGCACGTTGATCTTGTCGGTGCTCACCTTGTCGGGGCACACGAAGATGCACTTGTACCCCTTCTGCTGGGCCACGATGGCGAGGCCCACGCCGGTGTTCCCGCTGGTCGGCTCGACGATGGTGCCGCCCGGCTTCAGCTCCCCGCTCTCCTCGGCGGCCTCGATCATGCGCAGGGCGATGCGGTCCTTCACGGAACCGCCCGGGTTGAAGTACTCCACCTTGGCCAGGACGGTCGCCTGGATGCCCTTGGTCACGTTGTTGAGCCGCACCAGCGGGGTGTCGCCGACGAGGCTGATCATCGAGTCGTGGAATTGCACCGTTGTCTCCGGTCGCTGCAAAAGATGTGGTCGTAGTGGTGCCGCCAGCCTAAGGCCAGCGGTGTGGCGCGGGTGGCCGTTCACTCCCCGTTGAGATTGGGGCACGGGCTGTACGGGGCAAGGAGTGGATGTACGGCTACAAGGAGGTGGCGGCGACGCATGACGAGCATGTCGAGGGCGCGAGTGGCCCGGCGGATCGCGGCCGGAGCGGCGTACGGCGGTGGCGGGGTCGGGCTGGTCGGCGCGGCCGCCGTCGGTCTGCTGCTGGCGGAGGTGCGGCTGGCCCGCCGCCATGTGGGCAACGGCACCGGCGGCCGGGTGCCGGTGGCCGACGGCGTGTACGGCCACGCGTACGACGTCCCCGGCGAACCGCCCCTGCGGCTGATCATGCTCGGTGACTCAACGGCGGCTGGCCAGGGCGTGCACCGCTCGGGCCAGACACCGGGCGCGCTCCTCGCGTCCGGCCTGGCGGCGGTGGCGGAGCGCCCGGTGGAGCTGCGGAACGTGGCGCTGCCGGGCGCCCAGTCCGACGACCTGGACCGCCAGGTCGCCCTGGTCCTGTCCGCCGCCCGGCCGGTCCCCGACGTCTGCGTGATCATGATCGGGGCGAACGACGTGACGCACCGGCTGCCGCCGACCCGTTCGGTACGGCACCTGTCGGCGGCGGTACGGCGGCTGCGCACCGCCGGCGCGGAGGTGGTGGTCGGCACCTGCCCCGACCTCGGCACGATCGAGCCGGTGCAGCAGCCGCTGCGCTGGCTGGCCCGGCGGGCCTCGCGGCAGCTGGCCGCGGCCCAGACCATCGGGGCGGTGGAGCAGGGCGGGCGCACGGTGTCGCTGGGCGACCTGCTGGGCCCCGAGTTCGAGGCGAACCCGCGGGAGCTGTTCGGCCCCGACAACTACCACCCCTCGGCGGAGGGGTACGCCACGGCGGCCATGGCCGTGCTGCCCACGGTGTGCGCGGCGCTGGGCCTGTGGCCGGCGGAGGAGGAGCGGCCGGACGTGTCGCGCCGCGAGGGCTTCCTGCCGGTCGCCCGTGCCGCCGCCGAGGCCGCGTCGGAGGCCGGTACCGAGGTCACGGCCGCGATGCCGACGGGACCGCGCGGGCCGTGGGCGCTGCTCAAGCGCAGGCGCAGGCGCCGGGTGCCGGAGGCCGAGCCGGCGCGCCCCTCGGTCTGAGCGGTCCCTGGGATGGGAGCCGGGACCCGGTCGGCGGGCCGGCTCCCAAGCAAGCGCTTAGTAAATTGCGGTCAGTGTCACACCACGACACCCGTGACCTGGCCCATACGGAGCGGTAACTTCCCAACCGGCCCTGCCCGATTCCCTGTCCCATGGAGCCGTGATGCCCGAAGCCGTCATCGTCTCGACCGCCCGCTCCCCCATCGGCCGCGCCGGCAAGGGTTCCCTCAAGGATCTGCGCCCCGACGACCTGACCGCCACGATCATCCAGGCGGCGCTCGCCAAGGTCCCCGAGCTGGACCCCAAGGACATCGACGACCTGATGCTCGGCTGCGGTCTGCCCGGCGGCGAGCAGGGCCACAACCTCGGCCGGATCGTCGCCGTGCAGATGGGCATGGACCACCTCCCCGGCTGCACCGTCACCCGGTACTGCTCCTCCTCGCTGCAGACCTCCCGCATGGCCCTGCACGCCATCAAGGCCGGCGAGGGCGACGTCTTCATCTCGGCCGGCGTCGAGACGGTCTCCCGCTTCGTCAAGGGCAGCTCCGACGGCCTGCCGGACACGCACAACCCGCTGTTCGCCGAGGCCGAGGCGCGCACCGCGGCCGTGGCCGAGTCCGAGGGCTCCGGCTGGCACGACCCGCGCGAGGACGGCCTGATCCCCGACGCGTACATCTCGATGGGCCAGACCGCCGAGAACCTCGCCCGCTGGAAGGGCGTCACCCGCCAGGACATGGACGAGTTCGGCGTGCGCTCGCAGAACCTCGCCGAACAGGCCATCAAGAACGGCTTCTGGGAGCGCGAGATCACCCCGGTGACGCTCCCCGACGGCACGGTCGTCAGCAAGGACGACGGCCCGCGCGCCGGCGTCACCCTGGAGGGCGTCTCCGGCCTGAAGCCGGTCTTCCGCCCGGACGGGCTCGTCACCGCAGGCAACTGCTGCCCGCTCAACGACGGCGCCGCCGCCGTCGTCATCATGAGCGACACCAAGGCCCGCGAGCTGGGCCTGACCCCGCTCGCCCGCATCGTCTCCACCGGCGTCTCGGGTCTGTCCCCCGAGATCATGGGCCTCGGCCCGGTCGAGGCGAGCAAGCAGGCCCTGCGCCGGGCCGGCCTGACCATCGACGACATCGACCTGGTCGAGATCAACGAGGCCTTCGCCGCCCAGGTGATCCCCTCCTACCGGGACCTCGGCATCGACATCGACCGGCTGAACGTCAACGGCGGCGCCATCGCCGTCGGCCACCCCTTCGGCATGACCGGCGCCCGCATCACCGGCACGCTCATCAACTCCCTGCAGTGGCACGACAAGCAGTTCGGCCTGGAGACGATGTGCGTCGGCGGCGGCCAGGGCATGGCGATGGTCATCGAGCGCCTCAGCTGACCCACCGACCGTAGCGAATCGGGCACTTTACGTCATGGAATGGCCCAGAACCCAGTAAACCCCAGGGTTCTGGGCCATTCTGTGATCCAATCTCACCCAGGATGTGACCTATCTCCCTGGCCGCACACATCGGCGCAGGTCAGCGCGGGTCAGTGCGTCACGAGACGAAGGAGCGGAATCAATGTCCTGTCCGTTTCGTGATGTTACGCACTGACAGCTGGTTAGTCCGCCCTTCAAGCTGATGTAGGAAGTCGGGGGTCGACTTTGAACCTGGGAGTACGTCAGTGAGCGCCATGCCGATCGCCCTGCTGCTCACCACGGTCGCCACGGGCGCCGTGGGCGTCGCCGTCCTGCGCACCGTGCTGAGGCTGCGCCGTCAGCTCACGGAGCTGCAGACCCAGCTCGCGGAGAACCAGTCGGCCGCGATGCGCGCGCTGCTGCCGAACGCCCGCAGCCATGCCGACGCCGAGCAGATACGCGCCGCGGTGGCCGAGGCGCTCGCCGAGGAGCGTGAGCGGGAGCTCGCCGAGGCGCGTGCCTTCTGGGCCGCGCAGGAGGCCCGTGACGCCTCCGACGCGCCGACGCTGCTCGGCCTGCCCGACACCGAGCTGTTCCTGCCCCGGCAGAGCGACTTCGCGGGTCTGGAGCCGGTGTCCGAGCCGACCGCCGACAACGCCGACGAGTTCGCCGGTGATTCGCCGGAGCTGGCCGCCGCCCGCCGCCGGCACCCCTCGCACCCGGACTTCGTCCCGGTGCAGTCCCCGGCCGTCAGCGACCACGAGCGCACCGTGACCACCCTGGAACAGCTGGCCGCCGAGCGGGTCGAGCTCTCCGACGTGCGACCGGGCCCCCTCGGCACCCTCGACGTCTACGTCTTCGCCGACGGCACCACCCTGTGCATGACCCCGGGCCACCGCGAGACGGCCGAACGGCTCGCCGCGGCCCTCCAGGCCGGCGAGTCCCCCTACCTCCTCGGCGGCTCCGGCATCTCCGGCGCCTACACCCTCACCTTCACCTGCGGCGAGGACACGGTCTACATCCTGGCCGACAGGGTCATCGCGTCCCTCTGACGGCACCGGCAGGGCGCGCGCTCAGACGCCCGCGCGCTGCCGCGCCTCCTCCACCAGCCGCACCGCCTCGGCGACCTGGTCCTCGCTCCTGAGCACCACCGCCAAGTCGTGCGCGGCCACCAGGATTTGGTCCGCCGCGGCGAACATCCCCGCGTCCGGCATCTCCCGGGGCTCGGAGCCGGGCTCTTCCACCGACTGGGCCCGCCGGGAGAGTTCCCTGGCCAGAGCCAGGGCCTCGGCGGCGGCGCTGCGCTGGAGCCGGCTCTGCGGCGCCGCCCGCAACCGGTCGGCGAAGTGATCCACTGCTTGGGTCAAGGGCGTCGTATCAACCACGCGCCGAGCGTAACGTGCCGCACTGTTGCCAATACGCGAACGCTCAGGCACCGTGACGTGAAGGACCGGCTTACAACCCCTTTGCGTTCGGAGGCGCCGATGTCCCAAGTCTTCTCCGAGGAGACCCACCGCAATCTGCTCGCCCGCATCCCCCACTGCACCGGTCGTGAAGTCTCCGACTGGCTGCGTACCGTTGAAGAAGGCCCGGCTCTGTTCCGCTTCGAGGAGAAGGTCAGCTGGCTCCGGCACGAGTACGACCTCGCGTACGGCCACGCGAAGGCGATCGTGCACGAATACGACCTCAGGAGGGCGGCCCGCAAGCTGCTCTGACGACGAAGGGCCCCGGAGCGACTCCGGGGCCCTTTTCTGCCGTTGGCCGGTGGTGCGTGCCGTCGGCTAGTCGTTGTTGGTGAAGATCGCCACCAGTCGCAGCATCTCCAGGTAGATCCACACCAGCGTCACGGTGAGGCCGAACGCGGCGAGCCAGGACTCGTTGCGCGGGGCGCCGTAGGCGATGCCGTCCTCGATCTGCTTGAAGTCGAGGGTCAGGAAGAACGCGCCGAGCAGGATCGCGATGATGCCGACGAGCGCGCCGAGCGGACCGAAGCTGCGCAGGCCGCCGTTCTCGGCGACGCCGAACACGACCAGCAGCAGGTTGACCGCCATGACCACCAGGAACGCCATCGCGATGGCGAGCCCGACGCGGGCGTAACGGGCGGTGACGCGGATCCAGCCCGCCTTGTAGACGAGCAGGGTCGCGCCCGAGACCGCCATGGTGCCGAGCACGGCCTGGAAGGGCGCGCCGCTCCAGCGGCTGTTGTACATCTCGCTGATGACGCCGAGGAAGACGCCCTCGAAGGCGGCGTACCCGAGGATCAGCGCGGGCGACGGGGTGCGCTTGAAGCTCTGGACCATCGCCAGGACGAACGCGATCAGCGCGGAACCGACGGCCAGGCCGTAGCTCGTGGCGGAGACCGGCAGCAGCGCCCAGGCGAGTACGGCGCCGACGGCGACCGTGCCGAGCGTGATGGCCGAGCGGACGACGACGTCGTCCATCGTCATCCGGTCGGTGGTGACCGGGGCCTGCGGCGGGGCGCCGTACTGGACGCCGCCCTGTGCGTACGGGTTCTGGGCGTAGGGGTTCTGCGCGTACGGGTTGCCCTGTGCGTACCCGGCCTGCGGTGCGGTGTTGAAGCCGGCGTAGCCGCCGTCGCGGCTGAACCCCCGTCGCGAGAAGACCGGGTTACTGCTCCTCATCTCACTCCTCCATGGCTGCCGTGCGCAGCCTTGGCCTCAAGCGTAATGGATTGGCAAAGGATCGACGATGCTACTTGAGGAGGATCTTTCCCCTGCCGTGCTGGCCAACACGCTACGCGGACGAGTGATTCCCGGCCACGGATGATCGCCTTCCATGACGAATCTGCTACCTAACCGAGAGGAAACCCGGTGTACGCCCAGCAGGGTCGTCATGTCGCAGGAGGACCGTTCGGCCTGCCAGACCGATGTCCATGGGTGAGGCGTCGAGGGGCGGGGCCGGTGCGGGCCGCCCGCCGGACCCGGGAGAGGCGGTCCCGGGTCCGGCGGGCGGCCGTGTGCGACGGCACGGCTCGGTCAGTGGCCCGGCCAGCCGTCCAGGTGGCGGTGCAGGGTGACGGAGGGCTGCGCCTTGGCCTTCGGGGCGTGGGCCACGGCGTCGCGCAGGACGGCGCTGACCTCACCGGCCAGGCCGTCGACCCGCGACTTCAGCTCGGCCGCGGGCAGCTTCGAACGGGTCAGCGCGTCCAGCCGGTGGTGGATGTCGTCGAGCTGCCGGCGGGTGGCGGAGTCGAGGCTGAACGCGGTGGGGGTGGAGACGACGAACTGGTAGGCCCCGGCCAGGGTCTGGCAGCCGGTGCACTCCTTGTTGGCGGCGTCGCTGTAGTTGGACGCGTTGAGGTGCGTGTGCTCCCCGGCGACCGTGAGGATCTGGAAGGACAGCGCGACCGACCGGCAGTGGTCGTCAACCGAGCAGCCCGCGGAGACCGCGTTGGCCTGGTTGCGCACGCCGACCGCGTTGACGGTGCCGAACTGGCGGACGGTGAAGGAGTCCCGGGTCTCGGTGTGGTGGGCCCGGTCGGCGTGGCTGAAGACGTGGTCGGAGGCGACGGCCGCGTGCGCGACACCGGTCGCCGCCTGGGCCGGCGCGGCCGTGGCCACACCGGCGACCCCGGCCGCGAAGAGGCCGATGCGCAGGGCGCGTTGGCTGATGAGATGGTTACTGGAGCGTGCCTTGCGGTGGCTGCTCATGAGGTCTCCTGAGATGAGTCTTGCTGATGAGGTTCTGCGCCGGCCGGCCCGGGACACCCTCGGCGGTAGCCGTCGCGGCGAGCGGTCGACGCGACGTCAGGCGGGTGTGGGGTCAGGTCGTCGCCGGGGCGGGCGACTCGCCGGGCGCGGGCGACGTGGGGCTCGCGGGCGGCGACGCGGGCACGCTCTCCGACGGGGTCGGTGAGGCCGGCGGTTCGGGGTCGGCGCTGACGGTGGGCTGCCCCGGGGCCGCGGTGGACCCGCCGGGGGTGGTCTGCGACGGCCGGGACTTCGTACCGGTCGGACCGGGCGTGGTGCCGGTGGACGACGACGTCGGCGCGGAGACGGAAACGCTCGCCGAGGCCCCGCCCGACGGCGCGGCACCCGATGCCGACGCGGCGGTCCCCGGCAGCGCCGACGGCGAGACGGAGGAACCGCCGGTGCCGTTCGCGCCGTGACCGCCCTGGGACGGAGTGGAGGCGTCCCGTGGCGTGGGCTCCTCGGTCGACACCCCGGGCTGCAGGATCGGCGCGATCGGGGGCCTCTTCGGCAGCGGCTTCGGGGTCACCCCCGACACCCAGGCGTAGCTGAGCCCCGTGAGTGCGGCCAGGGCGAGCGCGCACAGGGCGAGGCGCAGCCCGGGCCGTCCGGCCGTGGCGCGGTTCGCGGCCCGGACGAGCCGGCCGCCGATCTTGACGGAGAGGTAGACGACACCGGCCATCGGGCAGAGCAGCATGACCGTGCCGATCACCCCGACGAGGCCGGCGACGATCTGCCCCTGCGCGAACGCCGACCCCGTGCCGAGGACCTGCTCGGTGAGCGAGCGGACCATCGTGGTGAGGATCCGGGGCAGGTTCCACAGGGCGTAGCCCATCTCGCCGATGATCAGCGGCACCATCGTCAGCACCCAGGTGGCGACGATGGTGCGCGCGGACTTCTTCAGCCCGGCGACCTCGGTGCGGGCCGCCCGGCCCTTGGCGCCCGGTACCAGGGAGAGCAGGATCGGCTTGATCTTGCCGTAGAGGTCGGGCACTCCGGCCAGGTCGCCCAGGATGTAGTAGCCGTCCAGGCGGACGGCCGGCATCAGCTGTTCCAGGATCTCGAAGTGCCCGAGGTAGACCGCGGCCAGGAAGAACTGCGCCCCGGTGGCGAAGTAGGCCCCGGCCATGGCGAGCATGAAGACGACGTTGAAGTACACCCCGCCGAGGTCGGTACGGATCCGCCCGGCCCGGGAGATCCGGTAGACGTCGGTGACGTCGGTGTACATCGACGGCCAGATGAGGAAGAGCCCGCACCCGATGCACCCGGGCCGGGCCCCGCCGTAGCGGCATGCGGAGGCGTGGCCGAACTCGTGGAACACGAGCGAGGCCACGGTGAGGCCGAAGACGATCAGGATCAGCACCGGCTGGTCGAGGACCTCCAGCACCGGTTCGATCGCCCCGAAGAAGCCGAACAGCCACACGTCCATGGCGACGGCGGCGAGCAGGACGGCCACGACGACCGCCGGCCGGTGCAGCCAGGCCAGCGCCCGTGCGATCCGCGTCGTCCGGCGTTCGTCGAAGATCACCCGGTGGCCCTTGAGGGCGAGCAGCAGGTCGGAACGCGGGGCGTCGACCGCGTCGTCCTCCTGGCCCTCGGGCACGCACACGCCGAGCGGTTCGAGCTTGTTCTCCACCAGGTAGCGGACGTTCTCGCCGCTGACCTCGCGGCCGAAGCGGGCGCTGACCCGGTGGGCGATCGTGTCGACGTCACGCATCCCGTCGACGGACGACGCCACCAGGTACAGCAGCCGCGACAGCTGCACGACCTGCCCGTCCCCCCGACGGGCGATGTACTTCGGCTCGGTGAAGCCCGAGCCCTGGTACTCGCCGTGCAGCCGCAGTCCCGCGCTGAGCCGCGGGACCGGCTGTGCCGGCGCTCCCACGACCGGCAGGCTGCCGGTCGTCACCTGCTCGTACGTCACCGGCCAGCCCCCGGGCCCAGGGACCGGACCGGTGTCGTACAGCGTGGTGGTGCCGTCTCCGAGCACCGTCATGTGTGGTCTCCCCCCCACGTCGCACCGCTTCCCCCCCGGCAAGGCCGCGGGGGCGGACCGCTCCGCACGCCTCGTGCGGTCCGCCCCCGCGCCCGTCGTCGCGGCGGTGCCGTTACT
The DNA here is from genome assembly GCF_055605965.1 of Streptomyces sp. NPDC037126. Taxonomy (NCBI): domain Bacteria; kingdom Bacillati; phylum Actinomycetota; class Actinomycetes; order Kitasatosporales; family Streptomycetaceae; genus Streptomyces; species Streptomyces sp. NPDC037126. The sequence continues at coordinate 77,283 of NZ_JBVJTD010000028.1, forward strand.
GCTTGACGGTGATCGCCTGAGTGGCCTGCGACTCGGCGTCCGACCACGCGGAGTGGTCGTTCACGGCGGCCGACTCGTTGTGGGCGTTGATGTTCGCGACGTGCTTGGTCACGTTGACCGTCTTGCCGAAGCTGAACTTCAGCCGGCCCAGGGCCTCGCGGCCCGGCAGCAGCTCCGCGGACTCGCCGTCCAGCTCGCGCATGTCCATGCTCATGATGAAGATCCTTTCGTGGTGTGTCGGTAGGGGTGGGGCGCGAGTGTTACTGGGTGACGCTGATGGTCTGCGCGGCGCCGGAGTCGGCCACGGACCACGACGAGTGGTCGTTCAGGGCGGCGGACTCGTTGTGGGCGCTGATGTTCGCGACGTGCTTGGTGACGTTGACGGTCTTGCCGAAGCTGAACTTCAGCCGACCGAGGGCCTCGCGGCCCGGCAGCAGTTCCGCGGACTCGGCCTCGAGCTCGTGGGCGTCCATCATGATCGATTCCCCCTCGGGAAATAGGCATTTCCGGTCGGACCGAGTCAGGTTCCCCCCGGACTCTGTCCAACTTGGTCGGACGGGCTGTCCAACGAGATTGGACACTAGGCCCTCGGGACACCACTCCGCAACCCGTTCGGTGAATCACCCTTTCGGCGGCCCGCCTACCCGCCCGTAGAATCGGCGGCGACAGGGACGGTTCGGTCGAGCGGCAAGCAGGAAGTGACCTCCGGTGGGCAACGCACTGCAGCAATTGATCCGTGAACGCCTCGACCGCAATGGCTGGTCCTACGGCGACGTGGCGCGCCGCGGCGGCGTGCCCCGCTCCACCGTCCACCACCTGGCCACCACCGAGCGGGTGGTCCGCATGCCCCAGGCGACCACCCTGGAGGGCCTGGCCAAGGGCCTGGAGCTGCCGCTCGACACCGTGCGGCGGGCCGCGGCCGAGGCCTGCGGCATCCATGTGTACGGCAGCCCGTCCGACCAGGACCCCGACGCCGCCGCCCGTCCCGCCGACCCCGAGGTGGACCTGCTCATCGCCAGCGTGCAGCAGCTGTCGGCCGACGACCGGCGCCATGTGGCCGCACTGGTGGAGTCGTTGCTGGGGCGCTCGGCGCAGCAGTGAGCCGTCCGACACGGTCACGGAGCGCCACGCTCGGGGCAGTGTCGGAAAAAATGCAAGTACGCCCGAAACCACCGGGATACCCCGCTAGTCTCTCGTCACTGCCCGAGGAGCGACAGCCGCACGACCCCGGGCTCTTGGGGGGAACGTGTTGTTCGTGCATGGCGGGCCGGCCACCGCGGTGGTCCGGGGTCCCGCCGGTGAATCGGTCGTCCTGCTCTCCGGTGAGCTGCCCGAGGTGCTCACCGAGGGCGCGGTGAGCGAGCTGCTCGACCTGGCGGCCGCGATCCTGGACGCGTCCGAGCTGGAGCTGTTCCACTCCTGCCTGCGCACCCTGCGCGCGGGCGGCCTGCGAGCGGGCCGCCGGATCGAGGTGGGGGGCGCCGTCCTGACGGTGTACGAGGGGTGAGCCCGCACCTCCGTCCGGCTTCCGGAGTGCTGCGCCGGCCGCCGCCCGCGCCCGTGGTCACCCTCCGATTCCGGTGGCGGCCATGGGAGTCCGGCACGTGCTGCCCCATGCCCCGCGCAGGACGCCGAAGACCTCTCCGAAGGTGGCGCCCGCGGACAGGGCGTCGGCCAGCGCGCTCCGGGTCCGTCCGTCCACGGGGTCCGCGGCCGAGGTCCGCAGTGCGGTGAGCGCCGTGTCCAGCCGGTCCTCGCACCGCCAGGCCCTTAGCTTGGCCAGGCGTTCGGCCTGGGCCGCCTCGATCGTCCCGGACGACGGCGGGGCCGGCGGGCACGCCTCGTGCGGGTCGTCCGGCGACGCCGCTCGCACGGGGATGCCGTACGGCGCGCAGACCGCGTGGAGCAGGGCCGTCTGCCGTTCGCCGTGCCCGTCCGCCGTCGGGTGGGGCGGCCACATGGCGGACGGTGCACGCAGGGCGACCTCGAAGCGGCAGCGTCCGCCGGTGGCGCGCTCCGCCGCCACCAGGCACCACAGGGACGCCAGCAGTGCCGCCCCCGGCAGGTCGGCCACGAGGGTGGCGGTGATCCCGTCCAGCGGCAGGCCGCGCAGCAGGACGCGCATGTCGTCGATCGAGTCGATCGCCGCGCCCGCCCGGCCCACAGCTCCCCGTGCGGCCGGGTCGTCGCTGTCCTGGCCGAGGCCCGTGGGACGGTCGGCGCAGACCAGCAGGTGCCGTGCGCCGCGCTCCACCTGCTGCCGGTAGTGCGCGTTGCACTCACTGGCGGAGCCCCGCGCGAGGTGCGCGGGGCGGGCCGCCGTCGCTGTCGTACGGAGTGTGAGGCGCACGGCTCAGTAGCGGTAGTGGTCCGGCTTGTACGGGCCCTCGACCTCGACCCCGATGTACGCGGCCTGCTCCGGACGAAGCTCGGTCAGCTTCACACCCAGCGAGTCCAGGTGGAGCCGGGCGACCTTCTCGTCCAGGTGCTTCGGGAGCACGTACACGCCGGTCGGGTACTCGTCGGGCTTGGTGAACAGCTCGATCTGGGCCAGCGTCTGGTCCGCGAAGGAGTTGGACATCACGAACGACGGGTGTCCGGTGGCGTTGCCCAGGTTCAGCAGGCGGCCCTCGGAGAGGACGATGATCACCTTGCCGTCGGGGAACGTCCACGTGTGGACCTGCGGCTTGACCTCGTCCTTCACGATGCCCGGCACCTTCGCGAGACCGGCCATGTCGATCTCGTTGTCGAAGTGGCCGATGTTGCCCACGATCGCCTGGTGCTTCATCCTGGCCATGTCCGAGGCCATGATGATGTCCTTGTTGCCCGTCGTGGTGACGAAGATGTCGGCCTTGTCGACGACCTCGTCCAGCGTCGTGACCTGATACCCGTCCATCGCGGCCTGCAAGGCGCAGATCGGGTCGATCTCGGTCACGATGACGCGGGCACCCTGGCCGCGCAGCGACTCGGCGCAGCCCTTGCCCACATCGCCGTAGCCGCAGACGACGGCCGTCTTGCCGCCGATCAGCACGTCCGTCGCACGGTTGATGCCGTCCACCAGCGAGTGCCGGCAACCGTACTTGTTGTCGAACTTCGACTTCGTCACCGCGTCGTTCACGTTGATCGCCGGGAAGAGCAGCACACCGTCGCGCTGCATCTCGTACAGGCGGTGGACGCCGGTCGTGGTCTCCTCCGTCACGCCGCGGATGTCCCCGGCGACGGCGGTCCAGTCCAGGCTGGAGGCCTGCAACAGGGCGCGGACGACGGCGAGTTCCTCGTTGTCGGCGGGCGGGAGCTCGCCGGTCTTCTGGTATTCGACGCCCTTGTGGACGAGGAGGGTGGCGTCGCCACCGTCGTCCAGGATCATGTTCGGGCCGCCGGTGGGGCTGTCGGGCCAGGTCAGCGCCTG
>NZ_JBVJTD010000029.1:0-80410 GCF_055605965.1 Streptomyces sp. NPDC037126
AGGTGCTGGACCGGCACATGCACCACCTGCGGACGCCCCATGCCCCGCCCTCGGAGCATCCGCAGACAGCCCAGAACCTAACGAAGCACTACTAGCCGGAGGACAGGGACGGGGCGCGCACCCGCGCGCCCCGTCGGCTCAGCGCACGCGCCGCGACGTCACCGTGAACTGGGCCCCGTCGGCGTCCCGCAGGATCGCCTCGTCCTCCTCCTCGCTCAGCACGCTGCCGCCGTGCTTCTCCGCGGCCCGCGCACAGCCCGTCACGTCGGCCACGGCGAAGTGGATCTGCCAGTGCGGCCGCACGGAGGGGTCCGGCGCCGCCTCCTCCGCGCCCGAGTCGATGCGGGCCACGATGTCGCCCTGGCTGCGCAGCAGGACCTCGCCGGCCTCGTACTCCACCTCGCAGCAGCCGGGCGCCCCGGTGGCCCAGTCGAGGATCTCGCCGTAGAAGATCGCGGAGTCGAAGGCGTTGCGGGTGTGCAGCCGGATGAACGTGGGTGCCGCCCGGCGCCAGGCCTCCCAGTTGGAGACCAGTTCCCCCTGCCAGATGCCGAAGGTGGCCCCGTCCCGGTCGGCGAGCAGCGCCGCCCGGCCGGGCGGGAAGGACAGCGGCCCCACCGCCGCCGTACCGCCGCGCTCCCGTACCCGGGCCACGGCCACGTCGGCGTCGGGGACCGCGAAGTACGGCGTCCAGGCCACCGCCATCTGCCACATCGAGGCGACGGCCGCGATGCCGGCCACCGGCACCCCGTCCGCCAGCGCGATGCGGAAGTGCTCGCCGAGCTTCGCCCCACGCCAGCGCCAGCCCAGCACGGCCGCGTAGAAGTCCTGGGTGGCCTGCAGATCACGGCTGGTCAGGCTCACCCAGCACGGGGCGCCGAAGACGGAGTGGGTGGAGACGACGTCCCGCTTGCGCGGTCCGCGGCCGGGGCCCGCTCCATCACTGACGGGGGTGTCTTGGTTCATGGCAGTCGCGTCCTGCTCTCGGGGCCGGGCGGCCACCGGTCTCGGTCCAGTGTCCAACCGGACAGGGGTGGGGCGCAGGTCGAGTACCCCCGGTGGCAGGGGGGCAGGCCGGTGCGCAGGATGGAGGGATGGGAGAGAGTGAGGCGGTCCGCATCGCCGCGTTGCAGGCCGAGGTCGACCAGCTCAAGGAGGCCGTGACCTCCCACGCGGTCGTCGACCAGGCGATCGGGATGATGGTGGCGCTCGGCCGGGTGACGCCCGACCAGGGGTGGCAGGTGCTGCGGGAGGTCTCCCAGCACACCAACATCAAGCTGCGCAACGTCGCCGAGCTGATCCTGATCTGGGGGCGCCGGGGCGACATCCCGGCCGACGTCCGCGCGGCGGTGGAGGACACCCTGGACCGGTACGGGCCGGTCCAGGTGCCGGGCGCCGACGAGGGCTGAGGGGGCGGGGGCTTCAGCGGGCTTCCGCGAGCAGTTCCTCGCGCAGGTGGTCGAAGCAGCCGCTGAGCAGCCGCGAGACGTGCATCTGCGAGATACCGAGCTGCTCGGCGATCCGGCTCTGCGTCATCCCGCGGAAGAACCGCAGATAGAGGATGGTGCGCTCACGCTCGGGCAGAGCCTCCAGGCACGGCTTGACCGCCGCCCGGTCCACGACGAGGTCGTATCCCGGGTCCGGCCCGCCCAGGGAGTCCCCGAGCGCGTAGCCGTCCGTTCCGGCCACCTCGGCGTCCAGGGAGAGCGCGGAGAAGCACTCCAGCGCCTCCATGCCGGTGCGCACCTCGTCCTCCGTCAGCCGTGTGTACGCGGCGATCTCGGCGACGGTGGGCGGCCGGCCCGAGGTGGTCTGGGCCAGCTCCTTCATGGCGCTGCGGACCCGGTTGCGCAGGTCCTGGACCCGGCGCGGGACGTGCAGGGTCCACATGTGGTCCCGGAAGTGACGCTTGATCTCCCCCGTGATGGTGGGCACCGCGTAGGCCTCGAACGCGCGGCCACGAGAGGGGTCGTAGTGGTCGACGGCCTTCACCAGTCCCAGCGCCGCCACCTGGTAGAGGTCCTCCAGGGCCTCACCGCGGCCGCGGAAGCGGACGGCGATCCGCTCGGCCATGGGCAGCCACAGCTGGACCAGCTCGTCCCGCAGCGCCTGGCGCTCGGGACCTTCGGAGAGCCGGGAGAGGAGTTCGAAGGACTCACCCGTGTCGGGTGCGTCGTCATGTGGGTGGGGTTTCGTGCTGCCAGTGACACGCATCGCGCGCACCTCTTTCGGCAGGTGCCGGTTGGACAGACACCGTGGGAGGCGCGCTCGGACCATCGATAGGACACCGGGGCGTCCGGCGAGGGCCGGTTCCCACGGACGTGCCTCCTGTCCGAAGCACTAACTACCCTTTCCCGTTCAGGGACATCTCAAAACAATTGGCAGTATAAGGGGCGGCGCCCAGGTCGCCTTTGACCGCTTCTTGGGGGTGCTCGAGGAGCATTACCTCTGTTACAGAGGTAATCTCGGGAGTGTGGAAGACGAAGCGGAACGGGGTACGGGAACGCGGCTGGAGAGCTTCCCCGAGGAGCTGGCCGACGCGCTCGTACGCATCCAGCGGCTGATCCGGCGGCGGCTGCGCGGCGGGCTCACCGGGCCCCGGCTGCGCGGTGCCGAGGTGGAACTGCTGAGGATGGTCGAGGCCCGGCCCGGCATCGGCATCTCGGAGGCGGCCAAGGCGCTGCACCTCGCGAGCAACTCCGTGTCGACGCTGGTCAACCAGCTCGTGCGGGACGGCTATCTGCTCCGGGAGACCGACCCGGCCGACCGGCGCGCGGCACGCCTGCTGCTGACCGGGGCCGCCGAGAAGCGCCTGACGGACTGGGGGCGCCGCCGGGCCGAGCTGTTCGGACGGCAGGTCTCCCGGCTCGACGAGGCCGACCGCGAGGCCCTGCGCGCGGCCCTCCCGGCCCTGCGTAAGCTCGCCGTCCATCTCCACGAGGACACCGAGGACACCGAGGACACCGAGGGTGACGAACCGGACCCGAACGAGGGCGCGGAGGAATCATGACGAGGACAGAGGCATCATGACGGGCGACACGGCTGAGGCCGTCACCTGCAGCGGACTCGCCTACACCTTCGGTGACACCCGTGCCGTGGACGGGCTCGACCTCGCCGTCCGCGAGGGCGAGGTGTTCGGGCTGCTCGGGCCGAACGGCGCCGGCAAGACGACCGCGATCCGCTGCATCACCACGCTGCTGCCGGTCCCCGCCGGCATGGTCCGCGTCTTCGGGCACGACACCGCGAAGGAGCGCATGGCCGTCCGGCGGCTGCTCGGCTACGTCCCGCAGCAGCTGTCCGCCGACAGCGGGCTCACCGGCCGGGAGAACGTCGCCCTGTTCGCCCGCGTCTTCGACGTGCCGCGCCGCGAGCGCGCCGAACGCGTCGCCCAGGCCCTCACCGCCGTCGGTCTCTCCGACGCCGCCGACCGGCTCGCCAAGACCTACTCCGGTGGCATGATCCGCCGCCTCGAACTCGCCCAGGCCCTGGTCAGCGCGCCCCGGCTGCTGATCCTCGACGAGCCGACCATCGGCCTGGACCCGATCGCCCGCACGGGCGTCTGGGAGCACATCAACGCCGTGCGCGCCGCGACCGGCATGACCGTCCTGGTCACCACCCACTACATGGACGAGGCCGACCAGTACTGCGACCGGGTCGGCCTGATGCACCACGGCCGCATCCGCGCCCTCGGCACCCCGGACGAGCTGCGCCGGGGCCTGGCCGAACGCCGGGGCACGGACCGCCTGCCCACGCTGGAGGACGTCTTCCGCGACGTCGCCGGCAGTGGCCTCGACGACCACTCCGGAGGAGGATTCCGCGATGTCCGAAGCACCCGCCGCACCGCGCACCGCGTCGGCTGAGGGCACCCGGCTGCTGCTGACCCCGCCCGCCCCGCGTCCGGGGTGGCGGCTGCTGCCGGCCCGGGTCGTCGCCATGTGCGCCGTGGAGCTGCAGAAGCTGCGCCACGACCGTACCGAGCTGTACACCCGCGCGATCCAGCCCGCCCTGTGGCTGCTGATCTTCGGCCAGACGTTCACCCGGATCCGCGCGATACCCACCGGCGGCATCCCGTACATCGACTACATGGCGCCCGGCATCATCGCCCAGTCGGCGATGTTCATCGCGATCTTCTACGGCATCCAGATCATCTGGGAGCGAGACGCGGGCATCCTCAACAAGCTCCTCGTCACCCCGACCCCCCGTTCCGCGCTGATCACCGGCAAGGCGTTCGCCGCCGGGGTGAAGTCGCTGGTGCAGGCGATCGTCGTCGTCCTCATCGCCGCCCTGCTCGGGGTCGCCCTCACCTGGAACCCGCTGCGGCTGCTCGGCGTCGCCGCCGCGGTGATCCTCGCCTCCGTCTTCTTCTCCTGCCTGTCGATGACCATCGCCGGCATCGTCCTGAGCCGCGACCGCCTGATGGGCTTCGGGCAGGCGATCACCATGCCGCTGTTCTTCGGCTCGAACGCCCTGTACCCCGTCTCGGTGATGCCGGGCTGGCTGCAGGCCGTCAGCAAGGTCAACCCGCTGAGCTACCAAGTCGACGCGCTGCGGGGCCTGCTGCTCGGTACGTCCGCGCATCTCGCCGCCGACTTCGGCGTGCTGGCGGTGGCCGCCGCGCTCGGCATCACCGCGGCCTCCGCGCTGCTCGGCCGGCTCGCCCGGTGATCTTGCCGCGGACGTGATGTGCGGCACGCACCCGCGTCCGCCGGATGGTGCCGCGGGCGGATTGTTCCTGCGCAGCGCTTGATCACCGATCAAAGCGGGCGAACCCCCTGGCCACAGCGCATTCTGCTCATTTGACAGTGCGCTCAGCACACAGATAGACAGCAGCTCTCGAAGGTCGAGAGGGGCACTGTGTACGAGCCGAACGTGGTCGGGGACTGGCAGGAGTACGAGGAGCATGCCGGTCTGCGGGTCCTCGTCCATCGCCTGGAGGCCGCCGAGCCGCCGCGCGGACGCGACGACGCCGCCGTCGGGCTGACGTACTTCAGTCTCCGGGTGACGGTGGAGAACCGCGGTGCGCGGCACTACGGCATCCACCTCGAGGACGGGCAGATCGACGTCCGCGTCGGACCCGACGGGGAGGGCGCCTTCATCGACTGGCGCAACTCCCAGTTCGTCGAGGGCTTCGACGTCTACCCGCTGCGCCGGGCCACCGCGGTCGTCTACGCGGCCGCCCCGGAGGCGTCCCTCAGCCACGTCGACGTGCAGGTCCAGCTGCGGGTCGACGAGGAGTGGAGCGAGCGCCGGCTGTGGGCGGGCGGCATCGGCGTCCTGGAGGCGGCCGCGACGGCCGCTCCCGCGGCCACCGGACCGGCCAGCCTGGCCCACCAGGTCAGCGCCTTCCTCAAGGACCAGACGGAGCCCGGCGCCGCCTGACGCCGCGCCGCCTGAGAGGGGGGCGCAGAGGCCTGGTCAAGCGCCGCGCGGGGTCTTCCCGAAGCCCGATGGAGCCCGGCACCGCTTGGTGCCGGGGCCACCGCGCCGGTCAGTGCGGGATACCGTCGATGATCTCCCGCGCGCCCTGCCTGAGCAGAGCCACCGCGACCGAGGTGCCGAGCGTGGCCGGGTCGAGCCGGCCCGCCCACTCGTGGGCGTTCAGCCGGGTCTTGCCGTCCGGGGTGAACACACAGGCCCGCAGGGAGAGTTCCCCGCTGCGGTCCACGCGCGCGTAACCGGCGATCGGGCTGTTGCAGTGGCCCTGCAGCACATGCAGGAACATCCGCTCGGCCGTCGCCTCCCGGTACGTGTCCGGGTCGCCGAGCCCGCTGACCGCGTCGATCAGCTCCGTGTCGTCCTCGCGGCACTGCAGGGCGAGGATGCCCGCGCCGATCGGCGGCATCATCGTCTCCGGCGACAGCACCTCGCTGATCACGTCGGTCCGGCCGATGCGTTCGAGGCCGGACACCGCCAGCAGCAGCGCGTCCGCCTCGCCGTCGGCGAGCTTCGCCAGCCGCCGGTTGGCGTTGCCGCGGAACGGTACGCACTCCAGCTGCGGATGGGTGGCGGCCAGCTGGGCGATCCGGCGCACCGCGGAGGTGCCGATGCGGGTGCCGGCCGGCAGCTCGTCCAGGGTGAGCCCGCACGGGTGCACCAGCGCGTCCCGGATGTCGTCCCGCTTCAGGAACGCGGCGAACACCGTCCCGGCGGGCAGCGGCCGGTCCGCGGGCACGTCCTTGACGCAGTGCACCGCGAGGTCCGCCTCCCCGGCCAGCAGGGCGGCGTCCACCTCCTTGGTGAACGCCCCCTTGCCCTCGACCTGGGACAGGTCGCCGAGCCACTTGTCGCCGGTGGTCTTCACGGGGACGACCTCGGTGCGCACCCCCGGGTGCAGCACGGCCAACTCGGCGCGGACACGCTCGACCTGAGCCAGAGCCATGGGCGAGTCGCGGGAGACGATTCGGATCAGTTCGGGAACCGGCATGCGCACACGATAGACCCAGCGGGCTCAGTCAAGTCCCTCGGGCAGGTGTGCCGCGGACTCCTCGGGCGTCAGATCGGGGCGCAGCCGCAGCCAGGACGGCTGGCGCAGCAGCCCGGCCCGGGTTCGGGTGCTGTAGCTGACCTCGCCCACCAGGCGGGGCTGCACCCAGCGGGCGTCCGGGACGCGGGGGACCGGGTCGAAGGGGCAGCGGTCGCTCGCCGCCTCCCGCAGCAGCGCCGCCAGGCCGGTCCGCTCCGCCTCGTTCCAGCCGGTGCCCACCCCGCCGACGTAGCGCAGCCGGCCGGCCGCGTCGCGCTGGCCGACCAGCACCGCGCCCGGCAGGCCCGTCAGCCGCCCCTTGCCCGGCAGCCAGCCGCCGACGACCACGTCCTCGGCCCGCATGTTCCGGATCTTGATCCAGGCGCGGGAGCGCACCCCGGGCTCGTAGACCGAGTCCAGCCGCTTGCACACCAGGCCCTCCAGGCCGTGCTCCCGGGTGGCCGCGAGCGCCTCGGCGCCGTGCCCGGTCACCGCGGCGGGCGTCGACCAGTGCGGACCGGTGAGGCCCAGTTCCTCCAGCCGGGCCCGCCGCCGCGCGTACGGCAGCCGCACCAGCGGCTCGGTCAGATACGGCACGTCGAACAGGACGAGGTGCACCGGCACCTGGGCGGCCCGGCGCGCGGCCCGCGCGGGCGCGTGGGCGAGGCCCATCCGGCCCTGGAGCAGCTGGAAGTCGGCCCGGCCCCGCGCGTCCAGGGCGAGCACCTCGCCGTCGAGGACGGCGGGCACGGCACCGAGCGTGCCGCCGAGGGGCCGCAGTTCGGGGTAGGCGAGGGTGATGTCCTCGCCCGAACGGGCGCGCAGCAGCAGGCTGCCGTCGCCCGGCAGATAGACCATGACCCGCTGGCCGTCCTGCTTGGTCTCGTACGCCCACCGCTCGTCCTGGGCCGAGGGCGGCAGCGATCCGGCGGTGGCGAGCATCGGCGCGATGAGCGGCAGGGCTACGGCGGTCACGGCTGAACATGTCGACCACTCCCACCGCCCTCACGCCCCTCACGCCCCCGGTTCCCCTGAACGGGCCCGGGGGCGGGAGCCGCACCACGCAGGCCGCGGATCCGGGGCGGGGGAGCCGCGGCGGTGGCGGACGGCGTCGACCCCGGTCCGCGGGCGGGCCACCGCCTCGGCGTCCCGCACGTCCGCGCCCGGGTCCTCGCGGACGTCGTACACCACTCCGGCCGGGGCGAGGCGGCCCGGTCGCCCCGCCCCGGCCGGCCTCCCGGCGCCCCGCTCAGCCCACCGTCTCCGCCGGGGACGCGGGGGCTGCCGAGGCCGGGGCAGCGCTGCCGCGCCCCCACACCCGTGCCTCCTCGGCCTCCGCGCGGCTGCTCGGGTGGGCGTCTTGGGGCTTCGTGTGTTCCCGGCCCCGCGTGTCTGATTGAGTCCTCGCGCCTTCCGGTGACTCCGTAGGCCTCCTCGGGCTCTGGCGCCGTGTCAGGTCCGGGTTGTGGCGATGCTCAGGGTGTTCGCCGCCACGACCGCGCAGATGCCCGCCCACTCGGGGCCGCCGAGGCCCTGGCCGAGGACCGCCCAGCCGACCAGCGCGGCCAGGACCGGGTTGACGCTCATGAACAGGCCGAAGGTCTGCGCGGGGACGTGCCGGAGGGTGAGCAGGTCGGCCAGGTAGGGCACGGCGGAGGAGAGGGCCCCGGCGGCCACGGCGCACAGCAGGGCCCCGGCCGTCGGCGGGTGGCGCGGCGCGAGCCCGATGCCGATGGGCAGGAAGGCCAGCGCGGACACCGTGGCGGCGGCCGCCGCGCCCTGCGCACCGGGAACGCGCCGCCCGACGACCCGGTTGAGCAGGATGTACGACGCCCAGCAGCACGCGGCCACCAGGCCCAGCGCCATCCCGGTGTAGTCGGCGGAGGGGCGCGGGCGTATCAGTACCACGACCCCCGCCGCGGCCAGCGCCGCACAGCCGGCGTCCAGCCGGCGCCGGGACGCGGCCAGCGCGATCGTCAGCGGGCCGAGGAACTCCAGTGTCACCGCGAGGCCGAGGCCGATCCGGTCGACGGCGGAGTACAGGCTGAGGTTCATCGTGCCGAAGACGGCGCCGAGCAGCAGCACCGGCCACCACTGCGACCAGGTGAAGCCGCGCAGCCGGGGGCGGCCCACCGCGAGCAGGACGAGCGCGGCCACGTACTGGCGGACCGCCACCACGCCCAGCGGGCCGAGGACCGGGAAGGCCAGTGCCCCGACGGCCGCTCCGGTCTGGTTGGACAGCGCGCTGCCGACCATGGTGCCCACACCGGTCAGCCGCCGGGCCGCCGGCAGGGACGCGGTCGCGGGTATCGCCGTGGCCGGGCGTTCGATGGCTCCTCGCATACTCCGCACGGTGCGCCGCCCGCCTACTTGCACATAATGCATGCGTCGGCCGATCTATACGCTGGCCGTATGGATGACATCGAGCTGCGGCAGCTGCGCTGTCTGGTGGCCATCGTCGACGAGGGCACGTTCACCGACGCGGCGATCGCCCTCGGCGTCTCCCAGGCCGCCGTCTCCCGCACCCTCGCGTCCCTCGAACGCGCCCTCGGAACAAGGCTGTTGCGACGGACTTCCCGAGAGGTGGCACCGACCGCGACCGGGCTGCGGGTGGTGACGCGGGCCCGGCGGGTGCTCGCGGACGTGGCCGGCCTGGTCCGGGAGGCCACCTCGGGGCACACACGGGTGCGGATCGGATACGCGTGGTCGGCGGTCGGCCGCCACACCGTGGCCTTCCAGCGCCGCTGGACCGCCGCCCGTCCGGGCACCGACCTGTATCTGGTGCGGGTGAACTCGCCCTCCGCGGGGCTCGCCGAGGGCGCCTGCGATCTCGCGGTCGTCCGCAAGCCCCTGGACGACCGGCGGTTCGACACCGCCATCGTCGGTCTGGAGCGGCGGCTGTGCGCGCTCGCCGCCGACGACCCGCTCGCCGGACGCCGCTCGGTGCGGCTCGCCGACCTCGCCGACCGGGTCCTGTTCGTGGACCGCCGTACCGGCACGGCCACCCCCGAGCTGTGGCCGCCCGACACCCGGCCGGCGACCGAGGAGACGCACGACGTCGACGACTGGCTGACCGTCATCGCCGCCGGGCGTGGCATCGGGGTGTCGGCCGAGTCCACGGCGAACCAGTACCCGAGGCCGGGCATCGTCTACCGGCCGGTGCGCGACGCCGAACCCGTCGCCGTGCGGCTCGCCTGGTGGCGCGACGACCCGCATCCGGCGCTCCAGGCGGTGGTCGAACTGCTCACCGAGCTGTACCGCCAGGGACGAGGACAGGGCTGACGGATCGCCCCACATCTTTGTTGACGATCTTGTCTGGCTGGATTTAGGTTCGACAGGCACTCACTCAGGGAGGGCACGATGCCGAAGGAAGCCCGTCCGACCACCGGAGAGCAGGCCAAGCAGCATGCGCTCGCGCAGCTGCGGCAGGCGATCCTGCACGGCGACATGGCGCCGGCCCAGCGGCTGGTGGAGAACGAACTCGCCGAGCAGTTCGGTGTGACGCGGGCCGGCATCCGTGCCGCGCTCATCGATCTGGAGGCGCAGGGGCTGGTCGAGCGGATCCGCAACCGCGGATCGCGGGTGCGGGTGGTGACCGTCGAGGAGGCGGTCGCGATCACGGAGTGCCGCATGGTCCTGGAAGGGCTCTGTGCGGCGAAGGCGGCCGTCGCGGCCAGCGACGAGCAGCTGAGCGGTCTGGCCGACCTCGGCAAGGCGATGGAGAAGGCCGTCGCCGACGGCGAGCCGGTGACCTACTCCGACCTCGACCACCAGCTCCACGACCGGATCCGGGAGATCTCCGGACAGCAGACCGCGGTCGAGCTGCTGGAGCGGATCAACGCGCAACTGGTGCGCCACCGTTTTCAGTTGGCGCTTCGGCCGGGACGTCCGCAGCAATCCCTGAGCGAGCACCTGGCGATGATCGAGGCGATCGGCGCCAGGGACCCGCAGGCGGCCGAAGCGGCCGTCCGCGCCCACCTCGCCGGCGTGATCGAGGCGCTCGGCGGCTGACGCACCGAGCGCGGGCGCGGGGCGGGCGCGCACCTGTCCACCGGGGCACGGGCCCCGCCGGGGCACACCCGGCGGCGCCCCGCTGCTGCCCACCGGGCTGAGCTCCCGCGGCACGCACGAGGGGGCCGCGCAGAGCCGTGCGCGGCCCCTTGGTGCGACCGGCCAGCCCGGACGGCGGCCGGTCACCACCGCCCGACCGGACCCCCGTGCGGCGCCGGGCGTCCGGGTCAGTCCTGGGCGCTCGGCGGTCCGTCCGCGTCCAGGCCCGTGCACGCCAGCTTCCCGTCCACCTCCGCGCACGCCTCCACGCCCCGGGGCGAGGACACCGAGAGCATCGGGCTGCTGACACCGGTGGCGTCGTCCGCCGGGTAGCTCGCGGTGAGCACGTCCTCGCCCGCCCGCACGGACACCTCCCGGGCCCGCGGGGAGCGGACCCGCACTTCGGACCAGGCGGTGCCGCAGGCCGGTGACCAGCGCAGCCGGACCGCGTACCCCTGGTCGCTGACCGTGCTCGTGGTCTGCGCGTCCCGTGCGCACACCGACGCGCCGGGCAACTCGCCCTGGCAGGTGGTGCCGTGGCAGCGCGGTGCCGTGGTCGCGGTCCGGGCGGCCGGCGCGCTCCCCGGACGCCCGGACAGGGCGACGGCGGCGGCCACCGCCGTCGCCGCGCCGAACAGCGCGAGGGCCGACACCGGGAGCCACCGCGGAAACCACCGCGACCAACGGCCGCGTGCGGGCCCTTCGGGCGGGCACGGGGGAGCGGGAGCCCCGGCCGCCTCCCACAGGGCGAGCACGGCGGCCGGGTCGGCCTCGGCGAGCCGGCACAGGGCCTCCACCGCGGGCCGGGGCGGCCGCTTGCCGCCGGAAAGATAGCGGTGCCAGGCGGACTTGCTGTAGGGGGTGCGGGCGGCCAGCGCCGCCAGGCTCAGCCCCGTACGGTCCTTCAGTTCGCGCAGTCTCAGCACCAGTGGCTCGTCCGGCGTGGTCGATCCTTGGGGGTGCCGCATCGTACGTTCCTCGACTCCCATTCCGCTATGGGCGATTTCGCCCCTGTTGCCGGAATGGCTTCCCTGCCGGACGGCGGCTTCAACACCCGAAGGGATACTGGGAGGGTGAACCATGCGCCCATGCCGAAGGCCTGTTCGGGACGCGGGGTTCCCGGACAGGCCTTCGACGGTCAGTGGATGCGGTGGCCGGCGCCGGTCAGCACCAGGGGACGGCCCGGTTGGCCCGCACGTAGTGGGCGGAGACGTAGCCCCGGTGGTGCGGGAGCCGGTACCAGATGTGGTTCCCGTACACCCCGGAACCGTAGGCCTTGCAGCTGAGGGTCATGACCCGGTGCGTGCGCCGGTGGCCGACCACCCGGTAGCCGGTGCCCGGTCCCGAGCGGACGTTGAGCCGGAAGCGGTGGGTGGCGACCCGGCCGGTGAGGCTGTGGTGGTACGGCGTCTGGCGCGCGGTGAAGCGGTAGGCCAGGCCCTGCGGGGAGAACCAGTAGACCGCCCCCTGCGAGGTGAGGCGAAGCCCGCGGTAGGCGTGGTGCATCCGGCGCGCGTGGTACCCGCGGTAGTGGACGTGGTGCCGGACGTGGTGCGTACGGTGGGTGTACTGCTGGGCGGCGACGGCGGGCACCGGGTGCTGGGCGGTGGTGCTCGCGGCGGCGGCACCGGCCGTGGTGGGCAGGAACGCGAGCACCGCGACCGTGGCCAGCAGGCCGTTCTTGAGGGTCCGTCGGATCATGGAAGCCTCCGGCTGTCGATCTCGTGACCACGAGCCGTGATCACGCCGGCCAGCCTTGCCGTGACGAACCGTCACCATGCCGTCCCGGCGTCCCGCGGGATGCGCGGGACGTCCCCCGGGACGGGTGCGGGAGGCGCGAGGAGGCCCCCGCGGCCCGCCGGGAACAGGTGTTCCAGGGCCCTGTCCGGCGCCACGGGCGTTCGTGCGATGTGCGACGGGGCGCCTGTTTCGGAACGGGTGGGGACGGGGGAGACGGATGCCGAGCGGTGGGCGTCCGGGCGGCGGACGCCCGGTGGCGACGGCGTGACGAGCCGGCCGCACCGGCCGCCCGATGGCCTACCGTCCAGTAATATCCGGCGGCAGGTCACCAGAGGAGGAACCGTGTCCCGGTCCGAACGCTCACCCCTGCTGCTAGCCGGCCTGCTGGCCGCCGCGGGGGTCGCCCACTTCGCCGCCCCACGCCAGTTCGACGCGATCGTGCCCCGCGAGCTGCCCGGCTCGCCCCGGGGCTGGACGTACGGCAGCGGCGCCGTCGAACTGGCCCTGGCGGCCGGAATCGCCGCGCCCCGCACGCGTACCGTCGCCGCGAAGGCGGCCGCGGCGTTCTTCGTCGGCGTGTTCCCGGCGAACGTGAAGATGGCCGTGGACTGGCGGAACCGGCCCGCGCCGCTGAAGGCGGCCGCCGTCGCACGGCTGCCGCTCCAGCTGCCGTTGGTGCTGTGGGCCCGCGGTGTCGCCCGGAGCGGGGAGGGACGGTCGTGACGGAGCGCATCGAGGTCGGGGACAAGGTCGAGGACTTCGCCCTGCCCGACGAGACCGGCACCACCCGCCGGCTCACCGAGCTGCTGGCCGACGGGCCCGTGGTCCTCTTCTTCTACCCCGCCGCCCTCACCCCGGGTTGCACCGCCGAGGCCTGCCACTTCCGCGACCTCGCCGCCGAATTCGCGGCCGTGGGCGCCCGGCCCGTCGGCATCAGCGGGGACAGCGTGGACAAGCAGCAGGAGTTCGCCGGCCGGCACACTCTCGGCATGCCGCTGCTCTCCGACACCGACGGCACGGTCCGCGAACGGTTCGGCGTCAAGCGGGGCTTCTCCCTCGCCCCCACCAAGCGCGTCACCTTCGTCATCGCCGAGGACCGCACCGTCCTGGAGGTCGTCCGCACCGAGCTCCGCATGAACACCCACGCCGACCGCGCCCTCGCCGCACTCCGCGCGTACCGGGGCTGACCTCCGGGGGCGCGGGCCCGGGTGTGTGTGTCCGGGCCCGCGCCCACTTGCGCGCTGCCAGGGCCGCCGAGCAGGCCCGAGCCGCCCTCCGGGCCCCTGGGCGCACGCCTGCCGGGGTCCGGAGCGGCACCACGGCTCCAGCACGGGCTCGCCTGTCCGGCGGGCCCCGAGCCAGGGCACCGCTCTCTGTCGGCTCGCCGGCTCCTCCCGCGGTTGAGGCACGGGGACAATCGGATCATCCTGGGGTGTATGGAGCGTGTCGCCGCCGTGGCGATCATCGACGCCCTGGGCAGGGTGACCGGGTGGAGCGAGGGCGCGCGGCTGCTCACGGGGCGCGCGGCCGGCGATGTCGTGGGCCGGCCGGTGGCCGGGCTGCTCGCCGAGGAGGCCCCCGGCGACTTGCTCGCCGCGGGGAACGGCGTCGTCACCCTGCGCCACCGCGACGGCCACCGGATCGAGGTGGCCGTCACTGCCTGCCCCGTCGCCGGTGCCGACGGCAGGCCCGCCGGCTTCGTCGTCACGTCCGACCCGCCCGAGACAGCGCTCGCCGCCCAGGCCTTCCAGCAGGCGTCCATGTCCATGTCGGTCTTCGACCCGGAGCAGCGCTACCTGCGCGTGAACGACGCCGCCGCCAAGGTGATGGGCGTCCCCGAGGCCACGCTCACGGGCCGGTACTTCCCGGAGACCGTGGAGGACGCCGAGCACAACCGGGGCTTCCTGACCCACCTCCGCGAGGTCGCCGAGAGCGGCCGGCCCGTCCGCTACGAGAGCTTCGCCGACGCCCCCTCGCTGAACCGGGAACACCTGTGGAGCCTGGAGATGTGGCCGCTGCACGCCGGCTCCGGCGAGCTGACCGGGGTCGCCGTCGCCGCCCTCGACAGCACCGAGCAGTACTGGGCCCGGCGCCGCCTCGCCCTGCTGAACGAGGCCTCCACCGGCATCGGCACCACCCTGGACGTGGTGCGCACCGCCGAGGAACTGGTCGAACTCCTCGTCCCGCACTTCGCCAACTTCGCCAGCATCGACCTGCTCGACTGGGTGCTCAGGGCGGACGAACCGCCGATGGTCCCCTACGACGGGCTCGAACTGCGGCGGGTCGCCCACGACTCCACCCGCCGCGGCAACCCCGGCGCGGCCGTGCCCGTCGGCGAGACCGACGTCTACGTGCCGTCCTCGCCGCCCGCCCGGGCCCTGCGCGAGGGCCGTGCCGTGCTCAGCCAGGCAGGCGAGCCGGAGTTCGTCCGGTGGCTGGAGGAGCGCAACGCCCGCTCGCCCCAGGGCCGCCCCTACCGGCAGAGCGTCCACTCCCTGATCGCGGTGCCGCTGCGCGCCCGGGGCACCACCCTCGGCGTCGCCGTCTGCGTCCGCACGGCCCACCCGGAGGACTACGGCCCCGACGACGTCGTCTTCGCCGAGGAACTCGCCAGCCGCGCCGCCGTCTGCATCGACAACGCCCGACGCTTCGCCCGCGAACGCGCGACGGCCCTCGCCCTCCAGCACAGCCTGCTGCCGCGCGGCCTGCCCGGACAGGCCGCGGTCGACGTCGCCCACCGCTATCTGCCGTGCGGCTCGCTGGCCGGCATTGGCGGCGACTGGTTCGACGTGATCCCGCTGTCCGGCGGCCGGGTCGCCCTGGTCGTCGGAGACGTGGTGGGCCACGGCATCCAGTCCTCGGCCACCATGGGCCGGCTGCGCACCGCCGTACGGACGCTCGCCGACGTCGACCTTCCGCCGGACGAACTCCTCACCCACCTCGACGACCTGGTCACCCACCTGGTCGCCGAGGACAGCGGCGAGGAGGTCGCCGAACTCGGCGCCACCTGCCTGTACGCCGTGTACGACCCCGTCACCTGCCGCCTCTGCCTGGCCGCCGCCGGCCACCCGGCCCCGGCGGTCGTACTGCCGGGCGGCTCCGCGGAGTTCGTACCCATGACCGCGGGACCGCCGCTCGGCGTCGGCGGGCTGCCGTTCGAGGCGACGGAACTGCACCTGCCCGAGGGAGCCGTCATCGCCCTCTACACGGACGGCCTGGTCGAGGACCGCGAGCGGGACCGGGACGGCGCCACGGCCGAGCTGCGCCGCGCCCTCGGCGCACCCGCCGTCTCCCTGGAGGCGCTCGCCGACACCGTTCTGAAGGCCGTCCTGTCCGACCAGCCCGGCGACGACGTGGCCCTGCTGCTCGTGCGCACCCGCGCCCTCGGCGCAGACCGGGTCGCCACCTGGGACGTCCCGCCCGACCCCGCCCATGTCGCGGTCCTGAGGCAGGCCACCGGGGAGCAACTGGCCGCCTGGGGGCTGGAGGAGGCCGCCTTCGTCACGGAACTCGTCGTCAGCGAACTCGTCACCAACGCCATCAGGTACGGCGAACCCCCCATCCACCTCCGGCTGATCCGCGACCGCGCGCTCATCTGCGAGGTCTCCGACGCCAGTTCCACCTCACCGCACCTGCGCCGGGCCCACGCGTTCGACGAGGGCGGCCGCGGACTGCTGCTGGTCGCCCAGCTCACCCAGCGCTGGGGCAGCCGGCAGACGGGCGCAGGCAAGATCATCTGGGCCGAACAGCCGCTCCCCGACGCCTGACCACCGGAACGCGGTGTCCGTGCCGGCTCCGGTCCGGCCGCCCCTCAGTCCTCGTCCCCGGCCGCCGCGACCTGGGCCAGGGTGCGTCCGGTGCGCACCGAACGGGCCCGCCGCGGGTCCGGGGTGCCGTGTCCGGCCGACCGGGCCGGGCCCTTGCGGACCAGCAGCCAGGACTCCTCCTCGTCCGCGCCGCCTCGGAAGCGGGTCAGGGCGTACTCTCCGTGCAGCTTGGTGCCGTGCAGCCGGAACGTGGCGTGCCCGCCCTCCAGGGACTCCGCGAAGTCCACCGGACGCCCCCGGCGGTCATGGCTGAGCGGTTCGTATGTCCCCCGGTCCCACACGATCACCGTGCCCCCGCCGTACTCGCCCTCGGGGATCACGCCCTCGAAGTCCTCGTACGCCAGCGGATGGTCCTCGGTCGGCACGGCCAGCCGCTTGTCCCCGGGGTCGCTGGACGGGCCCTTCGGCACCGACCAGGACTTCAGCACGTCGTCCACCTGCAGCCGGAAGTCGAAGTGCATCCGGCTCGCGTCGTGGATCTGCACCACGAAATGGGGCCCGCCGTCCCCGCCGGACGTGCCCTCGCCCGCCGGCTCGCGGGTCCGTGCGAAGTCGCGCTTGCCGCGGTACCTCCGCAGCCGGTCGTCCGCTGCCACGTGCGGCTCCTTCCGTACGTCCGCCTCAAGGGCCCCGAGTACCCCGGATCGCGCCCTTCCCCGGGCGGGGCGCTCAGAACTCCTCGTGCGTCTCCGGGTCCCCGCCGAGCCGGCGCGGCGCGTGGCGGGCGACCGCCGCCATCTGGTCCGAGTCCAGCTCGAAGCCGAAGACGTCCAGGTTGGCGCGCTGACGCTCGCGATCGGCCGACTTCGGAATGGGCAGCGCGCCGAGCTGGACGTGCCAGCGCAGCAGCACCTGCCCCGGCGTCACCCCGTGCGCCGCGGCGATCCGCACCACCTCGGGGTCGTCCAGCAGATGGCTGCCTCGGCCGAGCGGGCTCCAGCTCTCGGTGACGATGCCCCTGTCCGCGTGGAAGGCGCGCAGCTCCTCCTGCGGGAAGAGCGGGTGCAGCTCGATCTGGTTCACCGACGGCAGCACGCCCGTCTCCTTCTCCAGCCGGACGATGTGCTCCGGGGTGAAGTTGGAGACCCCGATCGACCGGACCAGACCGTCCTCGCGGAGCCTGACCATCGCCTTCCAGGAGTCGACGTACCTGCCGACGCGTGGATTGGGCCAGTGGATCAGATACAGGTCCACGTACTCCAGGCCGAGCCGCCGCCGGGACTCCTCGAACGAGGCCAGGGTCTCCTCGTACCCGTGGTGGCGGCCCGGCAGCTTGGTCGTCACCACCAGCTCCTCGCGGGGCACCCCGCTGCCCGCGACGCCCCGGCCCACACCGGTCTCGTTGCGGTAGTTCGTCGCGGTGTCCACCAGCCGGTAGCCGAGGCCGAGCGCGCCCCGCACGGCCCGCTCGGCCGCCGCATCGTCCAGGGGCCAGGTGCCGAGGCCCACGGCCGGGATCGCCGTACCGTCGTTGAGCGTGTGCGCCGGAATGCCGTTCACGATGGAGCCTCCCTCGACAGTGTCGTCCCTCCAGCCTCACGGATACGGTGAGCGGTGATCAACCGGACGGCGGGAAGAGAGCGGCGCACGGCGCCACGCGCGGCGCCCGGGTGTCACGATCTCCGGGGAGCCGGTACGACGAACATCGGAGCGCGCATGACGACGGACAGGGCCGCAGCGGACCAGCCGGAGCGAGTCGCGGGCGTGGAGGTGAGGCCGGTCGCCGGGCACATCGGGGCCGAGATCACCGGTGCCGATCTCGCCGGACCGCTCGACGACGCCGTGGTGGCCCTGATCCGGCGGGCCCTGCTGCGCTGGAAGGCGGTCTTCTTCCGGGAGCAGCGCCTGGACCACGCCGCGCACGTCGCGTTCGCCCGCCGTTTCGGCGAACCGGTCGTCCTCGGCCGCCGGGGCGGCGCCTCACCGGCCGGCTTCCCCGAGGTGGAGACCACGGCGGACCGGCTGGAGCTGGGCGGCCGGTTCGGCATGGAGCACGAGGAGTGGCTGCGGCGCCGCCGGCACACCCTGCTGCGCGGCTGGCACTGCGACCACGGCGCCCGCATCGACCCGCCGGCCGCGACCGTCCTGCGCGCCGAGGCCGTACCGCCCTACGGCGGCGACACCACCTGGGCCAACCTGGCCGCCGCCTACGCCGGGCTGTCGGCGCCGGTCCGGGCCTTCGTGGACGGGCTGCGCGCGGAGCACCGGCTCGGCGTCGGATACCAGCCACGGCCGGGCGACGACGCCTACCTCCGCCACCTCCTCGACCACCAGGTGGCCTCCGTGCACCCGCTGGTGCGCGTGCACCCGGAGACGGGGGAGCGGGTGCTGTTCGTGAACGGCTACTACCTGGAGCAGCTCGTCGGGATCTCGCGCCCGGAGAGCGCGGCCCTGCTGGAGATGCTCCTGGAGCAGGCGGTCCGCCCCGAGTACACGGTCCGCTTCCGCTGGGAGCCCGGCAGCGTCGCCTTCTGGGACAACCGGGCCACCATCCATCTGGCCCCCGGCGACCACACCCACGTCGGCGCTCCCCGGATCATGCACCGGGTGATGCTCCGGGGCGACGTGCCCGTCGGGGTGGACGGCAGGCCGTCCGAACCGGTCACCGGCACGGAGCCGGGCCGGTGGTGAGTCAGCCGCCGGGCCGCCACCCCAGCGCGGGCCCCAGCCCCGTCGCCATGTCCGTCAGGATCTGTACGTAGTCCTCGTGCGCGAAGGTGAACGGCAGGGCGAAGGCCACCTCGTCGATCTCGCGGAACGCGGCGTGCGCGTGCAGGCGTTCGGCCAGCTCCCGCGAGGTGCCGACCAGGTCCGGCGCGAACAGCAGCCGTGCGGCGCCCTGCGGGGAGGCCGTGCGGGGCAGGCGCCGGGCCGCGTACTCCGCGTACCGGGCGCGCTGCCCAGGTGTCGCCGAGTCGGTGGGGATCACCACCAGGCCCTGGGAGACCCGGGCCGCGTCGCCGTCCGGGTGGTGGGCACGGAACTCCCGGATCTGGGACAGCTGGATCCGGGCGAAGTCCAGCGGCACGTCCGGATCATCGGCCTTGACGACACTGCTGGTCAGGAGGTTCATGCCGTGCTCGCCCGCCCAGCGGGCCAAGCGGAGGCTGCCGCCGCCGTACCAGAGCCGCCGCCCGAGCCCGGGGGAGTGGGGCTGGACCACGTCCGAGAAGGTCTCGAAGCCCTCCGTCCCGCTGAAGTCGGTGGCGGGCTCGCCGCGCACCAGGTCGAGCAGCCGCCGGACCCGCTCGTGACCGAAGTCCTCCGCGTCCGCGGTGTCCGGGTACAGGGCCTGCCCGACCTGCCCGAAGTGCGTGGGCACGCCGACGCTGACGCCCGGGTTCAGCCGGCCGCCGGACAGGATGTCGACGGTCGCCAGGTCCTCGGCGAGCCGCAGCGGGTTCTCCCAGCCCAGCGGTGTCACCGCCGTGCCCAGCTCGATGCGGCGGGTGCGCTGCGAGGCGGCGGCGAGGACGGCGACCGGGGACGAGATGCCGTACTGGAGGTGCCGGTGGCGGACCCAGGCGCTGTCGAACCCGAGCCGCTCGCCCAGCTCGATGATCTCGAGCGTCGACTCGTGGCCCCGGGCCGGATCCGCCGGGTCGAAGAGCCCGATGGTGAGGAAACCCAGCCTGCGCAGGGGGCGAGGGGTGGACGCCACGGGCTCCTCCAGCGGTCGTACGTCGGCTCCCCCGATTCTGGCAGCCGAGTGTGACAACCGTGTGATCGGATCCGGAGGGACCCGTCCGGCGGGATCACCCGGGCGGACCGGCTCCCGCCGGTTCACTTCAGCGGGATCGTGATCTCGTCCTCGACCGGCGGGTCGACCTCCTGCGCCCGGTTGCCGGTCGCCGCGAAGCAGCGCAGCCGCACCGCGTCCCCGGTGACGTCCAGACGCAGGAAGGACTTGAAGAAGGGCGGGCTGTAGGTGGCGGAGGACGGCGAGAACAGCTGGGTGTAGATCTTCCGCACCGGCAGCCGGACCCGGGAGGTGCGGTCGGGACGTCCGCCGGCGCCGAGGAGGCTCGCGACCAGGCGGGTGCGCCGGGTGACCCGGGCGTCCGGGCCCGGGGCGCGGCCGGGCTCGGTGCCGAGCCGCTCGGCGATCACGGCCGTCGCCTCGGACTCGCTCAGGGCGAAGAGCCGGCGCAGCCGCAGCCGGCGGCCGTACAGGCGGCTGTAGAAGGCCAGCGAGTCGCCGCGCAGCGGGTAGCAGCGGAAGTCGCGCTCGGTGACGCCTCCGACGGACACCCGGGGGATGGTGTGCGTGGCGTGCATGAACGCACCGCCGCCGCCCGAGACGACGTACTGGATGGTCCGGCCGGCCACGTCGACCGGGTACCGCTGGTAGTTGTGGATGTCACCGCCGATCGCGGCCACGTAGTGGTGCTCCGGGCCCCGGACGATGTCGTCGACCGTCCCGCCGCCCTCGATGGGGCACGGGTGGTGCTCGCCGTCGACGTACAGCGGTGACCCGGTGATCAGGATCTTGGGCCTGGGCCCCCGGGACACCTCGCGCAGCCAGGCGCCCTGTTCGGCGTCGATCGTGCCCAGCAGACCGGTGTCGATGCCGACGATCCGCAGGGGGCCCGCGTCGATCGCCCAGTAGGGTCCGGGCTGTACGGCCCGCTGGCCCGGCGCGGAGCGCAACTGCCTTGCGGCGGCGAGCCGTTGCTCGTCAGCCGGGCGCGGCCGGTGCCACAGCAGCGCCCGCCACCAGGCGCGGCCGAGCGGGCGCGGCCGGGGCTCGGGGTCGAGCGGCGGGGTGTCGGCGCAGAAGACCCGCATGAAGGCGCCGAGGTCCTCGTACCAGTCGTGGTTGCCGGGTATCGCGTAGATGGGCGCCGGGTAGTCCCGGTACGGCCGGAAGAACTTGCGGCCGTAGTCGTCGGTGCTGCCCACCGGGTAGATGACATCGCTCGCTATCACCGCGAACTCGGTGTCCCGGCTCGTCTTCAGGAAGCCCGGCACCACGGCGTACTGGGAGTCGTCGCCCTCACCGGTGTCCCCGATGACCATGAAGGAGAACCGGTCCGGGACCTCCCGGTGGATCACCTTGTCGGCCGGTGCCCCCGCGGCCTCCCGCCGGGCCACCCAGCGGCTTCGCGTACGGCCGGTCGGATCGCCGAACCAGGACGCCAGCACACCGTTG
Source organism: Streptomyces sp. NPDC037126 (assembly GCF_055605965.1). Lineage (NCBI taxonomy): Bacteria > Bacillati > Actinomycetota > Actinomycetes > Kitasatosporales > Streptomycetaceae > Streptomyces > Streptomyces sp. NPDC037126. The sequence goes on from NZ_JBVJTD010000029.1 coordinate 21,233, forward strand.
CGGGCGGCCCACAGCGTCCCGGGGTTCAGCCACGACAGCTTCTCGACGTGGTCCGGCATCAGCTGCTTGTAGGCACCCGGTTCGGCCGAGCCCCAGCCGGCGCCCTGTGCGGTATCGCGTGAGGAGTCAGACACGCGGTGCACCGTAACAACGTCCCGGTCGCGGGCGGGACGCCGGGGCCCTGCTCAACCCGCGTGTCACGCGGGCGCGTTGGCACCGTCGGCGCGCCACTGCCGCGGAGCCCCGGAAGCGGCGCCCGTGGAACCGGGACACCTCGGGCTATGATCGGCGCATGCATCGTTCGTCGTGTCTGAGCTGGTGGCGCTCCTCGTAGGAGCGGCCACCCTCAGTCATGACCACCGGGCCGTTCGAACGGACGGCCCTTTCGCGTCCCCTGGTCCAGGGGTGCACGCGCCGTCCTGACGGCGGCGGACACCCACCAGGAGAACCCATGAACCCCATGCCGTACGCCACCGAGAGCACCGTCGCCGCGGGAGCGGCTCCCGCCGACGGACTCGGGAGCTCCGCCGCGCGGACCCGCAGCGCGGTGCTGGAGAAACTGGTCCGCGCACAGCCAGGACGGTTCCGGATGCTGACCGGGGACCGCCCCACCGGCCGGCTGCACCTCGGGCACTACTTCGGCACGCTCCACAACCGGGTCGGACTGCAGAACCTCGGGGTGGAGACGTTCGTGCTCATCGCGGACTACCAGGTGCTGACCGACCGCGACGTGGCCGAGAACCTGACCGGGCACGTCGAGGAGCTGCTGCTGGACCACCTCGCCGTCGGCGTCGACCCGGCCAGGACCACGATCTTCACGCACAGCGCGGTGCCCGCGCTGAACCAGCTGCTGCTGCCGTTCCTCAGCCTGGTGTCGGTCGCCGAACTGAACCGCAACCCCACCGTGAAGGACGAGATCGCCCACTCGCGGCAGGCCGCCGTCAGCGGACTGATGTTCACCTATCCCGTCCACCAGGCCGCCGACATCCTCTTCTGCAAGGCCAACCTGGTCCCCGTCGGCCAGGACCAGCTCCCCCACCTGGAGATCACCCGGACCGTCGCCCGCCGCTTCAACGACCGCTACGGCAGGGGCGCTGCCGTCCTGCCCGAGCCGGAGGCCCTGCTGTCGCGGGCCCCGCTCCTGCTCGGCACCGACGGCACCAAGATGAGCAAGAGCCGTGGCAACGCCATCGCGCTCGCCGCGGACGCCGACGAGACGGCCCGGCTGATCCGGGGCGCGAAGACCGACGCCGAGCGGCACATCACCTACGACCCGGTCGGCCGCCCCGAGGTGTCCTCCCTGGTCCTCCTCGCCGCACTCTGCCAGGACCGGGCACCCGAAGAGGTCGCCGACGAGATCGGCTCCGGAGGGGCCGGCGCACTGAAGCGGCACGTCACCGAGGCGGTCAACGAGTACCTGGCACCGATGCGCGCCCGGCGCGCGCGGTACGCCCAGGACCGGGGGTACCTGCGCGAGGTGCTGCGCGAGGGCAACGCCCGCGCGAACGCCATCGCCGAGGTCACCCTCGACGAGGTACGGCAGGCCATGAACAGCCGCTACTGACGGTGCTCGGGAGCGGACCGCTTGCGGTCCGCTCGCAGAAGCTGATACAGCGTCAAGCAACTTTGCAGCAAAGAGATTTGGGCGTCACCAGGGTACGAGCCCACTCATAGGGAAAACCCTCGATTGGCTCTTCTTCGCGTGACATGGCTTGGTCAATCCTGTCATCCTCCCCCAGCACGCTGATCCCCCACGCTCTCTTCGCGGATCACGGTCCCGCACAGCTCAGCTCGCCCGGGCAGCAGACCCGTCTGTCCGGTCTGTCACCGGCCGCGACCCGGCGGCCGCAGCAGGAGGAGTACGAGTGAGACCCCACAGACCCGTTACTCGAGGACGTCTTCCCCAGGGACGTTCGTTCAGCAAGCGGACCACGGTCGGAGCCGCCCTGGTCTCCACCGCGGCCTTCCTCGCCGTCGGCATCCAGGCGGTCCCGGCTACCGCCACCCCCACCGCCGCCCACCCCAGCCCCCTGCGCACCGGCGGCCTGGAGGCCAAGCTCAGCCCCGCCCAGCACAGCGCGCTGCTGAAGAGCGCCCAGGACAACAGCGCCGCGACGGCGCGGACCCTCGGCCTCGGCGCCAAGGAGAAGCTGGTCGTCAAGGACGTCGTCAAGGACAACGACGGCACGGTGCACACGCGTTACGAGCGCACCTACGCGGGCCTGCCCGTGCTCGGCGGCGACCTCGTCGTGCACACCCCGCCCGCCTCGCTGGCGGCCGGGACCGTGAGCGCCACGTACAACAACAAGCACCGCATCCAGGTCGCGTCGACCACCGCGACCTTCGCCAAGTCCGCCGCCGAGACCAGGGCCCTGAAGACCGCCAAGGCGCTCGACGGCAAGAAGACCACCGCCGACAGCGCCCGCAAGGTGATCTGGGCCGGCAACGGCACCCCGAAGCTCGCCTGGGAGACCGTGATCGGCGGCTTCCAGGACGACGGCACCCCGAACAAGCTGCACGTCATCACGGACGCGGCCACCGGCAAGGAGCTGTACCGGTACCAGGGGATCGAGACCGGCGTCGGCAACACGCACTACAGCGGCCAGGTGACGCTGACCACGACCCAGTCGGGCTCGACGTACACGCTGACCGACGGTGCGCGCGGCGGCCACAAGACGTACAACCTGAACCACGGCACCTCGGGCACCGGCACCCTGTTCTCCCAGAGCAACGACACCTGGGGCGACGGGACCAACACCAACGCCGCCACCGCGGGCGCGGACGCCCACTACGGCGCCCAGGAGACCTGGGACTTCTACAAGAACACCTTCGGCCGCAGCGGCATCAAGAACGACGGCATCGGCGCCTACTCCCGCGTGCACTACGGCAACTCGTACGTGAACGCGTTCTGGGACGACAGCTGCTTCTGCATGACCTACGGCGACGGCTCCGGAAACAACGACCCGCTGACCGCCCTCGACGTCGCAGGCCACGAGATGAGCCACGGCGTCACCTCCAACACCGCGGGCCTCGACTACACCGGTGAGTCCGGCGGCCTGAACGAGGCGACCAGCGACATCATGGGCACCGGCGTCGAGTTCTACGCCAACAACGCCTCCGACCCCGGTGACTACCTCATCGGCGAGAAGATCAACATCAACGGCGACGGCACCCCGCTGCGCTACATGGACAAGCCCAGCAAGGACGGCGGCTCCGCCGACAGCTGGTACTCGGGCGTCGGCAACCTCGACGTGCACTACTCCTCGGGCCCGGCGAACCACATGTTCTACCTGCTGTCCGAGGGCAGCGGCACCAAGGTCATCAACGGTGTGACCTACAACAGCCCGACCTCCGACGGCGTCGCCGTCACCGGCATCGGCCGGGCCGCCGCGCTGCAGATCTGGTACAAGGCGCTGACGTCGTACATGACGTCGAGCACCAACTACGCGGGCGCCCGTACGGCCGCCCTGAACGCGGCCACCGCGCTGTACGGCGCCAACTCCACCCAGTACGCCGGAGTCGCCAACGCCTTCGCCGGCATCAACGTCGGCAGCCACGTCACGCCGCCCGGCAACGGGGTGACGGTCAACAACCCGGGCAACCAGACCTCCACCGTCGGTACGGCCGTGAGCCTGCAGGTCCAGGCGAGCAGCACCAACAGCGGCGCGCTGACGTACAGTGCCTCCGGTCTGCCCGCGGGCCTGTCCATCAACAGCTCCACCGGCCTGATCTCCGGCACACCCACCACGGCGGGCACGAGCAGCACCACCGTCACGGTGACCGACTCCACCGGCGCGACCGGCACCGCCAGCTTCAGCTGGACGGTCAACCCCAGCGGTGGAGGCGGCGGTTGCACCTCGACCCAGCTGCTGGCCAACCCGGGCTTCGAGTCGGGGAGCACCGGCTGGACCGCGAGCAGCGGTGTCATCACCAACGACACCGGTGAGGCGGCGCACGGCGGTTCCTACAAGGCGTGGATGGACGGCTACGGCACCTCGCACACCGACACGCTGTCCCAGTCGGTGACGATCCCGGCCGGCTGCAAGGCCACGCTGACCTTCTACCTGCACGTCGACTCCGCGGAGACCACCACCAGCACCGCGTACGACAAGCTGACGGTGACCGCCGGTTCGAAGCCCCTGGCGACCTACTCGAACCTCAACAAGGCCTCGGGCTACAGCCAGAAGTCCTTCGACCTGTCCTCGCTCGCGGGCTCGACGGTCACGCTGAAGTTCAACGGCGTCGAGGACTCCTCGCTCCAGACGAGCTTCGTCGTGGACGACGCCGCCCTGACGACCGGCTGACCCACACACGCAGGTCCCGCCCCCGGCAGCCGGCCGGGGTGCGGGACCCTCGCGTGTCAGGACATCGGATCCAGTGTCAGATACGCCTGCCGCGGGCTGCCGTCGTGGACCAGCGACTCCTGATCGCCGACGTCGTCGAAGGCGAACGCGTAGGCCTTGCCGTCGGCCATCTGCGCGTGGACCGCGCGCGCGTACTGGTTGGTCACGGCGTCCCGGTAGAAGTCCGCCGACGAGGTGTCCGGCTGGCTGGGGTCGACCAGCAGCGTCGAACGGTTGAAACCGGCGCACAGCGTACGGGAGATGGGCCCGCGGACGTCGTCGTTGGGTGCGTCCAGCAGCTTGTGGCAGCCGAACACGCTGTCCGCGTCCGGCTTTTGGAAGCTGGTGACGACGGCGCCGGAGGAGTCGGTGAAGTTCATGACGCCGCCCGAGACCCGCCCGAAGTAACGCGTGCCGGGCCGGTCGGCGAACGGTGTCACCGTCAGCGTGGACGTCGTGTACTTCTGCCACACCCGGTTGACGAAGCCGTCCAGCACGCCGGCCGGCAGCGCACCGGTCTCCACGCCGTACAGCGGGGACAGGGCACGCAGCACGGTGCCGTCCGACCGCGTCTGGACCAGGCCGCCCCAGCCGCCCGGCCGACCGCGCAGGGCTCCGAAGAAGCCGCTCCAGCCACCGGACTTCAGGTGGCCGGTGGTGCTCACACTGCCGTCGGACCGCTGCACCCCGACCGCGTACGGCGCCGAGAACATGTCCACCTGGGTGCTGTTGAGCCACAGCCCGGAGTCGTTCAGCGTGTACTCGGACCAGTTGAAGAGGATGTCGCGGTTGGGGTCGGACGGGTTCTGCACCGCAGGCTGCACCAGTCCGCCGGTGGTGAGCCTGAAGACGAGCTTTTGGCCGTAGGAGAAGTAGATCCGCCCGGAGAACTTCGGAATGCGGATCGTGGCCGACTGGCCGGTGGCCGGGCCCGCGATCGCCGCGTCGGGCGCCGGGGTCGGCGGGTTGCCGCCCGCCGGCCAGGCGTGGAAGACGCCGTTCGCGTCGGCCCAGCCCTGCCGTCCCGAGGAGAGCTGGGTGCCGAGGTCGTAGACGTAGACGGGGCCGGAACGGCCCGAGTTGTTGGTGATCTTCAGCGGAAGGGTGTCCGGCACGGCGGCTCCGGCACGGTCCGGGGCACCGAGCGCGAGCAGTCCGCCGACCAGGGCCGCCGCTGCCGCGAGCGGCAGCGCGGGGCGCGTGAATCTGTGCAGCACTCTCCACCTCCGTGTGGGGTCGGGGTCGTACGGAATTGGTCCGTACCTCTTTGAGAGCGCTCTCAGACTCGTGCCGGGATGCGTGCATGTCAATGATCTGGACCGGACCGGTCCGGCGCCCGCCGTACCGCGGGCGCCGTGAGCCGGTGCCGTCACACGCGTCGGGCCGGTGCCCTCACACGTGTTGAACGAGTGTCAGAAGGTGCGCTTGAGCAGGTCGAGCAGGGCCGCCCAGTGCCGTTCGTCGCCCTCCCGGTGGTAGGCGGAGGTGTCCGCCTGGGTGAAGCCGTGCCCGGCACCCGGGTAGACCTCGCAGGTGTGCCGCACGCCCGCGGCGGTCAGCGCCTCCTCCAGGCGCCGGATCTGCTCCTCGGGCAGGGAGCGGTCCTTGTCGGCGTGTCCGAAGTAGACCTCGGCCCTGATGTCGCCCGCGCCCCGGTGCGGGCTGTCGGGCGCGTCGGTCGCCAGCTGGCCGCCGTGGAAGCCGGCCACGGCCGCGACGCGGTCGGGGTGGGTGGCCGCCGTGCGCAGCGCCAGCCGGGCGCCCATGCAGTAACCGACGAGTGCCACGGGGCCCTCGGCGACCAGCGGGTTCTCCGCCATCCAGCCCAGATACGCGTCGGCGTCCCGCCTGGCCTCGTCCGGGCTCAGCGAGGACACGACCGGGCCGAGCCGCTCCCAGAGGGTCGGGTCGGCGGCCGGGTCGATGAACTCCGGCAGGTCGACGACGGGGGTACGGCCGAGTCGGTAGAACACGTTCGGCACCAGGACCGTGTGGCCGGCGGCGGCGATCCGGTCGGCCATCGACTCCAGCTGCGGGCGGACTCCGTAGGCGTCCTGGTAGAGCAGCACCCCTGGGTACGCGCGGCCGTCGTCCGGATGGCTGAGGTAGGCGTCGGCCACGCCGTCCGCGGCCCGGATGTCGATGGCTGTTCCCTGTACGGCGGTCATGGGGCGAGGCCTCCAAGGTTCGGTGGCGAGCGGGTCTCCCGCGGTACTGCGTTCAACCACATGCTGCCATGCAAGATCCCGACCGACCGACCCGCCGGTCCGCTCACTCGAACCGCGAGGTGTCGCCGGCTCCCCGCCGGACGATCTCCGCCTCCCCGCCCGAGAAGTCGACCACCGTCGTCGGCTCGGTGCCGCACTCCCCGGAGTCGACCACCGCGTCCACCGCGTGGTCCAGCCGGTCCTTGATCTCCCAGCCCTGCGTCATCGGCTCCTCCTCGTCGGGGAGCAGCAGCGTGCTGGACAGCAGCGGCTCGCCCAGCTCCTCCAGCAGCGCCTGGGTGACCACGTGGTCCGGGATGCGCACACCCACGGTCTTCTTCTTCGGGTGCAGCAGCTTGCGCGGCACCTCGCGGGTGGCCGGGAGGATGAAGGTGTAGCTGCCGGGCGTCGACGCCTTCACCGCCCGGAACACGTCGTTGTCCACCCGTACGAACTGGCCGAGCTGTGCGAAGTCCCGGCACATGAGCGTGAAGTGGTGCCGGTCGTCCAGATGGCGGATGGAACGGATCCGCTCCATGCCGTCACGGCTGCCCAGCCGGCAGCCCAGCGCGTAGCAGGAGTCGGTCGGATATGCGATGAGCGCGTCCGAACGCACGGCTTCGGCGATCTGGCCGATGCTGCGCGGCTGCGGGTTCTCGGGGTGCACGTCGAAGTACTTCGCCATTCGACGAGCTTATGCCGTCCCCGGGTCCGGCACGCGCAGCACCCGACGTCCGTCGGTCGGGCGGCGGAGTGGTGCGGGCGTGGGCGTCACCAACCCCGTGGGTGACGCCCACGCCCGCGCCGGACCGGCTTGCCCGCCGTCGGCGCACCGGGCCGCCCTCGGCGACCGCCCGGCGTGCGGGTTGTTCCGGCTGGCCCCCGGCGACCGCCCGGACCACGGAGTCGCCGAGCGCCCGGTCTGCGGGTTGTACCGGTTCGGCGTCGGCTGCTCGGCGTGTGGGTCGTTCCGGCTCGTGCCCGGCGATTGCCCGGTCCACGGATCCCCCCGGCCCGTCGCCGACTGACCGGCCTGCGGAGCGCCCCGGTTCGCCGTCGGCTGCCCCACCCGCGGATCGTCCCGGCTCGCCCCGCTGATCGCCCGGACCGCGGATCGTCCCGGGGTGTTCGGCAAGTACTTCGGGATCTCTGTGTACGTCGTGGAATACGGGGCAAGCGACCTGTGAGCCGCCCGGGGCCTTCCCCCCGTCCCGGGCGTGGCGTCTCCGCCGGCGGCCCACCCCCCCCAGGGCCGCCGGCGGAGCCATGTCCGGCCGCCGGGAGCGCTGCCGAGGACGGGGCCGCGAGGTGTCGGGTAACGTCCCGGTGCGACCACCCAGGTCGACTTGACGACAAGGGGAGGAAACGTGGCCTGCCGATCGGACGAGGACCCGGCGTCCCGGCAGCCGTACGGGACCGGCGACGCCTGGGCACGCGAACTGCTCGGCCAACTGCGGCCCGCCGGGCGCGATCTGCCCCGCCTCGTGGCCTGGCTCGCCCGCAGCACGGGCGCCTCGGTGTGTCTGCAGGACGCCCGCGGCACACTCCTCGCCGGAGGACGCCTGCCGCTCGACGCGGCGGTGGTGGCCGACATCGCCACCGGCCGGGTCTCGGCCGCGGCTCTGGAGGACGGTGCCCGGTACGTGCGACTGGTCGGGATACGGCAGCCGGGCCCGGACCCGGCCGCGCGTGCCGTACTGGCCGTCGCCCGCCCGGCCCCCTTCGACCGGCACACCACCGAGATCCTCGGCCACACCGCCGCGGTGCTCGAACTGCTCCTGCGCGAGCGGGAACTGGCCGAGGCCGGACACCGGCTGCGGCGGGCCACGGCCGATCTGCGCCTGGCCATCCTGCAACTGCTCATGGTGGAGGACACCGTCTCCGCCCGCCGCGTCGCCGCGGGGCTGTGGCCCGGGCTGCTGGAGGAGGACACCGCCCGCGTGTACGTCGTCGAGGGCGCGGCCGCCGAACGCGACCGGCTCGCCGACGAATGCGCGGCGGCCACCAGCGGCGGGGCACTCGTCGTGCGCTGCCCTGCGGTGGACGAGCACGTCATCGTCGTCGGCCCGGCCGCCGGGGTGGAAAAACGGCTGCGCTCCGTCGTCGCCGGCCGGCCCGGCACCTTCCTCGGCGGCAGCCCCCGGCAGCGCCTCGCCCTGACCGCCACCGCCTACGGACAGGCCGTCACCGCGCTCGCCGTGGCCCGCTTCCGCACCGACCGGACCGCCGTCTACGCCGAACGCACCCGCCCCGCACGGCTCATGGACCCCACCGCCCTGCGCGCCTGGTCCGCGGCCGTGCTGCGCCCGCTCGACACGCTGCCGTACCACGTGCGCGCCGAACTGCTCTCCACCTCCCGGCTGGGGCTGGAGTTCACCGCGGTGAGTGCGGCCAAGGTGCTCGGCGTCAGCCGCAACACCGTCCGCGCCCGCATGGACCGGACCGCCGCGCTGCTCGGCGCCGACTTCTCCGCGCTGACGGTCCGCGCCGTGGCCCATGTCGCGCTGAACACCGAGGCGGCGCACGGCCCGTACGAATCCGGCGGTACGGCCCGCGGCCAGTCGGTCCCGGCCCGGTTCACGGACCTGCTCGGCACGAGCGCGCTGCGCTCCTGGGCCGAGGGTCTGCTCGGCCGCCTCGACGGCGACGGCCGGGACCTGCGCGGCACCCTGCGCGCCTGGCTCGCCGCCGACGCCAACGCCGAACACACCGCCGAGGCACGGGGCGTACACGCCCAGACCGTGCGCGAACACGTCCGGGCCGCCGAACCCGTCCTGGAACGCCGGCTGCTGACCGGAGGCACCGATCTGTACGAGGTCGTCCTGGCCCATCTGGTCACCGGCGAACTCGCCGTACCCGCGCTCGGCCCGGCGAACCTGGACCAACCGGACTCGGCTGTGCACAGGTGAGTGCCGTGGGGCCCCAGCCGGGCACCGGTGCGCTGGTCCAGGCCGCTCGGCACACGTAGTTTCGGCAGTCCGCGGGGCACGACCGGAACGGGGGACCGGTCGGGGCCCCGCGGCCCGTCCCGCCGTGCGGTCAGACTCCCAGCCGGACCGGGATCTCCCGCCAGCCGTGCGCGATGAACGAGGGCACCTGCCGCAGCTCGCCCTCGCCGACGGCCAGGCGCAGGCCCGGAAAACGGGAGAAGAGGGCGGGCAGTGCGGTCAGTGCCTCCAACCGGGCCAGCGGCGCCCCGATGCAGCGGTGCACCCCGACCCCGAACGCCAGATGGTCCTCGGCGTCCCGTCCCGCGTTGAACACGGCCGCGTCCGGCCCGTAGTGCGCGGGATCGAGGCCGGCCGCCGCGTACGTCGTGATGATCGCGTCCCCGGCCGGGATCGTCACGTCCCCCACCTTCAGCTCCTCGACCGCGAACCGCAGCGGCAGCGCGGCGATGGACGGATGCACCCGCAGCGTCTCGTCCACCACCGCGTCCCAGCCGATCGTGCCCGAGCGCACCGCCGCCAGCTGCACCGGGCGGGTCAGCAGGGCAACGGCCGCGTTGCCGATCAGATTGACGGTGGTCTCGAACCCCGCGCCGACCACCAGCAGCAGGGTGTGCAGCAGCTCCTGGTCCGAGAGCCGGTCGCCGTCGTCGTCCCGGACCCGGATCAGCTCCGTGGTGATGTCGTCACCCGGGTGCGTCCGCCGATGGGCGATCAGCGCGCCGAGCACGGAACCGATCCGCTCGTGCACGGACGAGGCGAACTCGGGGCTCATGTCGGAGGTGTCCATGATGTCGGCGATCAGCCGAGCCGCATCGGGCCGTAACTCCTCCGGCACGCCTAGCAGTTCGCAGATCATGCGCATCGGCAGCGCGTGCGCGAGCCCCGCGCGCAGATCGACCAGCCGGCCGCCCGCCCCCTCGGCCTCCAGCGTCTCCAGCAACTCCTCGGCCAGGGCCGCCACGCGCGGCCGCATGGCCTCGGTGCGCCGGTGGGTGAAGCTCGGCGCCACGAGCCTGCGCAGCCGGGCGTGGTCGGTGCCGTGGGTGGAGAGCATGTTGACCACGCCGACCCAGTTCGACACCCAGCTCCAGGACGGTTGCGACCCCAGCTCCGGCCAGAATCGCCAGTGCAGGCGGGCGTCCTTGCTGACGCGCGGATCGAGGATCAGTTCCTTGAGGGCGTCGTAGCCGGTGGGCGCCCAGGCGGGGATGCCGCCGGGCAGCTCGACGGGCACGACGGTGCCGAGGGCGCGCAGCCGGGCGCTCTCGGCCGTGATGTCGGAGCCGAAGGGATCGAGGGCGATGCGGTCGGTGCCGGTCACGACGGTCTCCAGACGGTCGGCCTCCGGTGCGCGGTCGGAACAAGTACACCGCGTCACCGGTCGCGTGCACACGGTGCGAGTCGGCTCGTCCGGAAATCTGGCCGAGTTCGGGCACTTGCCGGCCGTGCGGGCGCGGACGGCCGCGGGTCCGCGGCACCGGCCCGGTCGCGCGTGCTCGGTGACGGCGTCGTGCGGCCTCGCGGCGCCGACGTGCGGGGGCAGGCTCGGTTCCCCCCCGTGACCGGGCCTGCCCCGGTCGGCGCAGCCCTCGACGGGACCTCAGCGGGCCGCCGGCTCGGCCGGGAGGTTGAACACGTGACGGGGGGAGATGATCTGCGTGATCGCCTTCCCGACCAGGGTGCTGGGCTCCTGGCCGGCATGGTTGATGTCGGTGTTGAGCAGCACCACCAGGGTCGTCCGCGTCGCCGGGAGGTACACGGTCAGGGACTCGTAGCCGGGCAGGGAGCCGTTGTGCCCGATCCACCCCTGCGCGTTGAAGATGCCGAGCCCGTACCCGACGCCCGGGAGCGTGGTGGCCGGAGTGACGAGGCGCTGCCGCTGGGTGGCGGCGCTGATCATCCGCCGGCCGTCCGGCAGTTGACCGGTGGCCACCGTGGGCGCCCAGGTGTGCAGGTCGTGCAGGGTCGAGATCATCGCCCCGGCCGCCCAGCCCCAGGAGGGGTTCCAGTCGGCCGTGTCCGCGACGGCGCCGTTCGCCGTCTGGTTCGTGTAGCCCTGCGCGTGTGGTGAGGGGAACTCGTTGCCCTTCGGGAAGAGCGTGTCATGCATGCCCGCCGGGTCGAGGATGTGCTGCTTGATGTAGTCCCCGAGCTGCTGCCCGCTCTCCTTCTCCACGACCAGCCCGAGCAGGATCAGATTGGTGTTGGAGTAGGAGAACTTCGCGCCCGGCTGGAACAGCACCGGATGTTTGAAGGCGTAGGCGAGCAGCTGCTGGGGCGTGAAGGGGCGCTGCGGGTCGGAGGTCAGGGCCTTGTAGAAGCCGTCGTCCTCGGAGTAGTTGAACAGCCCGCTGCGCATCCCGGCCAGCTGGCGCAGGGTGATCCGGTCGCCGTTCGGCACCCCGTGCACGTACCTGCCGATCGGATCGTCCAGACCGACCTTGCCCTGGTCCACCAGCTGCAGGAGCGCGCTCACGGTGAACGTCTTGGTCTCGCTGCCGATGCGCATGCGCAGGTCCGATGTCATCGGCTGGCCGGTGCTCTTGTCGGCCACGCCGAACGAGCGGACGTAACTGCCCTGCCCCGGCGTCCAGATGCCCACGGTCACGCCGGGCACGTTCGCCTCGTGCATCACCCGCTGCACGGCCGCGTCGAGTTGGCGTGCCAGCGCGGGAGTGAGGGCGCGTACGTCGGGTCCCGTGGGCGACGGGCTGGGTGAGCCGGGGGTCCGTTCGGCCGGGGCCGGTGCGGCGACGGCCGGTCCCGCGGCGAGCGGCGACATCAACGACCCAGCGGTCAGGGCGACGACGGCTCCCCTCCGCAGGCGTCCGGATGAGTGCGACATGGGCTGCCTCCAAGCACGCGGCAAGGCGTACATGCGGTGCGCGGGACGTCGTGGCCCGGGCTCCTCAGGATAAGAGCGGTCATCCCGCGCCGCCCGTCGGCCGTACGGGGCGCCCGGCAGCGTCGCCCGGCCCGCGCAGGGGAGCCTCGCGGCGGGATGTTTGTCGGACTGGCCCAGGCCCCCGTTCGAGCGACGGCCTCACCCGACTCGGTGACCCACCCGGACCGGGCGTACCGGCGACGGGACACGAACGTTGCCCCGGCATGAACCGCTTGGACCGGATCGAACCGACGGACCGGATCGAACCGACGGACCGGATCGAACCGACGGATCGCATGGATCCCGTGGGTCGCACGGACCGGATGGATCAGATGCCCCGAGGGGCTCGGGTGGCTCGGGTGGTACGGGTCGAACCGGTGGACCTCGTGGGCCAAGGAGACGGAGCCGGCGGTGACGGTGCCCCGGCGGCCCCGGCGGCCCCGGCGGCCCCGGCGGCCCCGGCGGACCACTCGGATCCGGGAGGGCGGGGCTCAGGCGCGAGCCGCGGGGATCGCGTCGATCGCGTGGACCTGGGGGAGCGACGGCCCCGGCTTGACCTGGTGGACCCCAGGGGCCGGAGGGATCCGACGGCGCGGCCGGAACTGCCGTCGCGGACTGCGGGCCGGGACCGGCGCAGGCGGCCGACGCGGAATGAGGCCCCGGACCGGCGGGAGGGACCGGCGCGGGCGGGGGAACTGGATCGTCGGGAGGGACCGGCGCGGGCGGGGGAACTGGACCGGCGGGAGAGGCCAGTGCGGGCCGGGGAACTGGACCGGCGGGAGAGACCGGTGCCGACCGAGGGGCAAGACCTGGTGCACCGGCCGGAACCGGCGGAGGACGCGAACCATGTGGACGGTCCGGAGAGTCCTGCTCGTCCGGAGTCCGCACACCAGACCCCGTCGCTCAGGCGGAGGATCCCGCAGGAACCGGACGTCCCCGGGGTGAGCGTCCGCGCGCTGCAGGACCGGGAGCCGATCTACGCCCGTCTCGTCGCCGAGTGGCGGGCGCAGGGGAGGACCGTGCCCGCCGGGCGAAAGCGGTGACGGACGCACGGTGGACGCCCGTCACCGCTCTGGCTCGACCGCGCCCGGATCCGGCCGGAGCGCACTCAGTTCCGGCCCGACCGCTCCCGGCCCGGACTGAACCGCTCCCGGCCCCCGCCCGAAACGCTCCCGCTCCCGCTACTGCCCGCACAGCGGAGCGAGGACGGCCAGGGTGCCGTTGGCCTGTCTCAGCGCCTCCTCCAGCGTGCCCGGCAGGTGCAGGGTGCCGGTGCCGTCCGGTGGTACGAGCCACTCCAGTGAGCGGGCGGGCCGGTACGGCGGAGGCGCGGCGACCCAGGAGCCCTTGGTCGCGTAGCGCAGCCCGGCGCCCACCCAGCCCCCGGACGGATCGGGCGGCAGGAGGAAGCCGACCCGCCCCGCCACGGTGTCCACCAGGGTCGGTCCCGGAACCGGCAGCTCCGGCCGCCAGAGCAGGTCCAGGGTGAGCAGTCCCAGCCGCTCGGGGACGCTCAGCACGTCCCAGAAGCGCCCCGCCTCCAGCAGCGCGACCCCATCGCCGTGGTCCCACTCCCACTTGCACGCGCGCGGGTCCGGGGCCGCAGCCGCCAGCCACTCCACGCCCCGCATCCACATCGTGTTCGTCATGCACCGCTCCGGATGTCCTCGCTCGCCTGCCATGGGCGCAGGAAAACGGCCGTGACCGGGCACTCCGTGCGCGTGCACAGCAACCCGGCATATGCATGCTCGTAGATATTTCTACCTGGCGGAAGGGGTGGCGCACCCTGGCGTTTGAGCCGTCTCGTTCGAAGCCCGCGTGTCGGTTCGTCAGCCGGGCGAGGGGGGACGGGTCACCCTTCCGACGGCGCGAATCGCCCTCTACGCATGATTCGATCGCGGCGACAACTGATTCATGCGTCGCCCCTTGAGTTCGTCGTCATTTCGGCCGTACTCTCTCGGCATTCCGTCACCGTCCCCAGCGAGGTACCCCATGGACCGCACGCGTCTGCACGACCTACTGGCCCGGGAGAGCGCCGAGGCCGAGCGCCGCAACCCGCGCTCGCGAGCGGCCTACGCGGAGGCCGAGCACCTCTTCGGCCGGGTGCCGATGACCTGGATGAACAAGACCGCCGGTGCCTTTCCCCGCTACTTGGCGGGGGCGCGCGGCGCCCGGGTCACGGACGTCGACGGGCACGAGTACATCGACTTCTGCCTCGGCGACACCGGCGCTATGGCCGGCCATTCGCCCGCGGCCGTCACCGAGGCCGTGCGCGTGCGGTTCGCCGAACTGGGCGGGGCCACCGCCATGCTGCCCACCGAGGACGCCGAGTGGGTGGGCGCCGAGCTGACCCGCCGCTTCGGCCTGGCGCGTTGGAGCTTCTCGCTCACCGCGACCGACGCCAACCGCTGGGCGATCCGGCTCGCCCGGGCCGTCACCGGCCGCCCGAAGATCCTGTTCAACAGCTACTGCTACCACGGCAGCGTGGACGAGTCGCTGATCGTCGCCGGCCGGGACGGCACGGGCACAGCCCGCCCCGGCAACGTCGGCGCGCCCTGCGACGTGACGCTCACCAGCAGGGTCGCCGAGTTCAACGACCTCACCGCACTGGAGCGTGAGCTGGCCCACGGCGACGTCGCCGCCGTCCTCATGGAGCCCGCGCTCACCAACATCGGCATCGTCCTGCCCGAACCCGGCTACCTCGCGGGAGTCCGCGAACTGACCCGGCGGTACGGCACCCTGCTCATCAACGACGAGACCCACACCTTCTCCGCGGGCCCCGGCGGCTGCACGGCCGAGTGGGACCTCGAACCCGATCTGCTCACCATCGGCAAGGCGATCGGCGGCGGCATCCCGGCCGGTGCGTACGGCCTGTCCGCCGAGCTGGCCGAGCGGCTGCTGGGCCGCGCCGACCTGGACCTCGTCGACATGGGCGGCGTCGGCGGCACCCTGGCGGGCAACGCCCTGTCGGTCGCGGCGACCCGCGCCACCCTGGAGCAGGTGCTCACCGACGAGGCGTTCGCCCGCATGGCCAAGCTCTCCGAACGCTTCGAGGCGGGGGTACGGGCCGGTATCGAGGCGCACGCGCTGCCCTGGTCCGTCAGCCGGCTCGGCGCGCGCAGCGAGTACCGTTTCACCTCCCCGGCGCCGCGCACCGGCACCGAGTCCGCGGCGGCCTCCGACGCGGAGCTGGAGGACTTCCTGCATCTCTACCTCGCCAACCGAGGCATCCTGCTGACCCCCTTCCACAACATGGCGCTGATGTGCCCCGACACCACCGAGCAGGACGTCGACACCCACACCGAGGTCTTCGCCGCCGCCCTCGCCGAACTGCGCGGCTGACCGGCGGGCCGGCGCCCGACGTACGAAAGGACACGCGTGGACGAGATCGACCGGGCCATCCTGCGCGAGCTGCAGACCGACGGCCGCATCGCCTACGCCGACCTCGGTCCCAGGGTCGGCCTGTCCGCCTCGGCGGCCCGGCAGCGGCTCCAACGGCTGCTGGACTCCAGGGCGGTCCAGGTGGTCGGCGTCACCGACCCGATGGCCATGGGCGGGCAGGCCATGGCTCTGCTGGGCATCGGCGTCGACGGCGACCCGCGCACCGTCGCCGACGCCCTCGCGGAGCAGCCCGAGGTCGTGTACTCGGTGCTCACCTCGGGCGGATTCGACCTGTTCGCCGAGGTGGTCGCGCCCGGTCCGAAGGCCCTGCTGGACTTCGTCAACGACGTGGTCCGCCCCCTGGAGGGCATCCGCGAGGTCCAGTCCTTCCCCTACTTCGCCATCCACACCCACCGCTTCCTGTGGGACGTGGGATGACGGAGCGGTCAGGGCGCCGGGGACTCGGCGGAACCACCGGGGTCCGCCGGGTCGGGGGCCAGCACCAGCATCGTGGCGTCGTCGCGGACCTTGTAGCTCAGCCGCCCCAGGTCCGCCCACACCGTCTCGGGCAACTCGTCGTAGCCGGTGCCCGCGAGGGCCGCCAGCCGCTCCGGCAGCGGGTAGAAGGCCCCTGATCCGTTGCGCGCCTCCCAGACGCCGTCGGAGGCCATGAGCAGCCGGTCGCCCGGCTCCAGCGGCACCGTGACCTCCTTCGCCGGCTCGACGCCGACCATCCCGATCCCGAGCGGTGTGCCCGGCGTGACGGCGATCTCCCGCGCGCAGCCCCCGTGCAACAGGACCGGCGCCGGATGGCCGCAGGTCACCACGCGCGCGGCGCGTGCGTCGGCGGCGAACTCCACCAGCACGGCGGTCGCGAACAGTTCGCCGTCCTCCCCGCCCGTGGAGTCCACCTCCAGCCTGCGGTCCAGCCGGCCCGCCACCGACATCAGGTCCTGCTGGTCCAGCGACGCCTCCCGGAACGCGCCCAGCAGCGACACCACGGTCGAGACCGCCGACAGCCCGTGCCCCCGTACGTCACCCATCACCGCCCGCACGCCGTACGGCCCCTCGCGCACGTCGAAGAAGTCCCCGCCCACCAGCGTGTCGTCCTCCGCGGCCCGGTAGAAGCCCGCACACCTGACGCTTCCCACCCGCTCGGGCAGCGGCGGCATCACCGCACGCTGCACGGCCTGCCCGATGGTGCGCTCCACCATCAGCTGGGTGTCCCGGCGGCTGCGCACGAACGACACGAACACACTCAGCACGGCGACGAACACGATGGTGAGCAGGTCGGTGTTGCCGGGGCGGTTGAGATGGGTGGACGGCAGGTTCAGCGCCACGATCACCAGGGCGCCGAGCACGGCGGTCCCGCCCGGCCCGTACGACAGGATGGCCAGCGGCGGAATGGCTCCCAGCAGGAAACCCAGATCGGCGGCGTGGGGCGTGATCGCCGTGGCCGCGGTCACCCCGACGAGCAGCAGCACGGGCAGCAGTCGCACCCACCACGGCGGTGGCGCGCCCCGCAACCAGCCGCGGCCCCTCTGGTCACCGTCTGACGACCGGCCGCGCACCCTTCCCACGTGCCCACGCTACGCCGCCCCCGGGACAAGGGCCCGCTGTCACCGTCGGACATGACCACGGCGAACACGTCCGCTGGGCCGTCCGTCGTCGGCCGCGGCCCGATAACGCGTGGACCGCCCCGCCCCGGCACGCCTGGCGTGTGACCGCACGCCCGAGACGGACGGAAGGAGACGAGCGTCATGGCCACGGTGATCCCGGGCTCCCCCTCCCCGTCGCCCGGGTGTGCCACGCCTGACCGGGAGCGCGCCCCCACCGCACGCGACCCGGAGGAATCCATGACCGCCCTGGTCATTCGCAGGCTCGACGAGAGCAGTGCCCGTCTCTTCGACACCATGCCCGATTCGACACCATGCCCGATCCGCTCGGCTTCCGTGAGAGGCACCGGCGGACCCGCTACCGCCCCGACCGGCTGAGGATCACCCGGCGCGACGGCCGCACCGTGGCCCGTGCCGCCTGGTGCGCCCGGCCCGAGGACACCGAGCCGCTGCTGATCAACTGGTTCGACGTCGCCGAGG
Source organism: Streptomyces sp. NPDC037126 (assembly GCF_055605965.1). Classification (NCBI taxonomy): domain Bacteria; kingdom Bacillati; phylum Actinomycetota; class Actinomycetes; order Kitasatosporales; family Streptomycetaceae; genus Streptomyces; species Streptomyces sp. NPDC037126. The sequence continues at coordinate 39,095 of NZ_JBVJTD010000029.1, forward strand.
GTGAGGCGGAGGCCGGGGCCGCGCTGCTGCGGACCGCGCCCTGGCACACCGACGAACTCGAACCGGACCTGCCTCCCGGCCGGCGCGACGACCCGGGCCGCCGCCGGCGCCCGCGACGCCGCGCGCAGGGGCGGCTACACGCCCCTGGTCGAGCGCTTCGTCTACCGCTGGACCCCGGAACGGGGCCTGCCGGACGCCTGGTCTTCGCGCCGGAACCGGACGACGCCGTCTCCGCGGCCTCCTGCGCCGCGTCCACTCCGTCACGCTGGACGCGCACGCCCGCCGGGCCATCGAGCAGGGCGGTGTGGACCGGGCCGCGCAGAAGGAACTCGGCGTCTTCCGCTGGATGCCGTCACCGCGCACCTGGTGGCGGATCGCCCGCACCCCCGACGGCGAGACCGTCGGCATCCACATGCCCGCCCGCGATCCCTCCGGACCGTGCGCCGGCTTCATCGGCGTGGTGCCCGAGCGGCGCGGCCACGGCTACGCCTACGACCTGCTCGCCGAGTGCACCCACGTCCCGGCCGAACGCGGCGCCGAGTTCATCGCCGCCGCCACCGACCGGGGCAACTTCCCGATGGCAGCGCACTTCGCCACGGCCGGCTACCCCGTCCTGCGCGAGCGGATCACCTGCCGGTCCGACCGCGTTGTCAGTGCCGGGTGACATGCTGAAGCCGACGTGAGGGGCGGCGAGGCGGGGGAGGGGCCATGGGGTTCGGCGGTCAGGTCTGGCGCGTGCACGCGGGGGAGCAGCCGGTCGGTGACATCGTGGTCGACGAGGCCGACTTCCCATGGCTGTCGGGCGCGTTCAGGGCGGGTCCCGGCTTCGCCGCCGTCCGGGACCTCTTCGCCCGTGAACTCGCTCTCATGGACCGGGACGACGAGCAGGGCTGGGCGGACTGGGAGCGCCTGTACGACGGGATACGGCACCGCGTGACCCTGTCGGCGCCGGACGGCCCGGTCCCCGAGTTCCTCCTGCACATCGAGGGAGACCGGGCCTGGTTCCGCTGGAGCGACGAGCCGTTCGAGGAGGAGCCGGTGAACGACTGACGACCGGGTCCCCGCGGCCGGCGCGCGACGGACGGCGACCGGCGACCGGCGAGCCCTACTCCGGGCCCTCCGGCACCCCGCCCTCCGACAGCCGGGCCTGCGCGGTCGCCAGGATCTCCGTGACGCGCAGGCCGAACGCGGCGTCGCACGGGTGGGGGCGGCCCGTGCGGACGGCTGCGAGCAGAGCGTCGGCGGCGCGCGAGAGCGCGGGGACCGCTCCCTCGGAACTGCCCGGCAGGGCCGTCACCCCGGCCTCGCCGCGCAGTTCGACATCGGCCCCGGCCGCCGCGGGCGGTGCCGTCAGGCTCAGCGTGAGCGTGCTCGACGCGCCGGTCGCGTGGTCCAGGACCAGATGGACGGTGTCCGCGGCACCGTACGCCGCCGCCACGACCTGCCGTACGTCACCGAGCACCGGCAGCAGCACCGACAGGGCGTGCGGGCCCACGTCCCACAGCGCGCCCTTCTCCCGCCGCCACGGCGAGACCGCGAACGGGCTGTCGGTCGTGAACACCGCCCCCAGCCACTGCGCCCGCGCCGTGAACCAGCCCGGCACCGCGGCCTGTTCCTCGATCCAGGCCTCCGGCTCCTTCTGGAACCGCGCGGTGAAGAAGACCACCGAGGACACCCCGGCCCGCTCCACGGCCTCCGTGACGGCCCGTCCGTCGGCGACCGACAGCGCCAGCGGCTTGTCCAGCAGCAGATGCCGGCCGGCCCGTGCCGCGCGCACCGCCAACGCGGCCTGCACGGAGGGTGGCAGGGCGACGGCGACCGCGTCCACGTCGGCGAGCAGGGCGTCCACGTCGTCGTACGCGGCGACGCCGTACTGCTGGGCCAGCGTGGTGACCGCCTCGGGCCGACGACCCCACACCCCGGCGAACTCCAGGCCGGGGTGCCCGGCCAGGGCGGGGGCGTACGCGGCCTTGGCCCAGGGGCCCGTTCCCAGCAGTCCGATGCGCATGTCGCGTTCCCTTCTCCGAGCCGTTCCCCGCGTCGTCAACAGCCTGCGCTCCGGGCGCCGTCCGCACACGTGCGCTCCGGATCGGCGTCCCCCGCCAGCCACTTGGCGATCGTGGCGGCGATCGGCTGTCCGGTGTCCATCTCCACGAAACCGAACTGACCGGACTGGTTGCACTCCAGGAACCACCAGATGCCGTCGGAGTCCTCCGCGAAGTCGAACGCGCCGTAGGCCAGTTCGGCGTCCCGCAGATAGCGCAGCACGGCCTCGGCGACCCGTGGGGGCACGTCCGCCGGCAGCCAGGGGGAGCCCGACGGGGCGAACCGCACGTCCACGTCGTCCGGATGGGCGTCCGGGGCCACGGGTTTGCGCGCCGCGAGAAGCGTGTCGCCCACGACGGTGAGCCGGATGTCGGCCCGCTTCGCGACCCGCCGCTGCAGCAGCGTCGGACCGAAGGCGACCGCCGCGAAGTCGGTGTCCGGCGCGACCCTGCTGGTCGGCACCGCCCGCGGCGGCTCCTGCGGGTGCGCGCCGGAGACCGGCTTGACCACCAGGTCCGGGAAGCGCTCGGCGAACTCCCGGGCGGCCTGCGGGAACGTCGTGATCAGCGTGGCCGGCACCGCGAGACCGCTGCGCTGCGCCAGGTGCAGCTGCCAGGGTTTGTGGCGGGCGCGGCGGGCGGCGTCGGGATGGTTCATCCAGCGCGCGTCGGAGCAACGCAGCATGCCGTACAGCGCCTGCGAGGACTCCTCGGTCAGCCAGGCGGACGGCTGGGCCGCGCGGGCGGCGGCGTCGCCGGGCCTGCGCACCCAGATCGAACGCAGGCCGTTCATGCTCACCAGGCGCCCGCCCACGGACAGATGCCCGCGGGAGGCGCCTTGCACATACTCGCCCGACAGCGCCACCCCGTTGGTGAGATCGGCGGGGTCGAGCCGGACGACGGGCACCCCCGTCTCGCGCAGCCGCAGCACCACCATGTCCGCCGTCACGTCTTCTTCACTGGTCAGGATGAGCACGGTCATCTTCCGGTAGCCCGCGCCTCAGTCGTCGAAGTGCGTCTTGGAACCGGCCGTCGAGGTCGTGGTTCCGAGTGCCATGAGGGTCGCGTGGTCGGTGGCGGCGATCCGCCCGTCCGGGAGGACGTTCAACTGCAGTCCGGAGTCATACGCGTACGGTGTGGTGACGTCCAACTGCACAGCCGGGCGCGCGTAGTTGAGCGTGAACGGTTGCATGGTCTCTCCCTGATTCGGCTTTCACGTCCTTATACGAATCGAACGGGTGATTGGTTTCCTTACTCTGCGTAATCATTGCCCGGAGCGAGGCGTTCCGCCCACACCCGCCGGCGCCCCGTTCACCTCGCGAGCGCCGTTTGCGCCACCGTCAGCGCCTGTTCCGCGTACCCGCGCCCGAACAGCACGGCGTGCACCAGCAGGGGGAAGAGCTGGTGCATCCCGACCCGCTGCCGCCAGCCGTCGGCCAGCGGCGCCGCCTCCTGGTATCCGGCGAGGATCCGGTCCAAGTGAGAGCAACCGAACAGCTGGAGCATCGCCAGGTCGGTCTCCCGGTGACCGCCGTGCGCGGCCGGGTCGATGAGCCGGACCTCGCCGTCGGCGCCCCACAGCACATTGCCGTTCCACAGGTCGCCGTGCAGGCGGGCGGGCGGCTCGGCGGGCCCCGCGAGGTCCGGCAGCAGCGCACAGACCCGCTCGAACACGGCCGCCTCATCGGTCCGCAGCGTGCCGCGGTCGACCGCGCCGCGCACGTACGGCAGTACACGGTGCTCGGCGTACCAGGCGGGCCAGTCGGCGCCCGCGGTGTTGCGCATGGGGGCGAGGCCGATGAACGCCTGCTCGGGGCCGTCGGGCGGCGCCGCCCCGAAGTGGTCCGCGCCCGCCGCGTGCAGAGCGGCCAGCAAGTGGCCGAAACTCAGCGCTGCCTCGGGGTCGGCGCGTCCGGTCGCCACCCGTTCGGTCACCATCCAGTGCTCGTCGTGCCCGAGCACCGCCGGCAGCCGGACGGCGTCCGCCGCCGCGAGCCAGCGCAGCCCCGCGACCTCGGCGCGTACCGCACCGGGGGCGTCCGCGCGCTTGACCATCACCGGTGTTCCGTCGTCCAGCATCACCTCGGCGGGCGACCCGGAGGTCCTGTGCGCACCGGTGACCGGGCGGCCCGTGAGCCGGGACGCCACCTGCCCCGGATCCTCGTCTCGGTTGACCACGGCCCCAGGGTACGGCCCGCAACGCGGGCCACACGGAGGGCACTTCGAGCGTTACTACTATGCTTTTCGGCCAAACCGCGGCAGTTACTACCCGTGCTGATCCCGTACGGCTAGCGTGAGGGCGCCGCGTCGCCACACCAGGGGCACAGGGCCCCGGAGGGACTAGCGCGCGGCGGAGGATTACCCCCGTGACCACAGCATCCGTGCTGATGGCCGACGTCTTCGAGGTCCAGCCCTACACCTCACACTGCGAGGTCATCCTCGGCGAGGGCGCGCACGCCGTGATCGGCGTCTCCCCGGGAAACAGCTACTTCTCGGCCCGCCGCCTGCACGATCTCGCCCGCTGGGGACTGGACCACTTCGACCGGGTCGACTTCGTCTACACCGACCTGTACGTCGCCGAAATGTACGAGGCCTCCGGGTACCCCCCGGACGAGGCCCGCCGAAAGGCCGTGAAGAACCTGCGCGGTGTGCGTGCCAAGGTCCGCGACGCGGTATCGGCGGCCGATCCGGAGGGCGCGCGGCTGGACTGGCATCCGATGTCGGAGTTCCGCACCAACCCCGCCTACCAGGAGATCCACCGTCAGCTGCAGGCGCGACTGGCGGCGGACGCCGCCTTCCGGGGGGTCTGCGACGCCCTGGTGAATCGTTTCCTCAGTGCTCGCGGCGAGACACCCACCGAGCGGCAGCGCGCCGTGTGCCTGGAGTACGTGTGTGCCGAGGCCCCGCTGTTCCTGGACACCCCGGCCATCCTCCAGGTGCCCTCCTCGCTCAACTGCTACCACCAACTGCTCCCGATGGCGGAGCTGTTGTACTCCCGCGGCGCGGGCCTGCGCGCCTCCCGGAACCAGGGGCACGCCGTCGTGACCCCCGCCGCCGCCCTGGAAGGAGCCGTGGCATGACCACCGCCCCCGAGGTCCCTGCCGAGCCGTCCCCGCCGGCGTTCCCCTTCTCCTGGGACGGCACCCGGGTGCCCGCCGAGGTCGAGGGGCTGCGTGCCGCGGCACCCGTGCGGCGCGTGCGGACCATCGCCGGCGACGAGGCCTGGCTGGTGTCGTCGTACGAGCTGTGCGCGCGGGTGCTCAAGGACGACCGGTTCTCGCTGAAGGACACCTCCGCCCCCGGTGTGCCCCGGCAGTACGCGCTCACGATCCCGCCCGAGGTCGTGAACAACATGGGCAACATCACAGGGGCCGGGCTGCGCCGCGCGGTGATGAAGGCGCTCAACCCGAAGACGCCGGGGCTGATGGACTGGATGCGCGAGGACGCCCACCGCCTGGTCGACCTGCTGGTGGCCGACGGCCCCACGGCCGATCTGCGCGGGGCCTTCTGCGAGCCGTACTCGGCGGGCATGCACTGCCGGATCCTCGGCATCCCGCAGGCCGAGGCCCCTGCCTTCCTGCGCAGCCTCGACATCGCCTTCATGAACTCGCCGTGCCCGGTCACCGGCGCACGCGTCAACTGGGACCGGGACATCGCCCGTATGGCGGCCCTGCTCGACGACCCGGCCACGCACGGCCTGATGGGCGAGCTCGGCGCCCTGCGCGACGACCCCGACTACGCGCACCTGACCGACGAGATGCTGGCCACCGTCGGCGTCACCCTCTTCGGCGCCGGGACCATCTCCACCTCGGGCTTCCTCGCCATGGCCCTGGTCCACCTGCTCACCCACCCCATCGCCCACGACCTCCTGCGGGACCGCCCCGACCTGATCGGCCCGGGGGTGGAGGAACTGCTGCGGGTGAACCTCTCCATCGGCGACGCCCTGCCCCGGCTCGCGCTGGAGGACGTCCGGCTCGGCGAGGTCGAGGTGAAGCGGGGCGAACTCGTCCTCGTCCTGGTCGAGGGCGCGAACCTCGACCCGGAGAAGTTCCCCGACCCGCACCGCTTCGACGTCCACCGGGACAACGTCGCCGACCACCTCTCCTTCGGCGGCGGCGCCCACTACTGCCCCGCCACCGCACTCGGCCGCGCACACGCCCGGATCGCCCTGGAGGTCCTGCTCGACCGGCTGCCGGACCTCGCGCTCGCGGTACCGGCCGGCCAACTGGTGTGGCGCACCGGCTTCATGAAGCGGATCCCCGAGCGGCTGCCGGTGACCTGGTAGCCGCTCGGACGCGCCCGACGCACGACGTCCCCCGCCCGGCACCCCGGGCGGGGACGCCGGCGCACTCCCCGGCGTCAGCGGTCGAAGGGGTACGAGTCCTGGGGCAGGCCCACCGGGTTGCCGGGCGGCAGCAGGCCCGAGTCCGCCACCGTCCGGGCGAGCGGCTCCAGCAGCCCGGCCAGGCGCACGGCGCGATCCACGCCCAGCGCCGCCCACGGCCCCTCGGCAGCCGCGTCGGTCAGCGCCTCGGCCTCCGCGCGCACGGCGGCCCCGGCCGGGCTGAGCGAGCCGTCCGCCGTGAGCAGGCCGCGCGTCCGCAGCCGCTCTCCGGCCGCCGTCCACTCGGCCTGCTCCCACCGGCGCGTCTCCCGCAGGAACACCCCGTCCGACTCGCCGGACGCGGCCTTGAGCACCATGGCCTCGACCGGCCCCAGCCCCTGGCTCACGAGCACCGCGACATGCCCGTCTCCCCGGTGCTCGCGCAGCGTCGTCAGCGCCTGCCACAGGCGCTCGGCGGGCCGCTCCGGGCGCTCCAGCGCCTGGTTGGCGGCGGCCAGCACCCGGCCCGCCGTGTCCGCGGCCGCAGCGGCCTCCCAGGCGAGATCGGCGGCCTCGGCGAACCCCGCCGAGCAGGTGACCTCCGCGCCGAACAGACGGGTCATCGCCGCGTCCATGGCCTCCCGGCGGGCCGTCAGCACCGCGTCCGGAGCGGCGTACCCCCAGGCGTCCGGCAGCGCCCGGGCCACCCGGGCGGGATGGAAGACGTAGAAGCAACTAGTCACCACGGCGGGGGACACCGCGCCCAGCGGGGCGGCGCGCATCGCGAAGTACCCCATCCAGAAGCCGCGCATCCCGAGCGCTTCCGCCGCCCGGCGCGCCTCCGGCGCGAAGTACACGAGGTCGTGCACCGGCTCGTACCGCTCCCACAGGGTCCGCGCCATCCCGTCCGCCACCGCTTCCTCCTACCACGCCTGCCTGTCCCGCCCGTCGGCACCAGCCTGCTTTATGACGGCTGTCATAACAAGAGCGCGGAGGCGGGAACCTGCCATGCACCCGCGTCAGCGCGGGAGGGCCCGGAGGCGGCCGACGGCGTTGCCGAGGAGTTCGGTGAACCACACGGCCCGGTCGGGGCCCGTGGTCAGGCGGAAGGGCACCTTGTCGGCGCCGCCCCGCACCGGGAAGATCGTGATCGCGCCGTCCGCGGCGACCCGCCCGATGCGGCCTGCCTGGTCGGCGTACCACACCTGCCCGTCGGGCCCCAGGGCGATGCCGCTCGGATCGCTGTCGGTGCCGGGCGGCGTGAACCGGGTGACGCGGCCGTCGTACGCGATCCGCGCCACCGAGTGCGCGCCCGGCGCGGTGAACCACATACCGCCCGGACCGGCGACGATGCGCCCCGGAAAGTCGTGCGGGCCGCTCAGCCGATACTCGGTGATCCGCCCCGAGGCGGTGATGCGGCCGATCCTTCCGGCCACGGTCTCGGTGAACCACAGGGCGCCGTCCGCGCCCGCCGCGATCGAGCCGGGGCCGGCGTCGGAGGTGGGGAGCGGGTACTCGGTGACCCGGCCGGAGACGGTCATCGTGCCGATCCTGTCCGCGCGCGACTCCGTGAACCACAGGGCGCGGTCCGGCCCGACGGCGATCCCGGCCGGCCCGCTGCCGGGCGTCGGGACCGGGAACTCCGTGCACCGGCCGGAGGTGGTGACGCGGCCGATCCTCCCGGCGGCGGCCTCGGTGAACCACAGAGCCCCGTCGGGGCCCCGGGTGATCTCCGCCGGGCCGCTGTCCCGGCCGGCGGTCGGGAAGTCGGTGACCGTGCCGTCGAGCGCCATCCGCCCGATCCGGCCGACGCCGTTCTCCGTGAACCACAGGGCGTGGTCCGGTCCCGCGGCGAGGCCGGCGGGCCCGCTGTCCGCAGCGGTGGTGACCGGATGCTCCGTCACCTCTCCCGTGTCGGCGCGGGCCGGCGCGGCGACGGCGGTGACGCCGAGCAGCGCGCCGGCCGCCGCCGTGAGCAGCCGCCGGACGCCTCGGGCGCACAGTGTGGTCTCGGGCACGGGGCGACCCCTTCTCGGCCGGGCGTGGCACGCGACGCCGTTGAGGACTGATGGGTCGTCGGGCCGCGTCGGGCATCCCGCCCGGTCGTACGACGCGTCGCCCCGGCGGGGGTGTGGCCGCCGTGCCGGCTCCGGCACCGGGAGGCGGTGTCCGATTGACCCGGACGAGGGGCCGTCCGGTGGGAGCACTGGGGCAGACGGGTGGCCTGATGACACGGCTGGGCGGCCCGGATGGTGGGAGCCGGGGCCCTCACTGACGGTGGTTCATGTCGAAGCCGGGTCCATCCAGCTGATGAGGTATCCGCTGCCCGGTCACGGCGGTAAGGACATCACGATGCGCTCTGCCCGCACGCTTCTGGCCACGGCAGCCGCCGCGGCCGCCCTCGCCTTCGCCACGCCCGGCGCCGTGTTCGCGGCCCCGGCCGGGCACGACGGAGGCCGTGGCGACTCCTCGTACAGCAGGGACAACGACCAGGGCTCCGACCGTGACAAGGGTTCCGGCGGTGGCCACGACAAGGACTACGGCAGTGATCACGACAGCGGCCGGGGACACGACGAGCCCCGCGGGGGAATGCACACGGGTGGCGGAGCGCTCGCCACGGTGCTCCGCGGCGACGAGTGGGGTTCGAGCGCCGGCGACAGCCGCTTCGACCCGAACACCTACCGCGACCAGGGCGGGGACGGCGGCGGCCGCGGCAAGGGCTCGGACGGCGGTGGCGGCAGCGACGGCGGTGGCGGCGGCGGTGGCCGTGGCAAGGGTTCGGGCTCGGACGGCGGCGGCCGGGACGGCGGTGGCAGCGACGACGGCGGCCGCGGCGGCGACGACGGGGGCCGCGGCGGCGACGACGGCGGCCGGGGCGGGGACGAGGGAGGCGGCCAGAAGCCGCGCGGCGGCATGCACACCGGCGGCGGAGCGCTGGCCGGTTCCGGCGTCACCGCGGGCGGCCTGGCGGTGCTGGCCGTAGGCGCCACCGGCATGTACGCACTGCGTCGCAAGAAGGCCGTCCAGCCGGCGTCCTGACCGCTCGACCCGTTCCAGGGGCTGCGGACGCCGCCGGCGCGCGCACCGTGTCGGCGGCCCGGGCCCCTGCGGTCCGGTCCTCGTGCTCCGGCCCCTGCCCTGATCCCCGTGCCGCCGTGCCCGAGTGAGGTGGTGTCCGATGGCAGCAGATCCGTCCTCCCCGTACCGCGCCGACCCGGCGCCGGACGAGGTGAGTTCCGGCCGCGGCGGGCGGCTGGTGCTGTGGGGCGTGGCGATCGTCTTCCTCGCCGTCAGCATGTTCGGCGGCCACGGCGGTGCGCGCGACGTGCCCCGGCCCGCCCACGCCTCGGGTGCAACCGCCGCCACGCAGGCCGACCCGCGGGAGGCAGGCGACGCGCTGCCCCGCTCCGCGCCGACCCGGCTGCTCATCCCGAAGATCGGCGTGAACGCCCCCTTCACCGACCTGACGATCGGCCCGGCGGGCCAGCTCCAGCCCCCGCCCGCGGGCGACACCAACCTCGTCGGCTGGTACTCCAAGGGCGCCTCGCCCGGTGAGAAGGGCACCGCGATCATCGCCGGCCACGTGGACACGGTGGTCTCCGCCGCCGTCTTCGTGAACCTCGACCACCTGCAGCAGGGTGACCGGTTCTCCGTCGAGCGCACCGACGGGCGGACGGCGAACTTCGTCGTGGACAGCGCCGAGACCTTCGCCAAGGACGACTTCCCCAGCCAGCTGGTGTACGCGGACGCCCAGCGTCCCGAGGTCCGGCTCATCACCTGCGCCGGGGACTACGACCACGCGGTCCGCGACTACACGGACAACCTCGTGGTCTTCGCCCACCTGGTGTGACCCGCCGGCCGAGGGTCAGCCCGCGTCGTGCGCGAAGGCGCCGCCTGCACCGAACGCCAGTGCCGCGAACCGTTCGCCGATGCGGCGGTGCGCGGCGGCGTCCGGGTGCAGTTCGTCGGGCAGCGGCAGCTCGGCGAAGTCGGCCTCGCCGTACAGCTCGCGCCCGTCGAGGTGGAACAGCCACGGGTCCTCGGCCGCCCGCTCGCCCACTATGCGCGCCAGTTCCGCCCGGACGACCCCCAGGGTGAGCTTCCCGGCCGCCTTCTCCGCCGGGTTCCCGGCGGCCCGGAAGCGCAGTCGTCCCTCGCCGAGGGCGTCGAGGTCCGGCAGGCTCGGTCCCGGCGTGTCCTCGTGGATCGGGCACAGGATCGGTGAGACGACGAGCAGCGGCGCGTCGGGGTGGCCCTCGCGGATGGTGTCGAGGAAGCCGTGGACGGCCGGTCCGAAGGCGCGCAGCCGCATCAGGTCGGTGTTGACCAGGTTGATGCCGAGCTTGACGCTGATCAGATCGGCGGGGGTGTCGCGCAGCGCGCGGGCGGTGAACGGGTCGAGCAGGGCGCTGCCGCCGAGGCCGAGGTTGATCAGCTCCACGCCGCCGAGCGAGGCGGCGAGCGCCGGCCAGGTGGTCGTGGGGCTCGCGGCGTCGCTGCCGTGGCTGATCGAGCTGCCGTGGTGCAGCCAGACCGGGCGGCCCCGGTCCGGTACGGGCTCGACGGGGGCGTCGGTGCGCAGCGCGACCAGTTCGGTCGTCTCGTTGTGCGGCAGCCAGATCTCCACGTCCTTGGCCGCGTCCGGCAGGCCGCCGAAGCGCACGGTGCCAATCGGACCCGGCTCGTACTCGGTGCTGCCGGTGGTCATGTCGATGGTGAGGGTGTTGCCCCCGGCGACCCGGCCCCGGCCGGCCGGACGGCCGTCCACCAGCAGGTCGTACACGCCGTCCGGGCGCGGGGGCGCGCCGACGTAGACCCGCTTGGTCGGCAGGGTGTCCAGCTCGACGGTGGTGGCGCGGGTGCGGAACACCAGCCGGACGCCGGAGGGCTGGGACTCCACCATGGCGAGCTGCGGGTCGGCGCACTGGGCGCGGGCCCGGGCCGGCAGCCGGTGCGGCAGCAGCCCGTGCGCGGTGCGCTCCAGATCGAGGGCACCGCGCACGAGGTCGGCGGTGAGGGGCGTGGTGTGCATCATGTCGGCCTGTTTTCCGGGGAGTCAGGGGGTGACGGACCGGTGCCCGGGGGCGGGCCAGTCGCGCAGCAGGGAGTCGAGGGCGTCCACGATCCGCGTCCACGACTCCTGCGGGTCGGGGGCGCTGTGGCTGAACCCGCCGGCTCCCTCCAGGCTCACGTAGCCGTGGAAGACGCTGCCGAGCAGGCGCACCGCGTGGGTCTGCTCGGGCTCCGGCAGGTCGTAGCCGCGCAGGATCGCCCGGGTCATCTGTGCGTGCCGGACGCCGGCGCTCGCGGCCGCGGCCTCGCGGTCCAGCGGATACCGGGCCGCCGCGTAGCGTCCGGGGTGGGCGCGGGCGTAGTCGCGGTAGACGTCGGCGAAGGCGCTCAGCGCGTCCTTGCCGGCGCGCCCGGCGAGCGCGTCGGCGGCCCGGTCGGCCATCTCCTCCAGGGCGAGCAGCGCGATGCGCGTCTTCAGGTCCTGGGAGTTCCTCAGGTGCGAGTAGAGGCTCGCGACCTTGACGTCGAACCGCCGGGCCAGCGCCGACACGGTCACCTGATCGAACCCGACCTCGTCGGACAGTTCCGCGCCCGCCCGTACGAGACGTTCGGTGGTCAGTCCTGCGCGCACCATGAGCCTTCTCCCGTCTACCGAAAATGATTATGCGACTTCCTAAAGCTTTTAGGCAAATGGTCATCTGATGTAGGTGACGGTCATGGACAGGCCGCCGTCAGCAGCGCCTCGGCGGCCGGGGTCCGTGCGTAGAGCACCGAGCGGCCCGCCCGGTGGGCGCTGACCAGGCCCGCGTCCCGCAGCGCCGTCAGGTTCTGGGAGACGCCGGCCGCGGACAGCCCGGTCCGCCCGGCCAGTTCCGTGGTGGAGGCGGGGGAGTCCAGCTCGACCAGCAGCAGGGTCCGGGAACGGCCGAGCACGGCCGCCAGGGCGGCGGTGTGCGCGCGGCCGCGCGGGCTGCCACAGCGCTCCGGTTCCCCGTGCGGGATAGGCGAGTTGGGGCGGATCGGGCGGGGTCAGCCGGGTGAGCGGCAGCGGACCGGTGAAGACCGAGGGGATCAGCAGCAGCCCCGGGCCCGCCGTCGTACGGGACAGTGCGCGCCGCCGGCGCAGCAGACGCACCACTCGATCGCCGCCGGCGGCCGGCAGTCCGGCGCGCTCGCGGGCGAGGAATCCGGGGTCCTCGCCGTCGCCCGGGCGCACGGTGCGAGCCCGGCCCAGGTCCGCATCGCCTGGACGCTGCGGCAGGGCCCGCACGTCCTGGCCATCCCCGGCACTGGTGACCCGGCCCACCTGGAGGCCAACGTGGCCGCGGGTGCCCTGCGGCTGTCCGCCGAGGAGCTGGCGCTGCTCGACACGGTGCACCGCGGGGCCGCGCGGTAGCCGTCCGCACCCTGGCGGACCTGCGCCTTGTGCCCGGCAGGGCACAATGGAACGCTTCGTCCGCCGGTCACGACCACGGCCGGCGAGGGCGTGAGCACCGGTTTTCCCGTGGCCGACGGGACGGGGGAACGGTCGTGGGACGAGACGGGAAGTGGAGCGATGGAGCTGGAGCTGCGGCACCTGCGCGTGCTGTGCGCGATCGCGGACGCGGGCAGCGTGGGACGCGCCGCCACGCAGCTGGGGTACTCGCAGCCGGCCGTGAGCACCCAGCTCCGGCGCATCGAGCGCCATCTGGGCGAGCCACTGTTCGAGCGCGGCACCAGCGGGGTGCGGCCGACCCGTTACGGCGCCGAGGTCGTCGCCCAGGCCCGGGACGTGCTCGCCAGGGCCGATGCCATCGGCCACCGCCCGGCCGAGCGCCCCCGCCGGGCGCTGCGCGTCGCCGCGACCAACTCGCCCATGCTGTCCGGCACGGTCTCCCGGGTGCGCACCCGGCTGCCGGAGCTGTCCCTCGCGGTCAACAGCGTCTACGCCTCCTCGCGGATCGTGGAACTGCTGGAGGAGGGCACGGTGGACGCGGCCATCGCCGCCGACTACCCGGGCATGGAGCTGCGGCACTCGGGCGCGGTGCGGCACCGGGGCATCGTCACCGAGCCGACGTTCGTCGCCCTGCCCGCCCGGCACCGGCTCCGGCAGTGCGCCCAGGTGCAGCTCGCCGACCTCGCCGAGGACGCCTGGTTCGTCACCCCGGACGACGGCGCCGGCTGGCCCGGGGTGTTCTACGACGCCTGTGCGGCGGCCGGGTTCGCGCCGGTCACCGTCCACGAGTTCCTCGGCGACCAGACCCAGCTGCAGACCATGATCGCCGACGGGCTCGGTGTCTCCCTGGTGCAGCCGACGTTCCGCCCGGTCCCGCACGTCGTCGTCAAGCCGCTGGCCGGCTCCCCGCTGTGGTGCCGGTACGTGCTGGCCTGGCGGCCCGACGCCGTCACCGACGACGTGGTGGAGACGGTGTTCCAGTCGGCCACGGCCGCCTACCGCGATCTCGTCGCCCAGGCACCGCACCTGCGCACCTGGGCCTCGCGCACCTGGAGCGCCACCGGGGCGTAGCGGCACGTCAAGGACGCGCCGCGATGTTATGAGCGGTCAGTGTCATGTGCTATGTCACACGCCATTGTTGGGGCGCACGGTCCGCTGAGACAGTGCCTCACACGCCTCAACTCCCCACAGAGGCGCATCTCTTCGTGGAGGAATCCAGATGCGCTATCGCTTCACCCTGCCCAGACGCGTGGCCGGTGCCACCGCCGTCTGTGTGACCGTGGCCGGCCTGCTGGCCACCCCGGCACTGGCGTCGCCCCAGCCGCACCACGGTCCGGTGACCGCGCCCCTCAGCCGCACGGCCACCCCCTCGCCGACCGGCGCGACCACCGCGGCCACCGAGCACCCCGCGAGCCGGCCCCACCGTCTGAACCCGGCCCAACTCCCGCCCCGGCGAGCGGAATCGGCCGAGCCGGCCCACCGGGCGCCCCGGACGGCCGCCTCGTGCACCCCGGCCGACTTCGGCTCCCGCACGGGCACCGCCCTGGTGGCCCTGGTCAAGGCCTCGTCCACGGACTGCGTGAACACCCTCTTCGCGGTCACCGGCAAGGACGCGCACGACATCTTCCGCGAGCCGCAGATGATCACCGTGGCGAACGCGTACACCCGCGCCGCCGGCCAGTACCGCGGCGACGACTCGGGCAGCCTGGAGCAGCTGGTGCTGTTCCTGCGCGCCGGCTACTACGTGCAGTTCAACGACTCCGCGGACGTCGGCTCGTACACCTCCCGCCTCACCACCGCGGTCACGGCGGGCCTGGACACGTTCTTCGCCCGCTCCCACACCCGGGACGTCACGGCGGCCAACGGCGACATCCTCGGCGAGACGGTCATCCTCACCGACAGCGCCGACCAGCAGGGCCGCTATCTGTACGTCTACCGGCGGCTGCTGAACGACTACGACAGCACCTACGACTCCCTGCCCAGCATGATCAGTGCCGTCAACGACGTCTACACACCGCTGTGGCGCGGCAACTGGAACCCGGCCTACGTGCAGGCGGTCGAGGCGGATCCGCGCATCATCGACACCCTCTTCGACTTCGCCGTCGCCAACACCGACCAGCTCGGCACCGACCTGTCCTTCCTGGACTCCAACGCCGGGATGAACGTGGCCCGTTACGTCGAGCACCCGGAACTGCGGGACGCGGCACGGCCGTTGGCGAAGGAACTGCTGGACGAGACCGCGATGACCGGACCGACGGCCGGGCTCTGGGTCGCCGTGGCCACGCAGGCGAACGCCTACGACGGCGCCGACTGCTCGTACTACGACGTCTGCGACCTGCCCGGGAAGCTCACCAGGGCCGTGCTGCCCGTCACCCACCGGTGCGACTCGAACGTCACGTTCCTCGCCCAGTCGCTGACCGCCTCCGACCTCGACGCCGCGTGCGCCGGCGTGCTCGGCCAGAGCACCTACTTCCGCGGCGTGGTCCGGGCCGACGGCGCGATACCCGGCCAGTACGCGTCGACGATCCAGCTCGTGGTGTTTGCGAGCCGGACCGACTACCAGACCTACGCCGGCCCGATCTACGGCATCGACACCGACAACGGCGGCATGACCCTGGACGGCAACCCGTCCGACCCGGCCAACCAGGTGACGTCGATCATGTACCAGAAGGACGCCGACGACGGCTTCGTGGCCCGGATCTGGAACCTCAACCACGAGTACACGCACTTCCTGGACGGCCGCGACGACATGAAGGGCGACTTCGCCCAGGAGACCACCGTGCCGGACGTGTGGTGGATCGAGGGCCTGGCCGAGTACGTGTCCTACAGCTACCGGGGTCTCGCCGACGACCAGGCGGTGCAGGAGGCGGCCAAGCACACCTACCGGCTGAGCACCCTGTTCGAGAACACCTACGAGAACAGCGACGTGACCCGCACCTACCCGTGGGGCTACCTGGCCGTGCGCTACATGGCCGAGCGGCACCCCGACGACGTGCAGCGCATGCTCGCCAGGTTCCGCGCCGGTGACTACGCCGGCGGGTACGCCGTCTACCACGACGGCATCGGCACCCGCTACGACGCCGACTTCGACCAGTGGCTCACGGCGTGCGCCGCTGGTTCCTGCGCCACGCCCGCGAAGGCCTGACCGCACGCGCCCGAGAACGGCGGCCGCCGACCGGAACCCGGTCGGCGGCCGCACCTTCGCGCGGGGGCGGGCGTCAGACCGCCGTCGCCGGGTAGGTCGGGTACTCCACGCCCGACACGTACTGCACGACCCGGACGACCTGGCACGAGTAGCCGAACTCGTTGTCGTACCAGAGGTAGAGGATCGCGTTGTCGCCGTCGACCTTGAGGGCGCCGGCGTCCACGATCGAGGAGTGGCGCGAGCCGATGAAGTCGCTGGAGACCGCGTCGGGCGCCGTGGTGAAGTCGATCTGGCGCTTGAGCGGGGAGGTCAGCGAGACGTCCCGCAGGTAGTCGTGGACCTCCTCGCGGGTGGTCTCACGGGCCAGCTGGAGGTTGAGGATCGCGATCGAGACGTCCGGCACCGGCACACGGATCGAGCTGCCGCTGATCGTCGCCTTGAGGTCGGGCAGCGCCTTGGCCACGGCGGAGGCGGCACCGGTCTCGGTGATCACCATGTTGAGCGGCGCGGAGCGGCCACGGCGCTCGGACTTGTGGTAGTTGTCCAGCAGGTTCTGGTCGTTGGTGAACGAGTGGACGGTCTCCACGTGGCCGCGCAGCACGCCGTACTCGTCGTCCATCGCCTTCAGCGGCGGGACGATCGCGTTGGTGGTGCAGGAGGCGCAGGACAGGATCTGCTCGTCCGGCTTGATGGTGTCGTGGTTGACGCCGTGCACGATGTTCGGGACGTCGCCCTTGCCGGGCGCGGTCAGCACGACCTTGTCGATACCGGGGCGCAGGTGGTTGGACAGCCCCTCGCGGTCGCGCCACTTGCCGGTGTTGTCGATGAGGATGGCGTCCCGGATGCCGTACTCGGTGTAGTCCACGTGCGACGGGTCGTCGGCGTAGATCACCTTGATGGCGTTGCCGTTGGCGAAGATCGTGCTGCTGTCCTCGTCCACCGTGATGGTGCCCTGGAACTGGCCGTGGATCGAGTCGCGCCGCAGCAGCGAGGCGCGCTTGACGAGGTCTCCGGCGGCCCGGGCGCCGCCGCCGCGCACCACGATGGCGCGCAGCCGCAGGCCGTTGCCGGAGCCGGCCTTCTCGATCAGCAGGCGGGCCACCAGGCGGCCGATGCGGCCGAAACCGTACAGGACGACGTCGCGCGGCTCGCGGCGGTCGATCTTGTTGGCGCCGGTGGCACCGGCGACGGCCTCGGCGGTGAACTCCTCGACGCTCAGGCCGCGCTCGTCGGCCTGGTACGTCGTGGCCAGCATCCCGAGATCGATCTGGGAAGGCCCGAGGTCGAGGGCGGTCAGGGCCTTGAGGAACGGCATGGTCTCGGTGACGGACAGCTCGGCGCCGGCGATCTGCCGGGCGAAGCGGTGCGTCTTCAGGATGCTGACCACCGACTTGTTCACCAGGGAGCGGCTGTGCAGCAGGACGGTCACGTCCCGCTCGCGGTGCAGCTTCCCGATGAGCGGGATCATCGACTCCGCGATCTCCTCGCGGTGCTTCCAGTTGGTGAACGAGTCGTCGTTGACAGTCACAGATCTATCTTTCGAGCTAGGCAGCGCTCATATGGTAACCACACCCTACGTCGATCTTTCCGGGGGCCGTCCACAGGGGTGCCGGAGTGCGGGTTTGCCCCGTTTTGGGAAGCAAGGAGGAAGTTCCTGAATCAGGGTGGAAGTGTGTAAGAAACCCGAGTCGCGGATTGCACGTCTTACCTGGCGTGCCCAAGGTCAACAGAGTGAGCACCTCTTCCGTACCCCGGCCCGAGCGGGCCGCCCCGTCCCGACCCGTCGGCCCCCCGGACCTGCCCTGGATCGCCCGGCGGGGGATCCCCGAGGGGGCGCTGGCGGCCGTCGCCCTGTTCACGGCCGTCCGGCTCGCGGGGGTCCTGACGGTGATCGTGACGAACGCCCTCAGAGGGCATCCACTCGTCAAGACACTCGCCCATTCGTGGGACTCCCGCTGGTACCTCCACATCGCCGCCCAGGGCTACGGCCAGAAGATCTGGATCAGCCCGAAGGGCGCCGTCCAGACCGACTGGGCGTTCTTCCCCCTCTACCCGGCCCTCATCAGGGCGCTGACCACGGTCTTGCCGCTCACCCCCGGCGAGGCCGCCCTGCTCATCTCCTGGATCGCCGCGGGCGTGGCCGCGTACGGCGTCTACGTCATCGGGCACCTCCTGTACGGCCGCGGTGTCGCCACCGCCCTGGTCGCACTCTGGGCCGCCATGCCCCACGCGGTCGAACTGACCATCGCCTACACCGAGTCCCTGTTCGCCGCGCTCGCCATCTGGTCCCTGTACTTCGTGCTCAAGGGCCGCTGGCTGTGGGCCGGAACGCTGGCCGCGCTGGCCGGCCTGTCCCGGCCCAGCGGGTTCGCGGTGGCCGGCGCCGTCGCGCTCGCGGCCGCGTACGAGGCGCTGCGCCGGCGCGGCCGGGTCCCCGTGAGCCTGTGGGCGGGCGCCGTCCTGGCCCCGCTCGGCTGGCTCGGCTACGTGCTCTGGGTGGGCACGCAGACCGGGGACCTGCTCGGCGGCTACTTCAAGGTCCAGAGCGCCTGGGACTCCCGCTTCGACTTCGGCGTCGGCTCGGCCCGCTTCGTCAAGGGCCTGCTGCTGCACGGCGGAGGCGTGGTCTACCCGGCCGCCCTGGTGATCGTCGCGGCCGGGGTCCTGCTGTTCGCGCTGCTGTGTCTCGACCGCGCCCCACTGGCCCTGGTGATCTTCTCCGGGGTGCTGATCCTGCTGGTGGTCGGCGGCTCCGGCTCGTTCTCCTCCAAGCCGCGCTTCCTGCTGCCGGCCTTCCCGCTGCTCATCCCGATGGCGCGCGCCCTCGCCCGGACCTGGCGGGTGCGCCCGGCCCAGGCGATGCTGGTCTACGGCACCCTCACCGTGGTGTCCCTGCTGTTCGGCGCCTATGTGACCGCGGTGGCCCACTCCCCCCTGTGAGCCGCCGCGGTCACCCGGGCACTCGCGCCGGGCCGCGCTGTGCGAAGGCCGTGAATCGGGGTAGGCGAGGGGACGCGCGAGGAAAGGACCGTCATGACGACCTACGTGATCAGCGTCCCCGGCACCTTCACCACGGGAATCGGCTCGGACACCCGCACCCGGCTGTCCCGGGCACTGCGGTCGGCCGATCCGCACGAGACGCGGATGGGCAGCACCGAGGACCTGGACGTGCTCAGCGTCAACGAGGACAACACCTTCACCCTCCGTCTCACCGTCGAGGCGGACACCGGCCCGCACGCCGAGGAGGAGGCCCGCCGGCTTGCGGACTCCGCACTGCGCGACGCGGGACTGGACGAAGGGAGCGCGCCGCTGGGTCCCGCGGTGATCACCGGCATCGATTCCGAGGTCCACTGACGCCGGTGGCAGCGGGCGCCGGGGCGGTCATGGGCGGCCGTACCCGGCGTCGGCGCGGGCACCACCGGGGCGACATCATTCGAAATAGGTAAAATCTAGGCGTTCGCCGAACACTCAGGCGACCGTCCCTCCGGGAGCCACCGCCCCGCCGGAAGTGAGTCGATGCCCCGCAAGAGCTCCACCGACGACGGCGACGAACTGCTGGTCAGACTCGGTTCGCTCACCGCCCAGGCACGCGAGCGCGCGGAGCTGCAGCGCACCCAGGTCGAGCTGGCCATCGCCCTGCAGCGCGGCATGCTGCCCCGGGACCTGCCCGCCGCCCCGGGGCTGCACCTGGCGGTTCGCTACGCGCCCGCCTGCCACGGCCTGAACGTGGGCGGCGACTGGTACGACGCCTTCACCCTGCCCGACGGCGGGATCGGGCTCTCCATCGGGGACGTCCAGGGCCACAACATCGAGGCCGCCGCCTTCATGGGCCAGGTGCGTGCCGGGCTGCGTGCCCTCGCCACCGTCAGCAGCGAGCCGGGCGAACTCCTCGCCCGCACCAACGACCTGCTGCTCTCCCTCGGCAGCGACCTGTTCGCCACCTGCACGTTCATGCGGCTCGACCCCGTCACGGGGGTCATGGAGAGCGCCCGGGCCGGCCACATCCCCTTCGTGTGGGCCACGGCGGACGGCAGGGCCGGGGTCGCCGACGACGAGGGCGGCCCACCGCTCGGCATCGACCGGTGCTTCACGTACCCCGTGGCCCGGCACCGCCTCACCACGGGCGGAATGTTCGTGCTGGTCACCGACGGCGTGGTGGAGGGCCCGTCGCTGCACATCGAGGACGGGCTCGAACAGGTGGTGCGCCTCGCGGGCATCGCCGCCGTCGCCGGTCTGGAGAGCCACGCGCTGGCCGCGGCCGTCATCAAGGGGGCCGAGGGTATCGGGCACGAGGACGACGCCGCCGTCCTCGTCGTGGGCATAGACGGGCCCCGGGCGCGGCGGTGAGGCGTCCCTCGCCTCGCAGACCGGCGCCCAGCGGTGTGAGATGGCTGCTGTGGTGGGTATCGAGCGACTGCACCGGCCGGGCGGCTACGCCGTCCAGGTGCTGGCAGTCGCTGCCGTCTACTACGGCGCCGCCCGCCTCGGCCTGCTGCGCGAGCTGTCCGTGGAGAGCGCCGTCGTCACCCCCATCTGGCCGCCGACCGGCGTCGCCGTCGCGGCCCTGCTGATCCTCGGCCTCGGCTGCTGGCCCGGCATCACGCTCGGCGCCCTCCTGGTCATCCTCTCCCTGGCCGCTCCGGGGCCCGACCTCGTCGGCATCCTCTTCGGCAACACCATCGCACCCGTGTGCGCGGCGCTGCTGCTGCGCCGGGCACGCTTCCGCATGGACCTCAGCCGGTTCCGGGACGGTCTCGCCCTGGTGTTCCTGGGCGCCATGTGCGCCATGCTCGTCAGCGCGACCGTCGGCGTCGGCATGCTCGTACTCACGGACAAACTGGCCACCGAGGGCTTCTGGCCCGTCTGGCTGGCCTGGTGGGTCGGCGACGCGATGGGGGTCCTGCTCGTCGCCCCCCTGCTCCTGCTGATGCGCGGGGCCCGCTGGCCGCCCGCCCTGGGACGCTGGAAGGAGGCGACCGCGCTCGCCGTCATCGCCTGCTGCGTCGTCCCGCTGGCCACCTACAGCTCGATCAGCCTGCTGTTCCTCGTCTACCCGCTCATCATCTGGGCTGCCCTGCGCTTCCAGCTCGTGGGCAGCGTCCTGTGCGCGCTGCTGACGTCCGTGCTGGCCACCGTCGCCGCGACCGACCGCGTAGGGGGGTTCGCGCGACTGAACCAGATCGAGGTCATGGCCAAGCTCCAGGCGTTCAACGGCGCGATGGCACTGACCGCGCTGCTGCTGTCCGCGCTGATCGTCGAGCAGCGCAACACCCGGCGCTCGGTGGAGCAGGCCTGCCAGGAGCTCGTGGAGGTCCTGGAACACCTCACCGCGGGCGACGTGCCCCCGCCCCGCCCCCAGCCGGGCACCGACGACACCGACGGCAGATCCCGGCCCAGCCGGTGACGCGGGATGCGTGACCGCGGCGGCCGACGCGGAGCACGGGTGGCAGCGGGCCGGTGGCGAAAGGGAGCGGGGCGGTCCTGGGCGGTCGTCCTATCCGGCGGTCCCGGGGCCGGGCTGCTCCTCGTCCTGGCCCTGCCGCGCGGCGCGCCTGCGCTCCGCGAGGTCCCGTGGCGTCGGAGTCGGTGGGTGGGTGGCATCCGTGGCCCCCGGCCCGCCGCCGCTCGTCGTGCCGTAGCCCCCGGGGATGCCCGGCGGCATGTCCGCGGCGGCCTGTGCCCCGCCGATGAGCCGCCTGGCCCTCACACCGGCCCGGCGCTCGGGGTACGGGTGGTCGAACGGCTCGGCGGCGGCCCGCTCGCGCTCCGTCTCGCGCTGCCGTTGCGCCGCGCGCTCGGCCGCCGTCGCGTCCTCGTCCTGTCGGTTGCGGTCGTTGCGGTCAGTCATGCGGCGCCGGGTACCCGTGCCGCGGCCCTCACACCGTCGGTCCGGCGTGTCGAACGGGCGGCCCGGGGCACTGGGAGACGATGGGCGAGGCCCGCGACGAGCAGGCGCCCGACCGGAGGGACGGCGGCGGCATGGAGCAGCGGGTGGCACCGCGAACGGCAGGGGCGCGGCACACGGAGACGGGCCCGGCGACGGCGGCGGCCGGAGCGGACCCCCGGGCCCAGGGACGCTCGGCGACGGCGGCGGCCGAAGCGGACTGCCGCGCCCAGGGACGGCGCGGCGGCGCCGTGGGTGCCGCGGATGACGGCGGGCCCGTGCCGGACGAGGCTGGAGGCGTGCAGGACGACGCCGTACGGCCCCCCAACGCCCCCGTGTCCCCGCCCGGCGCCCCCGACGCCCGGCGCCGGATCCCGCGCACCGACGTGCTCCTGCGCGACCCCCGGCTCGCCGCGGCCGTGGAGCGGCTGGGCCTCGGCGTGGTCAAGGGGGCCGTACGGCGGGCACAGGAAGGCGCCCGGACGGGGAGGGTCGCGCCCGAGCGGGTGCCGGAGGCGGCCCTGGGACTGCTGGCCGACACCGCGAGCGGGTTGCGCCCGGTGCTGAACGCCACCGGGGTGCTGCTGCACACCAACCTCGGCCGGGCCCCGCTGTCGGCCGCCGCGAGGCAGGCCGTCCAGGAGGCGGCGGGACCCACGGACGTGGAACTCGACCTGGTGACCGGCGTACGGGCCCGCCGCGGACGCTCCGCGCTCGCCGCGCTGCGCGCGAGGGTGCCCTCCGCCGGCGCCGCCCACGTCGTGAACAACGGGGCCGCCGCGCTGGTCCTGGCCGCCACGGCGCTGGCGGCCGGCAGGGAGATCGTCGTCAGCCGGGGCGAGATGGTGGAGATCGGCGACGGCTTCCGCCTGCCCGACCTGCTGGTGTCGACCGGAGCCCGGCTCCGCGAGGTCGGCACCACCAACCGCACGACCGCCTCCGACTACGCCGCTGCCATCGGCCCGGACACCGGATTCGTGCTGAAGGTGCACCCGTCCAACTTCCGCATCACCGGTTTCACCCGTTCCGCCGAGGTCGCCGAGCTCACCGGCCTCGGCGTCCCCGTCGTCGTGGACATCGGCTCCGGGCTGCTCGCCCCGCATCCGGCGCTGCCCGACGAGCCCGACGCCGACACCCCGCTGCGCGCGGGCGCCGCCCTGGTCACCGCCAGCGGCGACAAACTCCTCGGCGGACCCCAGTGCGGACTGCTCCTCGGGGACCAGGACCTGGTCCGCACCCTCGCCCGGCACCCGCTGGCCCGCGCCCTGCGTGTCGACAAACTGACGCTGGCCGCACTGGAGGCCACCCTCACCGGGCCGCCCACCCCGACCGCCCTGGCCCTGACCTGCGACCCCGCCGCCCTCATGGCCCGCGCCCGGCGGCTCGCCGCCGAGCTGGGCGCCGACGGCACCGACGTACGGGCCGTGGAGAGCACCGCCACCGTCGGCGGCGGAGGCGCGCCGGGGGTCACCCTGCCGAGCGCGGCGCTCTCGCTGCCCGAGCCCTACGCCGCCGCCCTGCGTACCGGCCCGGTCCCGGTCGTCGGCCGCCTGGAGGCCGGGCGCTGCCTGCTGGACCTGCGCGCGGTACCGCCGGAGGACGACGAACGACTCGCCGGAGCCGTACGGGCAGCACCACGGCAGGGCGAGACGAGCGTGCGCGCCGCACCGGTGCCGACGCCCGACACGGACCCGCAAGCCGACCGGACGGGGCCGACGCCGGGCGAGACGGGCACGCGGGCAGGTCCGTCCCTGCCGACCCCGCCGGAAGGGCGGCCGTGATGCGGGTCCTAGCCACCGCCGGCCATGTCGACCACGGAAAGTCCGCCCTGGTACGGGCCCTCACCGGCATGGAGCCCGACCGCTACGCGGAGGAGCGCCGCCGGGGCCTCACCCTCGACCTGGGCTTCGTGTGGACGCGGCTCGGGCCGGACGGGGACCACCTCGCCTTCGTCGACGTGCCCGGCCACGAGCGGTTCGTGCCGACCATGCTGGCCGGCGTGGGACCCGTGCCCGCGGTGCTCTTCGTGGTCGCCGCCGACCAGGGCTGGCAGCCCCAGTCGCAGGAGCACCTGGCGGTCATCGACGCGCTCGGTGTCCGGCACGCCGTTCTCGCGGTGACCCGCAGCGACCTCGCGGACCCCGAACCCGTGCGCGCGGACGCCGTCGAGCGCCTGGCCGCGACCTCCCTCGGCAAGGTGGCCTCGGTCGCCGTGAGCGCGGTCACCGGCGCGGGACTGGACGACCTGCGCATGGAACTGGCCAGGCTGGCAGCGGAGTTGCCCGAGCCCGATCCCGCCGCGGATGTGCGGCTGTGGCTCGACCGGGCGTTCACCGTCCGCGGCCACGGCACCGTGGTCACCGGTACGCTCGGCGCCGGCACCCTGCACGTCGGCGACCGGCTCGTCACCGGGGACGGCTCAGCGGTGCTGCGGGTGCGCGCGCTGCAGTGTCTGCACGAGGAGCGTACGGCGGTCAGCGGGGTGGCCCGCGTGGCGGTCAACGTGCACGGCCAGGGCGACGGCACCCTGCGGCGCGGACAGGTGCTGCTGGAACCGGACCGCTGGCTGGACACCGAGGTGACCGACGTCCGGGTCACCGGCGAGCCGGTGGCCGAGCTGCCCCGCCACGCCACGCTGCACATCGGCACGGCCGCCGTGCCGGTCACCGTCCGGCCGCTCGGCGAGGACACCGCCCGCCTCACCCTCGGCAGGGCGCTGCCGCTGCGGGTCGGCGACCGAGCGGTGCTGCGCGAGCCCGGCGGCGGCCGGCCGCCCTGCGGAGTCACCGTCCTCGACGTACGGCCGCCCCGGCTGGACCGCCGCGGTGCCGGCCGGGCCCGCGCGGCCGAACTCCGGGACCTGACCGGCCGCCCCGACGGGTCGGGCGAACTGCGCCGCCGCAAACTGATCCGGCGCGCCGAGCTGAGGGCGATGGGCGTCCCGGCCCCCGCCGAACCCGTCACCGGTGACTGGCTCGCCGACCGGGCGCACTGGAAGACCCTCGGGGACCGGCTGGTCGCCGAGGTCGAACGGCACGCCCGAGCGCACCCCCTGGAGCCTGGCCTGCCCGCCGAGGCCGCCCGTCGGCTGCTCGGCCTGCCCGACCGCGCCCTGGTCGACGCCCTGGCCGAAGCCGCGCCCCAACTCCGCCGTCACCAGGGCCGGTTGTACGCGTCCGCACAGGCAGGGCCCGACCTGCCCCCGCCCGTCCGCGCGGCCGTGGAGGCCGTACGCCGGGACCTGGCCCGTGCGCCGTTCCGCGCACCGGAGGCCGGCCGGCTGGGCGAACTGGGGCTCGACCGCAGGACGCTGGCCGCCGCCGTGGCGGCCGGCGCGCTGCTGCGCATCGCCGACGGCGTCGTGCTGCTGCCCGGCGCGGACGCCGGGGCCGCCGACGTCCTGCGCGCGCTGCCCCAGCCGTTCACGCTCAGCGAGGCGCGGCGCGCGCTGGACACCACCCGCCGGGTGGCCGTACCGCTGCTGGAGTTCCTGGACGCACAGGGCCGTACGGAACGCGTCGACGACCAGCGCCGACGCTGCAGGCCCGAGCCGGGGAGCGGAGGCGGACGGGAATCGAACCCGCCTGCCCGAGATCCTCGGGCACCTCGGTTTTGAAGACCGGGAGGGCCACCAGGCACCCACACGCCTCCACCGCTCGTCAGGCTAGTGCCCCGGGAGACCACGATGACACCGACCCGCCAAGCGGCCGTCCGCCTCACGCAGTTCGCCCACGGCGGCGGCTGCGCCTGCAAGATCCCGCCGGGGGAGCTGGAGGAGGTGGTCAGCGGGCTGACGATCCCCCAGCTCGCCGGGGGTGACACCCCGCTCCTGGTCGGCCTCGCCACCGGGGACGACGCGGCCGTCGTCACCCTGCCCGGGCAGCCGGCCACGGCCATGGTGTGCACCGCCGACTTCTTCACCCCGGTCGTGGACGACCCCTACGACTGGGGACGCATCGCCGCAGCCAACGCCCTGTCCGACGTGTACGCGATGGGCGGGCGGCCCGTGCTCGCCATCAACCTCCTGGCCTGGCCGCGCGACCGGCTCCCCTTCGACCTGGCCCGCGAGGTGCTGCGCGGCGGCCTGGACGTCGCCACCGAGGCCGGCTGCCACGTGGGCGGGGGCCACAGCGTGGACGACCCGGAACCGAAGTACGGCATGGCCGTCACCGGCGTCGCCGATCCGGCACGGCTGCTGCGCAACGACACCGGCCGGCCCGGCCTGCCCCTGTGCCTGACCAAACCGCTCGGCCTCGGTGTGCTGAACAACCGTCACAAGGTGACCGGGGAACGGTTCGAGCAGGCCGTCGCCACGATGACCGCCCTCAACCGGGACGCCTCGCGGGCCGCGCTGGCCGCCGGCGCCACCTGTGCCACCGATGTCACCGGGTTCGGCTTCCTCGGCCACCTCCACAAGCTGGCGAAGGCCTCCGGGGTCACCGCCGTGATCGACACCGCGGCCGTCCCGTACCTGGACGGCGCCCGGGAGGCCGTCCGCGACGGGTTCGTCAGCGGCGGCACCCGGCGCAACCTCGAATGGGTCGCACCGCACACCGACTTCGGCGGCACGGACGCCGACACCCGGCTGCTGCTGGCCGACGCGCAGACCTCCGGCGGCCTGCTCGTCGCCGGTGAGGTGCCGGGGGCGCCGGTGGTCGGGGAGCTGGTGCCGCAGGGCGCCGACTCCATCGTGCTCGCGTAGCAGACCCCGGGGTTCCTGTGCGAAGAGGGAACCCCGGGGCCCGTCTGGAGGGATCAGGGATCCGTGCCGGTGTGCTCGTCGATGCCCGCCCGGGCGCGGTAGGCCCGCACCAGCTCCACGGACGCGGGGCCCCGCGGCCTGCGGCCCGGACGGATGTCGACGGCGAACGCCTTCGCCTCCTGGATGTGCGTGTTCGGGTCCAGGGACAGGTGGAGCAGCTCGTTGGCCGCGTCACCGGTGCTGTAGCCGTTGGGGCCCCAGTGGTAGGGCAGCCCCACCTGGTGCAGCCTGCGTCCCTGCACGGTCAGCGGGGCCATCCGGTCGGTCACCAGCACCCGCGCCTCGATCACCGCCCGCGCGCTGACGATCGTCGCCCAGCCGGTGTGCGCGAGGCCCCGCTCGGCGGCCAGCTCCGGCGACACCTCGCAGAAGAACTCCGGCTGCAGTTCCGCCAGGTAGGGCTGCCAGCGCGACATGCCGCCCGCCGTGTGGTGCTCGGTGAGCCGGTAGGTGGTGGCCACGTACGGGAACACCTCCGTGCCGGGCTCGTCGCCGCTCGGCTGGTAGCGGTTGTCCGGACCCGAGGGCATCACCTGCCGCACCGGGTTGCGCTGCTGCTCGTACAGCAGGTTCGGGAAGGGCGAGTCCTGCGGCTCGTAGTGCACCGGCAGGGGGCCGTCGGTGAGCCCGGACGGCACGTACAGCCAGGCCTTCCCGTCGGCCTGCATGATGAACGGGTCCTTGCCGGACAGCGCCTCGGGGCCGGTCGCGCCCTCGGGCGGCTCGCTGTCGGGGGACTTGTCCTTCTTGAAGTCGGGGACGTCGTGCCCGGACCACTCACCCTTGTCCGGGTCCCACCACACCAGGGCCTTGCGCTCGCTCCACGGCCTGCCCTCGGGGTCGGCGGAGGCCCGGTTGTACAGGATCCGGCGGTTGGCGGGCCAGGCCCACGCCCACTCGGCCGCCACCCAGTCCTGCTCCTGGCCGGGCTTGCGGCGGGCGGCCTGGTTGACCCCGTCGGCGTAGACCCCGCAGTAGATCCAGCAGCCGCAGACCGTCGAGCCGTCGGGCTTCAGCTGCTCGTAGGAGGACAGCGGCCTGCCCTCGGCGTCGTGGCCGTTGATCTCGGCGAGCACCGCCTCCGCGTCCGGTTCGTCCAGCCGGCCCTTGGTCGGGTAGTCCCAGGTCAGATCGAGCAGCGGCCGGTCCATCTCGTCGGTGGACCCGGCGAGCTTCTCCCGGATCAGCCGCCCCAGGTGGTAGAAGAACCACAGGTCGCTGCGCACCTCGCGGTCCGGCTCCACCGCCTGGTGGTGCCACTGCAGCATCCGCTGGGTGTTGGTGAAGCTGCCGTCCTTCTCGGTGTGCGCGGCGGCCGGCAGGAAGAACACCTCGGTGCCGATGTCCTCCGTGCGCAGCTCACCCGTCTCGATCTCCGGGCCGTTCTTCCACCACGTGGCCGACTCGATCAGCGAGAAGTCACGGACCACCAGCCAGTCCAGGTTCGCCATGCCGAGCCGCATCAGCTTGGAGTTGGCGTTGCCCACCGCGGGGTTCTCGCCCACCAGGAAGTAGCCCTTGCAGACGCCGTCCAGCTGGGCCATCGTCGTCTCGTACGCCGAGTGGGAGCCGGTCAGCCGCGGCAGGTAGTCGAAGCAGTAGTCGTTCTCCTCGGTCGCCGCGTCGCCCCAGTACGCCTTGAGCAGGCTGATCAGGTACGAGCGCATGTTGCCCCAGTAGCCCTTGTGGGCGGCCTCGGCCTGGAGGAAGGTGTCCAGGTCCTCGTCCTTGTGGGCGTGCGGCATCGGGATGTAGCCCGGCAGCAGGTTGAACAGGGTCGGGATGTCCGTCGAGCCCTGGATGGAGGCGTGGCCGCGCAGCGCGAGGATGCCGCCGCCCGGCCGTCCGATGTTGCCGAGCAGGGTCTGCAGCACGGCCGCCGCGCGGATGTACTGCACACCGACCGTGTGCTGCGTCCAGCCGACCGCGTAGGCGAAGGCCGTGGTCCGCTCGCGTCCGGAGTTCTCCGTGAGCAGTTCGCACACCTGACGGAACAGGTCCTGCGGCACCCCGCAGATCTGCTCGACCATCTCCGGCGTGTAGCGGGCGTAGTGCCGCTTGAGCACCTGGAAGACACAGCGCGGGTGGGTCAGCGTCTCGTCCCGCTCCGGCTCGCCTTCGCCGATCACCGCGCCGCCGGCGCCGTGCGCCTCGCCGCGGGCCGCCTCGGCCACCGAACCGCCGCCGGTGCGCTTGTCGTACTCCAGGTCACGCAGCCCGGAGGCCGCCTGCATCTCGGTGCCCTCGTACTGCCAGCTGGTGTTGTCGTACGAGCGGGTTTCGGTGTCGAGGCCGGAGAAGACGCCGGCCAGGTCCTCGGGACCCTGGAAGTCCTCGCTCACGATCACCGGCGCGTTGCTGTAGGCCACGATGTACTCGCGGAAGTACTTCTCCTGCTCCAGCACGTAGTTGATGATCCCGCCGAGGAACGCGATGTCCGTGCCCGCGCGCAGCGGCACGTGCACGTCGGCGAGCGCGCTGGTGCGGGTGAACCGCGGATCGACGTGGATCAGCTTCGCGCCCCGCGCCTTGGCCTCCATCACCCACTGGAACCCGACCGGATGGCACTCGGCCATGTTCGAGCCCTCGATGAGGATGCAGTCCGAGTTCTGCAGGTCCTGCTGGAAGGTGGTCGCGCCGCCGCGCCCGAACGAGGTTCCCAGACTGGGAACGGTGGAGGAGTGTCAAACACGCGCCTGGTTCTCGATCTGGATCGCTCCCAGCGCGGTGAAGAGCTTCTTGATCAGGTAGTTCTCTTCGTTGTCCAGCGTTGCCCCGCCGAGGCTCGCGAACCCCAGTGTCCGCCGGGTGCGGGTCCCGTCGACCTCCCACTGCCAGCCCGCCCGGCGCGCCTCGATCACCCGGTCGGCGATCATGTCCATCGCCGTGTCGAGGTCCAGCCGCTCCCACTCGGTGCCGTGCGGGCGCCGGTAGAGGACCTGGTGCTCGCGGGCGTCCCCGGTGGTCAGTTGCAGGCTCGCCGAGCCCTTGGGGCACAGCCGGCCGCGGGAGACGGGGGAGTCCGGATCGCCCTCGATCTGGGTGACCTTCCCGTCCTGCACGTACACGTTCTGGCCGCAGCCCACCGCGCAGTACGGGCAGACGGACCTCACCACCCGGTCCGCCGTGGCCACCCGGGGCTGCAGCCGTGCGCTGCGCCCGCTCTTGGCCGCCGCGCCCCGGCCCAGCGGGTCCGTGCCCGTCAGCTGGCGGTAGACCGGCCAGGAGTCGATCCAGGTGCGTACGCCCACAGCCGCTCCTCCCGCTCGTCTCCGATTGTCCCGCAGCCTCACGGCCACGGCACCTTCCGGCGTGCTGGGCCGCGGAGTGCCCAGGCGGGCGCGGGTCAAACGGCGCCGCCAGGTGTGAGGCGGGCGCTTCGGGGGGACTTTGCCCCTGCGGTCGCCGGCATGCCGCACCACATCCCTGGTCGTGCGGCCCCGGGTCAACCGGGCGGCACGAAGCCCGCGCACGGAGGTGGTCCCCCTGCCCGCCCGTCCCCGCCCCCGCGTCCTGGTGTTCGACGTCAACGAGACCCTGACCGACCTGCGCCCGCTCGCCGAGCGCTTCGAACACGTGGGCCTCCCCGGCCACCTCCTCACGGCCTGGTTCGCCGGAGTGCTGCGGGACGGGGTGGCCCTGACCCTGGCCGGCGGCCAGGCGTCCTTCGCGGCCGTCGCCCGGGACGGCCTGCGGGCCCTGGCGGCCGAGGTGGAGAGCGCGACCGATCCGGACGAGGCCGCGGACCACGTCCTGGCCGGGCTGGCCGGGCTGCCCCCGCACCCGGACGTGCCGGACGGCGTGCGGTCGCTGCGCGCGGCCGGGTACCGCCTGGTGACCCTGACGAACGGCTCCGCCCTCACCACCCGCGGGGTGCTCGACCGCGCCGGACTCACGGACCGCTTCGAGCGCCACCTGGACGTCGAGACCCCCGGCCGCTGGAAGCCGGCGCCGGGGGCCTACGCCCACGCGCTGGACGCCGTGTCCGTCCCGGCGCACGAGGCGCTCCTGGTCTCCGTGCACCCCTGGGACATCGACGGCGCCGCCCGCGCGGGCCTGGCCACCGCCTGGCTGCGGCGCACACCCCGTCCCTACCCCACGACCGCACACCCCGCCGACCTGATCGCCCCTTCCCTGACGGACCTGGCGACCCGCCTCGGCGGCTGACGCCGTCCCCGCTCAGCCGCCGCGCGCCGCCAGCCGTTCGCGCTGCGGCACGACCGTGTACTTGGGATCCTCGGCGGAGGCCACACCGGCGTGGAAGATGCCGAAGCGCAGGGCCGCCGACCCGGAGACCAGCGCGGCTCCGGCGGCCAGGGCGAGGCGGCGGTCGCGCAGCCGTCCGGAGAGGACCGCCAGGGCCGCTCCGCCGGCGGTCAGCACCTGGGCCGCACGCAGCAGCGCACGCGGCCTGCCCTGCTCGAACGGCTCGGCGGCCAGGCCCATGCCCTTCTTCATGGTCTGGAAGGCCCCCATCTCCAGGGCGGCCCCGAGCACGGCCATCCTGCGGGCCGGACCCGCCTCGGCGGCCGGAGCCGCGAGCAGCGCGAGACCGGACGCGGCGGCCGCCCCGGAGCCCGCGAAGACGAACGGCAGCTGCCGGTAGCCCTCGTGCCAGGAGGGCACCGCCGTGTCCGAGAGGAGCACCGCGGTGTACGTCGCCACCGCCGGGCCGAGGCAGGCCGCCGCCGCCGTGGCCGCCGAGCCCAGCATCCGGTAGCGGCCCGCCACCTCGGTGGCCGCTGCGGCCAGGGTCAGCGGCGCGTACCCCACCAGCACCCAGGAGCCCACGCTCATGGGGGAGGTGTACTTCACGACCCGGAGCATGTTCAGGAACCGGGCCGGCCGGCCCAGGTCGTGCACGAGCGCGGCGAGCGACAGCGAGATCGCCCCGGCCGCCCCCACCTTCGCCGGCGCCGCGAGCCCCGGCCGCCCGGTGGCCTGTCCGCCGGCCGCCAGCAGCGAGGACGCCCCGGCCATGCCGCCGAGCCACAGATACCCGGCGATGTCCAGTGCCTTCCACGTCGGCTTGTTCAGCACGGGCCTGCCGTAGTACGACGAGAACGTCGCGTCCGGCACCATGGGCTGCTCACCTCGCCCGCGCCGGCGCCGGCGGCGCCCCGCCCGGGCCCCCGTCAGCGCCTCGCGCTCGGGCCGCGCGCCCTGCACCCCCGGCCGGGTGACGTCGGATTCGCTCATCGCGGCCTCCTCACGAAGCTGCCGACGGCGAGCGCGGCCAGCGAGACGGCGGCCAGTGCCGCGTGCCGCCACATGTCGGGCAGGTCCCTGGTGGTGACGACCGGGTCCGGGGGCAGTCCGTAGACCTCCGGCTCGTCCAGCAGCAGGAAGAACGCGCCGTCGCCGCCGACCCCGTCGTCCGGGCTCTCGCCGTACAGGCGCGCGTCGGTCGTGCCGGCCTCGTGCAGCTGCGTCACCCGGTTCCCGGCCCGCTCGCGCAGCTCGTCCAGCGGGCCGAACTGGATGGAGTCCGTCGGGCAGGCCTTGGCGCAGGCGGGCTCCATGCCGGTGCCCAGCCGGTCGTAGCACAGGGTGCACTTCCACACCCGGCCGTCGTCCTTGCGCTGGTCGATGACGCCGTACGGGCAGGCGGGCACGCAGTAGCCGCAGCCGTTGCAGATGTCCTCCTGGACGACGACCGTGCCGAACTCCGTGCGGAACAGCGCCCCGGTGGGGCACACGTCCAGGCAGGCCGCGTGGGTGCAGTGCTTGCACACGTCCGAGGCCATCAGC
This sequence comes from Streptomyces sp. NPDC037126, assembly GCF_055605965.1. NCBI lineage: Bacteria > Bacillati > Actinomycetota > Actinomycetes > Kitasatosporales > Streptomycetaceae > Streptomyces > Streptomyces sp. NPDC037126. The sequence continues at coordinate 71,454 of NZ_JBVJTD010000029.1, forward strand.
CAGCGCAGCTCGGTGCGGCCGTCGGGGGAGACCGGGGAGATCTGCCCGGCGGGGGCGCCCTCCGGAGCCAGGCCGGGCGGGGGAGTGGTGGCGCCGGGTCCCGGGGAGGCGGCGTCCGTGCCCAGCTGCCCGGCGGCGGCGAAGATGTCGACGTCCTCGTGCACGACTCCGGGCTCCTGCCCGCCGAACGGCTTGCGCTGCTCGATGAAGGCCACGTGGCGCCAGGTGTCGGCGCCGAGGCCCTGCGTGTTGTCGTAGGACATGCCGGTCAGTTCGAGACCGTCCTCAGGCACGGCGTTCCACTCCTTGCACGCCACCTCGCACGCCTTGCAGCCGATGCACACGGTGGTGTCGGTGAAGAAGCCCATCCGCGGCGGGGCGTCCCTGTAGCCGGACGCCCCCGCCACGTCCGGCAGCGGGCCGTACAGCAGGTTCTGGTGGTCCTCAGCGCTGCCGCTCATGGCGTGCCTCCTCGCTCACGGCTCCTCGCCCCTCGCCTACCTCGCCCGGCGCGGCCTGAGCGGGGGTGGTACGAGGAAACCGGTAAGCCTCCCAAGTCAGCGGGACGAACGGTGGCCGGGGCGCACGCCGCGCGGGAACCGCCGTCTCCACGACGAGACCGCGCCCGCCGCGTCGCGCGCGGCGGGACGACCGGCGTTCCTCGCGGACCGTCACTGCGCGCTCGCCCTCCGCCCGGTGCCGCGTCGCTCACTCTCGGTGCTCCCTTTCGAGGGTGGCACGGGTGCCCCCGCTCCGCGCGCTCGAAACGGAGCCGGGCGGCGCGGCTCCGTCCGCTCGCGCCGGCCGGAGCGGCGGCGGAGCCGGGCCCCCGGGCAAACCCACTTGAGTACCCGGCTCCTGCGATCCCATACCTGCCCGCCTCCGGAGAGCCCCATGATCACCGAAGATGGCCGATTGCTTTGTCCCGGGCCGTGCGGGTGGGTTAGCCTGCGGCGTATTTCTCTCATTGACGCAAATCCGTGAACTGCGGAAATGCACACACCAGTCGCCGGGTCAGGCCGCGTGCCCGGCAATGGTTCCGAGCCCTTCGCACGAGGGCTCTTGGGGAGCGGAACGAGGGTGCGCATGGCCGGCAAGGCGACCGGGACGATCGACGCGGTCCCGGGTGACGAGGAACTGAGACGACTGCTCGCGGGACTCACCGCGGTGCGGGACGGAGACTTCGGCACCCGGCTGCCCGCCGACTCGCCAGGACTTCTGGGCGACATCGCCACCGTGTTCAACGGCATGGTGGACCAGTTGTCGGTGTTCACCTCCGAGGTGACCCGGGTGGCCCGCGAGGTGGGCACCGAGGGCACGCTCGGCGGACAGGCACAGGTGCCGGGGGTCTCCGGCACGTGGGCCGATCTCACCGACTCCGTCAACGCGATGGCGGGCAACCTCACCACACAGGTCCGGGACATCGCCCAGGTCGCCACCGCGGTGGCCAAGGGAGACCTGTCCCAGAAGATCGACGTCGACGCGCGGGGCGAGATCCTTCAGCTGAAGGAGACCGTCAACACGATGGTGGACCAGCTGTCGGCGTTCGCGGACGAGGTGACCCGCGTGGCCCGCGAGGTGGGCACCGAGGGACGCCTCGGCGGACAGGCCCAGGTCCCCGGCGTCGCCGGTGTCTGGCGCGATCTGACGGACTCCGTGAACTTCATGGCGGGGAACCTGACCGCCCAGGTGCGCAACGTCGCCCAGGTGACGACGGCGGTGGCGCAGGGCGACCTGTCGCAGAAGATCACCGTGGACGCGCGCGGCGAGATCCTGGAGCTGAAGAGCACCATCAACACGATGGTCGATCAGCTGTCGGCGTTCGCGGACGAGGTGACCCGGGTGGCCCGCGAGGTGGGCACCGAGGGCAGGCTCGGCGGTCAGGCGGACGTCAAGGGCGTCAAGGGCACCTGGCGTGACCTGACGGACTCCGTGAACTTCATGGCGGGGAACCTGACCGCCCAGGTGCGCAACGTCGCCCAGGTGGCCACCGCGGTGGCGCAGGGCGACCTGTCGCAGAAGATCACCGTGGACGCGCGCGGCGAGATCCTGGAGCTGAAGAACACCATCAACACGATGGTGGACCAGCTGTCCGCGTTCGCGGACGAGGTGACCCGGGTGGCCCGGGAGGTCGGCACCGACGGGCGGCTCGGCGGCCAGGCGCAGGTGCGCGGGGTCGCCGGCACCTGGAAGGACCTCACCGACAACGTCAACGTGATGGCCTCCAACCTCACCGGCCAGGTCCGCTCCATCGCCCAGGTCGCCACTGCCGTCGCCAAGGGCGACCTCTCCCAGAAGATCACCGTCGAGGCCAAGGGCGAGGTCGCCGCCCTCGCGGACGTCATCAACACCATGGTCGACACCCTGTCCGCGTTCGCGGACGAGGTGACCCGGGTGGCCCGCGAGGTCGGCACCGAGGGCCGGCTCGGCGGCCAGGCGCACGTGCCCAACGTGGCCGGCACCTGGAAGGACCTCACCGACAACGTCAACTCCATGGCCAACAACCTCACCGGCCAGGTCCGCAACATCGCGCTGGTGACCACCGCCGTCGCCAAGGGCGACCTGTCGAAGAAGATCGACGTGGACGCGCGCGGCGAGATCCTCGAACTGAAGACGACCATCAACACGATGGTGGACCAGCTGTCGGCGTTCGCCGACGAGGTCACCCGCGTGGCCCGCGAGGTGGGCACCGAGGGCCGGCTCGGCGGCCAGGCCGAGGTCGAGGGCGTCTCCGGCACCTGGAAGCGGCTCACCGAGAACGTCAACGAACTCGCCGGGAACCTGACCCGGCAGGTGCGCGCCATCGCCGACGTGGCCAGCGCGGTCGCCGAGGGCGACCTGACGCGGTCCATCACGGTCGACGCCTCCGGCGAGGTGGCCGACCTCAAGGACAACATCAACTCCATGGTGGAGTCGCTGCGCGAGACCACCCGGGCCAACCAGGAACAGGACTGGCTCAAGACCAACCTGGCCCGCATCTCCGGCCTGATGCAGGGCCACCGCGACCTGCCCGTCGTCGCCGAGCTGATCATGGACGAGCTGGTGCCGCAGGTGTCCGCGCAGTACGGCGCCTTCTACCTCGCCGAGGACGGCGAGTCCGGACCCGAACTCCGGCTCGTCGGCGCCTACGGCCGGCCCGAGGAGGACAGCCGGCCCGTCCGCATCCCCTTCGGCCGCTCCCTGGTCGGCCAGGCCGCGCGCAGCCGCCGCACCATCGCCGTGGACGAGCTGCCGCCCGGGTACGTCACCATCTCCTCCGGGCTCGGACACATCGAGCCCACCGCCCTGTTGCTGCTGCCCATCCTCTTCGAGGAGCAGGTCCTCGGCGTGATCGAGCTGGCCTCGGTCACCCGGTTCGCCCCGATCCACCGGGACTTCCTGCAACAGCTGGTGGACACCATCGGCACGAACGTCAACACCATCGTGGCCAACGCCCGCACCGACGAACTGCTCGAGGAGTCGCAGCGCCTGACCAGCGCGCTGCGGTCGCGCTCGGCCGAGTTGCAGGCACGGCAGGAGGAGCTGCAGAGCTCCAACGCCGAACTGGAGGAGAAGGCCTCGCTGCTCGCCGAGCAGAACCGCGACATCGAGGCGAAGAACCTGCAGATCGAGCAGGCCAGGCAGGAACTGGAGGCGCGCGCCCAGCAGTTGTCGCTCGCCTCGAAGTACAAGTCCGAGTTCCTCGCCAACATGAGCCACGAGCTGCGCACCCCGCTCAACAGCCTGCTGATCCTCGCCCAGCTGCTGGCCCAGAACCCCTCCCGCAACCTCACCCCGAAGCAGGTCGAGTACGCCGGCATCATCCACTCGGCCGGCTCCGACCTGCTCCAGCTGATCAACGACATCCTGGACCTGTCCAAGGTCGAGGCCGGCAAGATGGACGTCACACCGGAGCGCGTCCCGCTGCGGCAGCTCATCGAGTACGTCGAGGCCACCTTCCGGCCGATGACCTCGCAGAAGAGCCTGGACTTCACCGTCACCACGGCCCCCGGCGCCCCCGCGGACCTGCTCACCGACGACTCCCGGCTGCGGCAGATCCTGCGCAACCTGCTGTCCAACGCGGTGAAGTTCACCGAACAGGGCGGTGTCGAACTGCGCGTGGAGCCCGCCGCCGACGACGAGGTGCCCGCGGGCGTGGTGCGCGGCGGCGCGGTCGTCGCCTTCCGGGTGATGGACACCGGCATCGGCATCCCGGAACAGCAACTGGAGACCATCTTCGGCGCGTTCCAGCAGGCGGACGGCACCACCAGCCGCAAGTACGGCGGCACCGGTCTCGGGCTGTCCATCACCCGGGAGATCGCCCATCTGCTCGGCGGCGCCGTCAGCGTGGACAGCACCCCCGGCAAGGGCAGCACCTTCACCCTGTTCCTGCCGGTGGCCCGCCCGGACTTCGAGACCCATCTGCGCGGCGGGCACCCGCTGCCCCCGCGGGACGAGCCGGCCCAGCTGGAAAGCGTCGACACCAGGTCCGGTGTGGCGCTCGCCCTCGGGCAACGGCAGCGCCCGCGCCGCCTGCTGGTAGTGGAGGAGCGACCGCGCGGCCTGCTCACCCTCGTCGCCGAGAGCGTGGTCGGGGATCTCGGGCAGGGCCGACCCGACGGCACCGGTACGCCCGTCGACATCATCACCGCGGTCGGCGCACAGGAGGCGGCCGGCGCACTGGCCGCCGAGCCCTGCCACTGCGTCGTGGTCGAACTGGGCGCCCCGGACGGGGAGTCGGCCCGTTTCCTGCACGCTCTGCGCGGCGACTCGGCCCTCGCCAGTGTCCCGGTGCTGGTGCACGGCTCGCACCGCACCGACCACCTCGGGGAGGAGCCGGGCGGCTCACTGGAGTACCTGTTCAGCCTGGACGACCTGCGCGAACGGATCGCCCTGCACCTGTCCGCCGAGGAGCCCGGCGAGGTGCTCACCCTGGTCCGCGGCGACGAACCGCAGCTCACGGCGCCGCATCTGATCGACGAACGCACCCGTGACCGTACCGTCCTCGTCGTCGACGACGACGCCCGCAACCTCTTCGCGCTCAGCGGCATCCTCGAACTGCACGGCTTCCGCGTGCTGCACGCGGAGAACGGCCGCAAGGGCATCGAGACGCTGGTGAAGAACGCGGACGTCGAACTCGTGCTGATGGACGTGATGATGCCCGAGATGGACGGGTACACGGCCACGGCGGAGATCCGCAGAATGCCGCAGTACGCCGACCTGCCGGTCATCGCGGTGACCGCGAAGGCGATGCAGGGCGACCGGGAGAAGAGCCTCGCCTCCGGCGCCAGCGACTACGTCACGAAACCGGTGGACACCCATGACCTCATCGCCTGCGTCCGGCGCTGGCTCCCCGCATGAGGACGTCACGACCCGCCCGCCCGTCCGCCGGCCTAGGAGCGACCACCCGGTGAGCACCGACGAAGCACTGCCTGCGGCTTTGCCGGCCGACGTGCCCGTGCAACTGCCGTCCGCCGAGGCGGTGTCGGCCGACGTCCGGGGCGACTCGCCGGTGGGCCGGCTCGCGGCCACCGTGGAGCGCCTGCGCCGCGAGGTGCGGGCGGCGCAGGCGGAGGCCGAGGGCCGGGCGCTGATCGAGCTGGCGAAGGGCATCCTGGTCGAACGCCTCGGCTGCGGCCCCGCGCAGGCCGCCCGCCAGCTCACCGAGCTGACCGACCAGGCGCAGGTCACCCCGCTGGAGCTCGCGGTCGACGTGATCAACCAGGCGGCCCGGGACCGTGTCTCGGAGGTGACCGAGGCGTTCCTGACCGTCGCCGCGGACACGGCCGGGCCCGCCGCGGAGTCCGCCGCCGTGCGGCTGCGCGCCGCCGAGAGCGGCGTCCTCGCCGCACAGGACACCCAGGCGATGGCCGACTCGCTGCTCGGCCACGCCCTGCGGCCGCTGGGCGCGGTCGCCGTGGCGATCTGGGCCGCCGGTCCGGACGGCTCGCTGACCCTGGCGGGCAGCGCCGGTTTCCCGCAGGGCGAGGCGGCCCGCTGGCGCTACGTCCCGCCCGACGTGGCCACGGTGGCCCGGCGCGGTCTGGCCGGCCCCGACGGCCAGTGGCTGCCCTCGCTCGCCGGGTCCGGACTGCCGACGATCGGGCGCCGGGAGTACGCCGAGGGCGCGCGGATCGCCGTACCCGCCGGTGCGGGCGGCCGTATCCAGGGCGTCCTGGAGATCGCCTGGGCCAAGCCCGAGGAGCCGCTGCCCCGCCCGGTGGTGCGGCAGATCGAGGCGCTCGCCGAGCTGTGCGCGCACACCCTGGAGACCTTCGCGCTACCGTCCGACAGCGGGCAGGGGCCTCGGCCGCTGCCGGACGTGGTGGAGCTGATGGACCTGTCGGACGGGCTGCACGACCCGGCCCTGGTGCTGGTCCCGCACCTCGACGACGCCGGGCAGCTCGTCGACTTCCGCATCCAGCACGTCAACGGCCGGTTCCTGGACCCCGCGGGCCGGTCGCGCGCGGTCGTCAACGGCGCGCTGCTGCTGGAGGCGTACCCGATGGCGGCCGGCGACAGCGAGCTGTTCCAGCGCGTGGAGCGGGTCTACGCGACCGGCGAGCCCTTCCGCGCCCGCCGGATGCGGCTGCCCTCCCTGGTCGACCAGGTGCCGCTGTCCACGGTCGCCGACATCAGCATCAGCCGGCACGGCTGCGCGGTGCTGCTGATCTGGCGCATCGAGGACGAGACCGCCCGCCTGGCCAGCCTGCTCCAGCACGCCCAGCGGCTCGGCCGGATCGGCGGCTTCGAGGAGAACGTGCTCACCGGCGAGATCACCTGGAACGGCCAGCTGTTCGGCCTGTACGGCCGCCCGTCCACCACCTTGCCTGTTCCCCTGGAGGAGCTGCCCGCCCACGCCCACCCCGACGACGCCGTCTCCATCGGCCGTTTCCTGCGCACCCTGATGCACAACCGCAGGCCCGCGTCCGCCGCCTTCCGGCTGCAGCGCCCGGACGGCGTGACCCGGCACATGCGCGTGGTCGCCGAACCGGTCCTCGACACCGACGGCCAGCTGCTCGTGGTGCGCGGCGCCTACCAGGACATCTCCGCCCAGCACTGGACCGAGGTCGCCCTCGCCGCCACCCGTGACCAGCTGGCCCACACCGAGCAGCAGGCCGACGAACGCAACCGTCTCGCCCTGCAGCTCCAGCACGCCATCATGCCGCCCACCCAGGCGCCCCTGCAGGTGCCGGACCTCCAGGTGGCGGTGCGCTACCGGCCCGCCGAGACCGAGCAGCTGGTCGGCGGCGACTGGTACGACGCCGTCGTACTGCCCTCCGGTCTCGTGCTGCTGTGCGTCGGCGACGTGGCGGGACACGGGATCGAGGCCGCGACCAGCATGGTCGTGCTGCGCAACGCGCTGCGCGGCCTGGCGGTGACCGGCGCCGGTCCGGCCCAGTTGCTGTCGTGGCTGAACATCGTGGCCCACCATCTGACGGGCGCCGTCACCGCGACCGCCGTGTGCGGCCTGTACGACGGGGAGCGGCGCACCCTGCGCTGGGCGCGGGCGGGGCATCTGCCGCCGGTCCTGGTGCGGGCGGGGGAGGCCACCGCGCTGCCCAGGCTCAAGGGCCTGCTGCTGGGCGCGCTGCCCGAGGCCCGGTACGAGGAGGGCGAGGTGCAGCTGGCGCCGGAGGACACCCTGCTGATGTACACCGACGGCCTGATCGAGCGGCGGGACCGTTCGGTGGAGGAGTCCCTGTCCCATCTCGTGGACACGGCCCGCTCGGCCCCCCGGACCCTGGACAAGCAGCTGGACCGGCTGCTCACCTACAGCAGGTCGGACACCGACGACGACACCTGCATCGTCGGCATAAGGGTCTCCTGACCGCTCAGCCGACCGCGGCGGCGGTCAGCGGCACGATGGCGGTGACGCGCTTGCCGTGCCCCGGCCAGGACACGTCGAGCTTCCCGGCGAGCATCGACACCAGATGCAGCCCGTGGCCGCCGACCCGCGCGGGGTCGGGCGGCGGCTGCCGCGGCGGCTCGGCCGAGGTGTCCGTCACGGTGATGCGCAGCGCCCTGGCGCCGGGCAGCAGTTCCAGGAGCAGGGCGCAGGGGCCCGGCGCGTGTTTGGCCGCGTTGGTCACGAGTTCGCTGACGACGAGCTGGGCGTCCTGTACGGAGCGCCGCAGGGGTGCCGGGCGCGCCCTGGCGAGCAGGGTCGCGACGGCGTCTCGCGCGTCGCCGATGCTGGATACGCCGGTGTCCCAGGTGCGGCTGTAGCGCAGGGCCGTAGGGCGGACCTTAGTCGTCACGTGCGTCCTGAGCGGGATGTCCATACCTCGTCGCCCTTTTCCTGTGGGGGCAGGGGTTCCTTCCTGCGATGACGGCGGCTCGTGCCGTTCCTCTGCTCGGCTACCCCCTGGCCCGTCGATCAAGGGGACGTCCGCGAGGAATCCTCCGGTTGCACACGAATTCCAGATGGGTCGGTGCCGGTGCCGCGGTGCGGCCGGCGTCCCGGCGGCCGTGTGCGGGCAGCGGAACGGGTCCCGGAAATCCGGTGATCTCCGGGACCCGTTCCGATCGGTCGCTCCAGTCGGCGTCATCGCCGGTGGAGCGGGGGGGGTCAGTGCTTGAAGGCGTCCTTGGTCTTTTCCTTGGCCTGGCGGGCGTCACCGCGCGAGCGCTCCATACGGCCCTCGGCCTCCATGCGCTCGTTGCCGACGGTGCGGCCCGCGGCCTCCTTGGCCCTGCCCTTGGCCTGCTCCGCCTTGGCCTTCGCCTTCTGGTTGCCAGCCATGGGGTTTCACATCCCAACGTCTTCGTGGTGTCTGGTCCACATCCGGTTTGCCGCTGCGGCACCGTCCAAACCTCCGGAAACCGGACCCATCGCTCCGCCCCGGGGCGGTCCATGACCCGCGGCCGCGGCCATCTCGGCGAACAGGGCGTGCACGCGGTGGTCGCCGGTGAGTTCCGGGTGGAACGAGGTGGCGAGCGCGTTGCCCTGGCGGACGGCGACGATGTGGCCGTCG
>NZ_JBVJTD010000030.1:0-78127 GCF_055605965.1 Streptomyces sp. NPDC037126
AGGCCGCGATCACCAGCAGGCAGACCCCGAAGAACGTACCGACGATCTTCTTCCAGGTGAACAGCCTGCGTATGAAGCTCTTGCGGGGTCCCCCGCCGGGCCCGGCGCCGGCTTCGGGCGTGGAGCGGCGACGCTGGGGCGGCGCTGCGCGGTGGCCGCCGCGCTCTCGCGCTCGTCTCTCTTCCGCTCGTCCCATGGGTCCTTCGCTCCGCTTGCGTCTCGGTGGTCAGCTCCGGACAACATCCGGCACAACAGACGCACACAGCCGCTCGAGTGCGATCTGGGGGAACCCTGCACAGTGCGCAGGGGTCGGTCAATCGATGCCGCACAGCCGCGGACCCCACCGGCCTGTTGGGCTGGTGCCGGTGAGGCGCGCGCGGAGGCACACCGTATGCGGGGGCCGACCGTTTTTTCCCCGGCCTCCCGCGTCCGGAAAACGATGTCCCGGGCTGGAGCCGGGAACGTGAAGGGCCACCGGCCCGCTCGCCGCCTCCGGTAATGCTCAGCCAACGCGAGCGTTCCCGGTGACTGCCCCGGCGGACGGTGCCGGCGTCGTCCCGGTTGCGTGTGGGCGCGGGCCGCCCGTCGGTCCTCCGGCTTCCCGCCGGCGCCGAATGTCTCCGGACCGCGTCGCCGCGCTCGTCCTGGCACTCGTGGCTCGGCGGCCGCTGTTCAGCAGCCACATGTCCCGGTTCTGTACGACCTCCAGCGAGGGCCTCACGGATCGCGTTGCCCAGGCAGCGGGGCGTCGGACTTGCTCACGGCGGGCACGCCCCGTGCCGGCGGTGAGAAGAAGGCAAGGCATCTGGGCCTTTCGGAGCGGCCAGTAGGGTCGCCCGTATGGGGAGGGGGGCCAAAGTGCCGAGCGCTCGAAGGACCAGGACCCGCACGTGCCTGAAGTGCGGCGGCCCGCTGCCGGAGAGCCGCGTGCCGCGGCTCTTCTGCTCACCGCGTCATGCGGCAGCGGGCGTGTGGATGAGCGTGTTCGTCGTCGCCCTGCTGGTCGGGCGCCTGTCTCACCTGTGGGCGCTGTTCGGCTGAGCCGACCGGGGTGTCGGTCTCGGACGACGCCCTCCCCGGCGGCCCCGCAGACGGACTTCGGACGCGGAGTGGCCGGCCGCCCTGAACCGGGAGGCCTTCTCCCCCGCCGCGGCGGATGTCGTCCACGAGGGAATGCGGTGCGCCGTCGGTGAGAGCCGGTGTTCTCAACCGATCGGGCCGTCTCCAGCGTCGGCCAGGCCCCGGCCGAGGTGCGGGCGGTGCCGGCCTGGACCCGTGCGACGTGGGCCCTGCTCCTGCCACGGCGGCCGGCCGGGACTCCCCGGTGGCCGCTTCGGCGCAGGGCCGGGCATGTGCCACGGCCGCTTCGTCGCGGGCCTCCCGCCGCATGCGCTGAACGGCGTCCAGGGCGGCACGGGTGAAGGCACCGCACGGCCGAGTCGGATCACGACCACGGCCGGGGTGAGGACCATGGACACCGCCGTCATGGCGAGCAGTGCGTTCTTGCGACCCGGCGGGTCTAGTACCAGTGGTTGGCCTGCCAGAAGGACCAGGCCTGGCACGGGCTGCCGTACCGGCTGTTCATGTAGGTGAGGCCCCACTTGATCTGGGTGGCCGGGTTGGTCCGCCAGTCGGCGCCCGCGGAGGACATCTTGGAGCCGGGGAGGGCCTGGAGGAGGCCGTAGGCGCCGGAGGAGGCGTTCGTCGCCTGGTAGTTCCAGCTGGACTCACGGTCCACGATGTTGCTGAAACACTGGAACTGGTCGCCCGCCACCATCTGGCGCGCCATCGCCCGGATCTGCGCGGCGCTGTAGCTGCTCTGGACCTGGGAGCTGGAGGATTCCCGGACGCTGTCACGGCTGGCCGCTTCGGTCTTGGCCTGGGCGCGCTTCTTGGCCTCCTCGGCCGCCTTGTCCTCGGCCGCCTTCTCGGCAGCGGCCTTCTTGGCGATCGCGGCCTCGGCGGCCGCCTTGCGGGCCGCCGCCTCTGCGTGCTTCCTGGCGCTCGCGTCGGCGGCGACGGCCTGGGCGTCGGCCTGGCGCGTCAGGGTCGCGGACTGGACCTGGGCCTGCTGACCCGCGGGTATGTCCGCGAGGAGCGTGGTGTCGGCGGCCGTCGGCTCGGCGTCGTTGTTCTGCGCGACGCTGCCCGAGGCAACTCCGACGACGCTTCCGACGGCGGTGACCGCGGTGGCCGAGGCCACTGCGAGTCCCCGGACCGAAATCCGGCTCACACGGTTTTCCTTCCGGCATCGCCCCCTTCGGTGACCCTGGCGGACGCGATCGTGCCCCTGGCACTGGCCTCCCCACTGCGGGGTCACGGGAGGCGCGGGCCCGGTGGGCAACTCACCCGGAGGGAGTGCCGCATGTGCGTGGGCGGCATACGAGCGGCTGTGTGGAGTTGGCGAGGTGCCGTACCGCTGAGGGCACAGGTGTGTCGTATGCGGGGCCTGACAGGGCTGAGACCCTGCCGTAACCGCACGCCGGACGGCAACTCCGCGTCGCGTCAAAGGCTCGCGCCCGTCCAGCCCCGCGACCGTGCCCCATGCGGTGCTGCGGCCGCGTCGCGTGGAGCGGAAGAGGGCTGCCGCGCGTACGAGAAGAGCGAGGTGATCGCGGGGATGTCGCTCGCAGCGGTGGTGGAGCCTGCTGCAGCCGGTCAGCCGCGAGAGGGTGGGTGCGGGGCCCGGTCTGCGGCGTCCCGATCGCTCACCGGATTCGACACCTTTGCGGTCGGTGCCGAAGCAGGGCGCCAAGGCCCGACCGACGACGACACCGGCACAGCGATGCTGCTCTCGGCCGACTCGCGGCGCGCGTGTGCTCCGTCCTCGGCCGCCTCGGTGCCCCGCACGCATCCTTCGCCGGCCGGTCTCCGTGAGGGTGTCCCGGTGACCGGCGCACCGAGGGCGTGACTCCGGGCAGGGGGTGGCGGCGGGACACTGCCGCCGCCGGGCAGCGGGCACCGCGTGGACGCGGGGGTATGCGTCACGTTCGCTCTCCGTGGTCTCGGCTGTGGTCAGCGCGCCGGTCGAGCCCGCTGTTACGAGGTGTCCCCGGCGGCGCGGCGTCCGTGCAGCGTCCCGGACGGCTGGTGCCGGGCATCGGGCCACCGCCTCGGCCGGTCACGGGCCGGCGCCCGATACCCGCGCCGGCGCGCCGCAGCCCGTCCCACCAAGCGCCGGGTGGCCGAACCTCGCCGGGAAGGGGCACGCCTCGCTGCCCGAATAGGGGCCTGTCTTCCGGGTCTTGCCGGGGGTCGCGGGGTGCCCGAAGGCGCCGCCTTCCGGCACCGGCCTTATCCGGAAGAAAGGCCCTGGTGGTGCCGGCTCCGGTGGCGGGGGGCGAGTACGGCTGCGCTCAGAGTCTGTTTCATCCACCGGCGGAAATCGTCGTGCTTGTAGCCGAGACGGTGAACCAGCAGGTCGTAGCTGTCAGGACTCGCGATCGCCCACGCCGTGTCGACCGCGGCTTCGGGCGTGAGGCCGTCGGCCAGTGCCGTTGCGGGGATGCCGTCGAGCACGCGGGCAAAGAACCGGTGCCGCAGGAGTTGGAGTTCGTTCCAGTCGGCCGCGATTTCAGGTTCGACGGCTGAGGCGTCCCGGTAGAGGCGCCATCCGGTCGCGGCGCGTTCGGCGATGTCCGCGACGAGATCGGCCAGTTCTTCCAGTCGCTCCGCAGGCGACATGCCCTCGAATCGCGCGGTCGCGTCTTCCGGGGAGGAGGCATCTCCGGAGAGGGCTCTTTCCATGTATCCGCGAAGAAGTTCCCGTTTGCTTCCCCACACCAGGTACAGGGTGGGCACGGAGACTCCGGCCGCGGCGGCGAGCCGGGTGACCGTCGTCCGCGTGTAGCCGTGTGCCGTGAACTCTTCCTCGGCGGCCTCCAGCAGCCTGTCGCGGGTCTCCCGCCGCAAGGCGTCGCCGATCCTCTTCTGGCGGCTCCGGTGTTCCGGTTCGTCGGTTCGGTCGACGGTCATGACAGCAGCATACCATCATGCTTTTAAGTGCCAATAAAGAGAACTAGAACGCGACTAAAAAGCATGGTAGGACGAAGCCATGAAGAAGACCACGCTCGATCGTCCCTGGAGACGCCCCGGCGCCATGGCCTACGCACGTCGCCGGATCGCCACTGCGCTGCGCCCCCCTGTCACCGTGTACCCGATGCCGTCGGACATCACGAAGGACGAGGACGTACCGGTGCGGATGCGGGACGGCGTCACGCTCCGCCTGAACCTGTTCCGCCCCACCGGTGACGGCCCGTTCCCGGTCCTCCTGTCGGCGCACCCCTACGGGAAGGACTCCGTACCGAAGAGGAGGCGCGGGAAGTGGTCGGTGAATCCGCAGTTCCGGGTGATGAACCAGTCGGCGCCGCTGCGGATCTCGGACCAGACCAGCTGGGAAGCTCCGGATCCGGTCTGGTGGGCCCGGCGAGGCTACGCGGTCATCAACCTGGACACGCGCGGTGGCGGTCACTCAGAGGGCCGCGGCGACCTGCTCTCCGACCAGGAAGCCGACGACATCGCCCAGGTGATCGCGTGGGCCGCGGAGCAGCCGTGGTCCACGGGCCGTGTCGGCATGCTCGGCGTGTCGTATCTCGCCCTGTCGCAGTACAAAGTCGCCGCGCTCAACCCGCCCGCCTTGAGGGCGATCTGTCCGTGGGAGGGCTTCACCGACGCCTACCGCGACCTCTTCACCCCTGGCGGGGTCGTCGAGGACGGCTTCGCCCGCGTCTGGCTGTTCCTCACCGGCCGAACAGCCCGCCTGAAGTCCAGTCTCGCGGCCGAGCGGCGCAGGCACCCCCTCCGCGACGCGTGGTGGGAAGCCCTCACCCCGAGCCTGTCCGAGATCACGGTCCCGATTCTGGTGTGCACCAGCTTCTCCGACAGCAACCTCCACAGTGCGGGATCGATGCGCGCCTTCCAGCGCGTCGGGTCCACGGAACGGCACGCCTACACGCACCGCGGGCCCAAGTGGGCCTCCTTCTACGGCGAGGAGGCCCTCCGGGTCCAGCTCGCGTTCTTCGAACGGCACCTGCGCGAACAGGACGTCCCCCCGCTGCCCCGCATGCGGCTGGAGATCAGGGACCGGCTCGATCACGTCGTCCAGGTGCGCGACGAGCAGGAATGGCCACTCGCACGCACCGACTGGCGCCGCCTCTGGCTCGCCGACGGCGGCGCCCTGAGCGATGTCGAGGGCAGCACGGGAAGCGTCACCTTCGACCTGCGCCGCAACGCGGCCGTCTTCGACCATCGCTTCGACAAGGACACCGAACTCAGCGGGCCGATGACCCTGCGGCTTCGCGTGGCCACCACCGGCGCCAAGGACCCGCGGCTCTTCGCCGGAATCGAGAAACGCTCGCACGACGCACCGGTGGCGTTCGAAGGAAGCTACGGGTACGGACGCGACATGGTCGCTCAGGGCCGCCTCCGTCTCGCGCTGCGCGAACTCGACCCGGTGCTCAGCACCCCCCACCAGCCGGAGCACACCTTCCGAACGCTCCAGCCGGTCCAGGACGACGAAGAGATCGAGGTGCTCATCCCCCTGAGCTCTTCCGCGACCCTCTTCCACGCCGGGGACACACTCCGGCTCATGGTGGCCGGCCGATATCTGCAGCCCCGCAACCCTCTCTTCGGTCATTTCCCCACCCACTACCGACCGACCGCTTCGGGAAAAGCCACCATCTTCTGGGGACCCGGCCACACGTCCGCCCTTGAGATCCCTGTCATCCCGTAGAGGTGGCCGGCCCCGCACCCAACCGCGGCCGCTGCCGTGCGATGCCCGCGTGGACCGGGCACAGGAGCGCACCGCCCCGCCCCTGACCGCAGGGCCGCGCACGCGTCGGGCCCGCCCGTCCGCAGGCCCCGCAGCCCTGCCGGACGAGTCTCCGGCAGGGCGCGAGCGGCCGACGGCTTCGGTGCCGGCGGCGGACCGGAGCGGCTCGGGCGAGGCGCCCCGGGTGGGGTCAGCGGGAGGACAGCAGTACCTGTGCGGACCCGTCGGGCATGCCCGCGATGCCCACCTGGTCGGCGGCGAAGTAACCCGCCCCGCGGACACCTGCGATGGCGCGGAACGGTGCGAAGCCCGCATCGCCCCGGATGCTGTGGTAGACGTTGCCGTCCAGACCGACGGCGAGGATCTGGCTGGTCCCGTCCGGCATTCCGGTCAGGGCGAGAGCGGACGCTCCCATCGCCTGGGTGGAAGGTCCCTTCGGGGTGAACCAGTTCTCCCAGGTCCCGTCGGCGTGATGCGTGGTGGCCCAGATGTTGCCGTCGTTGCCGATCGCGGTGATCTGGCTGTCCCCGTCGGGCATGGCGGCGATCGCGAGATCGTGCCCCTGGAAGTCGGGCGCCCCGCCCGTGCCCTTGACGATGGTCCACGGCTTCCAGGAGCCGTCCGTGGCGCGTGTGCCCAGCCGCATCCTGCCGTCAGCGCCGAAGAGCAGTACCTGACTGGATCCGTCGGGCATGCCGGCGATGGCCGCCTTGGTGGCCACGACCGCGCTGCTGCCGTCGGTCATGGGGGCCCAGCCCTGCCAGGAGCCGTTCGCACGGCGGATGTTGTGCCACACGTGACCGTCCTTGGCCACCGCGACGACCTGCGCGTCGCCGTTGGGCATGCCCGTGACGGACACGTCCGTGGCCGCGAATCCCGGGCTCTTGCCGTCGGCGGCCGGCAGGATGTTCCAGCCCTGCCAAGAGCCGTCGGAGCGGCGGACGTTGTGCCAGACGTCGCCGTCCAGGCCGATGCCCACCACCTGTGCGCTGCCGTCCGGCAGCGCGGCGACGGACTCGCTCGAACCCTGGAAGCGGAAGGAGCCGGAGGCTCCGTCGAGTGCGCTCGGGCTGGTCCACGAGCCCGAGGGCAGGCGGGCGACGTCGTAGTACGTGTGCGGCGTGACGGGAACCGTCAGGTTCTTGGAGATGATCTCCTGTTGCAGTTCTCCGGTTCCGACGCCGGCGGCGTTCTGGTTGACGTCGTCGGTCATGACGATGTTCATGTTGTCGGTGACGTTGGAGGTGTTCCAGTCACCGCGCAGTTTGTCCAGCAGCTGCTTGTTCAGCCGGTGCTCGATGGTGAGCAGGATGTTGTCGGCGACACTGGACGGGAACAGCTTGAGCTCGCTCAGGAACCAGGCGGCCCCCGCCAACGGGATGGAGTTGGTCGGGTCGACGATGCCCTGGAGGACGAAGAGCTTGTTCGCGTCGTCGCCCGGTGCCCTGCCGAGCACCTCGGAGGCCCGGTTGATCACCGCATCCCGGTTCTCCTGGTCCTGGTCCTTGTCGAACATCTTCAGCAGGATGTCCGCGGCGTCGTGGCTGACCTCGAGATAGCTGCCGCGGTCGGACGAGGCCGACGGCTGCCAGGCCCACGGGTAGGTGGTGCTGCTGGAGGCGTCGATGAGGACGACGTGCTTGCCCGCGGCCATGAACTGGTTGTACGTGGAGGTCGGGCTCAGCGAGCCGTCGGCGATCTCGGGGTTGTCCAGCCGGCTGCCGTCGAGGAGGCCGCCCAGCTCGGATATGGCGGCGCGGCTGTCCTCCTTGGCCGTGGCGGGCGGCGCCGCGGTCTGGACCCGGACGATCACGATCTCCTTCTTGTGCCGGTGGACCCAGTCGCCGAGTTCGTCGGCCTCGCCCTTGACGGTGTGACCCTTGCCGTCGAAGGAGTCGAAGAACTGCCGACCGAGCGGGCCTCCGTGGTACAGGTACCATCTGCCGCCCTGCTCGCACAGACGCAGGTCCAGGTACCGGGACCCGCCGTCGAGTTGCTGGACGAGAGAGCCGCTCTGGCTCCTCGACATGCTCGCGGCAACCGACAGGTTCTTCTTCGCGACCGAGGCGGAGTCACCCCAGTCGCAGATCCCGCTGTCCTTGGTGATGCCCGCGGTTCCCGCGTCATGGCTGCCGGGCATGACGATCCGGTTCAGCGGCCGGTCACCGATCGCCGCGTTCATCTGCTCCATCCAGGAGCCGAGATCCGACGGGGCCTGGTCGGCCCTGACCCCGGGCCGTGCCCCGTGAACGGTGTGCGGGGCCGTCGCCGCGACGGCCGCGGGGGCGCCGGCGGCCAATAAGAGTCCGGCGGTCGCGGCCGCCGTGGCCAGCTGTCGCCCGGGGCGTGCGGATACACCGCGCGTCCTGTTGAGCATCGAGTTCTCCTGCCGATAGTGACCGGTGGAAAGCCGCGCCATGGGCCGACGCGGCGCGAGCACCGGGATCAGAGCGCCTCGCGGGATGGAAGCGCTCCCAGTGCGGCGAGTGTGTGATCACACATGATGTCCCGTCAATCGCCACACGACCCACACACATGGCATCGACTCACCGGGCGCGCCGCCTTGCGCACCCATCGCGTACGTCCCGGTCGCGGGGAACGACTCCCCCTCGCCGACCTCGGCGCGCCTCGTCACGGCGCATCCCCCGTATGCGGGCGCGCTCGGTCGCCGCACGGCCTCTGACCAGCGCGACTCCCCCTCTTGTCATGCTCGCTCCGCCAGGCGCCACCCGGCCCCCGTGCCGGTGCCCGGCCCCTCCCCCAAGCGCATGCGGGAGCCGTCCCACGGCCGGCTGCGGGTACTCCTGTCCGTCGTGACCGGGGATGCTCCGCGGACATGGCAGACCCCTTCTCGGATGCATGTCACGGGGCGTCAACCGCTCACTTCGGGTGAGCGATCCGGGGCGCCGCACGCACCTACGCACGCCAGGCAGGCGGGCCGGCCGGCCGGCCGGCGCTCCAGTGCGTCGGCACATGCATCCGGCCCATGTGCACCTGCCCACCGCCGCGTCACCATTTCGTGGACCTGCTGCACACGGCGGGGCTCGACGCCAATGGGCGGCGAGGACCCGGCGGAACTCCGGGCGTCCGGGCCGGCCGACTCCGTCACCGGGCGGGCCGGCGCGCCACTGCGAGCGAGAGTTCGCCTCGGCGGCGCGAGGGACCTGTCCGGCGAGCAAGCGCCGGCCGTCACCGTCGGTCGGGCCTCGTCCGGTTCGGCGCCACGGAATGAGGGCGGCACTGCGGGGGGCCGAGCAACGCGCTCTGCGCCGGGGGTAGTTCCCTCATGCCCTGTCGTCTACCCCTTCGGTCCTGTTCCCGGGGCCGTGGTCGTCCCATGCTGGAGGCTCGAAGGCCGAGGGACCGGCACCGCGTGCCGTTGTCCGGCGCGGTGGCCGCTCGGTGACCTCCGGTGCACCGCCGGCATCCCCCGCCCACATGGGCCCACTCCGACCGCGAGCGGTGTCGGCGGCAGCAATGATCATGGTGATCGGGCAGGAGCGAGGCTGATATGAGAAAGAGATTCCGACTGCGAAGGGTTGCTCCGCTGCTGGCTCTGGCCGGGCTGCTGATCCCCGTGGCGGCGTTGGCCTCGAGCCCCGGCGCCGCCGGTGTCACCACGACTCTCGGTAGCCCGAAGATCGTCCCGATTCCCGCCAATCCGGTGCACTGGTACGCGAACGACTCGACGTTCCCCTATCTGCGCAACTCCAAAGGCACCACGAACATCACGTTCTGGGTGGACGGCGCGAACTATCGCAGCTCCGGGAAGAGCCTGGACAAGATGGGGCCGATCCGTCCCACGACGGCGGTGCTGCGCAAGGGTGCCGCCAACGCCTTCGACGGCAACGGCGTCTGGCTGTCGTCGGCGCAGCGGGCCCCGGGGAAGCCGGGGGGTGTCATCTACGGCTTCTACCACGCCGAGGACCACCGGTTCGCGGACGGAAAATACGGCGAGTGGAATTCCACCGGTCTCGCCACTTCCACGGACGACGGGGCCACCTGGACCAAGCGAGGGGAGATCATCGGCAAGGCCAAGCCGGCCGCCCACGCCTTCGGCGGGATCGAGGCGAACTCGGTGGTGTACGACCCGGTGGCGAAGCGATGGCTGGCGATCGGGCACGGAACCGGGTACGTATCGACGGACCCCGAGGCCGCACCGGGTACCTGGAAGGGCTGGTACGACGGCGCGTTCCGCACCCGGATGCCCTCCACCTCGTCCTCTCCCCGGCTGCAGTCGCTGCCTGGCCTGTCGAAGAACATGGCAACCGACAATGTCACGTGGAACACCTACCTCAAGCGCTTCGTCATGGTGTGGCAGGCATGGGGGAACAACAAGGACGTGAAGATCACCACCAGTGCCGACGGAGTGCACTGGGATCCGTCCCGCACTCTCTTCAGCGTCAGTTCGTCACGAAACATCGGCTACGTACAGATCATCGGTACCTCGAGCAGCGAGTCCGGGGCAGACGCGACGCTGGTCTACGAGCAGTCGCCGTCCACGACGGGGCGGTATCGCGACATGATCGAGCGGCCGATCCACTTCCATGGCAAGGGGGCGACGTCGCCGAAGACCACGGCGCCCTGAGGCGGCCTCCGCGACGGCCGGGGCACCCCGGTCCCCACCCCGAGTTCGCGCACGCGGGCGACGTCGGTGGGCCCTGCGCGCTCCGACGCCGCCGGGGCCGAAGGGGCCAGGTGACATGGCGAGGGCCGACGGAGTCCGCTGGTTCTGCCTGGCCGAAACGGTGTGGCCAATCCCCTTCGCATGTGCACGGGAACCCCTGATTCGACGTTCATCCGCCCGCTGCGTCCTCGGCCTCCCGGCGCAGCAGGTCACCCGGCTGGCACTCGAGCACCTCGCAGAGCGCGGCGAGCGTCGCGAAGCGCACCGCCTCGGCGCGGCCGTTCTTGAGTACCGCCAGGTTGGCCGGAGTGATGCGGGAGCGACCCGTCCTCCGGATCGCTCCCGCCGACCACGCCCACACCATCCCTGCCTGCACGAACACGGTGCCGGTGAGCACCACCACGAGCACGGCGCGCAGCGCACGCACTGTCAGCTTTCCCGTCCGGCACGGGGTCCCTCCGTGCGCCCACGGAGGTGAAGGTGCCTCAGGCGCTGCCACCTCGCTGCCCGATAGGGGCGGGTTCCCTTCCCGGTCGGGCAGCTCGGCGACGGTGGCACGGACCCCCGGCAGGCGTATCCGCCCTGGCCGCGCCGGTACATGAGCCCGCCCCCGCCGTGACGGTTGGGGCAGGTGCGCGGCGCTTCGGCTCGGCACCTGTCATCGCCGGGGGTACTGACGGTGGCCCGCGGCCGGCTCTACGATCACGTGCCCGATCCCGACCAGACGGGGGACACATGACCTCTCGTACCCGCACCGCCGCGATCCTGCTCGCCGTCACGGCGGCAGTCGTGACCGCCATGGGACAGCCCGCCGCCGCGGCGGATCCGTCGCCCGGCGGCTGGAGCCCCGAGGGCTACTCGCACGTCGACTCCTTAACCGGAGGCGAGGGCCTGGCCAGCGGCCCGGACGGCTCACTGCTCTACCGCGGACTCGCCTCGGTACCGCTGTCGCTCCGGACGAAGGGGTGGAACCACATCGGTGACCCGGACATCTCCGAGGGGGGCTACGTCTTCGACGCCTACCAGAACGACGGGACGACATCGAAGATGTTCACCGTCACCACGCCCCAGGGGCAGCGCTACGAGTACGAGCACACCCTCGACGGCGGCGAGGCGCACAACAACTCCTTCGCCGCCGTCTCGCCGGACGACCAGTGGCTCGTCTCCGGCGAATGGGGCGACGAGAACCGGCTGCAGGTCTTCCCCGCGCCCCTGCTCAACGCCTCGACGCCGAGCACCGGCGGTGCGCTGCCCCAGGCGGGGCAGATCTCCCTCGACCGCACCGTGAACAACGTCCAGGCGTGCGACTTCGTCTCCGGCACACGTCTGGTGTGCGTCTCGGACGACGCGACGAAGGATCTGCTCCAGGTGGACCTCCCGCACGCACTGGACGGCAACCCCACCACGGGCACGGTCACCACGCTGCTCCAGCTGCCGCGCAAGAGCATCTGCTCGGGCAGCTTCGAGGCCGAGGGCGTGGACTACGACCCGCGGACCCGGACTCTGCGGGCCGAGGTCGTCCCGCCGGGCATCTGCAAGGTCGCCACCAGGGTGTACGCGTACCGGCCGACCACCGGCTGACCGCCTGAACACCGGACGACCGCCCGACCCGCGCCGGAGCAGCATGTCACTGAGGGCCGGAAGTCGCGCCGCGTGTGCCGACCCGGCCTCGCCGAGGCGGCCCCGTCGACTCGGCGGGGCCGGCTCGGCGAGCGGGTCGCAGGTGGGCGCGCCGTGCCGGGCGGGAGGCGGTCGGCGTGTGCGGCGGCCTTCAGACGGCAGGGGCGTTGACCAGGCCGCGGGCGGCGAGCGCGGCGAGGGCGAGTGCGTAGCCGTGGGGTGTGGTGAGGTCCGCGCCCAGCAGTTCGCCCGCCCGGCGGACGCGGTTGTCGACGGTGTTCGGGTGGAGTCCGAGGGCCTGGGCGGTCGCCCGCCGGTCCTGCTGGTGGGCCACGTAACCCCGTAGCGTCACGGCGAGTTCGGGACGGGCCAGTACCGGGTCCAGCAGGCTCCCCAGTGCCCCGGCGCTGCGGCCCGGCCGGCTGAGGTGGTACTCCAGCAGCACGTCCCGCATCCGGTGCGGACCTGGCCCCCGACCAAGCGCGAGAGCCAGCCCGAGGACCTCCCGTGCGCGGGCCGCCGCCTCCGGCAGATCTGCGGGGTCGTCCGCCGCGTCCACCGCGGCGGGTACGGCCTCCTCACCGGCTCCGATCAGCAGACCGGCCACCTCCTCCGCCAGTCGGCCGTGTCCGTCACGGCCTCGGGGGAGCAGGATGTAGCCGAGGTCGTCGGCCAGCAGTACCAGGGCCTCCAGGCCGTCGCCGCGGTCCAGCCGCCGCTGCCACGACCGCTCCAGCCGCCGCCTGGACACCGCGCCGCTCCGGCCGCTCCCCGACTGGGACGTGGGCGGCTGGACCACCACGACGACCGCGCCGCGCGGGAAGCCGAGGGTGTCCAGCTCCTCCCCCGACAGCTGCGATCCGTGCACGAGGGCGAGCCCCAGGGACCTGCGGCGCTCCCGGGCATGTGTCCCAGCGGCGCTCTGCTCGGCGGTATAGGCGGCCACGACGTCGCCGATGTCTCCCGGCAGCGCCGAGAAGAGCAGGTCGGCCAGCTCCAGCAGGGGGCCTTCCTCTCCCGGTTCCGCCAATGCGCGCAGCACCGACCACATCTCCTGGCGCGCGACCAGATGCGCGTGGACCAGCGCGGTCAGCGGGAAGCCCTCGCGTGCCCGTTGCGCGGCCCGTCGCCGGAAGAGCCGGTAGGCCTCCGCTCCGGCTGTCGTCATCTCGCCACGCGCGACCTGCGCGAACACCCGCAGACCTTGGCGAACCGTCTCCGCGATCTCCACGTCGACCATGTCGTCCGGCAGGTCGCGGTACCCCGGCAGGCCGTCGAAGCTCTCCCGCGAGATACGGCGGGCGAGCGCGTTGATCCCCGCCTCCCACCGGGACGCCAGCCGTCGCGCCTGCTCCGAGACCTGCAGGGCCGGGGCCGACAGGGCCGGGGCCGTGTCCGCGGCGGCGGGGTCGCCGGCGGTGGTTCGGGCGGTGGCGGCGCGGTCGGACATGGCGACTCCTCGCCGGAGTGGGCGCCGTGTCCGCGGCGCCGGGCCTGTGATGTGTCACAGAGCCTGTGTGACGTCAGCCGCTTGTGTCGACATGACTCGGATCACACACTCACAACCCTGATCCGGACTCCGATCCGGAGACCGCCGCCTCGGACAGACCACCTCGCAGCCCAGTGCACAGGGAGAATCCCGTGAACGACCACATCCCGGCCGCCTACCGCGCCTACCTCGACCGCGTCTGGGAGGGCACCGCGTCCATAGGCGAGCACATGACCGGTGCCTGGTCCAAGGACGGCCTGATCCCGGTCGCCCCCGGCGCCGCGGTGTTCGCCTCGTTCGCGAACGTCGCCGTCCTCGACACGGGCGACGGCCTGGTGCTGATCGACTCCGGCGAGTTCCGCACCGCCGAGGAGCTGCACCGCCAGGTCCGCGCCTGGTCGGACGCGCCGGTGGCGGCCGTGGTCTTCACCCACGGACACGTCGACCACGTCTTCGGCGTCCACCCGTTCGACGCCGAGGCCGGGAGCCGGGGCACCGCGCGGCCGGAGGTGATCGCGCACGAGCTGGTCGCGGAGCGCTTCGACCGCTACGCGGCAACCGCCGGGTACAACAGCTGGATCAACCGCCGCCAGTTCCAGCTGCCCGCGCTGGAGTGGCCCACCCGGTACCGTCGCCCGGACACCGTCTATCGCGACAGCCTCAGCCGCCGCCGCGGCGGGCTCACCTTCGAGCTCCACCACGCGCGCGGCGAGACGGACGACGCCACCTGGGTATGGATCCCCGAACTGCGGGCCGTCTGCACCGGCGACCTGTTCATCTGGAACGCTCCGAACGCGGGCAACCCCCAGAAGGTCCAGCGCTACCCGCTGGACTGGGCCCGTGCGCTGCGGGCGATGCGGGAGCTCGACGCGGAACTGCTGCTGCCCGGCCACGGCGTGCCGATCGTCGGTGCCGAACGAGTGCGCCAGGCACTGGGCGAGACCGCGGAGCTGCTGGAGACGCTGTGCGAGCAGACCCTGGAGCTGATGAACACCGGGGCCCGGCTCGACGAGATCGTCCACACGGTCCGCGCCCCCGAGCACCTGCTCGCCCGCCCCTACCTCCAGCCCCTCTACGACGAGCCGGAGTTCGTGGTCCGGAACCTGTGGCGGCAGTTCGGCGGCTGGTACGACCAGAACCCCGCCCACCTCAAGCCCGCACCCGACGCCGTCCTCGCGGCCGAGGTCGCCCGGCTCGCCGGCGGCCCGCGGGCGCTCGCCGCCCGCGCCACCGAACTCCTCGCGGCGGGCGAGGACCGCCTCGCCTGCCACCTCGCCGAATGGGCCGCCCAGGCCGCGCCGGACAGCCGCGAGGTCGCCTCCGTCCGTGCCGACGTCTACGCCCGCCGCACCGATAGCGAGCGCTCCACCATGGCCAAGGGCGTCTTCACCTGGGCCGCCTGCGAGTCCCGCGCGCACGCCGCCGGACGGGACATGTTCGAGGTCCTGGCCTCCTCGCACACCGGGGAGCGCGACAGCCTCGGCACGGTCGTCGTCGACACCGCGCGGCGGGCCGGGCAACAGGACGCGTGACACGCGGGCTTCGTGCTCGCCACCCCGGAGGGCGGGAAGCCGTCCTGGTCGTCCGGACCGCCGAGTCCCCGACTCAGCGGGTCAGTTCGGGGGCCGCAGTCGCACGGGGACCTTGAGGTGTCCGTGCGCGATGAGGCTCGGCAACGGCTGCAGCTTCTCGGGTGGCACGGCGAGAGCCATGTCCGGGAAGGTGTCGAACAGGGCGGGAAGCGCGATCCGTGCCTCGGTGCGGGCCAGGGCGGCGCCGAGGCAGAAGTGTGCGCCGTGCCCGAAGGCGAAATGCTGCTTGTCCTCACGCAGGACGTCGAAGTCTCCGGCGGTGGCGCCGTGCAGGTCGGGGTGGCGTCCGGCGGGGCCGTACGAGGCGAGGATGGCCTCGCCCCGGCGGACCACGATGCCGTCGGGGAGGGATATGTCCTCGACCGCGTACCGCAGCGGCAGGTGGCTCACCGGGGCCGCGTAGCGGAGGGACTCCTCGATGACGTCGTCCCAGGAAGCGCGCCCGGCTCGGACGTGAGCGAGCTGGTCGGGGCGTGAGAGCAACGCGACGACGGCTTGGTCGAGCAGGTTGATGGTCGTCTCGTAGCCTGCCGTGATCACCGTGAGCAGCGTGTCCAGCAGTTCCTGCTCGGTGAGCGCGTCTCCGTTGCCCTCGTCGTCGCGCACGTGGATGAGCGCCGAGGTGAGGTCCTCCCCGGGGGTGGCACGCTTCGATGCGACCAGTTCGGTGAGCATGCCGTACAGGTCCGCGGTGTTGGCGCGGGCCTCCTCGTAGGTCAGCGAGGTGTCGAAGACTCCGTGGACCACTGTACGGAAGTGGGCCCAGCGCTCTTCGGGCAGACCCACGAGGTCACTGATCACCTGGATCGGAAGGGGCGCGGCAAAGGCTTCGCGCAATTCGATCGCTTCGCCCGGCCGGGTTTGGGCCATCTTGTCGATGATGCCGGCCGTGATCCATTCGATCCGTGGCGTCATTGCGACTGTGCGCCGGGCGGTGAACGCCTTGCTGACGAGACCACGCAGCCGCCGTAACTCGTCCCCATAGGCGGTGAACATGTCCTTCAAACTGACCCATAGGGCTAGCGGCCACCTGTCGGATATCTCGCCGTTGATGAATGCGGGCCAGTGCTGACTGGCGTCCTTCGAGACTCGACGGTCGTTCAGCAGAACCTTGAGTACAGCGGGATCGCTGACAGACCACGCGGGCACGCCGAGGATGTCCACGAGCGTGGCGGGGCCGGCGGTGTGGAGGGTGGCTTCCTCGGTCTTTCTGCCGCGGCCCATGGGATCGAGCACAAGGGGCTGGGTACGGTCCAACTAATTCTCCTCGGGAGCGTCCGGATCAGGAGCACCGCACTCTAGCTCCACCGGCCACGGCCGAACGGCGGACTGGATACCCGGCCGTTGAACTGACGCCGAATCAGTCAGGGATGTTGATCATTCTCGCCGATCGGCCGGTGGGCTGCCCGTCAGTCGCTGGACGGTTTCCTCCAGCTCGCGCGGCTGGTCCGCGGAGAACTGCTCGTCGTCGTAGTCGAGAACCAGCATGGGAGTTCTGATGCGGCTCGCGACGTCGTCGGTGAGGGCGAGTGCCTCCATGGCCCTGGCCGGGGTGTAGATGATTGTCCGGACTTCGACGGTACGAGCCTGCCTGCTGCGCGTCGAAATGCTCGGATGCTCTGAGCATTGGGTGTGAACAGGAGGCACGAACAGGAAATGGCGGTCCGGGCGCCGGTTCGGGAGGGGGAAAGTGCGTGCACGGCTGCGCGTTCACCCTCTGGGCCGGACCTCTCGGCGCAGGTCCGGCCCAGGGCGGCAGGCGTGGTCGGCGCGGTGCGGAGTACCGCCCGGGCTATCGGGCGGCGAGGTCGAGACCGAGGGCGGGGATCCGCAGAGAGCGGGTGCTGACCTCGACGCCGGTCGTCGTGAAGCGGCGGGCCCGCAGAACGCCGGTCACGAAGGCGCGGACCTCCTGAGGCTGCTGGGAGAGCTTGCTCAGCAGTGTCGCGGGGACTTCCACGGCTCCGTCGTACGCACGCGGGTTGTCATCCAGGCCATCGGCCCGGGGGAACTGCCGCAGGGGGTCCACTGTGTGCAGCGTCAGACGGAGCGAGGAACCGCCACGGAAGCGGAGATCCAGTGGTGTCGCGCCCGTGGCGGTGTTGAAGCCGGCCACCTCGGCGCTGTAGCCGCTGCCGTTCCCCGCGTAGGAGAAGGGCGACGGCGGAGCCAGGGTGTCGGCGGAGCGGTCGTCGGCCGTGTTGTCCAGCAGCCGTCGCCGCAAGGGGTCTGCGGTGGGAACGAACGACCACTCGGGGGCACGCATGTCCTTGTGCCACAGGCCCGTCACGCCGTTCTTCACGCCCTCCACCCGCAGTTCCCTGGCGTTCG
The DNA here is from genome assembly GCF_055605965.1 of Streptomyces sp. NPDC037126. Lineage (NCBI taxonomy): Bacteria > Bacillati > Actinomycetota > Actinomycetes > Kitasatosporales > Streptomycetaceae > Streptomyces > Streptomyces sp. NPDC037126. Next base: position 17,430 of record NZ_JBVJTD010000030.1, read on the forward strand.
GCCCGGGACCGGACTTGTGGACCGAGATGAGGTCGGTGATCTCACCCGGGACCTTCGGCTGGTGGACCCAGTCCTGCGCGGGGAGCTGCACGGCCGCGTAGTGGTGGTCGAGGCGCTCCAGCAGCAGGTTCGGTGCGGTGGGCAGACCGCTCTGGTCCTCGTAGGAGTAGCGGAAGACGACGGAGTTGGCGCCGGACATGTCGAAGTCGTACGTGCGGGTGTACATGTCTCCGTAGCGGTTCGTCACGAACACGGTGGAGCCGCTGGCCGACAGCCTCGTCGCCTGGAAGCGCCCGTCCGCGGGAGCGCGCAGCTGATAGCTGTGGTCGCTCGGCAGCCATGGGTCCAGGTAGGTGATCCGGCTTCCGTCGCCTGTGAGCGCGTATACGTGGCTCACCTTGGCGGGCTCGATGTCGTGCGCCTTGCCGATCCCGTCGCTCCATTGCTCGTCCTCGGCCGGCGAGATCACCGACCAGGCCCAGTCGATCGTGCGGTCCGGCAGCGTGTTGCCGCTGCCCAGCCAGAGGGGCGCACCGAATCTGCTCGTCCAGTTCCACCAGCGCGGCGCGTTCATGGCGTGGTCCATGGTGAACAGCCGGCCATCCGCGTCGGCGGCCACCAGTTCGTCGTCGTCGGCGGAGATGCCGCTGATCCGGCCGTCCAGGCAGTCAGGGACCGGCACCACGCGCCAGCCGCCGCGGAGGTCTGCGGGCTTGACGTACACACCGCCGTCGGCCAGGGCGAACGACCACACGCGGTTGAACGTACCCTGCGTGTCCCGGAAGCCGACCTGATCGGGTAATCGCACGTCGGCCGGCGCGTGGGGCAGTGCCGTGATCCCGTCGGTGCCGTCGGCGGGCACGTCGGGCGCTCCCGCGGTGCCGACCGGGGAACACCGCTCGGCCTGGGTGCGCGCGCTGGCCTGCGGGGCGGTCACCGCGGTGCCGGCGACCAGGAAGGCCAGCGCGAAGACGGCTGACCGGCGTTGAAACACCCTTGTACCCATGCTCTTCCCTTCGTGCGGGGGCATGCCCGGGGCCCCTTCGACCCGGGTGCCGGGGACGGGGAGTTACCGCCGGACACCATGCCCCGACGGCCGCGCCCGGGACACCGCCACCGGGCAACCGCCCCTCTTTGTGAAAGAGGTGTCCCTGGAGACGAAGTGACGCTCGGGTGGATCTTGCCCGGCCCCGGACGCGTCAATGTCCCGGTCGGCTGCCCGACGCCGGTCTCGTGCCGAAGGCCGCGAACGGTACGGCAGGGCGGCAGCGATCCGGCGCACGCCGGTGAGCGGGCCGTGTCCCGGACGCCCTGGCGCGCGCCGCCACAGGAGCCTGTGCCCTTACCGCCGAACGGCACGAGAACGGCCCGGTCGCTGTCTCGTTCGCCATTCTGAACAGGCAGAAAGCGGTGCGAGACAGGACCGGGCCGGCGTTTTCGTGCCCGAACTCAGAACGTGAACGGTCAGGGGAGCACGGTGACGGCCTCCGCCTGGGGACCCTTGTGGCCCAGCACCACGCTGAACTCCACTCGCTGACCTTCTTCAAGAGAACGGAACCCGTTGGCCTGGATGCTCGAGTAGTGAACGAAGACATCGGTACTCGTGTCGTCCGATGCGATGAAGCCGAAGCCCTTCTCCGCGTTGAACCACTTGACTGTTCCGGTGGTCCTGTCATCTGCCATTTCTGCCCTCCAAAGGGTCTCAGAGCCGGCCGCCACACTGTGCGGAAGCCAGAGGTGATCGCCCTGGTCCTCGGGAACTGTTAACGGCAGAGCCGCTGTGAACTGACATTGCAGTCATTCGTGCTTCGGAACCATGACGGGCCGCAATCAGTCGCCTGATATCGCCTCACCACAGGGAAACCATAAGGCCGGGCGGACCTATCGAGAAGGCCCTAAAGGGCAGCGCTGCGGGCTTCACCAAGGGGCGCGCGGCAGGGCCTCGCCACCTTCCTGTACCGCGGCGTACGCGTCGCGTCGAGGTCAAGTACCCCTCGTTACGGATCGTTTCGAGCGGTGCTCGGCCGCTCGGGCTCAACCCGCTCGGGCGGATCCTCAGGCCAACAGAAAAGGTGGTATTCGCCCGCAAGTCGCTCCATGGGGATGAGGTCGGTGATCCCGCAGACCCTCAAGACCTTCACACAGTGACCGGACGTACAGTCATAAAGCTTCTCCACGATGGAGATACGTTTAAGCTTTGACCGGTGACGGCCAGCGTTTCAGGCACACTGGTCAAACCGGAATTCAGTGCGGAGAGTTATATGGCAACTGGTTCGGTCAAGTGGTTCAACAGCGAAAAGGGCTTCGGGTTCATCGCGCCGGACGACAATAGTTCCGACGTTTTCATTCACTACAGCGCCATCAACGTGCCCGGATTCAAGTCCCGGCCGGACCCTTCTTCTCCGGGGTCTCACCCTGTTCGCTGGTGAGCCGCTGACGTGGGCACCACCAGGCGAACCGACGGGGCTGACGGGACTGTCGGAGCGGCATACCGTTCACACGGGGCCGGTGTGTTCCACACCCAGGCTCCGCCGACCCGGACGGCCGGTCCCGTCAGTCCCGCGTCTCGCGGCCCGCTCACGTCCCCTAACGGCCGGCGGGTGTTATCTCGGCGGCTCTGCCCTTCTGCGAGCGAAGGGTCTTGGCGCCCACCTTGCCCGCCTCGATGGTGCGGGGGTCGACGGCCTCGCCGGGGGCGCCCACCGAGTAGGGCCCGTGAGGCTGCTTGTCCCGGTCGTGGGGCAGGAGGAAGAAAGCACGGCGGGCGAAGAGACCCGAGTCGGGATCACTGGCGGCGTCCGGCCGGAGGTTGGTGTAGCCGATGAGGCGGCCGTCACGCGAGTATCGGGGCCTGCCCTTGCGGGTGGGCACCTTGTCCAGGGCCTGCCGGACGTAGTCGAGGTCTTCCGGGTCCTCCAGCCAGACCACTTCGGCTTCGTCGGTGAGCTGGCTGTCTTGCAGCATCGAGCTCATGGCCGCAGTCCCTCCTGTCCCGTGGGCCGGCCTCCGGCCGGATCGTGCGGCGCGCTCACCGCAGGTCGTCTCGTCCATTATCGCAAGAGTCCGCAACAGGAACCCGCCGGTCTCCCTGCGGAGCGTCATTCGTCCGGTCCAGCCCCGGCGACGGGGAGAAGGGCCAAGCCGGGGTAGAGCTTGCGGTCGTTGTTCTTGATCATCTCCGCCGGGGAGGCCAGGCCGAGTTCCTGACGGATGCGGCTGGCGAAGGCACGGCTCGTGGCGGGGCGGATCCCCTCGTCCGAACACCAGCGGCCGTAGGTCTCGTAGAGCAGCTTCTGCTCGACGCGCAGCTCGGGGTTGCGCTGTCCGCCCCGTCCCTTGGTGCACCGCTCGGCGATGAACCGGCCGATGTGGTCCTCGGTGCGCTCGTAGGCCTCGGTCGCAAGCCGCACGGAGGCCGGCCCATGGAGCGGGTCCCTGGTGGCGAGGTATTTCTGGGCGCCCTGGATGAGCCAGTTCAGGATGCCGGGGCCCTCGTCGCGGACGAGTTCCTGGGCAAGGTTGTCGATCTTGAGTGCGTCGGGGACCTTGCGTTCGAACGGGATGATCCTCATGCGCCGCCAGAACGCGTAGCCGCCGGTGCCGACTTCGGGCCGGTGGTTTCCCAGGAGCCACAGCTTGTGCGTGGGCCGGAAGGTGAAGAAGTCCTGCCTCATGCGGCGCGCGGTGATGGTGTCACCGCCGGTGAGCAGCTTGACGCGGGCCTCGTTGAACTTGTCGTTGGGCTTCAGCTCGGAGCACACCACGATGCGCCGGCCGTGCAGTTCGGTCAGCTCGGTACTGTGTTCGGTGAACTTGCCCTTCTCCATGAGGAAACCGGGCGGGGCGGCATTGGCGTAGTCCCCGAGGACCTGCATCATCACCTCCAGCAGGACCGACTTGCCGTTCGCTCCCGACCCGTACAGGAAGGGCAGGATCTGGGCGCCCACGTCTCCCGTGACCGAGTAGCCGAGCAGCAGGTGCAGGAACGCGATCGTCTCCTGCCCCTTGGCGTCGTCCCCGAAGGTGTCGCGCAGGAACCCGTGCCACCGGGGCAGGGGCATCTTCTCCGGGCCGACGGTGGTGGCGCGCGAGTGCATGTCCGACAGGGGGTCCGGCTTGCGCAACTCACCGGTCCGCAGGTCGACAACCCCGCCCGGGGTGCACAGGGCGTACGTGTCCCCGTCCATCGAATCGGGGTCGAGGCTGAGTCCCGGGGCCGCCTGCGCCTGCTCCAGCAGGGCCTTCATCCCTGCCGTCGACTGGGTGCGGCGCCGGTGTGTGGACAGCTCACGGTCGCTGAAGCCCCCGAGTGGGTCGCTGCGCGGCATTTGCTCGGCCATGTCCCCGGCGGCCCACATCGCACCCTTCTCCCCGCCTGTGCGCTTCCACCGGTACTGCTCCCAGCAGTACCACCCGAGACCCTCCACATGCCTGAAGCGATCGCTGTAAAGACGCGCGAACAGCTTGGCGTTGCCCCGGTCGGTCAGCTCGTCCGGCAGCAGACCCGCCGGTACGACTCGTCGTGCTCCGTCGCCTCCCGTCTGCGCCGGCACGGTCGCCTGGTCCCCGGACGGACCGATCTCGAGGCTTGTCTGACGGATCTGTCCGGCGGCGGCCGAGGTGTCGAAGCGTACCGACTCGGCGCTGCTCATGAGCGTCCCTTGTGAGAGCCCGGGTGGAGAGGGCCGGTGGAAGGTGCGGGAACGGGCCACGAGGTCCTGGCGAGTGCGTGCTCGCCGCGAACGCGCCGGGCACCGCTAGGTACTGACGAACCTGTCGCAACCTGCCCGAGCACTGGAGAGTCCTTGTCCTGGCCGATCATCTTCGCCTACGGCGGCACCAACCCCGTAGACACCCCTTCCATCACGCCACGACCCGTCTCTCACGCGGGATCAACGGGACTGACGGGACTGAAGTTCCCACTCAGAGTCAGAGGCTAGCGCACACCTCGCCGTTCCAGAACACGCTTGGCCTGCATGTCGAACATTCAGTCCCGTCAGTCCCTCCCGGCATACGGCAACCGAGCCGGACGCCCCGGGCCAGGACCCGGCGCCGCTTTCGGTCCCGTTCAGTCCCGTCGGCAAAAGACCAGCTCAGAGAGTTGAGGCCGCCGATCACGGGACTGACGGGACTCAAGGCTCTATATATGAGCTACGTAGCACAGGAAGTACTACAACCTTACGTACGCGCGCATACGCGCGCGCCTGATCGTTATAACTCCCACCTTGAGTCCCGTCAGTCCCGTAAACTCTGTCTCCACGCTTCTGACCAGCACTTTTGGCAACGGGCCTGAAACGGGACCGAACACTGCGTTCAGTCCCGCCCACTTCCCGGTACTCCCGGTCGTCGCCGAGACCACACGGACAGAACAAGGAAGCGTGGCTGAGCCGTGCGGGTGGCCCGGGTGACATACGCGTGCGTGCTCGGTCGGCACGCGCTCTCGTCGTGGCGTGCTTTCGTGGGCTGGTGTGACTACGGGGTGTCCAGGGGCGGTTCACATCGGATCGTCGAGCTGCCTGGCCCGGCTACAGGTCGAACTCGACCTGTTCGACCTCGGTGAGGCGCACCTCCTCCAGGCTGCCGGCGCGGCGGCCGCTGTCCTGGAAGTACACCTCTCTCAGCGCTTCGGCGGTGATCTCCTGGAGCCGTTGGTCGGAGGCGCCCTGTTCCCTGGCGTCGAAGAGACGGGCGGCGTACTGCGGCGGCAGCGCCACGGTCAGGTGTCTGAGGCGGGCGTCGTCCGTGGAACCGATCGGCGCGGTGTAGCCGATCCGGGCGCGGGTGTCGATGACGATGCCGTCCGTGGTCGCGGCTCTCTGCCGGGCCCTGGCACGGATCTGGGGCTGCCACCGCTTCCTCACCTCGCGCCCGAGGCGCTCGGCGAGGTCGGGACGCGGTTTCCTGATCTGGTCCTTCACGTACCGCTCCACGGTGCGCTGGGAGACCCGCAGCAACTGGGCCACCGCCCTGGTGCCCTTGAGCTGTTTGACCAGATAGCGCATCTGCGCGGGCGCGCTCTTGGGCACCGGGCGGGTGAACGACTTTTGCACGGCCGCGTCCAGGCCGTCGCCGAACAGGCTCATCGGCCTCTCCTACTCCCCGTTGTCGACGTCGGTGACCGTGCCGTCCTTGATGTACCGGGCGAGGTTGAGCTCCGGGGCGTCGAAGCGATCGCGGACCTCCTCGCCCCACAGGACGGTCTGGGTACCCTCGTGCTTGACCAGGCCCGGGTTGATGCCGAGCTTGAAGCCGCCCGGCAGCGGCTTGCCGTCCCGGTAGGGCAGGAAGTCCAGCGGTGAGGGGCCGCCGGCCGCGTACACGACGCAGTCGGACAGGATCGCGACCGGGTACTGGCCGGTGTACACCGCGTGCTTGACGATCTTCCGGTGCAGGTTGATCCGGGTGCGGGAGATGACCGCGGCGCGGATGTCCGGCCGCCACGTCGGACGTGCCAGGGCCCGCCACGGCTGACCGGGCCGCCAGCCCTCGCCGCGGGGCCTTTCGCGCAGCTTGCCCAGGCCGCCCTTGACCGTGGCCTTGATGGCCGAGACGACGATCGCCAGCTCGGGGTCGCGGTCCTTGTGACCGTCCATCGCCGCGAGGAAGTCCGCGGGCGACAGGTCCGCGGCCACGCCGAGGTCGGCCATCGTGGCGAGGTAGGCGTCGCGCAGTCGGCTGTACCAGCCGTCCAGGTAGCGGCCGTTCTCGTAGCGGACGTACGCCTCGATCGGGCGTACCTCGTGGCCCAGTTCCTGGGCGTAGGCGACGGTCGGGGTCGCGTACCAGGCCGGGCCCTCGGGGCGGTCGCCCTTCGGTGTGAACGGGCTGGGCAGCAGACGCGCGTCCAGGTCGGCCCACTTGTCCTTGCCGACCTTCACCCGGGACAGGTCGACGTGGGAGAGGTCCACCAGCCACGAGCCGGGCAGCTTCGGGTCGAACACCGGTGCCTTGACGTGGGTGGGCGCACCGAGACCGACGATGAGGCCGTTCGCTCCGGCGGCGAAGGCCATGTTCACGTCGATGCCGACCAGGTGCCGCAGGGTGCACTCGGCGTCCGTCATCGGGCGCGCCCAGTCGTATGCCTCCTCGAACAGCTTCTCCGCCGGGCCCCGGACGTGGAACCGCGGCAGGTCCGCCAGGAGCGGGTGCCCGTCCGGGGCTTCGCACGGCGCACAGTCCACCGGGTCCTTGCCCAGGCTTCCGGGGTTGTGCTCGGAGTGCCGTCTGCCGTCGGCGCCGGGCTCGGAGGCGCGGGTCGGCGGGTGCAGCGCGGTCATCAGCTCCAGGCCGGTCACGGCCGTGGAACCGCGCGGCGTCATCACCCGCGACGCGTACACGCCCAGCAGCCGGGCGAGCTCCGCCGGCGGAAGCTGCCCGGCCGCGCCCCAGTGGCGGGAGTCGAGCGCGTGCCAGGACGGGATGCACAGCTGGACGCAGGCCCGCTCCGAGCCGTGTGCCGGGCGGTAGATCCGCGCCCACGGTCCGAAGCCGCGCTTGGTCAGCTTCCAGTCGGCGCGCGCCAGTTGCTTGATGACCTTGTGGGCCTCGGGGATCCGTCCGGCGATCCGCTCCTCGTCGGTGAGGGTGACCGGCAGGCCGTAGCGTTCCAGCGCGGCCTCGGTGAGTACGAGCAGCGGGTCGGCGTCCTTGCCCGGTCCGGACAGCTTCGGCTGCCCGAGCCTCGCTTCCGTGAGCGTCCACTCCACCAGGGCCGGGATGCTTTGGGCGGGCACGTCCAGGACCAGGCCGCCGACACCGTAGGCGAGGACGTGACCGTCTTCGTCGACGTCGATCACGGAGAGCGGACCGTTCTCGAACCGCGGGTCGGCGGCCGGCACGGCCGGCTTTCCGGCCGCCGACCTCGTGCCTGGCTTCGTACCTGGGCGCCGGGATGACACGGGGGGCCTGCGCGCCGGCGTCGGACGGGCGGTGGTGGCCGAGGCCGGCGGGGCTGCGGCGGGGTCGGTCGGGGCTGGAGCCGGCAGGGCTGCCGCGGGGGCGGGGGCGGGTTCGGGCTCAGGGGACGCCTCCTGCACCCGGTCCGGGACCGGGAAGCGCGCGGCAAGGCCCTCCAGGAGCCGGGCGTAGGCGGCACGTTTCGGCGGCCGCGGGTCGGTCCTGCCCGCCTCCCAGTTCCCCACCGCCTCGCGGCGGGTGTTCAGCGCCTTGGCGACCTGGTCCTGACTCAGACCGGCCGCCTCGCGCAGCCGCCTGCGCTCGGCAGGGGCGGGGAGATCGTCTTGTGCGACTTGCTCGAGCAGGGCGTCGATCGCGCTGAACAGGTCGTTCTCAGGGAGCACAGGATTCACCTCAGGAAGGACCCTACATCAAACGCGCATCAAACGCGCATCAATCCAGCATTGGATCGCTCATCGGAGCACTCGTCGGAACGCTCATCGGCGCGCCCGGCACACCGGGCGCGCGGGCGCCGGTCCTGACTCCGGGCCATGGTGGCCACCCCGGGTTCAGTCCTGAACCTTGCCGCCCGTGATGCGCGAGATGATCAGCGCGACCAGGATGATCAGGCCGTTGAGGGCGCCGATCCACTGGGCGGGGACGCCGGCCAGGGTGAGCACGTTCTGGATCATGAAGAGCAGGAGGATGCCGCTGAAGGCCCCGAACATGGTGCCCTTGCCGCCGTTGAGGCTGATTCCGCCGATGACGGCGGCGGCGTAGACGGTGAAGATGTAGCCGTTGCCCTGCGCCGAGGCGACCGACGCCAGGCGCCCGGAGAGCATCAGCCCGGCGAGGGCCGCGAGGACGCTGCCGGTGACGATGACGATCCACAGCACCCGGTCGGTGCGGATGCCCGCGGCCTTCGCCGCGTCGACGTTGCCGCCGATGGCGTACAGCGAGCGGCCGAAGCTGGTCCAGCCGAGCACGCCGATCGCGCAGGCGAAGAGGGTGAGGCAGATCCAGATGGAGACGGGTACGCCGAACCATTCGGCCGTGCCCAGGTAGAGCATCGACTGCGGCAGCTGGAAGAACGTCTGGCCGCCGGAGATGCCGGTCAGGAGGCCGCGCAGCACGATGAGCATGCCGAGGGTGACGATGAAGCCGTTGAGGCCGAAGCGGATGATCAGCAGGGAGTTGACCACGCCGACCAGGGCGCCGGCGGCGAGCGTGACGGGGACCGCCCAGGCGCCGGGGAGGAGCCCGAGGCCGTGTCCGGCGCCGGCCGGCACCACCAGCCACGCGGCCACGCCCGGTGCCAGGCCCATGGTGGATTCCATCGACAGGTCCATCTTCTTGACGATGAGGACCATCGTCTGGGAGAGGACCAGCAGGGCCGTCTCGGACATGGTCTGCAGGACGTTGATCAGGTTGTCCGCCCGCAGGAACACCGGGCTGACGATCTGACCGACGATCGTGATGACCACGATCGCGGGGACGAGCGCGAGGTCGCGCAGCCGGGCCAGCGGTATCCGGCCTCCGAACAGCCTGTTGCGCTTGGCCCACCACCCGGCGGCCTCGGGGTCGGCCGTGTCCGCGAGGGCGGTTTCAGGCATTGAGGTCCATTCCTTCCATGGCGCCCACGAGGTCGTGGTCGTGCCAGCCGCGGGCGGTCTCCGACGTCACCCGGCCCTGGAACATCACCAGGACCCGGTCGCACATACGCAGGTCGTCGAGGTCGTCGGAGGCGATGAGCACTCCGGTGCCGTCCCGCGCGGTCTCCTCGACCTTGCCGAGGAGGAAATCCTTGGAGCGCACGTCCACACCCGCGGTCGGGTTGATCAGGACCAGCAGCCGCGGGTCGTCGGCGAGTGCGCGCGCCATGACGACCTTCTGCTGGTTGCCACCCGAGAGGGCGGAGACGGGCAGGTCGGGTCCGGGTGTCTTGATCGCCAGGTTCTCGATCAGGCCCCTTGCCAGGTGGTCCCGGCGGCTTCGGCTCAACAGCCCGTTGCGCCCGAGCCGCTTCGACACGGACAGAGTGGCGTTGTCCGCGACCGACATGCCGGGCACGATGCCCTGACGATGCCGGTCCTCCGGCACGAACCCGGCACCGGCCGCGAGCGCGGCCGGCACACTGCCGGGCCGCGGCCGGCTTCCGGCGATCTCCACGTCACCCGACCGGGCCGAGCGCAGGCCTACGACGGTCTCGGCGACCTCCGTACGACCGCTGCCGGCGGCGCCCGCGAGGCCGACGATCTCCCCGGCGCCCACCCGGAAGGTGACGTCGCCGTAGGTGTCGCCGGTCAGGCCCCGCACGTTCAGCGCGGCGGTCGCGCCGGCGTCGAGGGTGCTCACCCGCTCCTCACCCCGGTCCGTCGCAGCCTCGCCGGTCATGGCGGCGACCAGTTCGGCGCGGGGCACGTCCGCGACGGGCGCGGTCAGGATGTGGCGGGCGTCCCGGAAGACCGTCACCGTGTCGCAGATCTCGTAGACCTCCTGCAGGTGATGGCTGATGAACAGGAAGGTCACGCCCTGGCGCTGCAGGTCGCGTATCCGGTCGAAGAGGCGGTTGATGGCCGCGCCGTCGAGCTGGGCGGTCGGCTCGTCCAGGATGACGAACCGGGCCCCGAAGGACAGCGCGCGGGCGATCTCGACGAACTGCCGCTGTTCGACGCTCAGGTCACCCGCGGGGGTCCGCGGATCCACGTCCACGGACCAGGCCGACAGCAGTTCCTGTGCCTGGCGGCGCACGCCCCGCCAGCTGATCAGTGGCCCCCGTCCGCTTTCGTACCGGTTGTCGTACCGGTTGAGGAAGAGGTTCTCGGCGACGGTCAGGGTCGGGATGACGGTCGACTTCTGGTAGACGCAGGCCACGCGCCGGCGCCAGGCGTCGCGGTCCGCGAGCCGGGGTGCCGGGGCGCCTCCCAGGGTGATCGTCCCCGCGTCGGGGGCCTGGAGTCCCGTGAGGAGGGACACCAGGGTGGACTTTCCGGCTCCGTTGCGGCCGACGAGCGCGTGGGTCTCGCCGGGATGGATGGTGATCCGGGCGCCGTTCAGGGCGACCGTCGGGCCGAATCGTCTGACGAGCCCCGTGGCCTCGACGGCCGGCGTGTCCGCCGGGCCCCGCCCGCCGTCCGCCGGGCCCCGCCCGCCGTCCGCCGGGGCGGGCGTGGGGCCGGCTGCTCGGGGCCCGTCGCTCATCTCAACCGCCTTGCGTTCCTGGGGTGTGCGTGGTCTTCGATCGTCAGCCGACGCTGTTGCCCCACAGGGACGCGTCGGTGCTCTTGACGCTGGGAACACCGCCGTACGTGCCGCCGTCCACGGTGACGAGCGGGGCGGAGAGCTGGTCCTCCAGCAGCCCCTTGCGCACCTGCACGATGGTGCTGTCGTGGCCGGTCCTGCCGGGCTTGAACGTCTTCCCGTCGATCGCGGCCTTGAGGTAGTACAGGGCGTACTTGGCGTACAGGTCGGCCGGCTGGGAGACGGTGGCGTCGATCTTCCCGTCGGCGATGTCCTTCATCTCCTCGGGTATGCCGTCGTTCGACACGACGAAGACGTGGTTCGGGTCGGACGGCTTGACCAGCAGGCCCTTCTGCCTGAGGACCTGGAGGGTGCCGGACAGGGCGAAGCTGGACTGCATGTAGACGCCCTTGATGTCCGGGTTGGCCGTCAGGTCCGTCTGCAGCTTCTGCGCGGCCACGGCACCGTCCCAGTTGGTGGCGTCGCCGATCACCTTGATGTCCGGGTAGTTCTTCTTCATGCAGGCGTTGAACGCCTCGGTGCGGTCACGGCCGTTGATGGAGGACAGGTCGCCCTCCAGCATCACGACCGTGCCCTTGCCGTCGAGCTTCGTGCCCAGGTACCGGCACGACTTCTCGCCGTAGGCGCGGTTGTCGGCGCGGACCACCATGAAGACCTTGCCGCTGTCGGGACGGGTGTCCACGGTGACGACCGGGATCTTCTTGGCCGCCAGCTGGTCCAGGGTGGGCGCGATGGCCGCGGTGTCCTGCGGGGCCATCACGATGCCGTTGACCCCCTGGCTGATGAAGGTCTGCACGTTCGCGGTGAGCTTGGCGACGTCGTTCTGCGAATTGGTGATCTTGAAGTCGAGGCTGAGATGTCCCGCGTACCTGGGCGTGTACTTGATGTACGAGTTCCAGAAGTCGGTGTCGGCGCGCGGGTAGTCGATACCGACCAGCGGCCGGCTCTTCACAGTCGCGCCGGAGTCGGGGCCACCACACGCACCGAGCAGCACCAACGCGGACAGGGCGGAGGCGGTGGAGCGGAGAACGGTCCTGATTCTCATCGGTACTTCCTCGCGACGGTCCCGAGCGGGAGAAGGTCCGCTTGGGCGGCAGGTACCGCCGCCCCCGGAAAGATGGGATGTGGGTATAGACGTGCGAGTGGATCACTGTCCACCCGCGAGAAGGATCGCTTGAACTCCCGGCACGAACCCCGATGCGGGCATGCCCGGGTGCCGGGCCGATAGGATCGCCAGGCAAATACATCCCATCATTCAGGTCTACGGCGGCAGTTCGGCGGACAGTGCCGGGTCAGGCGGCCGTTCCACGGCATCGCCGCGGTGCCACCGCGGGGCTGTCCCGGGTCGCCGTCCACGATGGCCCGGTCCCGCTCGGTGCACCTGACCGCGACGCAACTGCTCATCGCCGCTGACCGATGTCGACCAGTTATGAAGCATCGTGAAGAATGCCGTCCTGGCCGGGCGGAGTGTGCGCCGGTGACAGCGTCGACCGCTGATGTGTTGGGGCGGGTGCTGAGCGGGCCACTCCGCCATCACCCTTCCGCGGCACCGGCGGATCCGGGCGGCGGTCGTGACTCCGATGCCGGGCATGGAAGTCAGGACCCGGGAAAGAGGGTGGGTCTCCATCAGTTCTTCGATCCGGGCCGCGAGGAGTCTGCGCTGGTCCAGCACGGAGCCGAGGCTGGAGAGGAGATGGGGGATGATCAGTTCGGCGGCAGTCGGTGCCGGGGACACGATCCGCTCGTCGAGCGGAGTGCGGACGACCGTCGACGGCCCGCGGCGTGTGGGGCATCGTGCGGGCGGCGTCTGCGATGACATACGCATCGCGGGCGTCGGGTCTTGGCCTCGTCCGGGTAGAGGTCGGCGATCCGCCGCATCGTCAGGTCTGGGAGATGGGCGACGCGGCAGCCATGTCACGGGCCACGGCTAGGGACAGTGCGCCTTTGGAAGCGGGCTGGTCGATGACCAGCAGGACGGCGCCGTGCTTGGCCTGGAGCCTGGCGAAGACCTCTCGGAGCTTCGGCTTCCGGGGCCGAAGGCCGACCCGGCGGCGCCGCCGGCGTCCCGCGAGGAGGCAATCACCGGCGGCACGAAGGACTTCGCCCACGTCGGCGGCTACGCGGTCATCTCCCCGACGGGTCAGCCCAGAGCATGCGCATCGTCGTCCACGTGACCTACCTCGTCGACTGTCCCAAGCCCAAGTCAGCGGTTCGTCGTTGATTCGGTGTGAATCGCCGTGGACCGAATCCCGCCGTTGCCGGTGACCGAGGTCCAGCGGGCTGTACTTGAGTGATGGGTGCGTCGCCGGTCAACGGCTTCGATCGGGTGCGGCGCCGGCCGCAGACCGTGCACGTTCCGTGAGCATTTTCGGCCGGAGGATTCCGCCCTGATCCTCGTGCGCGTGCGTCGTCCGCACGCAGTGCCCGACGCATCGGCGAATTTTCCGAATGACGTGTCCCACTCATTCAATGAGCGCTTCGCGGCCGTGCACGGGTGTGAGCAGACGGAAAGCGTCCGCTCCACGCAGGGGAGACGACGTGTCCGCCGGACGCGGTCACGAGTGCCCGTCGGCCCAGGGCAACCGGGTCTGCCACTGGGGGCCGCCGAGTGAGCGGGCGGCGAGCGCCAGCAGCAGCAGATCGTCGATGTCCCGGTAGTCGAGCCCGGTCACCTCGCGGATCCTGCGCATCCGGTAGGCGGTGGTGTTCGGGTGGATGCGCAGTACCTCCGCGGCCGAGCGCAGGCTGAACCCGGCGCGGCAGAAGACGATCAGTGTGTCCTGCAACGACGTGCCCTTGACGTCGTCGTGGCGGGCCAGGGGCGTGAGCACGGTCTCGCGCAGCCACGGCGTGTTGCCGAGATCGGCGACGATCCGGTCGAGCACTCCCGCGCCCAGCCGGCCGAGCCGGGACATGAGCGCCTGGTCGGTGCTCAGCCCCTCGTCGACGGCCGCACGCGGGCTGGTGGCGAACCAGACGTCGAGGATCTCGTTCATCTGCACCTGCGAGGTCAGCCGCAGGCTGAGGGCCAGGACGTTCGCATGGGCCCACTGTCTGGCGACCCTGGCCGTCTCGGCGTCGGTGCAGTGCGCGACCCGAGTGCGGCTCTGCGATGTCGCGCCGGACGGCACGTCGCTGCTGGTGTCCGAGGGCGTGCTCAATCTCAGCCACCGCGACGGGCACGAGCGTCCCGCGCCGCTCGTCCCGGGCCGGTTCGAGGACGTGGGGGTCCAACTGAACGCGCTCGGGCACCGTTTCGAGCCCGGACACCGCGTCCGCGTCGCCCTCTCGACGACCTGCTTCCCGCGGGTGTGGCCCTCGCCCGCCGCGGCCGTCCTCACGGTCGACACCGGGCGCAGCGCGCTGGTGCTCGCGGTCGCCGACGGGGTCAGGACCCTCGCGCCGCCGCCCGAGGCGCCGACGCTCGTCACCGCCGGGCCCGTCCGTGAGGTGGAGCCGGCCGTCAGCCGGCGCGACGTCATCCGTTCGTTCGCCGACGACGAGGAGGCCGTGGTGGTGGTCACCTCGAACGGCGGGGTGAGCGTCATCGACGAACGGCTGATCCTGGCGACCCGGGCCACGGACCGGTTCCGCATCGCCCCGGACGATCCGCTGAGCGCGGAGGCGGAGTGCCGGCGAACGTACACGGTGGGCTCGCCCCGGGCGCCGTCGGAGATATCCGTGGTGAGCCGTCTGCGTGCCGACGCGGACAGCTTTCACGTGGTCACCGAGGTCGTCGCGCGACAGGGCGGCGAGGAGATCCACCGCCGGACATGGAGCAGGGCGATCCCGCGCCGGTTCGTCTGAGGGCGGAGAAGAGAAGGCGGGGGCCCGGCGGACGCTCACAGGTCCCTTCGGGCGCCCCGGTGGCGGCCGTCGCCGGGCCGGCCGAGCCGGAAGCGAAGGTCCCCGTCGGGGAGAGTGCTGAGAGGAGTGTGGACCTGATGTCTTCCGGGACCCTGGGCACATCGGACGTCGTGGCCGGTGGGCGCACCGGCCCGGTGGTCCTGGACGGGACCGGTCTCGGCGTCGAGGACGTCGTGCGGCTCGCCGACGGGACCGCGCGGCCGGTACCGGACGGCGAGGCGATGGAACGCGCCGGGAGGTCCTGGACCGCCGCCCGGCACATCGCCGCCACCGGACGCGTCTACGGCCGTTCCACCGGCGTCGGTGCCAACCGCTCGCAGGACGTCCCTTCCGAAGCCGCGGCCGGACACGGTCTGCGGCTGCTGCGCAGCCACGCCGGTGCCATAGGTGAGGACCTGCCGGTCCGGCAGGTCCGGGCCATGCTCGCGGTCCGCGCCAACCAGTTGCTCGCCGGAGGCGCGGGACTGCGGCCGTCCGTGATCACGGCGCTGTGCGAGGCACTGGAGAGCGGTGCGCATCCGGTCGTGGGCGAGTTCGGGTCGGTCGGCACCGGTGACATCGCGGCCCTGGCGCAGCTGGGGCTGGCGCTGGCGGGCGAGCACCCCTGGCGGGGGCCCTCCGCGCCTCCGCCGCCCCAGCCCCTGGACGGCAACGACGCGTTGGCGCTCATGAGCAGCAACGCCCTCACCCTCGGCCAGTCCGCGCTCGCGCTGCACGAGCTGCGCGGGCTGATCGCCGCCACCGAGGTCGTCGCCGCCCTGTCGCTGCTCGCGGTCGACGGTTCGCACGAGGCGTACGCCGCTCCCGTGTTCGCGGCCTGCCCGCACCGGGGCAGTTCCGGGGTCGCCCGGCGGATGCGGCGGCTGACCGGCGCGCAGGACCGACCTGCGCCGCCCCTAGGCCGTATCCAGGATCCTTACGGCTTCCGCTGCCTGCCGCAGATCCACGGCCCCGCGCACGAGGCGGCCGAGGCGCTGGAAGAGGTCCTGCGCGTCGAGATGAACGCGGCCACGGAGAACCCCCTGATCTCGCCCGAGTGCCTGGCCGCCTACCATCACGGGGGCTTCTACCAGGCCCGGCTCGCCCTCGCGCTGGACCACTTCAGGCTGGCCGTGACCCAGGTGGCGCGGCTGTCCACCTCCCGGCTCTCCACTCTCAACGAGCCCGCCTACACGCGCCTGCGCCCCTTCCTGGCGGGGTCCGAGGCCGCTTCGTCCGGGGTGATGATCCTGGAGTACGCCGCCGGGGCCGCCCTCGGTGATCTGCGGGCGTTCTCCGCGCCCGCCTCGCTCGGCCACGCGGTGCTCTCCCGGGGCGTCGAGGAACAGGCCAGCTTCGCCTCCCTCGCGGCTCGGCAGACGCTCCGGGCGTGCGGCGCCTACCGTCTTGTCGTGGGCTGCGAACTCGTGGCAGCCGTAAGGGCGTTGCGCATGCGGGGCCTCAGGCCCGAAGGCGGGCTTCCGGCGGCCCGGGCGCTGGAGCTCGCCGAGTCGGTGCTCGGCGGGGATCCGGCCGACCGGCCGCTGACGGACGACGTGACGGCGGCGGCCGCACTGCTGGACCGCTTCACGAGGATCTGACGGGGCGGCACGCCCTGAACCGGGAGGAAGCAGCCGGGCGCTCACAGGGTGCCGGCGAGTTCCCGCAGCATGCGGTCGGCGGCCGCCACGCTGATCGACAGGTGGCCCTCGCCCTGTTCGAGGTGGGCCACGGCGCCGGGGATGTGGGCCGCGAGCCACTGGCCGTGGGCGAAGGGCACCATCAGGTCCGCGCTTCCCTGCCAGACGAACGCGGGGACGGCCAGGTCCTCCAGGGCGAAACCCCAGGGGCGGACGAACGCGATGTCGTCGTCGATCCACCCGTCCACTCCGTCTCGCAGGCCCTCGCCGAATCCCGCGGACATGTCCTCGGCGAACTCGTCGGTCAGCTGGTCACGATCGACCGGCGGAAGCAGCGTTCGCATGCTCTCCCTGAGCCCGGCCGCGTCCGCGTCCCGCAGCTCGGCCGCCGCCGCCTCCACGAACCCGCGCACCGTGGCCTCGCCCTTGACGGCCAGTCCGAATTCCTCCACGTTCGCCTCGCCCATGCCGGCCAGGAAGTCCAGTCCGGGCACGCCGTACGGCGCCACGCCGGCGACGGAGAGGACCCCGGCGACTCGTCCGGGCAGCAGGGCCGCGGTGGCCAGGGCGTGCGGTCCGCCGCCGGACCAGCCCGCGACCACGCACCGCTCGGCTCCGATGTGGTCGAGGATGTCCGCCACGTCCGCGCCGGCGGCGGCCACGTTCCGGCCCGGCGAACGGGTGGAGTGACCGTAACCCGCTCGGGAGAAGGAGACGTGACGCAGGCCCTGGGCGTGGGCGGCGCGTTCGATGGCGCGGACCGGCGGCTTGGCGCTGGGCGTGCCGTGGTGGAAGACCAGCGGAATGCCGTCGTCGGGACCGGAGACGCGCACGTCCAGCTGCCGGCCGTCTCGGGTGGACATCAAGGTCACGGAGTGGATTGTGCCGCACCGCCGGAACGAGGGCCACACTTCCCGGCCGTTCGGGCGGAGTGGCCCGGTTCAGCAGTTCCAGGCGTGCGAGCCGATGTAGTAGTTGCCCGCGAGCGTGACCTGCTTGCCCTTGGTGACGCAGGCTCCGATGGCGCTCGAGTAGCCGGTGTACCGGTAGATCGTCACACCGAGGCCGGAGGTGCCGTGGTTGTAGACGTACTTCGGGTAGGACCTGGCCGCCCAGGAGCACTCGGCGTACCAGTCGGGCGAGTTGTCCTGCCACTGGCACTTCTCCCCCGCGGCGTCCCAGGCGCAGAAGTATGTGCTCGGGCACTTGGACCAGTCCACCGCCGCGGCCGGTGAGGCGTTCGCAATCGTCACTCCCCCGGCGGCCAGTGAGACGACGGCCAGGGCACGGGCAATGCGCGATCGTAACGGCATATTCCCTCCTTCACGGTTGGCTCCCGAAACTACTGAGCGTCCCGTGTGCGGCACAAGGACGGCTTTGCGTCATGGGATGGTCTGGCTGGAGAGCGGAACGCGGAACCAGGGGGTTGGGGGCCCGATGGGGAAGCAGTCCCTGCCGCGAGGCGCCGGCTCGAGGGAGTGGTGGTGGACGAAGACCCACGGGTAGCCGCCGCGGTTCGAGGCCGCCCGGAGCCGCTTGTCCGGTCGTCAGGGGCCGGTACCCGCTCCGCTCTTCGACGGCTCCGGTGTGCCGGCCGGTGACCGGGGCTGCCAGCCGGGGCGGTCGAGGAGGTGCCGGAGCCGGTTGCGCCAGGAGGAGGTCCTGGCCAGGTCGCGGCCGATGGACGCGTACTCGTGGAAGGCGATCCTGAAGGGGTTGTACGTGTCGATGTTCTTGGTCAGGCCGTAGACGGGACGGTCCACCTCGTCGGCGTAGGTGCCGAAGAGACGGTCCCAGACGATGAGCATCCCGCCGAAGTTGCGGTCCAGGTAGCCGCCCTGCGAGGCGTGGTGGACCCGGTGGTGGGAGGGGGTGTTGAGGACGTACTCGACGGCCGGGTGGAGTCTGCCGATCCGGTCGGTGTGCAGCCAGAACTGGGTGATCATGATGATCGCCCCGCACAGGAACGACGCCCACGGCGGGACGCCGAGGAGGATCAGCGGCACGTAGAACAGCTGCGACGTGACGCCCGTCCAGGGCTGGCGGATCGAGGTCGTGTAGTTGTACAGGCGGCTGGAGTGGTGCACGACGTGGGAGGCCCACAGGATGCGTACGACGTGGTGCTCGCGGTGCATCCAGTAGTAGCAGAACTCCTGGGCCAGCAGGATCAGCGGGAACGTGGCCCAGGTGACCGGGATGCGCAGCGGGGTCAGCTCGTAGAGGCCGACGAACGCGACGAACGTCACCGCCTTCCAGAACAGGTCCGCGACCGCCACGCCGGCGGCGATGGCCACGTTCGCCGCGCTGTCGCGCACCGAGTAACCGCTGGCGTTCTCGTCGGGGTGCAGCCGGTAGTACACGATCTCGATGAGGATCAGCAGCGCGTACAGCGGCACGGACAGGATCAGAAGATTGGGTGGCTGTTCCACAAGGGGCTCCTCCCGTAAGGCAGTTGATCGGAGCGCATCGCTCCGACAACGGAGTATCGGAGCGGATCGCTCCGAAACTCAATAGGCTGGACGGCATGAACTCGCATTCCACGCGCGGACGGCAGGCCGAGGCCCGGCGCAACGACGTCCTGCTGCTGCACGCGGCCCGCGACGTCTTCGCCGAGAAGGGGGTCGACGCTCCGGTCGCCGAGGTCGCCAAGCGCGCCGGTGTCGGCATGGGGTCGCTGTATCGCAGGTACGGCAGCAAGGAGGAGTTGCTGCAGCACCTGTGCACGGTGGCGATGGAGCAGTCGATCGCGGGCCTGGACGAGGCGCTGGCACGGCCCGGTACCGGCTGGGAGGTACTGTGCGGCTTCGTGCGCGCGGAGGTCGAGGCCCGGGCGGGGGCCTTCAGCGTCCTCGCCGGTGTACTCCCCCTGACGCCGCGGATCGACGAGGCCAACGCGCGCGGGCGCCGGCGCCTGGAGGCCCTGCTGGGCCGGGGGCACGACGACGGCACGGTGCGCCCCGACGTCATCTGGCTCGACGTGACGCTGCTGATCGTCCACTTCAGCAAACACCCGCGCACCACCGACGAGGACCGCAACGCCTGCTGGCGGCTGCTCGCCCTGGGCCTGGAGGGTCTGCGGGCCCATCCGGGTCGGACCCCGCTGCCGGGCCACACGCCCGATGTCGACCGGTACATGGCGCAGTGGAGTTCCTGACGGGCTCGCCGGCCGACGGCGTGCGACGCCGCCGGCCGGCGGTGGTCATACCGGCTGGACGGGGATGAACTGCCCGTAGTCCTGGAGGTTGCTCGCGCAATCACCGATCGACTGCTTCATCCCGTCCGCTGTACGCAGGACCTCCTCGTCGCCCGCGCTCCACGCGCGGGACCATCATGCGGCCGGGTGGAGCTGGAGGACGGTGATGCTGTGGGCGGGGAAGGTGTAGGTGAAGTCCCCGGTGCCCACGGTGGTGGTGCCCGACTGGATCGTCACGTTCCCGGCGCTGTCGCGGTCGTTGTAGGCCTGGTAGCTCGACGGGGCAAGGCCGCATCGCCAGCCTCTCCTTTTCTGGGCACGTTCAGTCCTCTTTCGGTCTGTCAGGGTTCGCGGGTTTCGTCGAGCGTGTGGACCCGAAGCACGAGGTGCCGTACGGCGAGTGCGGTGAGGCGATCGCCCGCGAAGCGGGACGCTGCGCGAGCGGTGACGATCAGGGCGGCATGGCGGTCGAAGGGGGGTGAGAGCGGCCGGGTGGGTGACTCGGGGTTGCGGGCAGGCAGACAGCAGGCACGGATCGGTGGCCGACTGGTATGAGGTAAATTTCTGGCCGGAAATTACCTCTCCGGCCCAAGCCCTGTCCAGAGGTCAAGCGCTGCTGTGCGGAAGCCCGAGCGTGCGTGTGCACGGGCGAACTCTCGCTGGGTGGCGTCACGGTGGGCAGAGGGCGCTTCCGTGGAGGTCTCAGGTCGCGACGGCGGGGACGGCGGCGCGGATGCCGCTGGCCGGCTCAGCGCGGCGAAGGCCGGGTCGGCCTTCACCGACGCCGTGTGGAGGCGGGTCGGTCCGGTGCCCCTCCTGCCGAACGGGTTGTCCGGGACCGTTGTGCCGGAGGGGCAGTCCCCTCGACGAACCGGAATGCTCGCGCCGCCTGGGCGCCGGAGGCGATGACGGTGCCGCGTGCACCGTCCCTCCGCTCCAGGGTCGCCGTGAGGACGGCGAGGGGTCGGGCGGCCGCGGCAAGAGGTCGCGCCCTCGCCACCCGGCGGTCCGCACCACGCTCGGCCGACGCCGACCGGACGCTGCGGGGCCCGTCGCGCCCCGCGCCGTGGACCCGCCGGCGGCGAGCGGATCGACCGCCGGTCAGGTGTTCGACTGATGCTGCGGACGCGCGGTCAGTGCCCGTGTTTGATCCATGCGTCCAGGTGGGGTGCTTCGGCCCCGATGGTGGTGGAATCGCCGTGGCCGGTGAGGACCTTGGTCTCCGGCGGCAGGGTGAGCAGCCGGTCGCGGATGGAGTCGATGATCGTCGGGAAGTGGGAGAAGGAGCGTCCGGTGGCGCCCGGTCCGCCCTGGAAGAGGGTGTCGCCGGTGAAGACGGCGCCGAGTCCCGGGTCGTACAGGCAGACCGCGCCCGGGGCGTGTCCGGGGGTGTGCAGGACGGTCAGGTCGGTGCCGGCGGCCTTGATGACCTGGCCGTCGAGGAGGTGGCGGTCGGGTTCGCGGTCGGGGTGGGTCATCCGCCACAGGGGCAGGTCGTCCGGGTGCAGCCAGATGACCGCCCCGGTGAGGTCGGCGAGGGCCGGGGCCGCGTCGATGTGGTCGTTGTGGGCGTGGGTGCACACGATCGCGCTCAGCCGCCGGTCGTCGACCGCGGCGGCGATAGCCTCGGCGTCGTGGGCGGCGTCGATGACGATCACCTCGCGCTCGTCACCGACGATCCACACGTTGTTCTCGACGTCCCAGGTGCCGCCGTCGAGGCTGAACTGCCCCGAGGTGACCAGGCGTTCGATGCGCACGGTCATCAGAGCACCACCACCGAGCGCAGCACGTCGCCGGGACCCGGATCCGGCACCACGATCGTCTCGATCCGCACCGGCTCGCCCTTGCCCGGCGCGATCACGCCGCGCACTTCCTGCGCCATGGTCTGGCCCCTTCCATCGTTTGCCTTCGCCTGCCGTCGGCTTGTCCTGACCGCCGGACCCGACGGGTCTCATCCCGCGGCCCAGCCTGCGTAGAACAGGCCGAGCCGCGCTTGCTGTGGCGGCCGCGGGGGCCGTCCCTTGCGGGCCGGCAGCTTGATCAGCAGCGGTGTTCCGATGAGGTTCAGGAACAGGCCGATGGCCCCGGCACACAGGATCTGGCTCATCTGGCGGTGGTGTTTCCCCTCGGGTGCATTCCGCGCGAGACTGCCTTGCCGGCATCGCGGGCTGTCACAGCCCACACCCTATGCGAACGCCCGATCACCGGTACGGAAAAGTGCCCTCCGCGTGATCGTTCTACCCGCTCCGGACACGCCCCGGGCGGCAGCGGCCTGGGGAAAGACCCTGGTCCTCTTTCCCGCGTTCCGCGCGAGAGTGGACGGCGAAGTCACACCTCGCCTTCGCGAGCGCCTCCCGATCGTGTGGATGCCTGGTCCCGCAGGCACCCACGGCTGTGGAAGCGTCTCGTGGGCCGCGTGCGAAGCTCCGGCAGACGGGCCGGGAGACATGGGAAGGTCCTGGATCCCGTCTGCTCTGCTCGCACGGGGGTGGATGCCGTTCGCACCATCCGATGGGCGGCCTGTGACCGCACGGTTCTGTGCTTCCTGAGGCACGGAGCCGTGCGGGGACGAGGCGGGTGCTGTGCACGCGTGCGCAGAGCCCCGGCACCGGTGCGCCGGAGCTCTGCGCGTCGCGTTCGCCCGGTCGGAGCGCTCACCCGGCTCGCCACGAACGGACCCCGTCGCTGCCGGGCCGGGGCGGATTCAGCCGGTCGTGGTCTCCTCGTAGGCGAGCGGGTCGGTGTAGTAGTCGTGCAGGAACACGGTGGCCGAGGCGACGACCAGTGAGTGTTCTCCGAGTGCGGACGGCACCAGGCGGGCGGCGGCGGCCGTGCCGTGGCTGCTCCAGCGGGCGAGTTCGCGCTGGGCGGCGGGGATGAACTCGGGGGCGTCCAGCGGGCCGCCGGCCAGGACCAGCAGGTCCGGGTTGACGATGTCCAGGAGCAGGGCGGCGATCCGGCCGACGTTGCGGGAGCGTTCCCGCAGCAGCCGGGACGCCGTCCGGTCCCCCTCGCGGCTGAGTCGCACCAGCTCCTCCAGCCGGCCGGACGCTCCCACGACACCGCACTCGCGAGCCTGCCGCAGCAGCGCGTCGCCGCTGACGACGTTCTGCGCGCATCCGCTTCTGCCGCAGACCTCGCACCGCACACCGCGTGCCCCCTGGACGGGCAGATGGGTGAGCCAGCCCGCGGCCGAGCCGGGGCCGTGATGCACCTCTCCCCCGATGACCAGGGCCGAGCCGACGATGTTCCCGACGAACAGCTCCACCGCGCTGGTCACTCCGACGGCCGCGCCGAAACGCGTCTCCGCCATGGCCAGACCGCGCACGATGTTGTCGAACAGCACCGGGGCGGGCAGCCGTTCGGCGAGCATCCGGCCGAACGGCACGTCCTTCCAGCCGAGTGCGGCGTGTTCGACCACGATGCCCGCGCGGGCGTCGACCCGGCCTCCCATGGCGGCACCCACGCCCAGCGTGACACGGCCCTCACCATGCTCGGCGAGCAGTGCCAGAACGCCGTCCGCCGCCTGATCGGCGATGGCCTCGGGAGCGGTGGAGACGTGGTCCAGCGTCATCCTGCCGAGCACCTCGCTGCGCAGGTCCACCAGGCCGATCTCGGTACGCAACTGGCCCACATGGACACCGACGGTCAGCCGGGAGCCGGCGGCGAGGTCGACCGGAATGCGAGGGCGCCCCGAATCGGCGGGACCGAGCACGGACGGCAACTCGTACAGCAGCCCGGTGGTCAGCAGCCTTCCGGTCAGCCGGGTGACCGCGGCCGGGGACAGACCGGTGAGCTGAGCGATGCGAGTGCGCGGCATGGACCCCTGGTCGAGGAGCACCCGCACGATCGCGGCCACGTTACGGTGCGCCGCGTCCAGTGACGTCGCCGCACTGGCGTTGCCGTTCGCCATCGTCCCGCCCCTTCGGATCGCGCCGCGCCGTGAGATTCCGCCGTCCGCTCAAGGGCGATCCGTCAACAGGGTCTTGCACGTGCCTCCCTTACGTCATTAATTTACACCACGGAATTTATCCTCGCCCGAATCGCGGTCCGCGGCGGTGACCTCCCCCGGGTCCCGGACAGCTTGGAGCCGTGGGCTGGATCGGCCGCGTCGGCGCCGACGAGTTCGGTTCCCTCGTCCTGCGCACCCTGCGAGCCGAGGGTGTGGACGTCAGCGGGGCCAGGATCGACGAGGACGGCCGCGCAACCGGCCTGGTCGTTCTCGAAGCCCGCGCCGGCGACCTGATCCGGGTCACCTACCACCGCACCGGATCGGCGGGCTCCGTCCTGGGCACCGACGACGTCCTGCCCGCCCTGGACAGCCGCGTACGCGTACTGCACCTCACCGGCATCACGCCGGCCCTCAGCTCCACGGCGGCTCAGGCGGTCCGGGCCACCGCCGCTCGTGCCCAGGAACTCGGTATCACCGTGTGCCTGGACGTCAACTACCGTGCCGGGCTGTGGAGTCCCGAGCGGGCCCATGCCGTGCTGCGCCCACTGGCCGGCCGGGCGGACATCCTGGTCGCCTCCGCGGACGAGCTGCATCTCGTCTCCGGGGACCCCTGCCTCGACGAGGCGGAAGCGGTGAACGCGCTGCTCGCCGAGGGGCGACGCGAGGTCGTGATCACCCGGGGCGGCGACGGTGCCGGCGTCACCACCCGCGACGGGTTCGTGGAGCTTCCGGCCCGCACGATGCCCGTGACCGACGTCGTCGGTGCCGGCGACGCCTTCGTCGCCGGGTACCTCTCCGGCGTCCTCGACGGCCTCGCCGTGAAGGACCGCCTGCACCGGGCCGTCGCCACCGGCGCCTTCGCCGTCACCACCCGCGGCGACTGGGAAGGCCTGCCGTCCCGTGCCGAGCTGGCACTCCTCGACAGTCCTGCGGGCACCACCCTGCGCTGACCGCGAACGGCGAGGGGCCGGCGGTGCGCGCCGGCCCCTCGCTTGTGTGGGGTGTCAGCCCTGGTCGGCGCCGATGTTGGGGGCGCCGGTGGGCAGGGGGTTGCCGTAGAAGTCCTGGGTCGGGGTGGCGGGGATGTCCGCGAAGATCCCGCTGCCCAGGGCGTCGAAGGTCGGGTCGGCCAGGGACACACCGGCCCCGCGCGCCGGACTGGTCGCCGCGAGCTTGAAGCTGTTCGCGTCCGTGCGGTCACTGCCCACGAACGCCGGGTCGGCCTTGACCGACGTCGCGTCCGGGCTCAGGACCGCGTTGTCGAGCAGGTTGTCGTGGATCTCGTTCGTGGTGGCTTTGTTGATGCCGGCGTCCTGGATCTTCGTGCCGTTGGAGGCGTCCAGGATGTTGTTGTACATGAAGCTGTTGTTCATGAACAGGCGGTCCGGGAGGGCCGGCTTGCTCTGCACGGCGTACGACAGGGTGTTGTTGTAGAGGTACACGCCGGTGCTGAAGTCGTTGACGGTGTAGGGCGGCGGGTGGGTCGGGTCGTACGCGTCGATGTAGATCAGCTGGCCCGGGTCCGCGTCGGTGCCGCCCTGCCGCCAGCCGGAGTCGACGACGACGTTGTAGCGGATGATGACGTTGTGGTTGTTGCCGAGGACCTCGATGCCGTAGCCCTGGGCGTCGTAGAAGTAGTTGTACTGCATCAGGACGTTGGTGTTGCGGGCGTCGACGTGGAAGCCGGCGGTGTCGCGAGGGCCGCGGGAGTGCCGGCTGACGTTGTGGTCGACGACGACGTTGGTGTCGCCGAGGAGCCAGCCGCCGCTGCCGCGTCCTATCTGTACTCCGTTGCCGCTCGCGCCGGAGTACTCGATGTCGTTGTTCTGGATCAGCGCGCGGTCCGTCCACTTGACCAGGAAGCACGAGCCGCCGGTGTGGTCGCAGGTGTTGTCCCGGATCACGACGTTGCTGACCGGGGTCGCATCCAGCACCCGAGTCTCCGGGTTGATCGACAGCCCGAACCGGGTGCCGTTCTGGAAGTGGCTGTCCTCGACCGTGATCGTGTCGAAGGTGTTGGTGGCCGCGGTCGACTCGAAGGCGATCCCCGACTGCACGTTGGCGTCGAAGCTCGCCAAGGTCGTGATCGAGTTGACGTCCGCCACCGTGACGTGGCTGAACGTGTACCCGCTCAGGTTGCGGGCCACTGTGCCGTCGTTGACGATCTGCACCCCGTACGCGCAGGCGTCGGATATTCCCGAGCGGCTCGCGGTCCGCGGGTTCGTGATCTCGATGTCGTCGAACGCCAGGTGGTCGTAGCCCTTGACGAGGACCGTGGCGCAGTAGTCGGACACCCCGTTCGATCCGTTGAGGACCGGCTGCGGCGCGCTCGGGTCGCCGTAGGAGGTGTAGGTGATCGGGGCTCCGGCGGCTCCGGAGCGCTTCACCAGGAGCTGGCCCGTGAAGGTCTCACCCCGCGCGAACTTCACGGTGTCCCCGGGGTTCAGCGCCGCGGCCGACACCTTCGCCAGGGACTTCCACGCCTGCCCCGGCGCCGTACCGGTGTTGCCGTCCGAACCCGCCACCGCATCCACGTAGTACGTCACCGGGGTGGCCGCCACCGCCGGCGCGGCAGCGGCGAGAACCGCCCCCAACCACACGGCGTTGGCGGCCAGCACCAGCCCCCACGCCGATCCTCTGTGCCTGCGCATCCTGACTCCTACTCTGCTCGAGGGCCGGCGCATGTCTTCGCGCGGAACAGGGCCGATACGCGCCGTTGGATATCGGTGCCGCGAACGCGTGGAGCAGCTGGGGGTATTCAGCGGAGTCTCCGATTTCCGCGCGGCATGGGCGAAGATAGGTAAGCGGAATTTTTCCGTCTACACGCCACACAAAAGGGCCGCACCATTCAGCGGCGGTGAGCAGTGCGGGCCGGCGAGCGGGCTGCCGCGCGAAGCGGCCGGCGGGGCGCGGGGTCCCGCCGCCCCGCCATGTCGCCTGCGCAGGGCCGGGTGCGTTCCTGGCCCGGGTACCCGGGCCAGGGCGCCCAGCAGACCGGGCCGTGGCGCGCAAGAGTGCCTACCGGCGAGTAGCACGGTGAGGGCCGGGCCCCCATCATGAGCGGGCGTCCGAAGGTCCGTTCGCGCCACGGCCTGCGCGCCGATGACGGCTCGCAGCTCCCCCAGGAGGCCCCCCACATGCATGCCGCCCGCGCCAAGATCGCCCGCGCGTCCGCCACCGCTGTCACCGCCGTCGCCCTCGTCGCCCTGCCGGCCACCACGGCCACGGCCGCCGAGGCGGCCTCGCCCCGCCCCGCGGCCGCCGGCCTCGTCTCCACCACCGGTGTCGACTACGACACCTGGAGGAGCGATGTCGCCGCCGTCGTCGCCGAGGCGCGTCCCTGGATCGAGGCCAGGTCCGCGAACCCGGGCGGAGAGCGGCAGGCGATCGTCCTGGACGTCGACAACACCGCGTTGGAGACCTACTTCCACCCGTTCTGGGAGCAGCCCGTCCCCGCGGTGGCGGACGTCAGGGATCTGACCCGCTACGCCTCCTCCCGGGGCGTGGCCGTCTTCTTCGTCACGGCCCGTCCGGGGCTCGTCGAGTCCCTGACGGACCGGAACCTGAGGCAGGTGGGCTACCCGGTCGACGGGCTCTACGTCGCCGACCTGGCCGATCTCTTCCACGTCAGCGCCTACAAGACCGAGAAGCGAGCCGAGATCGAGGCGAAGGGATACAAGATCATCGCCAATATCGGCAACAGCGCCACCGACCTCACCGGGGGCCACGCGGAGCGCACGTTCAAGCTTCCCGACTACGGCGGCAAACTGTTCTGAACAGGTCCGGCAGTCCCCTGCCCCGGTCGGCCGGGGCAGGGGAGCCGTGCTTTGCGGGCGGCTCGGACGCGGCCGGCTCGTCACCGCCCCGGACGACGCTCAGCCGTCCCCGCCGATCCGTACACCAGCGGCTTTCGCACCGCGCTGGTGTGCCGTGGCTGGTGTCGCGGTTTCGTGGTGCCCGACATCACCGTCCCCAGCCAGCCGAGGAGGAACCCGGCCGGGACGGAGATGATGCTGGTGGTGGTGAACGGGAACCAGTTGATGTCGGCGTGCGGGAAAACGGAGAACGGGGTGCCGGAGATCAGCTTCGTGCCGGGCAGGATCAGCAGGACCGACGCGGCGCCCCCGATGAGCGTGGCCATCAGTCCGGTGCTGTTGTAGCGGCTCCAGAAGAGGCTGTACACCAGCGTCGGCATGATCACGGACGCGCCTATGCAGATGGAGACCATCGCCAGCGGCAGCAGGCTGCGTTGTTGCATCAGGCAGGCCAGCACGATCGTCGGTACACCGATGATGACCGCGGACAACCGGGCCAGGTGCATTTCCCGGCGGGCCGGCAGTCCCTGGGCACGGGTCGCGAACACGTCATGCGCCAGGGAGTTGGCACAGGCGAGGATCATTCCGGCCACGGAGGCGAGTACCGTCAGGTAGATGGCCGTTGTCACCAGCATGAACAGCAGGGACTCCACGGTCGAGACCTGGGAGCCGAGCGCCGCCCGCGAACCGAGCAGGTAGGCGGTGTTGCCCTGCGCGTCCGTGGCCGCGATCGCGCGGGAGCCGAGCAGAGCCGTGGCTCCGAGGTCCACCACTGTCATGACCAGCACGAACAGGACGACGATGGAGACCGCCCAGGACAGGGAGCGGCGCAACCGCCGACCGGTCGAAACGGTGTAGAAGCGCATGACGTTGTGTGGAAGGCAGGCGACGCCGAGCGTGACCGTCAGGACCGTGACGACCATGTCGAGGCGGGCCCCGGCCCCGGTGCCGAACTCCCCTCCGGAGTCGAGAAAGGCCGGTCCGTCGAAGCTGTGTGCTGCCGCCGTGTCGAGGAGGGATCCGAGATCCCAGTCGAAGCGGTACAGCAGGAGCAGGGCGACGATGACGCCGGAACCGACCAGGATGACGGTCTTCAGGCTTTGGATGAGAGCGGTCCCCTGCATGCCGCCGATCGCGGCAAAAGTGATCATGGTCAGCCCGAGGCCCACCACGCAGGCCGTTTTCGCCGCGCCGCTGGAGAAGCCGATGATGTACGCCATCAGCTGTCCGATGTCCGCCACCTGGATCAGCATCATCGGCAGCAGCGCCGCGATCGTCGCCACACCGGTGGCGATGCGTGCGGGGCGGCTCCGCATCCGGTGTGTCAGGGCGTCGCCCATGGTGAACCGGCCCGCGCTGCGCAGCCGTTCGGCCAGCAGGAACATGACCAGGGCCAGCGAGAGCGCCGTGCTGAGGGCCAGCAGGACACCGTCGTAGCCGCACAGGGCGACCACTCCTCCGGTGCCGAGGACGGTGGCCGCAGAGATGTAGTCACCCGCGATGGCCAGACCGGTGCGCAGCGCGGACGGGGAGCCGTAGCCCGTGTAGAACTCGTCCAGATGGTCGCTGTCCGGTCCGGTCAGCACGCACACCATCAGAGTGAGAGCGCCGACGCCGCAGAACGCGACGAAAGAAAGGCCGGAGAGGGCGCCGTGGCTGGCAGCGGATGCGCTCCAGACGCCGTCGCGAACACGGTCCATCAAAGTATCCCTCGCCAGGGGTCCGCTTCCGCCTCATCGGGGGAGCCGTCCACCAGCGGGGCCGCCTGGCGGTGCGCGGCGTGCTCGTACAGCGCGACCGCCAGCCAGATCAACGGGAACTGAAGGAGTGTGAGCAGCAGGCCGGTCGGGATCCCGTCGACACCCGGGCGGGTCATCAGGCCGGGCGCGCATCCGGACAGCAGCAGGAACACGGTGAAAGCGCCCAGCACGGCGAGCGTGATGATCCGCTGCCGCCGGCGGTACACGGCGTGGGGTACCTGCGGGTCGTCATGGTTCTGGAGCATCTCCGGGCCGAACTGCGAGGACGGCGGCTCGGAGCGGACTTGCCAGGTGTAGGTACCCGGAGGCGGGTGGTGGGACATCCCGGGACTCCTTGCATGGTGCGGTGCGCGTGCGGCGTCGCGCGGAGAGGGGGGAAGGGAAGGAAGCCTCACCGTAGAGCGAAAGCCGAAGGAGCAGACCGCGATCGGGCCCAAATGATCAGCCAGCCCGCACTTCCTGCACGAAGGGGCAGTGTCCGGGAGGTGTGCACGTGTGTCGACTGCTCGGGGCCCGGGACACCGGCCTCGTTCCGCGGCCGAGGACAGCGGGACGCGACTGTGCGCAATCGACGTCCGCCGACGGCTCCGGCTCGTCGAGGTGATTCCGGGATCGGACGGACACGCGTGACGAGGGCGGTACGCAGAGCCCCGGCTTCCCTGGCCGGGGCTCTGCGCGACGCGCTCCCCGGCCCGCCACCGCGTGAAAGCTCTGCACCCCCTTGGCTCAGAACCCACGCGGTGAGCGGCCGCTCGCCGAGCGGCGCGAACGCCGTCCACTCTCGCGTGGCACGGGGGAAGAGCGCACCAGGGATTTCCCCCAGGACCGTCCGACCGCGCCTCGTCACGAGTCCGCCCGTGGAAAACACCGAGACCGTTCACGGCACACCGGAGGTGCGCCCGCGCCCCACCACGGTTCCGCCTCCCGGAGTGCGCGGGCGGCGAGCCGGGCTCAGTTTCTGACGTGGCCCTCGTCCAGCGCCGGGTCGGCGTCCCGCTGCCTCGGCAGAGCCTGGAGCGTTCGTACCGCCATGCCCGCCCGGTGCACGTCGGCCAGGGCGCACAGCGCATGGACCGCGTCGTTGAAGCGCCCGAGGGAGGGCGGGTCGGAGGGGCCCAGCAGCTGCACCTTGAGTTCGGCGCGAGCGGTGGCGAAGGCGTCCCGCTCGGGGTGGCGCACGGACTCCAGCAGTGCCGGTACCCCGGCGGCGTCCGGGGTGAGAACGGCACCCGCCCGCACCGTGGGGAACGTGTCGCGGAAGTCCTGCTCGGGCAGCCCGCTGGTGTTGACGACGGCGTAGGGCTTCTCACTCGCCAGATAGTCGGAGACGACGCTGGATACGTCGCTTATCAGCAGGTCGGCGATGTTGAAGCAGGCGTAGACGCTCGGCCCCTCGCCGGTGACGATCCGGTGCTCCCATGCGGGGAGCGAGTCCCAGTACGCCGACTCCCAGGCGGTCGTGGCGGCGGCCACCGCCGCGGCCCGGCCGGGTTCCGGGACCGCCTGCACCAGCATCCGCTCCGTGTCGTCCGCCGCGGCCCTGCACGAGGACGTGGTGAGCCGGCGCAGTTCGGCGGTCCTGCCTACCAGGTCCACGGTGGCCTCGAGCGGGGGCCGCTCGCCGGGGTGCTGCTCGGCGCGCCCGACGTTGGCGGTGTGGATCATCTGCCGGATCCGCCCGTCCGCGCGCGCCGCCCGGGGATCGACCGAGCCGGTGAGCGGGTGTGGCCGGTACAGGAGGCGGACCCCCGGATCGGCGAGGAGGAGGCGGACGATGTTCTCCCCGGCCTCGATGATCGACGTGTTGCCGGGGTCGGCGTCCCAGCCTTCCCACGTGGGGGCGTAGAGAACCGTGACGCGGCCGGTGGGCGCGCCGGTGTACGGCCGGATCGCGTCCAGTTGCGGGCGTCCGATCTCCACCACGTCCCGGTCGTCGATACCCACGTCCGCGAGGGCGTACCGTCGGCGCGCCGCGGGACCGGCCACCCACACCTCGTCGTAGGCCTTCGCGTACGGATTGCAGCTGGACAGCTTGTCGCTCTCGCCGTGGTTGACGAACGCGTGCTTGACGGTGGGGATCCGCAGCACCTGCGAGGTCTTCCCGGAGTTCGACGGATGGATCAGCACCTTCAGGGTGGAGTGCTCCAGCCTCATCAGGTCGGCGACCTTCGGCAGGCACACGACGGGGATGTCCGTGGACGCGATCCGGCGCACCATGGACCGCTCGCGCAGCACGATCACGGGGCGGCCCTCGATCCGGGACAGCGGCTCCAGCCACATGTTCGCCTGATAGGCCGAGTCGGCACCGCCGGAGAAGTACAGGCCCACCGTCGGCCGGTACTCCGCGAGCCATGTCTCGAACCACTTCAGTGCCTCCTGGCCGGTCACCGGCCGGTGTCCCGCCGTCAACCGCCTTACCAGCACGCCGATGGCCAGGGTTTCGAGGGCCACGGACAGGGCGATCGCCCCCGCGGCCCACGTGGCCGATCCGGTCGCCGCGGTGATCAGCAGGCCGGCCGTCGAGGGCAGGGCGAACAAGACGAGCCGCAGTCCGGAACGGCGCATGAGCAGCGCCGGGGGTGCCGGGCTCAGTCTCAGTGGCGAGGTGTCGATGTTCCGGGTCACCACCGGCAGCGTGCGGACCCGGCGCACGAGTATCGAGCACGCCTGCCCGGCGATGTGGAGGGCGTAGAAGAGCAGCAGACCGCCGAGGAAAGCCAGGTGTCTCGCCACATGGTCCTTTTCCTCGATGAGGATCACGCCGGTCAGCAGCATGAGATCCCGCGCGGCCTGGCGCGCGGTCACGGTGGCGTGGAGCTTCTCGAGGGCGCCGGCGGTGGCCGGCTGCCACCGGTGCAGGGCGAGGTCCGCCGCCAGTCCGATGGCGGTGGCGGCCACCAGCAGGGTGATGTCGCAGAGGAGGGCACCGGCGGCCTGCGCGGCGAACGCCAGGACGAGCACCGCCGGGAGCGGCAGGCGTGCCGCCGCGGCGCGAAATCGGGCGGGCAGGGGGAAGGCTGACACGTCGCGGGCTCCAGGCGATTCGACTTTTCTGAGCACGGACTTGCTGACGGGCGCCGTTGGATGAATGCGGGCCGGAAGCCGGTACGTACAGATGTTCCATGTTCCACGGGGTGGAGGGACTGTACCCGCACGACCACTTTCCCCGTGCCGCAATGCTCATGGGGGCGCTCACCCCTCGGGCGGGCGCCCGGACGCGTCGGCGCCGACGGGGCGCAGGTTCCGTCGAGCCTGTCGCCGCCCCCGCCGCGGCGCCTGCCGGCCCGGTGGACCCGAGCGCCTGCCGATCCGGTGAACTCCGGTGACGAGTACCGAATTTGAGCCATGGAGAGCAGCGACGGACGGCAGCCGGAGGAAGGGTCGAACGTGCAGGGAGAGTGAACGATTCCGGCCACGCTCCGGCACGTCACGGCCATCCGCTGCCGAAGCCGCCCGAGACGCCTCGCCAAGAGACGGCGGCGCCGTCCGTGCCGTGAAGGGGCCCCGGCCCGCGCACGTCACCGCAGGCACGGACACGGTTCGCCGGTCGGGCTCCGTTCTCCGGCGGTCGAACCGCGGTCGGAAACGGGTGAGGATCACCGGCCCGGAACCCCGCCGAGACGGCGCCGGCATCGCGGCGACCACCCTCGCCGGGGCCGGAGTTCGCGCTCGCGCGGCCGTCGGCCGTTTGACGCTGTTCACGGTGCAGGACTAGAACATCGCCTCACCGAGCGGCCGAAGTGCTTGATTCGCGAGCGGGGATCACGGCGGGTCGGCCCCGTGCGGTGCTCTGCCCCATCCATGGACGGGCGCCTTCCTCCTTCGCCTCGCACACCCCGCCCGCGACTGTTTCGAGCCGTTCTGCAGCACACCCCCCCCCCACAACCGGAGTGTTTGGATTGAGACTCAGACTCGCCGCGGTCCTGCCCCGAAGTATCCGGCGCCGAGAAGGCCGCGGTCCCGGGAAGGAGGACCCGCGGGTCCGTCCCTCCGAGACCGGTTCGCCTCGCGGGGAAACCCGGCGATCCCGGCACCGGACCCGGCGTCTCCCCCGCCGGGCGAAGGTCGGTCTCGCCGTCTTCGCCGCCCTCCCTCTCGTCTGGGCGACCGTGTGGCCCATGCTCCAGCCGGCGACGGCGGACACCGGCTCGCACTCCCTGCTGTACGACCCCGGGCCGTCGCACGCCTGCTGGGGCCGACTCGTCGAGCATCCTCCCGACGGACGGACATCCGATCCGTCGCACAGCAGCAGCGCCGGCTGCGGCTCCTTCGCCGCCACCAAGGAGTTCACCCGGGGAAACGCGAAGGGCCCCACCTGGGACCTGGGCACCTACGGATGGAACGACTCCGACTGGGGCAGGTCGCCGGGTTTCTCCTTCTCACCGCATACCGGCACCCGGACGGTGAGCATGCGGAACCACGCGGCCGGCCTCGGCTGCGGGCTGCACGAGACCAACATCAGTTACACCTACCAGGGCAGCCAGCTGCGGCCGGGGCTCGACCGCGGGTCCGTGACACTGGGCGACGGGCAGACGAACGCCACCTACACGGCGAAGGTCCGCAAGACCAGCGGTTTCACCTGCGCCGGTGAGCACCGCGCGATGCTCACCACGGACTTCATCTTCGAGAATCCCGACATGGGCAAGGACGTACCGCAGGTACTGTCCGTCATCCACTTCGCCGCGCCCGGGTCTTCGGTCTCCGGGCACGACAGTGTCGTGTGGGACAACAAGTGCGCCGGCAAGAGCTGCCGCGTCATGGTGCGCAGTACCGACCTTCGTCCGACGGACGGGAAATGGGCCTCGGTCCATGACGATGTCACTGAGCTGTTCAAGCGCTACCGGTCCCGCCTCGACCCCAAGGGCTCCCCGGACACGAACTTCATCCTGCGCGGCATACAGATCGTGAGCAGCAACACGGGGACGGACACGAACACCTCGGTGCGCGACATCGACGTGCGCATGACGCCGAAGGCGGCCACCCAGAGCGTCGTCACGTACCAGAAGACGAACGGCAGCCTGTGCCTGGACGACCGGTCCGGCAGCCGGAAGTCCCCCGCCGTCGCCCAGATCTACTCGTGCAACGGGACCGGTGCCCAGAAGTGGACCATGGGCGCGAACAACAGCCTGAGCGTGAACGGACTGTGCCTGGACGCGGCGAACGGGGGCAGGACCGACGGCACTCCCGTGATCCTGTACCGATGCGACGGCGGGCAGAGCCAGAAATGGGTCCTCGGCCGCTGGGGCCAGATCTACCATCCCGCGTCCGGCCGATGTCTGGAAGTGCGGGGCGGATCCACCACCGGCGGCGACAGCCACCTGCAGCTGTACGCGTGCAACGGCGGCTTGGGCCAGAAGTGGTGGGCGCCGTTCGGCGACTACGACATACACCGGATGTGAGCAGACCTCACCCCACACGATAAGCGGCACCGGGCACCGTCGCTCCCGTCGAGCGGCACCGCCCGGTGCCGTCGCTTACTATCGGGTCCCCCCGCGATCCGGCACGGTCTTCGCCCTGGTGTGCCGCCACGCACGGCGTCGTCTCCCGCGGAGCCGGGGCACGGCCGGGCGCGGACACGCGTGGACCAGGCAGAGGAGTGACGTGAACGACGTTCCACCGGGACCGGCGGCACAGGCTGCCCCGCAGGAGGAGCGGCACGCCAGCTGGCTGGAGCTGTTCTTCGATCTCGTCGCCGTCGCGGGAGTGGCGCAGATCGCACACCTGCTCCACGGTGCGCCCGCACCGGCCGACCTCGGCCTCTACGCGCTGCTGTTCCTCGCCCTGTGGACCGCGTGGGCCTGCTTCACCCTGTACGCGAACGTGGCCGGTGAGGGCACCCGCACGCGCACCGTGCTGATGGCGATGTTCGGCCTGGCGGTCATGGCGGCCGCGGTGCCGGGCGTGCACGAGAGCGGTGAGCACGCGAGGATCTTCGCCGCCGCCTACGTGCTGACCCGGATACTGGCCACCCGGGCCTGGCAGCGGCGCCGGGAGGTCCTCGTCGACTGGCCCGCCGCGCAGATCTCGGCCGGCGTGGTGCCGTGGACGGTGTCCGTCTTCGCGCCCGCTCCCCTGCGGTACTGGCTGTGGGCCCTCGGTCTCGCCCTGGACCTGTACATCACGTTCGCCGTCTCCGCGCGCGACGTCGTCGAACAGCGCGAGAGTCGTGAGCAGTCCGACGACCGACGCCGGGGGCAGCCCTTCGCCGGACCGTTGACCGTGGCCCGGTCGCAGTCGGAGCATCTGAGTGAGCGGCTCGGCCTCTTCGTCATCATCGTGCTGGGCGAAGGCGTCGCCCAGGTGATCGACGCCGCCTCCGACGCCGAGTGGGACAAGAGCCTCGGGGCACTCGCCGCCGCGGCCTTCGTCCTGCTCGCCGCGCTCTGGTCACTGTCGTTCCGGCGCGGCTACGCGGGCGTGCCGTACCTGGCCGAAGGGGTGCTGCCCGCCCGCGCGGTGCTCCCCCTGCACTGCTTCATGTCCGGCTGCCTCGCGGCGCTGGCCGCGGCCCTCGGCGCCGCCGTCGGTCACCTCGACCGGCTCCCCGACGGCACCCGCTGGCTGATGTGCTCGGCACTGTCCGGGTACTTCCTGCTCAGCGGGCTCACCTGGCTCCCCAGGGCCCGCCGGGAGAACCACTGGCTGCCCGCCGTCGCCCTCCCCTGCTGCGCCCTCCCCCTGCTCCTGGCCGCGCTCGCACCGAACGTCCGGCCCGCGACCCTCGTCTGGCTGCTCGTCCTCGTCGTGCTGTGGCCGACGTACTACGAGCGCCGACGCACGAGGACCGTCCGGCCCGGGTCGGTCTGAGGGCCTTGGGCAACTGGTAACCGTTCAGCACCGGGGGACGAGGCTTGCGGACCGGGCCCTTG
Organism: Streptomyces sp. NPDC037126; assembly: GCF_055605965.1. Classification (NCBI taxonomy): domain Bacteria; kingdom Bacillati; phylum Actinomycetota; class Actinomycetes; order Kitasatosporales; family Streptomycetaceae; genus Streptomyces; species Streptomyces sp. NPDC037126. The sequence continues at coordinate 53,662 of NZ_JBVJTD010000030.1, forward strand.
TCAGTGGCTGCCTGTTCACTTGGCACATGAGCGACAAGATGAGCCACAGCGATGTCCACCGAACCACGGCTCCCACTCACGGCGCCGAGATGGTGGAGCCGTCGCGGTTCAAGATCCGCAACGTGAGCATCGATGGCCGGGGTGACGTGGTGAGAGTCCGAGGAGGCGGTTCCCACCAGCTCGGTTTCGATGTGCTGCACGATTGTGCGGGATGCGGCAACGCCATCAACCAGGTGATCGTCGGACTGGCGGGCCAGGACCGAGCCCAGGCGTCGGTATGGAACGGGAAGCAGCGCAGCGGGGGCGGTTTGAAGGTGGTCAATGCCGGCACGCACGTCGAGGCGCTGGCGGAGGACAACCCGGGTCCGGCGGAATGGGTAAGTGTGTCGTGCGACCTCGTCGTTCCCGACGAACCCGGCGTCTACTCGGTCCGAGCACGTTACGCCCAGGCGTATCAGGGACGCCTGATGACGGCCGAAGGACGTGCGATCCCACAGCCGGAGTACCAGGAGGTGCTGGGTTGGTGGAAGGTCGACCGTCCGGAGGGGCCCGGCCCGGAATCGACCATTGGCACCATCATCGTCGAGGGGTGAGCCGCCGGTGAGGCCCTTGCCCGGCACCGGGGCGGCAGCACACCGAGTCCGAGCCCTTCTGTGTGCCGGGCGGGGGCGCCGGGGCCCTGGGCGCGCCCGTCCAGCCACGGGACGCTCGTCACGCGCGAGCCCGTTCGGCCTCGGCGATCGGCGCATCCGGGCCGCGAACCGCCGGACCTCGCAGCACGCCTTCCCGGGCCGGTTCGATCTCGGTGCACGAAAAGACAGTGTCCGAAGGAACGCTGAGGGCCGCCGCGCGTGCGGATGACAAACGAATCGGTACGGCCACGTCGGGCTTTCCGCGCCAAGGGCCGGGGCCGCGGGTCGACGGGCGCGCCGAAAGGACCAAAGGGCGGCGCCAACGGGCAAGTTCGGCACGTGATCGGCTAGTAAGGTCTGGGGCTGCGTGATCGCTGACGGCGGCATCCCGACCGTGTCACGCACAAGGCCCGTACGGGCCGGTGCCTTCGAGTGTGCGCCGAGGGGGACGCCGCCGGAACCGCCCGCACGAGACCGCGAGCGGGTTCCGGGAGTGCTCCCCGAAGCGACACACCGGGACGCCCAGTTCTGCCCCCGCACATGACACGGCAAAGGTGTCGCGTCCACGCGACAAGGATCAGGAGCAGCCTGTGCTGGGCACCCCCCAACCCGTCCGCGAATCCCGCAACGGGCGGTCGGCGCCGACGGGCCGCCCGGCCCACCGTGCGGCAGCGGGCGGCGCCCGGACCTCGAGGTCCCGCACGACACCCGGCGCCCCGCCGCACGGGTCGCATCGCGCCGCACGGCCTGGAAGGCGCCGCCGCGCCCTGCGCCGGCCCGTGTTCATCGACCGCTCGGGGTGGCGCCGGCGGGTGCTGACCGCCACCGCCACGGGCATCGCGGCCGCCTGCCTCGGCTACCTCGTCTTCTGCGGCTCCCTGGTGGCCGGGCTGTGGCGGCCGGTCGCGGCGACCCCGGCCCGCCTGAACGGACCGACACCCTCGGCCCCCGACGCTGCCGCGCCCGCGGGGACACGGGGCGGCGACGTACGCGCCGCCGCACGGGCCCGCCCAGGGACCGGGGCGGGCCCGGAGCACGATGAACCGGCACGGTCGGCGCGGCCACTGAGAGGGGAGTTCCGGCGGTGAGCCGGCACGCCGCCGTGCGTCGTCCACCGCGCGCCCACTGGCTGCTGTTCCTGCTCGTCCTGGCCGTCGTCGCGGTGGCGCTGGTCTTCGAGGGCTGGACCACGCACCAGGTGGACGCCGCACGCACGCGGGTGCCGTGCAGCGCCCCGATACCGCGCGAGGCGGACACCGGAAGACCCGTGCTGCGATTCGGAGCGGGAGGGGTCCAGACCGCTTCCGTGCCGCCCGGGACCGCGGCGCTCACCTTCGACGGCGGACCCGATCCGACGTGGACCCCGCGGCTGCTCGACCTGCTGCGCCGGCACCACGTGCACGCGACGTTCTTCGTGTACGGAAGGCTGGCGGCCCGGTATCCGGCGCTGACCCGTCGGATCGTGCGTGAGGGTCACGAGATCGGCTCCTACACCTACACCGGCGGTGACCTGGGCGCCGCGTCACCGGTCCGCGCCCGGCTGGAACTGTCCCTCACCCAGACGGCTCTGGCCGGTGCGGCCGACGTCGGCACGACCCTGCTGAGGCTGCCGCACACCACGTCCGCGGACACGCTCTGCGGAGACGAGTGGACGGCTGCCGAGCACGCCGCCGCCCAGGGCTATCTGATCGTCGCGGCGGACCCCCCGACCCGCGGGCCCGGGCAGGGTGTCGTCGCGCAGTTCAGCCAGACCGACCTCGGCTACCGGGAGGCCCGCACGCTGCTGCGGGACCCTCGGGTGTCGCGGTTCACCACCGTCAGCGGCGGGCTCGGCATACCCTCGGCGGTCCGCCCGGCCGCCACACGCCTGCACGCACAGGGCGTGGGACTGATGGTGACGCAGCGGCTCGGCCACTCCCTCGCCGCGGCGATGGCGTGGGCACTGGCCGCCACGGGTGTGCTCGGCGTCCTGCGACTGCTGATGCTCGTGCTGTTCGCCCGCGCCCATGTGCGCAGACAACACGCCGCCCGGACCGGCGCGCCGGGGCCGCGGCCGGTCCCGGACCCGGTCACGGTGCTGGTCCCCGCGTACAACGAGGAGGCCGGAATCGCCTCCACCCTCGGCTCGCTGCTCGCCTCCACCCATGCGGACCTGCAGATCATCGTGATCGACGACGGTTCGACCGATGCCACCGCCGCCATAGCGGAGGCCGTGGGCGACGCCCGGGTGACCGTCGTCCGGCAGCCCAACGCGGGCAAACCCCGGGCCCTGAACACCGGTCTGGCACACGCCCGCCACGACATCGTGGTCATGGTCGACGCCGACACCATCTTCGAGCCCGAGGCGCTGGCCCGCCTCGTCCAGCCGCTCGCCGACCCCGCCGTGGGAGCGGTCAGCGGCAACACCAAGGTCGGCAACCGGCGGAGCCTGCTGGGCAGATGGCAGCACCTGGAGTACGTCATCGGCTTCAACCTGGACCGCAGGATGCTGGAGGTCCTGGAGTGCATGCCTACCGTGCCGGGCGCGATCGGCGCCTTCCGCGGGGACGCGCTGCGGGGCATCGGCGGCATCAGCGACGAGACCCTGGCCGAGGACACCGACCTGACGATGGCGCTGTGGCGGGCGGGCTGGCGCGTCGTCTACGAGGAGTCGGCCGTCGCCTGGACCGAAGTCCCCGACACCCTGGGCCAGTTGTGGCGTCAGCGCTACCGCTGGTGCTACGGCACGCTGCAGTCGATGTGGAAGCACCGCCGCGCCCTGATCGAGACCGGACCGGCCGGGCGCTTCGGCCGTCGCGCGCTGGCCTATCTCGCCCTGTTCCAGGTCGTGCTGCCGCTGTGCGCGCCGGTGGCGGACGTCTTCGCCCTGTACGGGGTGCTCTTCCGCACCCCCGCGGGGGCGATCGCGATCTGGCTCGGCTTCCTCGCCGCGCAGATGCTCTCCGCCGGGTACGCCCTGCGCCTCGACCGCGAGCGGCTCGGCACCCTGTGGGTGCTGCCGCTCCAGATCTTCGTGTACCGGCAGTTGATGTATCTGGTGGTCATCCAGTCGGTCGTCACGGCGCTGCTGGGCACGCGCCTGAGATGGCACAGCATGGAGCGCAGCGGCACGGCCGATCCGTACCTGCTGGACGAGCCCGGCCAGGCCCGTCCGCCCTGGAGTGTGCCGGCACGATGAGCGCACGAAAGGATCCGCCCCGGGAGCAGCCCCGGGGGGCGCGGACCGGGCCCGTCGTCGATCTCCGCCGTTTCGCCGAGCGCCCCAGTTCCCGCTACGGCCCCCGGCGCGCGCACGCCCGGCCCGGCAGGCGCGGCAGGAAGCTGCGAACGATCGTGTGCGTCGTGCTGGCGACACTCGTGTCCGGGGTGGCCGGTACGTACGTATGGGCCGACACGCAGTTGGACAACGTCGTCGATCTGGACGCCTACGGGGTGCGTCCCCCCGCGGGCAAGGGCACCAACTACCTCATCGTGGGCTCCGACAGCCGCGACGGGCTCTCCGCCGACGAGGTGAGGGACCTGCACGTGGGGGGTGGCGGCGGCCGGCGCACGGACTCGATGATCGTGCTGCACACGGGCGCCCAGGGGACCAGCATGGTCAGCCTGCCGCGCGACTCGTGGGTCACGATCCCCCGCCACACCGACCCGGACACGGGCAAGACCCCGCCGCCCACGCACGACAAGCTGAACGCCAGTTTCTCCTACGGCGGTCCCGAACTCCTGGTCCGCACCGTCGAGTACAACACCGGCCTGCACATCGACCACTACGTGGAGATCGGCTTCGCGGGCTTCGTGGGCATCGTGAACGCCGTGGGCGGTGTGCGGATGTGCCTGGACCACGCGGTCAGGGACGAGAAGTCGGGCGCCGATCTCAGCAGGGGCTGTCACCTGCTCGACGGCGCCCAGGCGCTGGCCTTCGTCCGTCAGCGGCACCAGGAGGCGCACGGGGATCTGGGCCGCACCCGCAACCAGCAGAAGTTCCTCTCGGCGCTCGCCCACCGGGCCGCACGGCCCCGCACCCTGCTCGACCCCACCGAGATCCTTCCGGCACTGCACGCCGGCCTGGGCAGTCTCGTGGTCGACAAGGGAATGAGCCTGGACGGCCTCGTCACGATGTTCCGCGCGGTGAAGAGCGTGTCCGCGGGACGGGGCGCGCAGCTGAACGTCCCCGTCTCGGGTGTCGGCATCTCCACCCCGAAGGGAAGCGTGGTGAAGTGGGACAGGAGGAAGTCGGCCCGGCTGTTCGACGAGTTGCGGAACGACCGCCCGCTGACCGCGCCGCAGGACTCCGGATGACAGCACGGTACGACGGGCACCGCGGCCGTACGGCCGGGCGTCCCCGCCGTACCGGTGGGCAGCGTCGTGACGCGGTGCCCACCGTGATCGTGCTGCTCGGTCGGGGGCCGGACCGGTCGTCTCAGCGTGAGTCCTGCTTGAGGGCGGTGTCGACGGTCAGGGCCGTCGACACCACGAGGCTCAGCAGGGGCTCGGTCAGCTGGGTGTGGATCTGCAGGACGTAGTTGTCCGCGGTCGTGAACGCCGCTCTGGCGAGGCCTTCCCAGGTCTTGGTGATCCGGGCCACCTCGTTGTCCGCGTGGTCGACGATCGCGAAGTTCCACGCCCGCCAGTTCTCCGCCTTGATGGCGCCGACCTGCCGGCCGTCCGCGTTCATCGCGAACTTGATCTTGCCGAACACGTTCTGCTGGACGATCTCGCCGACGGCCGAGCCGTCCGGGAGGGTCACGATCACCCGGGACCTGAAGATCTTCGCCGGCCGGGTCAGGAGCAGCTGCGGCTGACCGTAGACGTCGCGGATCTCCAGTTTGTGGGTCATGTACTGGTCCCACTTGGTGGCGAAGCGCAGGAGCTTCTTCAGCTTCCCCTGGCCTACCTCGGTGACCGAGCCGATCGGCCGGCCGTTCTGGTCCATGATCGTGTACTCGTTCGTCACCTCGACCAGCTTGGCCTTCTGGTTCACCACCAGGACCGGCTCGGTGAACAGGGTGCCGCCACCGGGGCCGGCGGCCGCGACCCCGGCCCGCCGCTGCACCTGGCGCTGCACTTTCGGGTCGGCGGCCCACTGCTGCGGCAGGTGCCCGCCGGCCTGCGGGGGAACGCCGTACCCGGCCTGCTCGGCACCCTGCTGGGCCGGCCCCGTGTGCTCGGTCCACTGCGACCCGTCCCAGTACCGGAGTGTCCGGGCGGCTCCGTTGGGGTCGGGATACCAACCCGCTGAAGTGTTCGAATGTGTGGTCATCGGCGCACAGTACCTTCGCGGCTTCGGCCCCCTGACCACGGGAGCGGCCGTCCCCGCCGGCGCCTGGCGGGGTTCGCGCCGTCACCCCCCACCCCCGAGGCGCGGTGCGGGGCTGCGCTGCAGGCCGGGACCGCCACCCGTCGAGGGCGAACGGGACCGGCGGTCTTGGCCCGCCCGGGGGCGGCAGGATCCACAACGCTCAGCCTTCCTGAGCGCTCACCCTCCGCCGGGCGCCCCCGCGCCGCACCGCGGCCGCGGCCGGGGACCTCGTCCGCCAGGCATGCCGGAACGAGCCCGGACCCGTGCGCCCGCGTCATCGACGCGGCCCGTGCGCGACGGCGGACCGGCCTCCTGAGGCCGGCGGGGTGCCCCTCCGGACGAACGAAGGGGAAGGCGGTGGCCCTCATGCGCACATCAGGGTCTCGGCATGCCTCCCAGTCCACAGCGAATACATGAGCTGCGAACGCCTTCTGCGCCGGCTCGACACGCACCAGGAGGCACGGCTCGGCGCCGCGTGGGAGACCCGGGAGGACCGGCCGCGGCTTCTGGGGAACGGCGGCGAGGAAATGGCACAGGATGTCGCGCGGCCTGCGCGGATCCCGAACGAACACCCGGCACGGAAGTCATGGAATCGCTCTTCGGCGACGGGCTCATGGCGGTCAGCGAAGTCGCCGAACTGGGCCCGGTGCCAACGATGTTCATGCGGGAGGTCAGGTGGACGCGTCGCCCTGCAGGATGGCCTCCAGCCTTTCGATGGTTCCGCGCAGTTCGCGATCGAGTCCGACCACGTCCAGACCCTCGTCCCCGATGACGGTGAGCAGCGCCCTCTCGCCGACGGCCTCGATCACGATGTGGCGCCCCGAGCTGCGCGTGGCCAGGTGCCGCAGCCCTCCTCCCCCGGCCTCCTCCGCCAGACGTCGGCCGAGGCTGTGGGCGGAGGCGGACAGGGCCGCGACGGACTCGGGGTGGACCGTCTCGGCGTCGGCGGCGACGAGGAGTCCGTCCACGGTGGACAGAACCGATTCGATCACTCCCATCACGTTCTCGCGCACGGCGGCCAGGACTTCGAGGACGGGTGCGTGCGTGGGGACGCTGGACATGCATGCTCCTTGGTGGGGTGAGGGGCGGCGCATTACGGGCTGCCTCAGAGAAGACGCCTCAGACCTGCTCGGACACGCATCAGGAGCAGGACGTCGGGCTGGTGGTCTGCGAGGTCCCCGGGAGCCGGCCGTTTCACGGCGGCTCCGGGAACGCGCCGTGCGATGAGGGGGCGGCCGGCGCGGGCGTCGCCCCCGGGTTCGCCGGGCGACAGTCTCACGGACAGGGACGACGGGCCGTCGTCCGCCGCCGCGTCGTGTTCGACCGGGATCATCGTCTGACCGTTCGGTGCGGATGCTGTGCACCCGGTGTCCGCCGTGGCAGCGCGGAGTCCGCTGCCACGGGTGTGCCGGCGTCCGCGGGGCCCTGTCCGGGGTCGCGCGGCGCGGTGCTCGGACGGCCGCCCGCCGGGGCGGGACGATCGTGGTGGACCAGTCCGAGCTCGTTCATCCGGGCGAGATCCAGCATCACCGCGTAGGTGCCGCGGCCCAGGGCGAAGGCGATGTCGCGCGGGGTGCGGCGTCCGTTGGCGGCGCGCAGCACCGTCGCGTAGCGGTCCGGGATCCGTGCGGGCAGCCCCGGTGCCGGACGGACCCGCAGACGGGCCAGTTCCGTGGGCGGCCCGCCCCACATGCCGGCCAGCACCGCAAGGCGCCGTTTGGTCTCGGTCGTCACCCTCCTCGGTGTGTAGGACGGTCCCGCCCAGGCGACGGGCACGGCCTCGGTGATCTCTCCGCTTTCCAGCTCACTGACCATCAGGGCGAAGGCGCCGTCGAAGAGGGCCGCCGCGCAGACGACGTCGAACTCCGGGCGGGTGAGCAGGCCGGCCCCCTCCAGGTCGGCGGCGAGCCGGCCCTCCTCCGCCCCGGCCTGCGCGGAGACGGCCTTCCAGGCCTCCTCGGCGATGCGACCGGAACTCCGGAGGATCGTTTCAGCACCGGGTGCCCCAGGCGTTTCCACCGCACCGATCCGTCCCGCACGCAGATGGACCCGCCCACCGGGGTTGCCGGTCACCACCACGGTCCCGGTGCACCGCTCCTCATGGAGTTCTTCGAGCAGGGCGAACAGGCTGCGGGGGCGACTGGCGTGCCGGCTCATCCCGTCACCGCCGCGCCGCAGCGCTCGATGTGGCGCGCGAGGAGTGCCAGGTTCGCGGGCCCGCGCTCCAGTGCCGCCGCCAGCAGCAGCGGGTCCCCCTGACGGGAGAGCACCCGCAGCACGACCTGGTGGTGGGCACCGGTGACCACGATGCTCTCCAGCTCTCCCCGAGCCCCCGCCGTCTGGAGGCGGTCGTCGACGAGAACGGCGAAACGGCTGCACTCCTCGGCGTCCGGGGCATGTCCGACCGCGCTGTAGACCAGTCCGGTGACCGCGTCCACCAGGGCGGCACCGGCTACGCCTGGCTCGTCGAGAAGAGTACGCAGTAGGTTCTCGATCGGCACCCGAATTCCCTTTCACCGACACTTCACGACGAGCTGGAAAGCACACTAGTTTAGTCGGCAAACATCGGAAAAGGTCATCTGTCGAGCCATTTTCTGACGTGCCATCAGTGTCATCCCGTCAAGAAGGGTATTAGCATGAGAATCGAGACAGCACTGAAGGAAGCCATGGCGACCGACGGCGCAATCGGCGTGGCCGTCGTCGATTGTGAGAGCGGTATGTCCCTGGGAACGCTCGGGGGTGGCCGGGACCTCGACCTGGAAGTCGCGGCGGCGGGCAACACCGAGGTCGTCCGGGCGAAGAGCCGCACGCTCAACGCCCTCGGGATGAACGACTCGGTCGAGGACATACTGATCACCCTGGGCGAGCAGTACCACCTGATTCGCCTGACCACGGGCAGTGGCGGGGGCTTGTTCATCTACCTCGCGCTCGACCGGTCCCGCAGCAATCTCGCTCTCGCCCGGCACGCTCTCAAGCGCATAGCGAATAGCCTGGAGGTCTGACGATCCTCGACGCCGGTGAAACTGCGCGAGCGTGGGACACCACTGCATCACGTAGTGAGCGAGCCGACGCAGGCCGGCCCGGGAAGGGGTTCATCCGCCCCATTTCCGCGGCCGGCCGAGGTATTTCCCGCAGATAATCGCTCACCCGCGATGAGCATTTCCGGAAATCGGGTCCAATCCATTCCTGGTCTGACTCTTCGACGACCGGTTGGCGTCTGTTTATTACGTCGGTCAGGGACGGAAACCACGGGTGAACGACTCCCCGCGGCACGGATCGGAGCGGACCTGCCCTCCCCACCGTCACCTCCGGCGCGTCGTGCGTCGGGGCGCACCCCGACCGGGAGGCCCCGCCGGGCCACGGTGGCGCGCGGCGCGCGTATTGCGTCGAGGTAAGGAATTCTCCTGAGCACCGCGCAACCGGGTCCCTGCTCGAATGGGGCCGCGGCCGGCAGCCGGGACTGATGGTCCTCCATGGCTTCCGCTGCCGCGTCCACATTCGTCTGTGCCGGCCCCCACGTCACGGGGCCGGCGTCTGGAGGCGCCCATGTACACGCGGGTTCACGCCTGGTCCCGGGGACTCACCGCCTCGGCTGCCGTACTGCTGCTCGGAGCTGGTGCGGTGGCTTGCGGCGGCAGCGGCAAGCAGGAGGGAAGCGGCAGCCATTCCTCGGCGGGCAAGGGCTCACAGGGAAGCGGCGACGACTCCTCGTCGGGGAGCGGCTCGGACGGGGTCGAGTTCGCCGCCTGCATGCGGAAGAACGGTGTCCAGGTCGAGGATCCGAAGCCGGGCGAGCAACCGCGAGTACCCGACGGCGTGCCGCAGACGGTTCTGGACAAGGCCAAGAAGCAGTGCGGCGGCGGCGCCGGACCCCAAACGGCCGGTGGTGGGGTCACGATCACCAATCCGGAGAAGTTTGACGCACTCAGGGTCAAGCTCCTCAAGTGCGAGCGCGACCACGGCTGGGAGCCCCCGAAGCCGAAGAACGGAGGCATCGCGTTGAACGGCGACGACCCGGCGTTCAAGCTGGCCCAGAAGGCCTGCCGTTCGATCAGTGACGAGATGGACAAGTACATCAAGACGGGGCAGGACAAGTGACCGAGACGCCTCCCCGCGGCCGACGCCGGCAGTTCGTCGTCGTCGCCGCCGCAACAGGAGTGGTGCTCGTCGCGGTCGTCGCCGGAACGGCGTTCCTGCGGGCGGACCCCTCCGACCGGCCGGCCGCCTCGAAACGGCACCTGCCGGCCGCCACCGAGAAGGTCGCCCGGGGGGACCTGGTGTCGCAGGTGATCACACCCGGCACGGTGCGTTTCTCCGGCGCCCGCGGGATCACGAACCACCTCGCCGGGGTCATCACCTGGGTACCCGGAAGCAACAGCGTCGTCGAGATGGGCCGGCGGCTCTACTCGGTCGACGACACACCCGTGATCCTGCTGCACGGAGCACTCCCGGCATGGCGGGAGTTCAAGCCTGGCATGTCGGACGGCGAGGACGTCCGCATGCTGGAGGAGAGCCTCGCCGAGCTGGGCTACACCGGCTTCACCGTGGACGACGAGTTCAGCGGCAAGACCGAGGCCGCGGTGAAGCGCTGGCAGAAGAACACCGGCCTGCCGCAGACCGGCAGGATCGAGCTGGGCCGGGTGGTGTTCGCATCGGGCCCGCTGCGGATCGCGGACGTCCAGGCGCACACGGGTGATCCCGCCACCGCCGGGCAGGAAGTGCTGCGCGCCAGTGGATCCCAGCAGCTCGTCTCGGCGCAGGTCCCCGAGGAGGACCAGCAGATGGCCGTCAAGGGGGCGAAGGTGGACGTCGAACTCCCGGACGGCACACGGACACCCGGAGCCATCTCGTCGGTCGGCACCCTGAAGAACGCTGAGGGCGACAAGAAGGTCGTCCCGATCACCGTTCAGCTGGCCTCACAACACTCGGTGGCCAAGCTCCAGAACGCGGACGTGGCGGTGGTGCTGAAGCGGACCGTGGTCCGGAACGTGCTGTCCGTCCCGGTCACCGCGCTCATGCCGGACTCCGGCGACGGCTACACGGTGGAGGTCGTCGACGGCGCGATCGTCAAGCTGGTGCCGGTGAAGACCGGGGCGTTCGCCAACGGGCGCGTCGAGGTGAGCGGCCCGGACCTCAAGGAAGGCATGCGGGTGGGGGTGCCCAAACTGTGACGGCTCTCGGCCATGACACCACGCAGGCCCCGCGCGTTTCCCGCGACGCCGTGGTGACCCTGAGGCAAGCCGGCCGGGCCTACGGATCGGGACCCCACCGGGTCGACGCGCTGACCGACGTAACGACGACGATCGCGGCCGGGGAACTCCTCGCCGTCGTCGGGCCCTCGGGATCCGGCAAGTCCACCCTGCTCAACCTCGTCGGCACCCTGGACCGTCCCACCTCGGGCCAGGTGATCGTGGACGGGCACCAGGTGGACCGCCTCGACGACCGGAAGCTGTCCGCCCTGCGCGCGTACCGCATCGGCTTCGTCTTCCAGCAGTTCCACCTCGCCAAGGGAACACGGGCCCTGGACAACGTCGCCGACGGGCTGCTGTACACGGGCCTGCCCCGGCGGCGGCGCCGTGACCGCGCCGCCGCCGCCCTGCACCGGGTCGGGCTCGGCCACCGCCTCGACCACCGGCCCCACCAGCTCTCCGGCGGCGAACGGCAGCGTGTGGCGATCGCCCGGGCCGTGGTGGGCGACCCGGCGCTGCTGCTGGCGGACGAGCCCACGGGGGCGCTGGACAGTCAGGCCGGTGCCCTGGTGGTGAGCCTGCTGCGGGAACTGAACGCCTCCGGCACCACCGTGGTGGTCATCACGCACGACAACGACCTGGCGAAAAGCCTGCCGAGGCGGCTGGTCATGCGTGACGGGCGCCTCCTGCGTGACACCGTGACCGCAGCCCCCGTACCCGAAGCGGCCGGAGGCCACGGATGAGCCACGCCGACCTCACGAACTCACGCCTGCGGGCCGCGGACCTGATGCGGCTCGGCGCCAGCGGTCTGAGCACCCGGCCCCTGCGCGCCGTACTGTCCGCGGCCGGCATCGCCATCGGCATCGCCGCGATGATCGCCGTCATCGGCATCTCCGCCTCCAGCCAGGCCCAGCTGAACGCCGAGCTGAACAAGCTCGGCACCAACCTGCTGGTAGTGGCACCGGGGACGAACCCGGACACCGGGACTCTGGTTCCGCTGCCCGTGACCGCCGTGCAGACCATCGCCCGGGCGGACGGTGTGGACGCCGTCAGCGGCACGGGAAATCTGCAGGAGGTCAACGCCTACCGCAACGCGCACGTGGACGAGGCGGAGACGAACTCACTGACCGTCCTGGCCACCGACACCGGTCTGCTGCGGACCCTGAAGGCGACCATGAACTGGGGCGGCTGGCTGAACCAGGCCCCGGACCGCTACCCGACGGCCGTCCTCGGCCGGCGCGCGGCGTCCCGGCTGGGCGTCACGAACCCGGGAGAGCAGGTGTGGATCGGCAACCGGTACTTCACCGTGCTCGGCATCCTCGATCCGGCCCCGCTGGCCCCCGGCCTCGACACGTCCGTGCTCGTCACCAACAAGGCGGCCGAGCGGTACCTGGGTTACGACGGCCATCCGACCCAGGTCTACGAGCGCTCCGCGGACGACCTCGTGACGACGGTGCGGGGCATGCTGGCCCGGGCCGCCAATCCGGAAAACCCGCAGTACGTCGCCATCAGCCGGCCCTCGGACGCGCTGAAGGCCCGGCAGGCCGCCGACGCCTCCTTCACCGGGCTGCTGGTCGGGCTGGGCGCGGTGGCCCTGCTCGTCGGCGGGATCGGCGTGGCCAACACCATGGTCATCGCCGTGATGGAGCGGCGCGGGGAGATCGGTCTGCGCCGCTCCCTGGGCGCGGCACGACGGCACATCTCCCGGCAGTTCCTCGTGGAGGCGCTGCTGCTGTCCTGCCTCGGCGGGCTGACCGGGGCGGCCCTCGGCTCGGGCGTTACCGCCGGGTACGCGGTGAGCCAGGGCTGGCCCACCGCGATCCCCCTGGCCGCCCTGGCCGGCGGGGTGGGAGCCACCGCGGTGATCGGCATGATCGCGGGGCTGTATCCGGCGCTGCGTGCCGCCCGCACCTCGCCGACGGTCGCCCTCGCCGCACCGTGAAACCCCGCACCGCACCGTGGTCCCCGGTCCGGCCCCCTCCTTCCGGAGCCGGGGCCGGCGAAGGGGACACCCGGGCGACACCCTAGGGAAAGCACCTAGCGTGAATCGGCGCATTCCTCGGCAATCTGGTTCAGGAAGGACATGTCGAGTCGAGGCGAGGTCATCTCGTGGACGATTTCCACACCACCGCCCTGCGAGGCATCCGCCGCCGCTCACCGGTCACCCCAGGAGATGAGACGGGCGGGTGCAACCGGAGCAGCCGGCCGGCCCTGACAGGGGAGGTCGTGAGTCCCGCACCTCCTGCCGGCTGGGGCCGCGGGCGGCGGTATTGGCCGGTCTCCGTCCCCGTGCTGCTGATCGTGGTCATCACGCTCGTGGACGTGCTGACCCCGTCCGACGTGAGCATGACGCCCTTTCTGGTCGTGGCGCCGGCGATCACCGCCTCGTTCGCCCGCCCCCGGGCCACCGCGGCCATCGGGGTGCTGGCCGTGGCGGCCGAGATCGCCGCGGACATACAGGACACGAGGCCTTCTCATCCCCACGGAACCGTGGAGATCGCCGCCCTGATCGCCGTATCCGCGTTCGTCGTGGTCTTCGCGCACATTCGCGAGCACTACAGCCGGCGCTACAGCCATGCGCGGTCCCTGGCACTCGCTGCGCAGAAGGCCGTGCTCAGGCCCCTGCCCGACCGGCTGGGGCGGATCGAGATCGCCTCCGTCTACCTCGCGGCCGAGGCCGAGGCGGTCATGGGCGGTGACCTCTACGCCGCCGCACGGTCCGGGAAGAAGACCCGGTTGCTGATCGGTGACGTGCGGGGCAAGGGCATGAACGCCGTCGGTGAGGCGGCGCTCGTGCTGGGCGCCTTCCACGCCACCGCACACCAGACGCCCGCCCTCGACGACCTGATGGCCACCCTGGACGACACCCTGGTCGCCGTACCCGATCCGGGCGGCGTGTCGCGGGACGGCGAGGAGTTCGTCACCGCCCTCCTCCTGGAGGTGCCCGACGAGGACGGGCCGCTCCGGGTCGCCATGTGCGGGCATCCCGCACCGGTCATCGTCCGTGACGGCCGGGTGGTCTCCCCCGCGCTTCCCGAGGCGGCGCCTCCACTGGGGCTGGGCATCTCGTCCGCCCACGTACAGATCGGGACCATTGCCTGCGCACCCGGCGACATCGTGCTGCTGTGCACCGACGGGGTCCTGGAGGCCCGTGACGGGTCGGGGCGCTTCTACCCGCTCGCCGAGCGCATCGCCGCCTGGCCCGGCGGGGATCCCGACTCCCTCGTCTCCTACCTCCGTGAGGACCTGCTGCGCCACACCGGGGGCCGGTCCCTGGACGACGCGGCCCTGGTCGCGTTCCGCCGCGACCCCGCCGCCCGTACGGTCCTGTCTCCGCAGGCCGCTCCGGTCCCGGCGCGGCGCCGGCCGCGAGTCGACGCCGGCAGGGACCTGTCGCCGTTCACCGCCGTGGCGGCCCGGCGGGCGGGCGCAGTCCGGCGATACGGTTCCGCCGCTGGCTACAACCTCGGCTGAGACGAGTGGCCCGGGAGCACACGTCGAGGCCGTCCCCGGAGGGGCGCCCGGAACAGGGCCGCCCCTCCCCCGGCTGCTCACCGTCTCCTCGGCCACCGGCCGGGATCGTCACAGGGGCAGCGTTATACCCAGCTGCTGCATCGCCGTGGAGGGCGGACCGCCCTCGGATCTCTCCGTCTTGAAGCCCTTCACCCGGGGCGCGAGGGTGCGGGGGTCCACCGCCTCCGCGGGCGCGCTCTTGGCGTACAGACCACCGGGCTGGCTGTCACGGTCATGGGGCAGGAGCCAGAAGACGCGTCGGCGGAACGTGCCCGAGGCCCGGGAGGGCTTGGCTGTGGGGCCGAGCAGGGCGTAGCCCACCATCCGCCCGTCCCGGTGGTAGGCGGGGCGGCCCTTGCGCGTGGGCAGCCGATCGAGGCTCTGGCGGACGTAGTCGAGTTCGCCGATGTCCTCCAGCCACACGAACTCGATCTCGTGGCTGATTTCGTCCTCAGTGATCAGAGAGCTCATCAGCCGGCTTCCCTCTCCTCGTCGGTGAGTAGTCCGATGCCCGGGTAGTGCTTGCGCTGGTTGGACAGGATCATCTCCTTGGGCGAGGCCAGCCCCACGAGTTCCCTGGTCCGGGAGGCGAACGCGCGGGAGGACATCGCCGGTACCCCCTCATTCTGGCACCAACTCTTGTAGGCCGCGTAGAGCGCCGTCTGCTCGGCCCGGAGTTCGGGAGCCAGACAGCAGCACTCCTCGTAGAAGCGGCCGGTGTGGTCCTCGGTCTCGGCGTAGGCCGTGGTGGCGATCCGTACCCGCTCGGGGCCGGTCAGGTCACGGGCGCCGGCGAGGTACCGCCGAGCGCCCTCGATGAGCCAGCCCAGAATCCCAGGGCCTTCCTCCGTGACGAGGATGTCCGCCAGGTTGTCGATCTTGCGGTGGTCCGGGACGACCCGCTCGAAGGGGATCAGGCGCATACGGCGCCAGAAGGCGAAGCCACCCGTGCCGACCTCGGGTCGGTGGTTGCCCAGCAGCCAGAGCTTGTGCGTGGGTTCGAAGCTGAAGAAGTCCTGCCGCATACGGCGGGCCTTGATCCGGTCGCCGCCGGTGAGGAGCTTGACGCGGGCCTCGTCGAACTTGTCTCCGGGCTTGACCTCCGAGCAGACGATCACGCGTCGGCCGTGCAGTTCGGCGAGGTCCGTCGGGTGCCCCTCGTAGGGACGGGCCATGAGGAAGCCGGGCGGGGCCGCGTCCGCGTAGTCGCCGAGCAGCTTCATCAGGACGTCCAGCAGCACGGACTTGCCGTTCTTGCCGGAACCGAACAGGAAGGGCAGCACCTGGCCTCCGACGTCGCCCGTGACGGAGTACCCGAGCAGGAGCTGCAGGTAGGAGATCATCTCCCGGCCCTCGGTGTCGTTGCCGAAGGTGTCGGTCAGGAACGTCTCCCAGCGGGGGGTGGACATCGGCTGCGGGCTCACGGTGGTGGACCGGGAGTGGAAATCCGTGTTCGGATCGGGGCTCTTGATCAGGCTGGTGCGCAGGTCGACGATGCCGTCCGGAGTGCACAGAGCATAGGGGTCGGCGTCCAGCAGGGCGGCGTTCAGCACCATCCCGGGGGCCGACTTGGCCTGGGTCAGCATGGCGTTGATGCCGGTCGTGGACAGGGCCCGCCGGCGGTGCTGCTGGAGGGCACCGGTGGTGAAGACGCCGCGGGCGTCGTGCGTGGCGATGTTCTCGGCGAGGTCACCGGCCGCCCACAGCACCGTGTCGTCCTCGTCGATCTGCCAGCGGGTGGTGTCCCACCGGTACCAGCCGATGCCGGGCACGTGCCGGTAGTCGTTGGAGTAGAGCCTCACGAACAGCTTGGCGTTGCCGCGGTCGGAAAGGGTGTCGGGAAGCAGCCCGTGCGCGGTCGCCTCGAGCGGGGGACGTTCCGTCGCCGACTGGGCCGGCAGGGGAACGGCCGCCGCGGTCTGGTCACGGATCTGGGCGGCCACGGCTTCGGGGTCGAATTCGAAGAGCGTGTCGGGGCGCGGCGATGTCACGAGCGGCTCCCGGTGGCGTGCAGTGGCTTCTTCAGGCCGGCGGCAAGGCCGCTGCGGATGGTCTGTTCGATGCGCGCCTCCTGACCGGGGCGCGCTTCCATGGCGGCCCTCCGGAGGGCCTGCTCGGCCTCTTCCCGCGGGAGGCGACCGGCCGCGACGAGACCCCCCAGGGTGTACGCGGCCCGGTTGAGGGCCTCGGAGAAGCCTGCGCCCTCGGCGACCTGGCCGCAGTCCTCTACGGGCGCGAGAACGGCCGCGAGCGTGTGCTGGGGGCCGCCTCCGGCGGCCAGGACGGCCTGCTGGGCGCGGGGCGGCACCGGGCGGGGCGCGGGGACGTTCGGCGCGGGCAGATGGCCCGTACGGTCGAGTTCCCGGGCCAGCCAGGCGGGCAGCGGCGCCGGTTCCCTGGTGGTGCCGACGGGGATGTAGGAGCCCTGCCTGGTGGTGGTCCCCGGGGCGATGATGTAGCTCCCGTGGGCCCGGATGTCGACCTGCCAGGCCAGGGCGCGGCCCTTGCCAGAGCCGACAGAGGAGAGCCACCGGCGGTTGTCGGTGGCCCGGTACCAGACGTGGAGCCCGCCGGAGGGGGTGCGCACCCGCAGGGTGGCGGTGTCGTCGGCCGGGCTGGGCTGGCCTCGCAGGGCGGCGAGTACGGCGAGGGTGTGGAAGCCGTTGGCCAGGCCCGTGAGGTCCACCTGGTCCCCGATGGGGATGCCCGGCAGGAGCCGGTCCCGGGCCGGGGTCTCCGTGGAATGGGCATCGATGTCGATGACCACGAGGCCCGCGGTTCCGCAGGCGACGCCGATGCCGAACTCCGGATGGGCGCCCCACCACTGCTTGATGAGGCTCTGGTTCAGGGTGGCGGCGTGGAAGCCGTGGCACCAGCGGCCTTCGCGAAGACAGGCGCAGCCTGCGGCGGCATGGGGGTGCGTGCGACAGTCGCTGCAGTTTGCGGCCGGGGTCTTCCGGCCTGCCGCGAGCGGGTGGACCGGCCAGCCCCGTCGGGCACACCACTGGGCGGTGGCCAGAGACAGCTCCGAGACCGAGGGCCCGCGGGCGGGCTGCGGTGAGTCGCTGGGACGGAACTGCAGTTCAGCAGGCACAAGGACCCCCCATCAGCGACCGAAGCGACTCAACGACGGACACAGACTAGCGAATACGGCCTGGTGGAGGTGGGAGCACCTCGGCAAGAGGGTTGACGCCGTGTTCATGTTGGGGCATGAGGGGCGCGGCCCAGCTACCGAAGCAGTGGGGCAGCGACTGAAGCGGCTTCAGTCGCTGGTCTCAGGCCCAAGAGAAAACACCAGGTCAGAGGCTGTGCAACAACCAGAACAGCGACTGAAGCGACTGAAGGCTTCTATATATGACGCACACGAGCACACGCCATGTCTCTCATATATGGGGACCTTCGGTCGCTTCAGTCGCTGCTTTTTCTATCGCAACGCTCTGACCTGCGGTTTTTCTGCTTCGAAGACCAGCGACTGAAACACTCCTCAGTCGCTCCCCTTCAGTCGCTGCCGCTTCCCGCCCAGCGACCGAAGCGACCGAAGCGACCCAGCACCGGACATCGCTTCGTAGTGATCCGCTCACTCAGCGCCCCTGAGGCCGATCTTCCCGCCATCACCTGGCGAGCACATTCGCTCAGGCGTGATGAACAGTGTGCGCGCTGAGAAGCGCATGGGCAGTGACCGAGGTAGTACGCGCTCCGGCCTCCTCGTCGATTCCCGGGCGTGGCGGCCTGTGTTCAGGCCTGTGGCGAGGAGAGGGGGATGCGTCTGGAGGCGTCCCCCCCCCGGCAGGCATCTGCCCATAGCACATGAAGCCAAGAAATCATAGTCCGATGCACCTTCGGCATGGGGTTGAGCATGGACGGCTGCCCTCTTGAGAAGCCCCTTCGCCGCGAGTCGACAGGCCGGCCCCGGGCGGTGACCGTCTTCTCCCCCACGCGGGCCACCCGCGGAATCCGCGGCGCCGCCCGGTCCGTGAAGCGCACCAGCACCCACCTCCGCGGCTTCCGCCGCCTGCGTATCCGCCGGAACCGGGTGCCTTGGCTGGTTGGGATTCGCGGAAGGTGCCGCCGCGGAGCACGGTGAAGAGGACGTCGGCCCCCCTGGCGAGGCCGGGCCCGGGCGTGGTACTTGCCCCGGCCGATCTTCCCGTCGTACAGGCCCCGGAGTCCGGGTCGCCGAGCGCGGCCGCCTCGGTCCCAGGGACTGTCACGCTCTGCTCGTCCAACGCGGCGAAGACTTCCCCGACCAGCCGTTCGGCCATCCTCGACGCCAGCGCCCGCAGCAGGCTGATCGGCTGCCGCCAGTCGGCCTTGCGCCTCTGTGTGCTGTGGCCCTGACCGTGCCCGCAGGCTGAGGACCTGTTCCAGTGAGGGGTGGATCTGGGGCAGTAAGCAGCACCTCGAGGAGACCAGCCCCGTCGCCCCCGCGATCCGCGACATCGACCGGTCGGTGGAGTTCTTGGACCTGGTCACCGTCTGCCATGCGTTCGTCGCGGCGGCCGGCCGGGTCGTCCCCGGAATGCGCGACCGCCAGCTCTGCGACGACGAACGCGTGATCGTGCACGAGAACGTCGCACGTGTGAGGGCGACGCTGGACTGGATCGAGACAGCCGTGGACACCGGCAAGGTCGACGTCGACGGCGAACTGGCCAAGCTCCTGCAGGGTGAACAGCCGATGCCCCGTGCCTCCGAGCGCAGATCGCCGGCGGCTCAGCGACACGCCGACACCGTCCGGTTCGTGCTCTTCGAAGCCCGGCCGGCCTGACCTTTGTCCGGCTGGTCAGATCCAGCGAACTCTCCAACACTCCGAATCGCTCATCACCTGGGCCGCAATCACCTTGATGACCAGGCGCATCACCCGCCGAAGCTCTCGCAGGAGCGGACAGCCGGCCTCCCGCGAGGCCCACCGCGACTGATCCGATCGGCACTGACGGTCAGCAGTGCCACCGAGAAGTCACCGGGCCCTCAAGTCAGCCCAATTCTCGCACCACCACGACGACTTCATCAGCGCAACCGGCAACATCGAGACCGGTGTCCTGTTGCCCAGAAATCCCAGGTCGCGCTGCCGGACGGCATAGCCGGAGTCTTGCTGCGTCCACCAAGCCGGCACGCTCCTGCTCGACGGGTCTGTAGTGTGCGGAAATGACAAGAAGCGAGCGGCTCGTGGAGCAGTTGGACTGGTACTGGCGCAAGAACCTGCGGCCACGGCTGGACGGTCTTACCGACGAGGAGTACTTCTGGGAGCCGGTGCGCGGCTGCTGGAGCGTCCGCCCACGTGGCACGTCAGCCGCACCGATGTCGGCGGGTTCAGGGGAGTGGACGATGGACTTCGCGCCCCCTGCCCCAGAGCCGGCGCCGGTGACCACGATTGCCTGGCGGCTGGCGCACATCATCGTCTCGTGCCTGGGCTATCGGGTCGGATGGTACTTCGGCGGCCTGGACTTCGACGCCGAGGCGTTCGCCTACGCGGGGACCGCTGACGAGGCGCTAAAACAGCTCGATGAGATGTACGGGAGATGGAACGCGGGGGTCCGCGAACTCTCGGACGCCGACCTAGACAATCCGCCCGCGATGAGTCCCGAGCCGTTTCCCATGGAGAACAGGGTCCTGCACGTCAACAGGGAGCTGATCCATCACGGCGCCGAAATTTCCCTGCTGCGCGACCTCTACCGCTGGCAGGACGGGGCCGCACCGCACCGAATATGAGCCGGGTGCGGCGCCAAGCAGCAGTCGACCAGCCGCCCCCGCCACCCAAACCCCGCCGTTCGAACTCTGAGATGGGCAAACGCCCAGACGCCGCAGGTGATCATGTCATGCCCAGATCAGAAACAGGCACTGAACCCAGCTTGGTCGCGAGGCGCATCGAGCGGGTCTTGGCGGTCTGAGTGGTGAGTACCGCTGGGTGTGGGCTGGGCGGCGGCCGAAACCACTGCGAGCCGGTCAGGCGGCGGGCTGCCGGCTCTGGTTGTCGAGGTGATAGCGGGTGGTCAGGCGTCAGGGTCGACTTCGGGGTGCGTGAACCGCACGGGCTTGCCCAGTGACCGGGCGTAGGAGATTTCGGTTCGGGTGCTGTCTCCGATGTAGTCGCCGACTACGAGCACCTCATCAGCGAGCCGGATCTTCGCCTGGTGCAGCCCGGCGAG
Source organism: Streptomyces sp. NPDC037126 (assembly GCF_055605965.1). Lineage (NCBI taxonomy): Bacteria > Bacillati > Actinomycetota > Actinomycetes > Kitasatosporales > Streptomycetaceae > Streptomyces > Streptomyces sp. NPDC037126. The sequence goes on from NZ_JBVJTD010000030.1 coordinate 74,435, forward strand.
TCGAACCTTCAGCGCCTCGGCCTCGACAGGATCGGACCAGAGTTCGTGCGGCGACTTCATGTCTATGCCCGGTTTGACGACAATCTTTCCGTCTTTGGTCTCCCGTAGATCGGCCTCGTTCATCTCGGTCACGAAGCGGGTGGAGCCGCAGATCGCGACGATAGGCGGGAGGCTCAACAGCTTCTTCGCGTCGGCGAGCTTCTCCTCGGGGGTGAGCTGTTGCGGGTATGACACTGGTTCCTCCTGGTGGTGTGGTCCAAGGGGTACCTGCGGAGACGAGAACGAGGGTGTCCCGGATCGTTTTTCAGCCGCCTGGCTACAGTGAGCGGCTGCGCAAGGCGGCCGGTCGTGGACTCCACCCCGATGGAATGCGGCTTCTCCCGCGAGACCGTCATACGCTCCGACCTGGCAGGTTGGGCCGAATACGGCTACTGCATGCGGCTACTGCGCCAGCCACAGCCGCTTCTTCTGGACCTGCGCCTGGTCTGCACCCTTCAGGGCCTGCCCATCGCCTACGATCACTGACCCCTCGGAATAGATCATCAAGGCAGGAACAGGTGGCTGAGATGGGCCTCTCCCAGGGATGTCGGCGGGAGGGCCGAAGTCCTCCCGCCGAACCACCAGGTGCTGCCGTGACTACCTGCGAGTGAATCCCAGGGCCTGGGTCACGAGGTAGTAGTCGTCGGTAGCCGACAGAGCCGTCTGGGGCGTGAGCTTCGACGGGTTCTCGGTGACCGGATCGTAGTAGCGCAGCACCTTCTGCGCCGCATAGGCCTCGGGGATACGAGGGCTGCGCCGAACCGTCGGCAACACGAGTTCCTCGTAGGCTTCCTTGGCCTGCTGCTGGCTGTCGTCGTACACCGCCCCCTGGTTACGAGTGGTCGGGCAGTCGACGATGAGGATGTTGGACAGCGCGGCCCCAGCCCCCATCGCGGAGAAGGTCTCCCCGATCTCCCCGATCTTCGCCTCCATCCGGGTAAGGGCGCGGAGTTCCTTCCAGCCCGGCTTCACACAGGCCACGACATCATCAGCGGCCACGATCGCGTTGACGACGATCAAGCCGAGGTTGCCAGGGCAGTCGATGAGGATCAGGTCGTACGTGTCACGGATCCGCTCGATCTGCGACTTGAGCCAGAACTCGCGGCCGGTCTTGGGCGCGAGGAGCTGCTCTGCCTCCTCCAGCGCGCTGGAGCCGAGCAGGATGAAGAGGTTCGGAATCTGGGCCGTCCGATCCTCTTCGTAGGGGCCGGCGAGTGCCGGAACAATAGCGTCCTCGATCTTGGCTGCCCCTGTGAGAGCGTCGTAGAGGTTGGCCTGGTTGGGCAGATCGTCGGGGTTGTCGTAGCCAACGGCCGCCGACGCATCGCACTGCGCGTCTGCGTCGATGACGAGGACGGTGTAACCCAGATCGGCCGCACAGGCTCCGATGTTGACAGCCGACGTCGTCTTTCCGGCGCCACCGCTTTGGTTGGTGAGTGCGAAGACCTGAGCGATGCGGCTTGCCGTCTCGGATGCGGTGCGGTTGCGGGACGAAGTCATGAGTGAGCCTCCACTTGTGATTGCGGCGCAATCACTTGAGCAGTGAGAGTTCGCGCGCGGATGGAAGGGGCCCTTGCGAACGCATAGGGCTGAGAGTGCCACTGTGTCTGCGGCACACCTTGGTTTTCAGATGCCCGAGGGAACAGGGTCCATGGCGTGAGGTGATTGCGCCGCAATCAAGGACCTGTACTGGTCGACGCCACGTGGTGACGGCGGACCCGAAGGTGAAGCCGTACCGGGCGCAGGTTACAGGTCGAACAGGTGCGATGACCAGCCGCCCCGCCCATGGCAATCGGCGGGCGCGATCCGGGCGGGACTTCAGGAGGAGAGGAGGTCCTGCAGGTCCTTGATCTCGGCTTCGCTCAGGAGATCCAGGATGCGGAGTGCCAAATCCTCGACGCTGCGTACGACGATGACGCCACGCGGCTCCTCGGTCGCCACTGCTGAAGCGGGCGCGGCTGAAGCGGGGGCAGCGGACGTGGGCGCGGCTGACGTGGGCGCAGCCTTCGAGCTGGGCGCGGGACTTGATGGCACCACGGGATCGGGCTGCCCGGCGGAAGTGGGCTCGGGCCGGCTGGTGCGCGAATCGAGGGTAGGAGTGGCCGGCGCTGAGGCCCCCTGAGCGGGTTCACCGGAACGAGGCTCAGGCAGGGGCGACGTGGGCGGCGCCGTTTCGGTGATTGCGCCGCAATCACTCGGAGCCGCTGCACCGGCGATGTCCTGTTGGTCGGCCGGCAGCTTGGAAGCCGCCGCGGCCTGCTGGGCCGTCAGCTCCCCACGGACGAAGGCCTCCTGCAGGTCGTTCCGCAGTCGGGCGTATACGGTGGCCGCCTCCCGTACCGGCAGCAGAAGGCGTCCCTCGTCGGGACCCGACTCCGCGGAGTTCTCCAGGAGCTGCTGCTCCTTCAGCCAGTGATCGATGACGGCCTGGCGGAGGGACGGCACGAGTCGGAGCAGTGCCACCCGATGAGAGATGTAGGTCTGGGAGCAGCTGACCCGCTGAGCCAGCTCTCGCTGGGAAAGACGCTTCCCGTCCTGGTCGCCCTCACTGAGGGCCTCTTGAAACTCAAGCGCCTCTTCGATCGGGTTGAGTCCCATGCGCTGGAGGTTTTCCTGGATCGCCGCGATGCGCAGACTGGGGACGTCCCGCCGAACCAGGATGGGAACCTCGCTCAGACCCGCCTCCAGCGCGGCGGCGAGACGACGATGGCCGTGATGGACGACAAACAGGACCCCCGCAGCGACTCGGGCCTCAACGGCCTCCTTGTGTTGCGGATAGACCTCGACATACACATCCGGCGGGATGACGGTCATGGCCGTGTTCATACCGTCCGAGCGCAGAGTGTCCGCCAGCTCGTCGATTTTGAGGAGCTTCTTGCGCCCGTTCTCCGGGCTCGGCATCAACTGGTCGGGCCGCACGGTGGGCAGCCCCTGCGGCACAAGTCGAGCCTGCTGAGTAGCCGCCTTGCGCGCCGCCCGCTCGGCTGCCAGATCGCGCTTGAGTCCGGGTTTCTGAGGCATGGACTTCTCCGTGGGGTTTGTTGCTTGACGTGGGACGTGAGCTTAGCGGCCGAGTTGGCCCGGTTGTTGCTGTGGGGGAGTGATTGCGCCGCAATCACTCCCCCACAGCAACAACCGGGCTGCGGACAACTCAGGCAATCAGTACGTTTGTTGTCTTACCGGGGGGGTGTGCCGCCACTCGTCTCTGTGATCTTGTGGCTGCGGTCGGTGACACCGGGGTTGGCGACGGCCGCTCCCGGATCACTTTTCGTCGACGATTTGCCGTCAGGGAGCTGGGGAGTGTCTTCGAGGCACCCAAGTCATGCGAGTGTGTGGGGTGTTCAAGGCTCGACAAGTCGGGAGAGTGTCAACAGAGGTGACTGCGGTGGAGAAGGAAGCACGGCCGACGCTGACTCGGATGCACCGCATACTCATCGGCGTGGTCGTGTCCGGCGCCTTGATCATCGCCGGCATCGGCTTCGCCGGCTCGTACGCGGCTGTCCGTGAGCTGGCCATCAAGAAGGGCTTCGGGAACTTCTCCTATGTGTTCCCGGTCGGGATCGACGCGGGTATCTGTGTCCTGCTGTCCCTCGACCTGCTGCTGACCTGGATCCGCATCCCCTTCCCGCTGCTGCGCCAGACGGCGTGGCTCCT